>JBCCLL010000004.1:0-142138 GCA_039026855.1 Pseudomonadota bacterium | reverse complement strand
GTGCACACCTGGCTGCCCGATGCGCATGTGCAGGCGCCCACCGCCGGGTCCGTGGTGCTGGCGGCGATCCTGCTCAAGCTGGGCGGCTACGGTTTTATCCGCTTTTCTTTGCCCATGTTTCCCGTCGGGTCCGAGGTGATGACGCCGCTGGTCCTGTGGATGTCGGCGATTGCCATCGTCTACACCTCGCTGGTGGCGCTGGTGCAGGAGGACATGAAAAAGCTGATCGCTTATTCGTCCGTCGCCCACATGGGATTTGTCACCATGGGCATCTTCGCCGCCAACCAGCAGGGCGTGGATGGCGCGATTTTTCAGATGCTGAGCCACGGATTTATCTCGGGCGCGCTGTTTTTGTGCGTGGGTGTCATTTACGACCGGATGCACACGCGTGAGATTGACGCCTATGGCGGGCTGGTCAACCGGATGCCGGCTTATGCGTTGATCTTTATGCTGTTTACCATGGCCAATGTTGGCCTGCCGGGCACCTCTGGATTTGTCGGTGAGTTTCTCACGCTGATGGCGGTGTTTCAGGTCAACACCTGGGTGGCGGTTGTGGCCACCACCGGCGTGATCTTTTCGGCCGCGTATGCGCTGTGGCTGTATCGGCGGGTGGTGATGGGTGATCTGATCAAGGAAAGCCTCAAGTCGATCACTGACATGACGCGGCGGGAAAAGGCGATCTTTGCGCCGCTGGTTGTCATGACCCTGCTTTTGGGCGTCTATCCCGCCCTGATACTCGACCTCATCGGCCCGTCGGTTGCCGCGCTGGTGACCAACTATGACACGGCCCTTGCCGCGGCTGAGGCCGCGACGCAGATCGTTTCAAATAACTAAGGACCGCGACCCATGGCCGCCGATCTGACCATCATCCTGCCGGAAATCCTGCTGAGCGTGTTTGCCATGCTTGGATTGCTGGGTGCGGTTTACACCGCCAAAGATCAGATTGCCTCGCCACTCTTGTGGGCCACGGCGGCGGTGTTTATGGCCTTGGCCTTTTGGATTGGCTTTGCCGGGCAGGGCGAAAACGTCGCCTTTGGCGGGATGTTTGTCGATGACGCGTTTTCGCGCTTTGCCAAGGTGATCATTCTGATCTCGGCCGCGGCGGTGCTGTTGATGGGCGAAAGCTATCTGGCCACGCGGGGTCTGTTGAAATTCGAATACCCGATGCTGGTGGCGCTTGCCGCGGTGGGCATGATGATGATGGTCAGCGCGGGCGATCTGATGGCGCTATACATGGGGCTCGAGCTACAGTCGCTGGCGCTTTACGTCGTGGCAAGCTTGCGCCGCGACAGCGTCAAATCGACCGAGGCAGGGCTGAAATACTTTGTGCTGGGCGCGCTCAGCTCGGGGTTGCTGCTCTACGGAGCATCGCTGGTCTATGGCTACACCGGCACCACGCTCTTTTCCGGCATCTTGCAGGTGGTGGGCGGAGGCACGTCGCTGGGGTTGCTCTTTGGCTTGGTGTTCTTGATGGCCGGGTTTGCGTTCAAAATCTCTGCGGTGCCGTTCCACATGTGGACGCCCGATGTCTACGAAGGCGCACCAACGCCGATCACCGCGTTTTTTGCTACTGCGCCCAAGATGGCCGCCATGGCGCTGTTTGCCCGTGTGATGCATGACGCCTTTGGCGGCGTTGTGTCCGACTGGCAGCAGATCATGGCGCTGCTGGCGGTGTGTTCCATGTTCCTCGGCGCTTTTGCAGCGATTGGGCAGATGAATATCAAACGCCTGATGGCTTTCTCGTCCATTGCCCACATGGGATACGCGCTGATGGGTCTTGCGGCGGGCACCGTGCTGGGTGTGCAGGCGATGCTGGTGTACATGGCGATCTACGTGACCATGAACGTCGGCACATTTGCGTTTATCCTGCTGATGGAGAAAGACGGCCAGCCGGTGGTGCAGATCGACGCGCTCAAGGGCTATGCCAAGGCCGCACCCGGGCGTGCGCTCGCGATGCTGGTGCTGCTGTTTTCGCTGGCAGGCGTGCCGCCGATGCTGGGTTTTTTTGGCAAGCTTTACGTGTTGCGGGCCGCTTATGATGGCGGGCTGATCTGGCTGGCCGTGGCGGGTGTGATCGCCTCGGTGATCGGGACCTATTATTACTTGCGCATCGTCTACTACATGTATTTTGGCGAGGCCGAAGAGGCGGGGCTAAACGGCGGCAGCAACCCGGTGCTGGCCGGTATGTTGATGGCCTCGGCCGCGATCATGGTGGTGGGGATCGTCAACATGTTTGGCGTTGAGGGCGCGGCGGCGGCTGCGGCGCAAATGCTGCTGCGTTGAGGCGCGGATGGCGGAACGGCCCTTCGGGGAGGATTTTTTTGAAACAGAGAAGTCATGACCGCCTGGCCTGAGGGGTATGGGCGGCGCGTGTTGCCGGAGGTTGACAGCACCTTGTCCGAAGCGGCGCGCCTGGTGCCCACGCTTGCCGGGCCAGAATGGATCTTGGCGCATCACCAGACGGCCGCGCGCGGGCGGCGCGGGCGCGCGTGGGCGACGCCACCGGGAAATTTTGCCGCGAGCCTTGTGTTGCCGGTGGCCGGGCTAGATGCCGCGTTGCGGTCCTTTGTAGCGGCGCTGGCCCTGCGCGACGCCTGCGTTGCGGTCACGGGGCGGGAGGCAGCGTTTCAGCTGAAATGGCCCAACGATGTGCTGCTAAATGGCGGCAAGCTGGCGGGGATCCTGTTGGAAAGCGCGGGGCAGGGCGGCGCGATTTCCCATGTGATCGTCGGGATCGGAGTGAACCTGGTGCGCGCGCCGGATGTGTCGGACCTGGAACCGGATGCAGTGCCGCCAGCGTCGCTGCGGCAGAGTTTTGGTGTCGAGGTGACGCCGGACGATTTTCTGACGCATTTGGCGGCTGCCTATGCCCGGCACGAGGCACAGTTTGGCGCCTATGGTTTTGCGCCCATTCGCACCGCTTGGCTGGCCCATGCCGCACGGTTGGGCGAGGTGATCACCGCGCGCACCACACGCGACATCTATAAAGGGACCTTTGTCGACGTGGACGACCAAGGCCAACTTGTTCTAGAGACAGCAAAAGGTCGGGTCAGCATCCCGGCTGCGGATGTGTATTTCTAAGACGTGTTTATGAAACGGGGCGCGCCATGCTGCTGACTATCGATTGCGGCAATACCAATACAGTTTTTTCGATCTGGGATGGCTCGGCGTTTATCGCCACCTGGCGCGCGTCCACCGAGTGGCAGCGTACCGCGGATCAGTACTATGTCTGGTTGTCCACGCTGATCCGGCTGCAAAAGCTCGATGTTGAGATCACCGATGTGATCATCTCGTCCACGGTGCCTCGGGTGGTGTTCAACCTGCGGGTGCTGTGTGACCGCTATTTCAACTGTCGCCCGCTGGTGGTGGGCAAGCCCGACTGCGCGCTGCCGGTAGAGCCGCGGGTGGATGAGGGGACGCAGATCGGGCCGGACCGGTTGGTCAACAGCGCAGGGGCCTATGACCGCTATGGCGGCGATCTGATTGTGGTGGATTTCGGCACCGCCACAACCTTTGACGTAGTGGCCAGCGACGGGGCCTATGTGGGCGGGGTGATCGCGCCCGGGGTGAACTTGAGCCTTGAGGCGCTGCACAACGCTGCTGCCGCGCTGCCGCATGTAGACATCTCGAAACCGCAGGCGGTTGTGGGCACGAACACGGTGGCCTGCATGCAGTCGGGCGTATTTTGGGGTTACGTCGGATTGGTGCGTGAGATATGTGCCCGCATCAAGGCGGAGCGCGCCCGCGAAATGCGCGTGATCTCAACCGGGGGGCTTGCACCGCTGTTCCAGCAGTCCGAGCCGCTCTTTGACGCATTTGAGGATGATCTGACGATGCATGGCCTGACGGTCATCCATCGCCACAACAAGGATTTGAACTGAGCTTATGAGCAGTGAACGACTGATCTACCTGCCCCTGGGGGGGGCGGGTGAAATTGGCATGAATGCCTATGTTTACGGGTACGGCGCGCAGGATCAAGAGCGGCTGATCGTGGTCGACCTGGGCGTGGCCTTTCCTGATATGGATACGAGCCCCGGCGTCGATCTGATAATCGCGGACATCGACTGGCTGGTCGAAAGGCGCGAACAGATCGAGGCCGTGTTTGTCACCCACGCGCACGAGGATCACGTGGGCGCTGTGGCGCATACGTTCGAGCGGTTGGGCGCGCCGATCTATGCGCGTCCCTTCACCGCCAATATCGCGCGGCGCAAGATGGATGAATACGGCCACCCCGAAGACGCGGTGCGCGTGGCCAGCGCCTGGCCTGCCCAAGTCGATGCGGGGCCGTTCAAGGTGGGCTTTCTGCCCATGTCGCATTCGATCCCGGAAAGTGCGGCCCTTGTCATCGACACGCCCGATGGCCGCGTGATCCACACCGGCGATTTCAAGCTGGACCAGACGCCCGGGGTCGGCGAGCCGTTTGATCCCGACCTCTGGGCTGAAGTGTCGAAACCGGGTGTGCGCGCACTGATCTGCGACAGCACCAATGTGTTCTCTCCCGAGCCTGGCCGGTCCGAGGCCAGCGTTGGCCCCGAGATCGAAAAACTGGTCGCTGGGCACACCACGGGCATGGTCGTGGCCACAACCTTTGCATCGAATGTGGCGCGGGTGAAAACGCTGGCCGAGGCGGGGCAGGCGGCGGGGCGGTCCATTGTCCTTTTGGGCCGCGCGATGCGACGGATGATTGAGGCTGCCGTGGAAACCGGCGTGCTGCGAGACTTTCCCACGACGATCAGCCCCGAAGATGCCGGCATGATCCCGCGCGAAAACCTGATGCTGCTGGTGACCGGCAGCCAGGGAGAGCGGCGCGCGGCCTCTGCGCAATTGGCAAACGGCAAGTATATGGGGTTGGAGTTGCAAGAGGGCGATCTGTTCCTCTTTTCCTCCAAAACCATTCCCGGCAATGAAAAGGGCGTCATTCGCATCATCAACCAGCTTAGCGAAAAGGGTGTCGATGTGGTCGATGACAGCAGCGGGCGGTATCACGTGTCGGGCCACGCCAATCGGCCGGATCTAGAGCGCATGCATGACATCGTCGATCCGCAGATCATCGTGCCCATGCACGGCGAGCACCGCCACCTGCGCGAACACGTCAAACTGGCCGAGGCCAAAGGGCGCGCGGGCGTGCTGGCCGTTAACGGGATGATGATCGACCTGTCGGGCAATGCGCCCAAGGTCGCGGGTTATGTCGAAACTGGGCGCACATATCTGGACGGGTCCAGCCAGATCGGCGCGTTGGACGGCATCGTGCGCGACCGCATCCGCATGGCGTTGAATGGGCATGTCACCGTCACGCTGATCCTGGACGAAGAGGACGAACCGCTGGGCGAGCCGTGGTGCGAGCTAATGGGGCTGGCCGAAACTGGACGGTCCAATGCGCCCCTTGTTGACGTGCTGGAACAGGATCTAAGCCAGTTTCTGGGCCGGGCCGACGCCAAAACCCTGCGCGACGACGACAGCCTGAACGAAGCGCTCCGTCGCATCGTACGCAAGACGGCGCAAGACGAGATCGGCAAGAAGCCCGAGGTGACGGTGGTGATCAGCCGGATGCAGTAAAGCACTGTGCGTCTATATGAGGCGTAAAGCATCGAAAGGCGCGTCCGACCTATGGACACACAGCGCCTTTCGATTCAGATCAAACGCAAAGCGCGCTAGACGGGGCGGGTTCGATTGATGTTGGAACAGCTTGGAACCTTTGCCACGGTTGTGGGCCTGTTTCACCTGTTCAACGAACTTGCGTTGGACGCGCACAAACGGACGCTGTCGGGATTTCTGTTTGGCGACCGCGCGGTGTCTTTTGCGGGGTTCGAACAGTCCGTTATCCGGTCGGTCCTGACACCGCTCCTGCGGGATGGGCGGCTGCGATGGCGCCGCGTGGCCCTGCTGAGCCTGACGGTTTCATTTGTGTTGACCGTCTTTTATTCAATTGCGTTTTTTGATCAGATCGTCGAGGACGATGTGCCCTTGGCCGCGTTTCTGCCGATGTTTTTGGGGCTGATCGTTGTCTATGCGCTTCTGTCGGCCTGTTTGTCTTGGCCATTCGATTGGGTGACGTTGCGGGTGTCTCAGTATTTGTTTCTGGACAAATCGTTTCCTGTGCCTTTGCTGGTGCCATTGATTTTGGTGGTGGCGTGTGTCGCCCTTTTGCCACCGACGCTGCAAATTGCAACGGCGTGGTACATCAACGGGCTGCCAGAATTCTCCGGGCCTGAATACACAATTCTCTTAACGGTTGTGATGGTTTCGGCATTTATAAACGGTGTGACCTCGATTTTGGCAACTGCGATCCAGGTCGCCGTTCTTGGTGTTGGACTGTTGAGCCGGGCGGTCGTTATCGTTTTCAAGATCGGTCCAATTTTGGCGCGCCACTTAAAACTCCAGTCTTACCCCGTGACTTATGTCGGCTTGATTGTCGGGCTTGTCTGTACGGCCGTCCAAGGTTGACGCCGCCTACCAGACATGAAAAAGCGCCGGACAAAGCCGGCGCTTTCTCGTGTCAAAGCCGCACGCGATCAGTCGATCAGGCCCAGTTCCTTGTAGGCGCGTTCCGCACCGGGGTGCAGTGGCGCGCTCAGCCCGTCGGCCACCATTTGCGCCGGATCCAGGTTGGCAAATGCCGGGTGCAGCCCCTTGAAGTCGTCGATGTTGTCCATCACCGCCTTGGCCACGATGTAGACCGTGTCGTCCGGCACATCGGCCGAGGTCACAAAGGTCGCGCCCACGCCAAAGGTCGTGGTGTCAGCATCGGTGCCCTTGTACATGCCGCCGGGGATGGTCGCGACGCGGTAGAACGGGTTGTCGGCCACCAGTTTATCAATCGGCGCGCCGGTCACGCTGACCAGACGGGCGTCACAGGTGGTGGTCGCCTCTTTGATCGCGGCGGCCGGGTGACCGATGGTGTAAATCATCGCGTCGATGTTGCCGTCGCACAGCTGCTTGGCCATCTCAGAGCCTTTGTACTCGGTCGCGAGCGCCAGATCGTTCATGCCGATGCCAAACGCGGCCATCACAACTTCCATCGTGGCCCGCTGACCTGAACCGGGGTTGCCGACGTTGACGCGCTTGCCCTTGATGTCCTCGAAACCGCTGATGTCGCTGTCGCCGCGCACGATCAGGGTGAAGGGTTCGGGGTGCACCGACATTACGGCACGGATGCCGGGGAAGGCCGCGTCGCCCTCGAACTTCGATGTGCCGTTGAACGCGTGGTGCTGCCAGTCGGACTGGGCCACGCCGAACTCTAGTTCGCCCGCCTTGATGGTGTTGATGTTGTAGACCGAGCCACCGGTGGATTCGACTGCACAGCGAATGCCGTGCTCCTTGCGGCTCTTGTTGACCAGACGGCAGATCGCACCGCCGGTGGGGTAGTACACGCCCGTGACGCCGCCGGTGCCGATTGAGATAAACTCTTGCGCGACGGTCATCGACGCCGCCGTCATTGCGCCCAGCAGCACGGTGCCGCCGATCTTGAACTGTTTGAACATGTGAAAGAACTCCCTTGATGAGTGCGCCCGGTGCGCACCGCGCCGAGCGCCAGTTTTTTGCCAGGCTCATGCTGCCGCTGCGACACGTGCCCCGGATAGCCTCACAATCGACGCGTTGTGCGTTTCAATCAACACTTGAGTTATGCCCGGCCAGCAGAAATTTGCGCCAATGCACCACCGCCTCGCGTATCGCGCGATTTTGCGTCGCCTCAGTATTTCTGCTGTCGTGGATTTGCGCGGACGACCAGGCCGTCCTGGTGAGGGATGTCTCTGCCCGGTAATCTCTCAGCACATTCAGCCCATGCCTTGGGTACGTTTTAGTGTGATCGCCTGTTCGGTAAGTGCTGTGGCACCGTGCTATGCCATAGGACAAGTCGCTGGGGACGAGGCGCAAGTGCCGATTGATCCCGCGGAACAACTGTTGCCGCGATCACGTGCTGGGCATTTTAAGCGAAGCGGACCTGCTGTTGCATCGCTGCCTCGCCGACTTGCGTTGCGGATTGTGCCGACGGCGCACTTCTTCGTGTTGAAAAAGGGCTTGCAGCCTTCGCGGTCGCATGGTGAGCATGCCAGGAGGTTCGCGCCCATGACCGCGGCCGCTAGCAATCGGGGCCTTGCCCCGCAGCCAGACCGGGAGGCGCCATGGAACACAGCGACACAGTCACCATCGCCGCGTCGGCCGGCTCCTGCGCGCAGCGGCGCAGTTGTCGCATGGCCAGCACCCGCAAAATGCAGGCCGGCACGCTGTTGACGTCTTGCGCCACCGAAACGCCCGAGTGTGCGGGTGGCTGAGCCAATCACATATGCCGAACACGCGCTCGACGTGTTGCAGCACGCTGTGCACCTGCAAGAGGCGGGTGAAGGCTGCGTGCTGATCACCTCGGTCGACATCCGCGGCGGGGCCGCGCGCGAAACAGGGTCGATGGCTGTGGTGGGCGCTGACGGGGCAATGGTCGGCTACATGTCCAATGGCTGCGTAGATCGCGATATCCAGTTGCAAGCGCTTGACGCTGCGCGTAGCGGCACCCGCCAAGTGCTGCGGTATGGCGAAGGGGCGTCGAGCTTTGACCTGAAACTGCCATGCGGCGGGTCGCTGGAATTGCTGCTCGACCCGACACCTGATCCCGCGCGCCTGCGGGCGGCACGGGACAGTCTGTTGGCGCGCCAATCGGTCACGATAGCCTTTGACGTGCCGGAACGCGCCGCGCCCGTCACCTTCCGCTACACCCCGAAAACCCGGCTGGTGCTGGCCGGGCGCGGGGCGGTGTTTCGCGCCACAGCGTATGTCGCCCATTCGGCCGGGTTCGAGCTTGTCCTGTGCTCGCCCGAGGACGCCGATCTTGACGCGCTTGCGGCGTTGCCGCGTGAGGCCACGCATGTGCTGACCACGCCAATGTCGGCGCCGACGTTCGATCTTGATCCGCATTGCGGCATGCTGACGTTGTTTCACGATCACGACTGGGAGCCGGCACTGCTGACCGCCGCGCTGGAGACGCAGGCGAGCTATATCGGTTCGCTTGGGTCAGCCACGACCCATGCGGCGCGCTGCGACAGCCTGCGCGCCATGGGCGTGGCCGAAGAGCAGATCGCCCGGCTGCGCGGACCCATCGGCCTGGTGCCGGCACTGCGCCAAGCGCCAGCCATAGCTATCTCAGCCATCGCGCAGGTGGTCGAGGCGTTCCCGCGCGCGATTTTTCCCGCCGACTAGAGGCAGAGCGTCGCCCGCAGCTCCGACCCGTGCCGGTGCGCATTGCAAGCCGTAGTGTCAGGCAGAGCTGAGCGTTTCGGTTCTAATTGCAACTGAACGGCTGATCCGACGCCTGCCGGATCGCGGCATTGCTGAGCGCGACCACCGGCACCGTGATCCCGGTCCATGCCGCATAAAGCTTGGCGATGCGTTCCGCGGTGGCGCGGTTGCCGTCCACCGGCGTCCGCGCGCAGCCCGACAGATAGTAGATGCCCGCAAGAAAACCACTGTCTGCAATGTCTTGCGTCGAATAGCCGTCCCAGTTCCAAAGCACAAACTCGTTCACGGGCCACGTCGTGACGCTCAGGTCCACCACCTTGCGCACCGCGACCCAGGTGTCGAACTGGCTTTTTCCCAACGAGCAGATCAGTGACCCCGCGCGCGACCCCTGTGCCGCGATCAGTGCTGCGAAATCCGCCTCATAGGTTTTTGCGTCGTCGGGCACGGGGCAGGCGCCTTGCGCTTGCGGTGGATGCGCCCAGGTGTGGGTGGATATCCCACACCCCTTGCCTTCGCGCGGTCCAGTGTCGCCATCCAAAGGGTACATGCAGCCCAGATTGTCACCTGCGTTCATGTACGCATTGGCAAAGATCAGGCCATAGCGTTTGTTGTACTCATCCGAGCAGACAACCTCGTCATCTACGCCGGGCATGGCGCCGTGAATGCGCGTGTCTTGCCGCACGTAGGTCCATGAGGAGCTGTCCGACAGCGCGCCGGTAATCGGATCGTGGTTCGACCCGCACCACGGCAGGAACGTGCCGTCGCTCAGGTAATCGCCGCATGTCTTGGTCGTGTCGGGCGTCAACGCCTCGAGGGCGTCAAAGTCGAGATAGCCCGGCGGTGTCGGCCCAAGGCCGGTGTAAGGCCCGTGGATGGTGTGCGCGATGACGCCTGCGGCTTCGGGCAGGTTTCCGTCAGGATCGAGGCCCGCGAACGTGGTGAACTGGATGTTGAATTGGTCTGCGGCAGTATCACAGATGCTTTGCGTCTGCCCCGCGCCTGCCAGTGCAATGGCACTCATCGTTGCGGCACATATCCTGATCATGAAACCCTCCCAGCGAGCTGAATTCCCGTATGGGTAGAGTTTGGGCGGATCGTCGGCGTTTGCCTAGTCCTTTTTCGGCGTCCATGGCTCAATGCCGATGCGCAGCGCGGCGCGGCCGATCATGTGCGCACCGATGGGCGCAGTGAGCAGCAGAAAGAACACGATCAGCACACAGCGCAGTACGATGGCCGGTTCGCCAAACTGCACGGCAACGCCTGCCATGATCAGGCCCGAGCCCAGCGTGCCCACCTTGGTTGCGGCGTGCATGCGGGTGAAAACGTCGGGCAGGCGCAGGATGCCAACGCCAGCGGCCAGCGTCAAAAGACTGCCCAAGATGATCAGGGCGGCGGCGATCAAAACGCTCATTGCGTGTCCTCCTCGCGTTCAGCGTCGCGGCTGACGGCGCGTTCGGTGAACCGGGCAAGGGCAACGGTGGCGAGAAACCCAACGAGCGCGAGCACCAGCGCCACATCAAGGAACGCCGCATCGCCGCTCCAGATCGTGGCCAGCCCGCAAAAGGCGACGATGGAGACCGTCATCTTGTCCAGCGCCACCACGCGGTCCGGCACCGTGGGCCCCAGGGTCAGACGCAAGAGCGCCATGGCCACGGCGCCCAGCACCAGCGCCACGCCGATCATCAGGATGGTTTCCGGCAGTTCGGTCATGCCACGTCCTCCACTGCGTCGATCACCCAACGCTCCATGCCGCCCTTGAGATCGCGGATCACCGCATCGGGGTCATCGGCAAACATCACGTGCAATTGCAGTGTCTTACGATCCGGACTTACATCAACGCTCAAAGTGCCGGGGGTCAACGATATGAGGTTTGTAACCAACAAGATGCCCGCGTCCGTTTTGACGTCCAGTGGCATGTCGATGATCGCAGGATTTGATCGGTGGTCCGGGGTGACAATGTCCCAAAGTACTTGCGCGCTCGACACCAGCAATTCCCAAAGAAACAACACAATCAGCTTGAGCCAGTAGACCACGCGGCGGAAATAGCGCGCATTGCCGCCGTGCAGTGGTTGTAACAGCCAAAGCACGCCAAAGCCGATCACCAGACCCGAGATGACCGACAGCCAGGTGAACGCACCAAAGAAAATCGCCCACGCGGCAGCGAGCAGCAGGTTTGACAACGCCATGTTCATGACGGCACCCCCAGAACGGCTTGCATATAGGCGCTGGGATCCAGCAGTTGCGCCGCTGCATCCTTGGCAAAGGTCACAAAGGGTTCGGGGTAAAACCCGATCACCAGCGTCATTGTCGCCAGCGCCGCGATGGGCGTCAGCAGGTGCCGCCGCTCGCTTTGCGTCATCAGGCTGAGCGCGGGATTTGTCCCCTCGGGGTGCGATTTCCAGAACGCCTCGGCCCAGATCTTGGTCATCGAAAAGATGGTGAGCAAGCCCACCAGCAACGCCACGGCCGCAATGATCCAACCGCTGTCTTCAATCGCGGCGGCCACCAGCACGTATTTGGCCCAGAACCCCGACAGCGGGGGAAAGCCCGCCAGCGAAAAGGCGGGGACAAAGAACAAAACGGCCAGCAAGGGTGCGGATTTATACATGCCGCCGATGCGGCTCAACTCGGTCGAGCCGGTGATGCGTTCGGCCACCCCGGCGATGAGGAACAGGTTGGCTTTCACCACGATGTGGTGGACGAGGTAAAACACCGCGCCCGCAATCGCCAGCGGCGTCATCAGCGCAAGCCCCATGATCATGTATCCAATCTGGCTGACGATGTGGAATGACAGGATTTTGCGCATATCGCTTTGCGCCGCGGCGCCCAGGACGCCCGTGACCATGGTCAGTGCGGCCACCCACAGCAGGACGGTGTGGGTAAACGCGACATCGCCGTCAAAAACCAGCGTGAACATGCGGATCAGCGCGTAGACCCCGACCTTGGTCAGCAGCCCCGCAAACACCGCCGACACGGAAAAGGCGGGCGTGTGATAGGCCGCAGGCAGCCAGAAAAACAGCGGGAACACAGCGGCTTTGACGCCAAAGGCCACCATGAACATCATCGCAATCACGCTCACCAACCCCTGGTTTTCGACCTGGGGCAGGGTCCGGGCAATGTCCGCCATGTTGAGCGTGCCGGTCATGCCGTAGATCAGCCCGATGCCGGACAGAAACAGGATCGTTGAGATCAGGTTGAGCGTCACGTATTTCACTCCGCCGTCGATCTGCGCCCGCGTGCCGCCCATCACCAACAGGCCAAAGGACGAGATCAGCATCACCTCGAACCAGACATAGAGGTTAAAGAGGTCGCCAGTCAGAAACGCGCCCACCACGCCGCCGATGAGCACATTGAACAGGGCATGATACCCTAAATGCTCTTTGCGCCCGCCGACATCCGTGAGCGCATAGACCGACACCGCCAGCGATGTGATCGCGGTGATCACAACCATCACAGCGCTCAGATAATCTGCTACCAGTGTGATGCCAAAGGGCGCGCCCCAGCCGCCCATTTGCGCGGCGACAACCCCGTGATCCAACACGCGCGTCATCAGCACGATAGATGCCACCAACAGCAGGGCATTGCCCGCAACCGACACCCAGCGTCCCGCGGGACCCGACCGCGTCAAAAAAGCCAGCACCGCCACGAGGAATGGCAGCACCAGCGGCGTGGCCAGTGTCCAACTCATGGTGCGTCCTTGGGCTCGGGTCGTGGTTCGGCCACGCGCATGTCGTCAGAATATAGCGTGCCCAATGTCGTGTAGGCGCGGAACATTAGCACCAGCGCAAAGGCAAAGAGGCCAAAGCCGATCACGATAGCTGTCAGCACCAGCGCCTGGGGCAGCGCATTGGCCACCAGATCAACAGGCGCCTCGGCGCCCGCAGGGATCAGCGGCGGCGCGCCCGCCGTCAGCCCGCCGGCCACAAAGATCGTCAGGTTGGCCGCATTCGAGATCAGCACAAGCCCAAAGATAAAGCGCAACACATTGCGCGCCAGCATCAGGTAGACTGCGGCGGCAACGAGGATGCCAATGGTGATGGCAAGCAGAGGCTCCATCAGATTTCTTCTTCCATGGCAAAGACCAGCGCGATGATCGATCCGAAGACCACGAGGTAGACGCCGATGTCAAAAACCAGCACGGTCGACAGCGGGATGCCCTTGCTGTCCTCAGTTGGATTGATGAACAGCCACTGCCCGGTGAACAAGGCGTCGCCAAAGGCTGCCGCGGCGATGCCTGCCAGCAAGGCGATCCCCAGGCCCGCCATCGCGATGTTCTGCGGCATCACGCGCAGCGCGCGCCGCGCCTCGTCGGTGCCGCAGGCGATAGCGTAGAGCACAAAGCCGGTGGAGCCGATCAGCCCGCCGATGAAGCCGCCGCCCGGCTCGTTGTGGCCGCGGATCAGCATGTAGAGCGAAAACAGCAAAAGCATGCCAGACAGGTACTGCGTGCCGACCCGCAAGATGATGGAATTCATTTATCTCTCCCCAGATCGGTCATGCGCAACAGCGCATAGGCCGACAGCGCGGCGATCACGACCACGGCAATTTCGCCAAACGTGTCGAGGGCGCGGAAATCGACGAGGATGACATTGACGATGTTGCGGCCAAAGGCTTCGGGCCAGCTGGTCACCTCGAAATAGTCGGTCAGGCGGCGGTCGATGGGGGTTTCTATCACAGCGAGCAGAACCGCAGTTACCGACAGACCAATTGCCCCCGCCAGCACGGCATCGAGCGGGCGGTGGTCTCGGCCCTCGCGGTCCAGCAGCGGCAGGCGCAGCATGGCAACCGCCACCAGAACAACCACCAGCGTCTCGACCAGTAGCTGTGTGATTGCCACGTCGGGCGCCGAGTAGACGATAAAGATCAGCGCGACCCCAATGCCCACAACGCCCAACGCCGCCATCGCCGTGATGCGCGAGGAGGTGATCACCGTCAGCACCGCACCCGCAATGATCAGCAGCGCTAGGCCCAGCTCTTGCCACTCAACGGCCAAAAGGTCTGGCATCGCAGGCCACGCGTTGCGCAGCGCCATAGTGCCCGCGATGGCCACCAGCACAGTGGCAAAGGTGGCAAAGATGTAGATCCGCAGCACACCGGGCTGGATGACCCGGGTCTGCCACGCGGCAAATCCCTTCAGCCCATTGAGAAACGCGTCCCAGCCGCGGTCGAAATTCGGGGCGGCGGTGGTGATGGCAATTAGACGCGCGCGCAAACCGCGATGCAGGATGTAGAGCACCGTGCCCAAGGCGACGGTGGCAATCGATAGGATCAGGGGCATGTTGACCCCGGCCCAAAGCTTGAGCTCTTTGGCGTCTTCGATCGACCCCAGCAGTGACGCCACCGTTGGATCGATCAATGTGGTCTGCAACAGATCCGGGTTCACGCCAAAAAGCGTGCCCAACACCGCCAGCAGCACCGGACCGACCAGCATCGGCCACGGCGCTTCTTTGGGTGCGCGGGCGTATTCGCCCTCTTGCGTCAGCCAGAACGGGCGCAGCGCCACGATGCCGGCGATGGCAAACATCAACGCATTGGCCAGCAGCAGAGCCGAGGCAAAGAGCAGCGGCTCGGACCCGATGGCCAGGATGCCCGCGTATTTCAACTCTTTGCCGATAAAGCCGAGGAAAGGCGGAAACCCGGCCATCGACAGCGCGACAAGGCCCGCCGCCAAGGCGGTCACCGGCATCACGCGCCCCAGCTGGCCCAGCGTGTCAGCGTCACGTGTGCCGGTGCTATAATCGATGCAGCCGACCACCAGAAACAGCGCTGCTTTGTAGAGCGAATGCACCACCAGGAAGGTGGCAAAGGCGGTCATCGCGTAGCCTGAGCTTTGCCCCAAAAACAGCGTCAGCGTGCCCAGGGCCATCAGCGTGGTGTAGGCCAGCGCCTGTTTCAGATCGGTTTGGCGCAGGGCGAGGATGCTGGCGAACACTGCAGTGAAGGCGCCCGCGACGGTCAGCGTCCAAAACCACACATCCGTGCCGGACATCGCCGGGTGCAGGCGCGCCATCAGGTATACGCCCGCCTTAACCATGGTGGCGGAATGTAGAAAGGCCGACACAGGCGTGGGCGCGGCCATGGCGTTTGGCAGCCAGAAATGGAACGGAAACTGTGCAGATTTGGTAAAACTGCCCGCCAAAACCAGGATCAGGATCGGCAGATACATCGCATGTTTGGTGAGTGCGTCGCCTTGCGCCAGTATCTCGGACAGCTCGAACGTGCCCATGGAAAAACCCATCAGGATGAACCCGGCAAGCAGCGCCAGCGCGCCGGCACCGGTGACAAACAGCGCCTGCAACGCAGACCGGCGGCCATTTTCGGTGGTATGGCCAAAGCCGATCAGCAGGTAGGAGGTGATGGTTGTCAGCTCCCAAAACACAAACAGCCCGATCATGTTGTCGGCCAGCACCAGCCCAAGCATTGCCAGCATGAACGCGGTCAAAAACAGCGCAAAGCGGTTAAATTGCGGATGGCCGGCCAGATAGGTGTTTGAGTAAAGAAACACGCAGGTGCCGATACCTGTGATCAGCAGGGCAAAGGTCAGGCTCAACCCGTCGAGCAGGAATGACATGGAAATGCCTAGGCTCGGCACCCACTGCCACACCCAACGCACCGTTCCGCCGTCGCTCAGTTGCGGGGTTAGGCTGAGAAACCAGGCGAATAGCGACAGCGCAATGATCACCGGCACAACGCCAATGATACCATTGCCCCTCGCAGAAGCGTGCGCTGCGTCGTTCCCCACGTGCCGTCTCTTGCCTGTTGAATTATAGTGCGAAATAGGAGCGGGCGCGCCGCATACAAGCCCTCGGCTTGCGAAACTCACCGGGCACGCCGCGGTCCGTCGCTGGTTTGTGGGGAAAACAGCGCCGCGCTGCTCTTTGCCCGTTCAGCCCGGATCAGCTCTATGCCCGGCGCGACCGCTGTGCATGTCTCTACTGCGCCCGGCGTGCGCGCTAAAAACAGCCGCGCATCAGGCGTTTAGATGGCAGCGCGCAGGTCCGCTGCGGTGCGGGGCACCACGTACTGCACCATGTCGGCGAGCTCTTCCAGGTTGACCGGTTTGCGCAGCATCAAACGCGCGTTGCGCGACATGTCAAAGATCTCGCCGCGCGGGAAAAGTCGGCTGCCAGTGATGTAAATCACCGCCGCCGACGGTGCAGCAACGGCAGCGTAATCGGCGACATCGGTGGAGCAATCCGGACCCACCATCAGGTCCAACAAAAGCACATCGGGGCGATAGCGGCGCAACAGGGCGGTCGCGTCTCCAACCGATGCGGCAGAGATCACATCAAGGCCCGCCGCTTCGACCGCCTCACAAAATGCAAATCTCAGGGTCGGGTCATCTTCGAGTATCAGTACCAGGGCCATCAATTTCCTCGTCGCGTCGTCCACTCATCGTAAGGTTGTAAGCCTTAACCGATTACTAACGCGGACGCTGTGTCGCGCGGAGAATTGAGATATTTTTTACCATGGTTGCCGCGGTCTATAATGCCAGCACGTTGGGGAACTCGATCGTGAACTGCGCGCCGCTTTCGCCGTCCGAGGCCGCGTTGATGCGCCAACCGTGGCGTTTGCAAATCTCGTCGCAGGTGGACAGCCCAATGCCGGTCCCGCCGCGATCGCTGTTAAGGCGCTGGAACGGGGCAAAAATGGCCTCTGCCTTGCTCGGATCAAAGCCGCGCCCGGTATCGGCAATCTCCAGCGTGGCGCCCGTGTCCAGCAAGGTGCTGGTGATCATCACGTTGAGCGGCCTGTCATGCACGCCATGTTTCAATGCATTAGACACCAGATTGTCGAGCATGATGCGCAACAATGCGGGTTCCGCCATCACCTGCAAATTCGGGCCCAGCACGGATATCCCCGTGGCTTGCAGCCGCAAGCGCGGCGCCAGCCCGTCGACCGCCTGCTGCACAGCGTCCCGGACGGACAGTTTCTGCAATTCCAGCGGCGCCGCGGCCGACCGTGCATGCGTCAATAGCGTGTCGGTGATGGTATCAAGCTGTTCTGCCGCGCGCTGAATGTGGCCCAAATAGGTGCCCGCCGTGTCCGGCAGGTCGTCACCGAACTTGCGCACAAAGAGGTCCAGCAACCCGGTGATCGCATTGATCGGTGTGCGCAGATCGTGGCTGGCGGCGTTTGCAAATCTCTCCATCGACAGCAAAGCGCGCTGCAATTCGGTCAGGTGCGCCTGCAAGGCGGCGGCGTTGCCCGCTTCGCGCTTGCGCAGATCATTGGCCACCCGCAGCGCATCCGCACCGCCGCTGATCTGATCCTGGGCCAGCATGTAAAGCGGTCCGCGTCCCCCTTGGTGGCGCAACAGAGACAGGTGAAAGGGGACCGCCTTGGTTTTCTGGTTGGCGCCTGTCAGGCGCATCGGCAGTGTGATGTGCCCGCGCGGCAAGGCGGCGCGAAACCGATCGATCAGGATGCCGGTCTCAAGCCCGGTGAGCTGTGAAAATGGCACAATCGAATATGTCGCGCCAGCCGCATCAGCCGGGCCAGCAAACCGGTGCGCGGCGCGTGACGTCTGCAAGACCAGGTCACCCGTGGCGTCCACCAAAAACGCCGACATGGGCATCGCGGAAAACGCGGCCAGGGCGATTGTGTTGTCGCCCTCCGCCTCCAGCGCGTCGGAGCTGCCGCTGTTTTCGGTGACCGGCCCGTCCATGTCAGGCGGCCTCGTGCAGCTTTTGCAGGCTGCCAAACACGTGGGTGATCTTTCCGTCTGCGCCGCGCCGCGCGCGCGACCGCAACGTGCAGGGCACCTGCGTCCCATCGCTGTGCTGCACTGTGATGTCGGTGACAAAATCGTCGCCCGCGCTCAGCGTCGCGGTCAACAGGGCAGCGACCCGCTCGCGGTCATCCTCGACCAGTTGCTTGACAAATAACTCGGTCGACAGCGTCACCTTGTCCTCGGACAGGCCCAAAAGACGATAGGCCGCATGGGTCCACACCGGATGATTGTTCAGCACATCGACAAAGAAGAACCCGACATCGAGGTCCTCAACCGCCGCCGACATGCTGGCCAAAGTGTCTTTGGTGCGTATTTCTCGCGCGCGGTCCCAGATCACGCCGATCAACTGCACGGGTTCGCGCTGGCTATCATAGATCACGGTTGTCATGGTCTGAGCTTCGACGATGTATCCGTTTGGCCCAAACAGGCGCGTTGACTCGTCCATCGTGCCGCCATTTTCCAAAAGGTTTTCCAGTGCGCTCAGAAAGTGCTCGCGTTCGGCTGGATGCAGCAGATCGTGCGACGCGCTCCAGGTGGGCGGGCCATCCTTGGGGTCTCTTCCGTGCAGCGCGTACATCTCTGGCGACCACCACAGATCGCCGGTTTCCAGATTGTAGGTCCAGTGCGACAGGCTGCTGATCCGTCCGACCATCGAAACCACGCGGGCCAGCGGTTCGTTGTCATATTGCGTGACAGTGATCGACAGGCCGATCAGCTTTTTGTGCTGATCATGCACCGGCGAGAGCATCATGGTGTAATGCGTGCCTTCCGACAGAACCGGCACGCGCCGCGTTTCTTGCAAGCGCAACACCGAATTGGCCAGCGGTGCCAGCGCCGGGAAGCCTGCAGGCAGGGTGCACTGGCTCAGGTGGATGCCGGTCGGCGGAAGCTCTGTTAGATCAAAGAAATCGAGCGCGGTCTCGCTCATCCGGCGCAACATCAGGGCCTGATCGGCCAGTGCGATGACATAAGGCGCGGTCGACAGTGTCGCCTCAAGCTCGGTGGCCAGCGACGCCCGTTCGGCCGAGCTGATCTGCAGCTCTTCGTTGACCGTTAGCAATTCTTCGTTGGTGGACTGCAGCTCTTCGTTCGAGGTTTCCAGCTCTTCGTTTGTGGCCTGTGCCTCTTCGTTGGTGGATTGCAGCTCTTCGTTTGCTGACTGCAACTCTTCATTGGCGGTCTGAAGCTCTTCGATGGTCTGCTGCAACGCTTCTTGTGTGGAACGGATCTCCATCTCCATGCGTTCGATATAGGCGCGCTGGTCGGAATCCGTGATGGCGTCCGGTGCGGTGATCTGTTCCTCAAACTTTGTGTCGATAGACACCAGCGCGTGGATTTCCCCGCCCTTGAGGTTCATGAAGGGGTAGACCTGCAACTGCACCTTGTTACCAACCGACAGGTTGAGATTGTGCCAGCGCCCGACGCGCCGCGATTCGTGCCGCAGCGCCACAGCGATCAGGCTGGTGCATTCCGACCGCAACGGTTCGATCAGCATCTTGAGGTTCAGCGAGGTTGATGCGCCGGCGCGGATCTCCATGAACGGGCTCAGATCGCCGAGCACCTCGATGATGGTGCCGTTTTTGGTGGCAATAAAGCCGTTTGGTGCGACCGTGCGGGCCAGCGACAGATCCGCCTGAATGGCCGCGTCATTGTTGCGCGCGGTGGTGTTGCGCATGACCCGCCGCGTGCCGCGATGAAACATGCTGGCGCCCGGTTCAACCGACAATTCACCCGATATACCGCGCCGTTTGCCATACACCTTTTCCGCGCCCTGGCGCGCCTCAAAGAACACGCTCATCTCGCCCACGGTTTCCGAGGTGCCCAAAAACAGCAAGCCGTTGGAGGCCAGCGAATAGTGTAGGCGGCTTAGCACGCGTTCCTGCAGGGCCACGTTGAAGTAAATCAGCAGGTTGCGAATGCTGATCAGATCAACGTTGATGAACGGCGGGTCCTGGAACACGTTGTGATGCGAAAACAGCGTCACCGAACGGATCTCGGGGCGGACGGTGATATTGCTTTCGCTGGTTAGGAAATAGTCGGCAAGAAACTCCGGCGGGACATGCGATGCTGCCGTGATCGGGTAGACGCCGCGGCGTGCAACCTCAATCGCTTGCTGGTCGATGTCGGTGGCAAAGATCTGCACGTTGCGCTTGGCCAGCGCCGTGGGCCCGCCCAGGATTTCGGCCAGTATGATTGCAACGGTATAGGCTTCTTCGCCTGTTGCGCAGCCCGCAATCCAGACCCGGATCGGGTCTTTGCTGCGGATGTCAAAGGAGTCGGTCAGCTCACGTTTGAGCGCTTCGAACTGATCCGGGTCGCGGAAGAACCGGGTGACCGAGATCAACAGATCGCGGTGCAGCGCATCCACCTCTTCTTCGTTGGTGCGGCAATAGTCGATATAGGCGTCATAGCTGGCGATGCCCAAAGCCATCATGCGCCGACCGACCCGGCGGTTCAGCGTGTTCACTTTGTAATCGCGAAAATCAACCTGCGTGCGCGCGCGCAGAATTCCGAATAGATCGTTGAGCGGGTTTGGCGTCTCGGTCAAGTCGCGCAAATGGTCGAAATTGCGCGGCCGGGCGAGGATCTTTTCCAGATGCGTGCCAATCTGCTCGGGCGAGAGCGTTAGATCGACATACCCGGTTTCTATGGCCGATTGCGGCATGCCGTCATATTTGGCGGTCTCGGGGTCTTGCGCGATGGTGATGCCGCCATGTTCGCGCATGGTCTGCACGCCGTAGCTGCCATCGGACCCGGTGCCCGACATCACGATGCCCACCGCATTTTCGCCCAGTTCCTCAGCGATGGATTTAAAAAGCCGGTCCGCGGACGGTTTCGGCGTCGCTGGATGCCCCGACGGCGTGCGCAAACGCAGCATGCCCTTTTCGTAGACCACGTCCGAATTCGGTGGCGTGACGTAGATGGTGTTGACCTTGGGCGCCACGACGCCGTCCAACTCTTCGACGGGCAGCCGCGTCTCGCGCGAAATCAACGTTGTCAGCACGCTTTTATGTGTCGGCGACATGTGTTGGCAGATCACGTAGATCGCGGGCGCGTTGGCGGGCAGATTTTGGACCAGAACCGACACAGCTTCCAAGCCGCCTGCCGAAGATGCAATGCCAACAATCGGCGTGGCAGACACCTCATCTTCGACCGGATCAGGCGCTTCGGGGTCGAGCTCTTTGGGGCTCGGCGTATTTTCGGTCATATCTTGCAAAACAGCCGGTGTTACCCTTCGCCTACGCCGCAGCGCAGTACTGTTTTATCAGCGACATCAGCGTCCCGGGCGAGACCGGCTTGCTGGCGTAGCCGTCCATGCCCAATTGCTCGATTCGCGCATCATCGTGATAGGTGATGTCGGCTGTGACCGCGATGATGGGCACGCTGTTGGGCGGGTTATTCATGTTGGCGCGAATGCTGCTGGCCGCTTCGATCCCGGACATGTGCGGCATATGAAGGTCCATCAGCACGAGGCCAAAGTCACTTGGCGCTTCAACCAGTTTTTCCAGGCCTTCTTCACCGTCTGACGCGACATCGACCTCGACGCCCAGTTCGACCATGATCTCACGCATCATAAAGCGCGTGAACTCGTCATCTTCGACCAAAAGAACCTTGCTGTGGAAGGTCATGCGCGCGCCTCACTCCGTTCCTAATCGCAACCATAACAAGAACGCTATGGAGAAACCATCATTTTCGCAGTTGGACAAGCGCAATTCTCAGTCCCGCACTCGCCTGCGTTGGAGGCTGATCGCAACGCCGGGCTGTCCCAATGGTGCAGGTGGTGAATGCGACCTTCGGGCAAGCACTTGCACGGCTTTGGCCCGCGTCGGTGAAGGGCGTGTTTGTTACCTTCGATACTCCGCGCCAGCGTTGCAGGGGATGTTCTAGCCTGCGCTTGTGCACGACGCCTCGCACTGACACGCTCCAGCATCCGCGCCCAAAAATGCAAGCTGGTGGAGGCACTTCTCAAACACGGCGTGCCGCCCCAGGCGCGGCATCGAAACCTGGACGCGTGAAACGCATAGCAGCCATGGCACCATATGCGGCCCGTGCCGACGCTGGAAAAGAACAGCGGTTCGCGCAGTGCCCCCTTGCACCCGTCTGCGGCCCTGCATAGAAGGGCGCGAATTTTTATCGCGCTTCCGGCCGGTCCGGGGGCCATGACGCTATGGAGCACACATGCAGGTCACCGAGACGCTGAACGAAGGTCTGAAACGCGGCTATACCATCACCGTGACAGCGGCCGAGCTGAACGCCAAGGTCGACGAAAAACTGGTCGAAGCGCAGCCCGAGGTGGAAATGAAGGGCTTTCGCAAAGGCAAAGTGCCCATGGCGCTGCTGAAAAAGCAATTTGGCCAGCGCCTGCTTGGTGAAGCGATGCAAGAGACCGTGGACGGCGCCATGTCCGAGCATTTTGAGAAATCGGGTGACAAGCCGGCGATGCAGCCCGACGTCAAAATGCAAAGCGACAATTGGAAAGAGGGCGACGATGTCGTTGTAGACATGTCCTACGAAGCGCTTCCCGAGATTCCCGATGTCGACATGGGCGCGCTGACGCTGGAGCGGCTGGTGGTCAAGGCCGATGACGCGGCCATCGATGAAACGCTCGGCTCGCTTGCGGAAAATGCGCAGAACTTCAAGCCGCGCAAGAAAGGCTCCAAAGCCAAGGACGGCGATCAGGTCGTGATGGATTTTGTCGGCAAGGTCGACGGTGAAGCGTTCGACGGCGGCTCCGCCGAAGACTTCCCGCTGACGCTCGGTTCAGGCCAGTTCATTCCCGGGTTCGAGGAACAGCTGGTCGGTGCCAAGGCGGGCGAGGAAAAGACCGTGACCGTGTCGTTCCCTGATGATTATCAGGCCGAAAACCTCAAGGGAAAAGAGGCGGTGTTTGACTGCACCATCAAAGAGATTCAAGAGCCTGCCCCCGCCGAAATCGACGACGAGCTGGCCACCAAATACGGTGCCGAAGACCTCGCCGATCTGAAATCCAAGATCGGTGAACAGCTCGAAGGGGAATATGCAGGCGCCGCGCGTCAGGTGATGAAACGCGCGCTGCTCGACGCGCTCGATGATGTTGTCAGCTTTGACCTGCCGCCGACCCTGGTTGAGACCGAAGCCAAGCAGATCGCCTACCAGCTCTGGCAAGAGGCAAACCCCGACGCCGAAGGCAAAGATCAGCCGGAAATCGAAACCACCGAGGAACACACCTCTCTCGCCGAACGCCGCGTGCGGCTGGGGCTATTGCTGGCCGATGTGGGCCAAAAAGCCGAGGTTGAAGTGACCGATGCCGAAATGAGCCAAGCAGTGATGGCGCAAGCGCGCCAGTACCCGGGTCAAGAGCGTCAGTTTTTTGAGTTTGTGCAAAACAACCCGCAGATGCAGCAGCAATTGCGCGCGCCACTGTTTGAAGACAAGGTGGTGGACCACATCGTCGAAAACGCAGCCGTCACCGACAAAGAAGTCAGCAAGGCCGATCTGGAAAAGGCGGTCGAGGCGCTGGAAAAAGACGACTGATCTGACGCTTCAGGTTATTGATGAGTTTGAAAAGCCGTCCCTGATGGGGGCGGCTTTTCTTTGTTTCGCCCGGTCGGCTCTATGGCAAGCCGGCCCTCCGGGGGCGGTTTATCTGGCGAAATGAAGCGGATCTCGGTTCAGAACTGGCGCAGCTCATCAAGCGTGTAGGTCTGCTGCACTGGGAACGCGGGGTCCCGGCGAAAGCCCGGGTCGCGGGGCAGGCAGCCCTCACCGCAGATCTGGCGCGCCACTTTGTTGCGGGCGTCGATATACCAGAACCGGCCGCCGGGCGTGGCGAGATATCCGTCGGTGCCGTCTTCTATGTCGGTGCGGATGTCGCTGAAGGACGGCACTTCGGTCAGATATTGCGGGTCCCAGGCCCCGTGGGTGTGGTAAGAGGCCAACACGGTAAATCCGGTGCGACGTGGATCTGGTGGCAGGCATGATGACGCGCGCCCGACAATCGGTTCAGTCACTACGAAATTGCCGGCCTCATCCACCCCTAGAAGCCCGCAAAGCTCGCGTTTTGCGGCAAATGACGTCGGCTGAATGTCACTGAAAAATTGCGACATAAATGCGATCTCGCTGCGGGTCTGCGCTTTGGCCCGCGGCTCCATCACAATCGAGGCGGGATCGTAGGCCGCACAGCTGGCAACAAAAAGAAAGACGAGGGCGATGAGATAACGCATGCCGGCACCATGTCGTGGCGTCTGGGGCATGTCAAACCGGGTGCGCGCCACTCCGCCGATACGCAAAACGCCGCGCCGGGGGCACCGGCGCGGCGTTCTCTTTTTGGTTTGTTATCGGCTTAGGCCTTGGGCGCGTCTTCGCCTTCTGAGGCGTCGGCGTCGTCGGTGGCAACGCCCGCGGCTTCGGCCAGTTCGTCGTCCTCGGATGCCGCAGCACCGATATCGTCAAAGAGCTCTTGGATCTCGAACTCGGCCGCGGCCTCTTCCTCGGCGGCGAGCTCCTGGATCGACTTGCCGGAGGCTTGCAGTTCGGCCTCTTCGGTCGACCGGGCCACGTTCAGCTGGATCACCACGTCGACTTCGGGGTGCAGGGTGACGTGCACGTCGTGCAAACCCAGCTCCTTGATCGGGGTCGGGATCACCACCTGCTTGCGGTCAAGCGAGAAACCTTCGGCCGTGGCCACGTCGGCTGCGTCACGCGGGGTGACCGAGCCATAAAGGTTGCCGCCATCCGATGCTTGACGGATCACGATGAATTGCTGGCCATCGAGCTTGTCACCCAGAGCCTGCGCTTCTTTGCGGGTTTCGAGGTTGCGTGCCTCAAGCTGTGCTTTCTGGCTTTCGAAATCGGCGATGTTCTGTTCCGAAGCCACCAGCGCCTTTTTCTGCAGCAGCAGGTAGTTGCGCGCATAGCCGGGTTTGACGTCGACAACGTCGCCCATCTGGCCCAGCTTGGCCACGCGTTCGAGCAGGATCACTTGCATGTCAGATACTCCTTACTTCACTGCGTAGGGCAGCAGGGCGAGGAACCGCGCGCGTTTGATCGCACGGGCCAGTTCACGCTGCTTTTTGGCCGAAACGGCGGTGATACGGGACGGCACGATCTTGCCACGCTCAGAGATATAGCGTTGCAGCAGGCGCGTGTCCTTGTAGTCGATCTTGGGCGCGTTCTCACCGGAGAACGGGCAGACCTTGCGACGGCGGAAAAACGGTTTTGCAGCCATGGTCAGCTCTCCTTAGTTCCGGCGCTCGCGGCGGTCGCCGCGTTCGTCACGTTTCTGCATCTGGATCGACGGGCCTTCGACATGGGCGTCGACCTTGATGGTCAGCACGCGCATCACGTCGTCGTGCAGGCGCATCAGGCGCTCCATCTCTTGCACAGCGGTGGCCGGTGCATCGGTGCGCATAAAGGCATAGTGCCCTTTGCGGTTCTTGTTGATCTTGTAGGCCATCGTCTTCACACCCCAGTACTCGTTGTCCACGAGGGTGCCGCCATTGTCGGCGAGGATGGTGCCAAAATGTTCGATGAGACCCTCGGCCTGCGTGTTCGACAGGTCCTGACGGGCAATCATCACATGCTCATAAAGAGGCATGGGTCGCTCCACTTCTATCAAGGCGCATTTCAAAGAGCGTTCCATTTGGACCCTGCGGAACACTCACGAGAGACTGCGCGGCAAAAAATGCTGCAGGGATGCGCCCATATACATGGATCACAGAGCGGCGCAAGGGCCAGACGTGGCCAAACGGCCTACCGCGCCGATCCCACCGCGCAACAGGCGCGCAACGCGGCGCTGCCCTTGCAGCAATCTTCGAACAGAAACTCGATCAGCGCGCCGATCATGGCAAAATTCACCCGGTAGTTCAGCTTGCGTGACTGTCTTTGCCGGATGGCGATGCCGCATTCGGTCAACGCGGCCAGGTGAAAGGATGCACGCGACGGGCTGGCGGAGATTTTTTGGGCGATGTCTCCGGCGCACATGCCATCGGGGCCCGCCTCAACGAGGGCGCGGATCACGCTCAGGCGATCTTCATTTGCCAGAACGCCGAATAGTGGCGCGGCTTCGGCAGCGTTCATATTTCAACTCCTATTGAAATAATTCTGTTTGCTGGTACATTAATT
The DNA here is from genome assembly GCA_039026855.1 of Pseudomonadota bacterium. Lineage (GTDB taxonomy): Bacteria > Pseudomonadota > Alphaproteobacteria > Rhodobacterales > Rhodobacteraceae > Tateyamaria. The sequence goes on along the minus strand of JBCCLL010000004.1, from coordinate 116,073 downwards.
CAAGAATCATTGAAATAAAAGGACCAGCCATGCAAACGCTCCAAGACGTGCTGCACGCGGTGCAGGAACAGGACCCCGCGCTCCCCCTCGTGTTCGAAACCGACACTGGCGAGATTTCGCCGGGCTACCACGTGACCGAGATCGCGCATGCAACGCTGCGCGCGATTGACTGCGCCGGCGGGGTCGAGACATCAACGCAAACGCGTCTGCAACTGCTCGACGGTTGCGGTCAAAGCCACATGCGCGTGGGCAAATTTGCCGCGATTGTCGAAAAAAGCGTGCAGGCGCTGCCGGCGGTCGAGGCTGCGCCGCTGCGCGTCGAGTTCGGCCACGACAATGCCAGCCTGATGCTGATGTCCGTGGCCGGGATCACGCGTGCGGCAGATCGTGTGGTGATCACCCTGGCGTCGGGGCGTGCGGTGTGTCGACCGGCGGAACGGGTCAGACGTGACGCGGCCACGTCCAGCACCCACGGCCGTCAGCCTGTCGGGTCGCCATCCGCGTGTTGTGCGAGGCCCGGCTCGGACACGGCGGAGACTGCGCGGTGCGTGTAAAGCCGCGCGACGTGCATCAGACCGTTCACACGGCATAAGGCGCTCCTGAAAATCGCCGCACCGGCGGCACCGCATTTCCCCATCCGCGCCCAATTCTTGCCCGGATTCGCCGTGACGTTGAATTTAAAGAAAATATTCAGCGTTTTGACCGAGGGTGATGGGGATGACAGCGATTTATGAAGCAAATGGACCGCAGAGGCCTGCGATGGCCGCGCGCACCGTGGACGGGCAGCGTTGGCTGGTGCGGGGCGTGCAGCGTTTCTTTGGCGTGGCACTGCTTTTGGCGGCGGGGCTGCTTTGGCTGCAGCCGGGTGCGCTGAACACGCCGGACGTGCTGCTGTTCAAACTGGCCGTGTTTTGCGTCTTTGCGCTGGCTGGTGCTGGTTTGATGCGCGCAGGGCAGCCGGAAAAGCTGGTTGAGGTCGAAATTGACCCTGCCGCGCGAGAGTTGCGCTTGGTGCGCGCACCAAGCGTGATCGACACTGTCGCCTTTGCCGATTTTGGCAAGGTCGAGCAAATCGGTCAGATCTTGCGCGTTTGGCATCGCGACGGTGGCCTCGTGGCCGAGGTGCCGCTGTCGCATCCCGATCACCGGGCGGTGGCTATGGCCGCGCTGGGTTAGCACAGCACCTGCGCTCCGTGTAACACCGCACGCTGCGACCTTATTCTATGACAGGCTGTTCGCTTATGCGCACGGCCTGTTGATCTCTGTAGAGTTGTATCCTGCGCACGGCGCGCCATTTTGTCCGCAGTCGCAACCCTATGGAGCTTGACCCCATGAAATCCCTCCTTCTCGCCACCGCTCTCACCGCCTCAGCCTCAATGGCTTGGGCCGCCGATCGCTATGTGCTGGACGCCAGCCACAGCCAAATCGTGTTCTCTTACAATCACCTCGGCTTCTCGACCACATTCGGGATGTTTTCCGGCTTTGAGGGTGAGATCATGTTTGACGCCGACGACCCCGCTGCGTCTTCGGTGAGCGTGTCGATGCCGATCAAATCGATGTTCACCGGCTGGGAACAGCGCGACGCGCATTTCATGTCCGCCGATTTCTTTGCCGCCACTGACGAAGAACTGGTGACCTTCACCTCCACCGGGATCGAAGTGACCGGCGAAGACACCGCGCTGATCACCGGCGATCTGACGCTCAACGGGGTGACCAAATCTGTTGTGCTCGATGCCAAAATGAACCAAGCGGCGCCGCATCCCATGCAGCAAAAGCCATGGCTGGGCTTTGACGCTACTACGACGCTCAAGCGCACCGATTACGACGTGGGCAACTTCGCACCCTTCGTTGGGGACGAGGTCGCCGTGATGATTTCAATCGAAGCTGCAGCCGCCGAGTAAACCAACGCCTGTGACACATAAGGCCGCGCGAGCATGGCTTGCGCGGCCTTTTTATGCGCGCGTTTCTAAACGCCCGGTGCGCCGCGCACCGCCGTCAGTTCAATCCGCACATCGACCCCAAAGGCGAGCGAGCTTTCATCGGCCATGTTGTCGCCGATGTTGAAATCACGCCGGTCCAGCGGCAGCGATCCCAGCATCACCGCCTCATCCCCTTGCACCGACAGGTTGAACGGCAGCGTGACCGGCAGGCTTTGATCGCGAATGGTCAGCGTGCCTTGGGCATTATAGGTGCCGTCAACATCCGGCAGGATGTCAGCGCTGAATGTCGCGGTGGGAAAGCTTTGGGTGTCAAAGTAATCCGGTCCCATCGCCTGGCTGGTCACCGACCCCAGCGTCAGCGATCCGATGGCGATGGTGACATCAACCGTGCCTGCCACCCCGTTTTCAACCGTCTCATCAAAGCTGATGGCCGCCGTCCAATCGGCAAAAGCGCCGTCGACTTGCGCGCCAAGCTGGGTCACCGAAATCGCCAGAGTGCCGTCCTGCACCTGCCAATCGGATTGCACTTCGGCCAGTTCTGCGGTTGCGGCTACCGCGCCGTGTGGCTTGTACACACCCAGCGCCGATCCGCCGCCCAGGGCCACGCCCCACAGCACCAGGGCCGTGGCAATCGGCAGGGCGTGGGCGTGTCCGCCGCGGGTTTTGGGCTGTGTCCCGCCGCCAAACCACATCCGGCGCAGAGTAGCATCCTTGTCCACCACGTGATGCTTGAGCGCGCCGGCAATGTGCAGCACCAGCGAAAGCGCCAACACCTTGGTCAAAACCCAGTGCGCCCCGGCGGTCATGCCTGCCAGCGCTTCGGATTTCGGCACCAGCGGCAGGTTTTGCCCAAAAGGCCACCAAATCGGCGCAAAACCGGTGGTCGCCGCATGATGGATCCAGCCCGACAGCGGCACCACCACCAAAGAGCCATAAAGCAACCAGTGCACGGTTTCCGCAGCCAGCGTCTCGACCTTGCGTTCGGGGTGCAAAAGGCCCGGTTTGGGCTGTGTCACGGCCCAGAGAATGCGGGCGATGGCCACGAAAAACAGCGCCACCCCGGCGGTCTTGTGCAACGAGAACATCCACGCCTTGGCGGCCAGTTCCTCGGACGTGTCATAGGGCATCTCGTTGGCGATGATGCCCAACGGAAACAGCGTCAGGATCAAAAAAGCGGTGGTCCAGTGCAGGCTCTTGGCGACCGTTCCGTAGCTGTTGCTTGTATTGGCGAGGGACATGACTGTTCTCCGAGCTGTCAACGAGGTAACTCCGCTCCTGTTATATTTATTCGTCTATTTCTCGGGACAAGTTCGGATCACGCACAGGTGCCGTGCGCGTCTTGTTTTGCCGGACGGCGCGTTCTACACGGGCGGCACGACTGACCAAGGGGTGGAGACATGACGACAGCCTTCGTTTTTCCGGGGCAAGGGGCGCAAACCATTGGCATGGGGCGCGATCTGGCCGCGGCGTATCCGGCGGCACGCGCCGTCTTTGACGAAGTGGACGAGGCGCTGGGCGAAAAGCTGAGCGCTCTGATCTGGGACGGTGACATCGACACGCTGACGTTGACGCAAAACGCCCAACCCGCGCTGATGGCGACCTCGATGGCGTCGATGCGGGCGCTGGAGGCCGAAGGGATCGGTGTGGACCGCGCGGCCTTTGTCGCTGGGCATTCGCTGGGCGAATATTCTGCGCTGTGTGCTACGGGTGCGATTAGCTTGGCGGACACCGCGCGGCTGTTGCGCACGCGTGGGCAAGCCATGCAAGAGGCTGTGCCGGTTGGCATCGGCGCCATGGCTGCGCTGCTGGGCCTCGATTTTGACACGGTGACCGAGGTTGCGGCTGAAGCCGCGCAGGGCGAGGTGTGTGCCGCGGCCAATGACAACGATCCCGGGCAGGTGGTCGTTTCAGGCCACGCCGCGGCGGTCGAACGGGCGGTCGCATTGGCCAAGGCGCGCGGTGCCAAACGCGCGGTGATGTTGCCGGTGTCTGCGCCGTTTCACTGCAGCCTGATGGAACCCGCCGCTGCCGTGATGGCCGAAGCGCTCAGCCATGTCGATGTCGACGCCCCCCGCGTGCCGGTGGTGCAGAATGTCTGCGCCCATAGCTGCGCGTCTGGCATGGTGATCCGTAACAATCTGGTCGATCAGATCACCGCGTCGGTGCGCTGGCGCGAGAGTGTCTTGTGGATGGCGGGCGAAGGCGTCACCGAAATCTGGGAAGTGGGCGCGGGCAAAGCGTTGTCGGGCATGGTGCGCCGCATCGACAAAACCTTGGCGAGCAAAACCGTCGGCACCGCCGACGACGTCAAAGCCGTCGCTGGCGCCTAACACCAAAGGGGTAGGACATGTTTGATCTCACAGGAAAAAATGCGCTGGTCACCGGCGCGTCGGGCGGCATCGGCGCCGAGATTGCGCGCCAGTTGCATGCTGCTGGTGCCTCGGTCGGGCTTAGCGGTACGCGCACCGACCCGCTCAATGCGTTGGCGGGGGAACTGGGCGCGCGCGCACACGTCTTGCCCTGCAATCTCGGCGATTTTGATGCGGTGGATGCGCTGCCAAAACAGGCGGCTGAGGCGATGGGCAGCGTCGATATCCTCGTCAACAACGCAGGCATCACCCGTGACAACCTGTTTATGCGTATGTCCGATGACGAATGGCAAAGCGTGATCAACGTGAACCTGACCGCAACCTTCAAACTGTGCAAAGGTGTTATGCGCGGCATGATGAAAGCGCGCTGGGGCCGGATCGTGAATATCTCGTCCGTGGTGGGGGCAACGGGCAATCCGGGGCAGGCAAACTACGCCGCGTCCAAGGCGGGAATGGTTGGCATGTCCAAAAGCCTCGCCTACGAGGTGGCCAGCCGCGGGATCACGGTGAACGCCATTGCGCCGGGCTTTATCGAAACGGCGATGACCGACAAGCTGAACGATGATCAGCGCGCGGCGATCCTTGGCCAGATCCCGATGGGACGCATTGGAAACGCTGAGGAAATTGCTTCGGCCACGCTGTATCTGGCAAGTGCGCAAGCCGGTTATATCACCGGCACCACCTTGCACGTGAACGGTGGCATGGCCATGTTGTGAGCGCGTCGGTCCGGCGGTTCTGAGGTCGCTGCCAGGCTCTTGCGATACCGCAAAGATGTGCTATAGGCGGCGCAGATTCCGGCGTCGGGGTATCTTGCACATCGCAGAAGAACCCGTCGCTTCACCGCCCCCAAGGGGCAAGACCAGAGCCTCGGGCACCGATCCGAGGACAGCACGTGGGGGCAACACTTTGCCCCGAAAGACATGAGGACAAACATATGAGCGATATCGCCGCACGCGTTAAAAAGATCGTGGTCGAGCACCTCGGCGTGGAAGAAGAAAAAGTTGTCGATGGCGCCTCGTTCATCGACGACCTGGGCGCAGACAGCCTGGACACCGTGGAACTGGTGATGGCGTTCGAAGAAGAGTTTGGCATCGAGATCCCCGATGACGCCGCCGAAACGATTCAGTCGTTTGGCGATGCGGTTGGTTTCATCGAAAAAGCCACCTGATCTTATCGGGCCGATTTCGGCCTGATCCTGCGGCGCTTTCTTGCGATGGCAAGGAAGCGCCGTTTTGGTTTTTGGGCGCTGCGCGGTATTGAGTTTTGTTCAAAACGGGCCCAATTTTGTACAAAAGACGTCAAGCCGCAGCCAAGCGGACGAGAGCAGGACCGCGACATGAACCGCACAGTGCCGACCATCAACACGGCGCGCCTCACGCTGCGTGCGATGCGCCCGGGCGACTTTGATCGCTTTGCCGAGATTTGGGCGATGCCAGCGGTTGTGCGTCACATCGACGGCGCGCCGCGCGACCGGGCGAAAAGCTGGGATCAGTTTTTGCGCAATGAGGGGCATTGGCAGATGACCGGCTTTGGTCAATGGGCGATCGAGGATCACGCGACCAAGGACATGGTCGGGCAGGTCGGGTTCTTTCTCAAGGATCGCGGCTTGGAGGCCGAGTGGGACCGGGTGCCCGAAGCGGGCTGGGTTCTGGTGCCGGATTTGCATGGTCAGGGCCTGGGACGCGAGGCGGTGCGGGCCGCGCATGAGTGGTTTGACCGGGTGATCACCGGCCCAACCGCGTGCCTGATCCACCCCGAAAACGCAGCCTCGCTGCGGCTGGCCGAGCGGCTGGGCTACAGCACGGTAAACACGCTGACCTATTGCGACGCGCCGGCCTGCATGTTGCTGCGTAAATCGGTGCCGCAGGGCTGACGCTGCGTCAGCGATGGGCTTGAACAAACGGGGTGCCGCACGCTAATAGGCGCGCAGAAAAGAGATATGGGGGCAGAACGCATGCGCAGAGTGGTTGTGACGGGCTTGGGCCTTGTGACGCCGTTGGCGGACGGGGTCGAGGCCAGCTGGTCTCGCATCTTGGACGGTCAATCGGGCGCGGGTCCCATCACGCAGTTCGATCCCGAGGGCCTGGCCACGACATACGCCTGCGAAGTGCCGCGCGGCGATGGCAGTGACGGCACGTTTAATGCCGATGCCTACATGGCACCCAAGGAACAGCGCAAGGTCGATACGTTTATCATGTTCGGTCTGGCTGCAGCACAGCAGGCGGTCGAGGATGCAGGCTGGATGCCCGAGGACACTGAGGCGCTGGAGCGCACCGGTGTGCTGATCGGGTCGGGGATCGGCGGGCTCAACTCCATCGCCAATACCGCTGTGATGATGGAGGAAAAGGGACCGCGGCGGGTGTCGCCCTTCTTTGTGCCTGGCGCGCTGATCAACCTGATATCGGGTCAGGTGAGCATCAAATACGGCTTTAAAGGCCCCAATCACTCTGTGGTCACCGCCTGTTCGACCGGCGCGCATGCGATCGGTGATGCCAGCCGGTTGATCCAGCACGGGGATGCCGATGTGATGATCGCCGGTGGTGCGGAGGCTGCGATTTGTAAGATCGGGATTGCCGGGTTCAACGCGTGCAAAGCGCTGTCGACCAAACGTGCGGACGACCCCAAAGCTGCCAGCCGCCCCTATGACGCGGACCGGGACGGGTTTGTCATGGGCGAAGGCGCGGGGATCGTGGTGCTGGAAGAATACGAGCACGCGGTGGCGCGCGGTGCCAAGATCTATGCCGAGGTCAAGGGCTACGGGCTGTCAGGCGACGCCTATCACATCACCGCACCCTCCGAGGATGGAGAAGGCGGAGAGCGGTCGATGCGCGCCGCACTGCGCAATGCGGGGCTGGAGCCTGCCGACATCGACTATATCAATGCGCACGGCACGTCGACGATGGCAGACACCATCGAACTGGCCGCGGTGGAGCGGTTGATGGGCGATCACGCGGGCGATGTGACCATGTCATCGACCAAATCGGCGACCGGGCATTTGCTGGGGGCGGCGGGCGCCATTGAGGCGATCTTTTCCATCCTGGCGATCCGGGACCAGGTTTGCCCGCCGACGATCAACCTGGACAGCCCGGCGGTCGACAGCCCCGTGGACCTCGCCCCCAACACCAAACGGGCGCGTGTGGTCAACAATGCCCTGTCCAACAGTTTTGGCTTTGGCGGCACCAATGCCAGCGTGATCTTTGGGAGAGTGAGCTGAGATGTGGCGGTCCATCGCGTCCAACGCGATCACCTTTCTAATTGTCGGATTGTTTGTGCTGGGCGGCGTGATCCTGTGGGGACGCGGCCAATACGAGGCGGCCGGGCCGCTGGAGCAGGCGATCTGTTTGCAGGTGGATCGGGGCTCAAACTTTCGCCGGGTCAGTGCCGATCTGGAAGAACAGGGTGCAATTACAGCGGGTTGGCTGCTGCGCACCGGGGCCGATTACGCCGACAAGACATCGCAACTGAAAGCGGGCAGCTACCTGATCGAGCCAGCGGCGTCGATGCAGGAGATTGTCGAGGTGGTGACGCGCGGCGGGGCAAGCACCTGCGGCACCGAGATCGTGTATCGCGTTGGTGTGGCGCGGCTGAGCGCGCAGGTCCGTGAACTGGACCCAGCCACCAACCGGTTTGTCGAGGTGGTGGCGTTCAACCCCGCCGATCAGGAGAGCCCAGCCGATTACCTGGCGGCCAAGGCGTCATCCGACACGCGGTTTCGCGTCGCGATGGCCGAAGGCGTGACCAGTTGGCAGGTGGTGGACGCGTTGGGGCGCATTGACGTGCTGAGCGGCGACGTTGCTGAGTTGCCGCCCGAGGGCGCTTTGGCGCCTGACAGCTACGAAGTGGCCCGTGGGCAGGACCGTGCGGAGATCATCGCGCAGATGCGTGATCAGCAGGAGCTGTGGGTCTCTGCGGCGTGGGAGGCGCGCGATGCCGACCTGCCATTGCAAAGCCCAGAGGATCTGCTGATCCTCGCCTCAATCATCGAAAAGGAAACGGCTGAGGCTGACGAACGCGGTTTGGTCAGCTCGGTCTTTGTCAACCGGCTGAACCGTGGCATGCGGTTGCAGACGGACCCCACGGTGATCTACGGGGTCACGCGGGGGCAGGGTGTGTTGGGCCGGGGCTTGCGCCGGTCCGAGCTGCGTGCGGCCACGCCGTGGAACACTTATGTCATCGAGGGCCTGCCGCCCACGCCGATTGCCAATCCGGGGCGCGCCAGCCTGATGGCAGCGGGGCAGCCGGACGCGACGGATTTCGTGTTCTTTGTGGCCGATGGAACCGGCGGGCACGCCTTTGCCGAGACGCTGGACGAGCACAACCGCAACGTGGCGCGCTGGCGCGAGATCGAAGCGCAGCGCCAGCAAGAGAGCGACGACGGTTGACCGCCGCGTGCGGTGCGCAGTAAATGCGCACCCAACGGTTGTCGCCCTGATTTCAACGGCTTGGCGTTTTTGTCAATGTTTTGTTAATCTTAGCGTACGGTGGTCCGGTAGGTGACCGATGGATTTGCCTTGACTTGGCGAACGGTTACACGTATAACTTGTGACAAGCTAGAAGAAGTGGGCAAGCGACCCTGGGACCCCTCCCTGGGTCGTTTTCTTTTGTTCCTCTTTCTCTCGTGCGGAGATCATCCCAACCGAAAGGTCTACGCACACTATGACACTGATCACCCCGGACGCCGATGACGTCCTGACCCAAGAGCTGATGCTGGAGGTGCAGGACACGCTTCGCGAGATGCGACGTGCGTTCAGATCCCTCAAAGAAAGGGTCGAGGCCGGGGAGGACGTCAAAGCAGCGGAAGTTAAGTCCAAACTTACGGAGCTCAACACCGTACTCGTGAATTGCCACAAACTGGAGACCAGCCTTGCCGACAGCAGAGCAAAACGCAGCCAAATCGTGCGAGGGGGATATGCCCTCGATTTCGGTGCAGCACGCGAAGAGGTTCTCTGCGCGCTGGGTCGCCTCCGCCCCTGTTGCGGAGCAGAAGAGGTTTCTGGATGAGTTGGGAGAGGGCGCCTTGCGCGCCCTCCCTTTTTTGTTCGAGTTCTGGGCGATGGATCATCAGGTGCCGCCCGCGGGAGACTGGCGCGCTTGGGTTGTCATGGGGGGCCGCGGTGCGGGCAAGACCCGGGCCGGGGCCGAGTGGGTGCGGTCGATGGTTGAGGGACCGCGACCGTTGGATGCGGGACGCGCGCGGCGGGTGGCGCTTGTAGGCGAAACCGTCGAGCAGGTGCGCGAAGTAATGATTTTTGGCGACAGTGGATTGCTGGATTGTTCGCCGCCCGATCGCAAACCGGAGTGGATTGCGACGCGCAAGCGGCTGGAATGGCCCAACGGTGCTGTGGCCACGGTGCATTCGGCGCATGACCCCGAGGGTCTGCGCGGGCCGCAATTTGACGCGGCTTGGGTGGACGAGTTGGCCAAGTGGAAGCGGGCGCAAGAGGCCTGGGACATGCTGCAATTTGCCTTGCGACTGGGCGATGATCCGCGGGTCTGCGTGACCACAACGCCGCGCAATGTGGGGGTGCTGAAACAGCTCTTGAAGGCGCCGAATACGGTGGTGACGCATGCGCCCACGGAAGCCAATGCTGCCAACCTGGCAGCGGCGTTTCTGGCAGATGTGCGGGCGCGCTATGCCGGCACGCGGCTCGGGCGGCAAGAGCTGGACGGCGTGTTGTTGGACGATGCGGAGGGCGCGCTGTGGAGCACGGAGATGCTGGAGGGCGCGCGGCAAGAGGTGCCGCGCCATTTTGACCGGGTGGTTGTGGGGCTGGATCCGGCGACTACGTCGAAAGGTGGATCCGATGCCACCGGGATTGTGGTGGTTGGAACGGTTATGGATGGGCCGCCGCAGGACTGGCGGGCCTACGTGCTCGCCGACAAGACCGTGCAGGGCGCAAGCCCCAGCGAATGGGCCGTCGCCGCCATTGCCGCGGTCGAAACATTTGGGGCTGACCGGCTCGTGGCCGAGATAAACCAGGGCGGTGAGGCGATACGGGACGTGCTGCGGCAGGTGTCGCCGATGGTGCCCTACAAAGGCGTGCACGCGCGTCACAGCAAGTCGGCGCGGGCTGAGCCGGTGGCGGCGCTCTATGAGCAGGGCCGTATCGTGCATGCGGCCGGATTGGATGCATTGGAAGATCAGATGGTGCGGATGACACGGCGTGGATATGAGGGCGATGGATCGCCCGACCGGGTCGACGCGCTGGTTTGGGCGTTGCACGAGGCGATGATTGCGCCCGCGCGGGAGTGGCGGCAGCCGGGTGTGCGAACGCTGTAGCCGTTGCGCGCGGTTGGAAAACGGCCCTTCGGGGAGAGTTTATTTGGCAAAGTGAAGCAGGGGTTTGGCCCTGTTTAGGAGGGTGTCCCCGGGTTGAGGACGCCCTTTCTTTTTGGGCCGAGGGGCCTTTGGCACGACATGTGAAGGAGAGCCAGGTGTTTGATTTCTTTCGGAAAGGGGCCAGCGTGCCGGAGCAAAAGGCAAGTGCCACGGGCAAGGTGGTGGCCTGGCAGACGGGGGGACGCGTGGCGTGGAGCCCGCGCGATGCGGTGTCGCTGACCAAGTCGGGGTTTTCGGGCAACCCGGTTGGGTTTCGCTGTGTCAAGCTGATTGCCGAGGCGGCGGCGGCGCTACCGTTGGTTCTGCAGGATGCCGCACAGCGGTACGAGAGCCATCCGCTGTTGGCTTTGTTGCGAGCACCCAATCCCGGTCAGGGGCGGGCCGAGCTGATGGAGGCGCTGTACGCGCAGTTGCTGCTGTCGGGCAATGCTTATGTCGAGGCGGTGGCGGGCGAGGGCGGGGTGCCGCTGGAGTTGCACGTGTTGCGGTCGGACCGGATGAGTGTGGTGCCGGGGGCTGATGGCTGGCCTGTGGCCTATGAGTATCGGGTCGCGGGCAAGGCGCATCGGTTTGATGCAAGCGGGGTGATCAGCCCGATCTGCCATATCAAGAGCTTTCATCCGCAAGACGATCACTATGGTCTGAGCCCGATGCAGGCGGCAGCCATGGCGCTCGATGTGCATACGGCGGCGTCGCGGTGGTCGAAATCGCTGCTCGACAATGCAGCAAGGCCGTCAGGCGCAATTGTATATCGCGGGTCGGATGGGCAGGCGCAGCTGTCGGGCGATCAGTATGAGCGGTTGGTCAGCGAGATCGAGACCAATCACGCAGGCGCGCGCAATGCGGGGCGGCCTATGTTGCTGGAAGGCGGGCTTGACTGGAAGCCGATGGGCTTTTCCCCGTCGGACATGGAATTTCAGAAGACCAAAGAGGCCGCGGCGCGGGAGATTGCGCTGGCCTTTGGCGTGCCGCCGATGCTGCTGGGCATTCAGGGCGATGCGACCTATGCCAATTACCAGGAAGCCAACCGGGCGTTTTATCGCCTGACGGTATTGCCGTTGGCGGCCCGGGTTACGGCGACGCTGGCCGAGTGGTTGGGCGCTTATGCGGGCGAGGATCTGATGCTGACGCCCGATCTCGATCAGGTGCCGGCACTGGCCGCCGAACGAGATGCGCAGTGGACGCGTGTCGCCAACGCCGATTTTCTGAGCCGCGCGGAGAAGCGCCGCATTCTGGGTCTGCCCGCGGAACCCGAGGAGGCGGCGGATGGATGACGACAAGCTGTTTGAACGCTTTGCCTGTGCGCCGGGGCTGAAGTTGCAGGCGCATGAGCGGCTGATGCAGGTGCATCTGGACAATATTGCCAACCGGCTGGACCGGCTGGAAGAGCTGCTGGAGCGGCTGGAAAAGCGCTTGTGGCTGGCGGTTTACGGCGTGGTGGCGGTGATCATGGCGACCGGTGTGCGGTCGCTGATGGCGGCCATTCCGATCAATTGAGGAGATGAGATGATGCAAGCGGAAACCGGTCTGGAGACCAAGTTCATGCAGTTGGGCAGCGATATCGCGGTGCAAGAGGGTCATGTCATCGAAGGCTATGCGAGCCTTTTTGGTGCGCCTGATCAGGGCGGAGATGTGGTGGCCGCAGGCGCTTATGCCGCCTCGCTCAAGCGGATCACAGCGGAGGGGCGCCGGGTCAAAATGCTGTGGCAGCACGATCCGGCGCTGCCCATCGGGGTGTGGGACGAGGTGCGCGAAGACGATCGCGGCCTGTGGGTCAAGGGGCGGCTCTTGCCCGAGGTGGCCAAGGGGCGCGAGGCGGCAGAGTTGATCGCGGCGGGGGCCATTGATGGTCTTTCCATCGGGTACCGTACGGTGCGGGCGGCAAAGAATGAGCAGGGCCAGCGGGTTCTGAAGGAACTGGAGCTTTGGGAAGTGTCGCTGGTGACCTTTCCGATGTTGCCCAGTGCGCGGGTGGCGGGCAAGTCCGAGGCAGTGGCCGACGACGGTGCGGTTCTGCGCGATATGGCGGCGGCCTTTCGGGCTGCGCACACTGAGCTGGCCCGGCGCTGACGCCCGGCCTTTATCCACCATCAACAACCTAAGGATTTGCGGATGAGCAAGACCGACGCTGCGGCGCGGGCTGGGGAAGGTTTGTCCCCCGCTCAGGAGGTTGCGGAGGCCGTCATGGGCTTTGTAACCGAATTCAAAGGCTTCGAGGCCGAACTTCAAACCAGATTGCAACAAACGGAAGAGCGACTGACCATGCTGGATCGGAAAACTATGACGGCTGCGCGTACCCCTCTGGCTGGGGCCGCAGAGATTGAAGCGCCCCATCAGAAGGCGTTCAACGCCTATCTGCGTTCGGGCGAGGATGATGGCCTGCGTGGCCTGGAACTGGAGGGCAAGGCCCTGTCGACCTCGGTAAATTCCGATGGTGGCTATCTCGTCGATCCGGTGACCTCCGAGACGGTCAAATCGGTGCTGAATGCAACGGCATCGATCCGGTCGATTGCGACGGTCGTGAATGTCGAGGCCAGCTCGTATGACGTGCTGGTGGATCATGGCGAGATGGGCACGGGTTGGGCGACTGAGACCAGCGCGGTCAACGAAACCTCGACGCCGATGATCGACCGCATCAGCATTCCGCTGCACGAGTTGAGCGCATTGCCCAAAGCGTCGCAGCGTCTGCTCGACGACAGCGCGTTTGACATCGAAGCGTGGCTGGCGGGCCGGATTGCCGACAAGTTTGCCGGGGCCGAGGCCGAAGCTTTTGTGCGCGGTGACGGCAACAACAAGCCCACCGGTTTCTTGCGCAAGCCCATCGTGCTGGATGAGGATGCCGTTTGGGGTGAGTTGGGATTTGTGCCTACCGGGATCAATGCCGATGTGACCGCAGAATCCATTGTGGATGTGGTTTATGCCCTGGGTGCTGAGTACCGCGCCAATGCGACCTTTGTGATGAACTCAAAGATCGCGGGCCGTGTGCGCAAGCTCAAGGACGCGGATGGGCGGTTCCTGTGGTCAGACGGACTGGCCGCCGGGCAGCCCGCCACCCTGCTGGGGTATCCGGTGCTGATCGCCGAGGACATGCCGGACGCCGATATCGGGTCAAACTCAATCGCCTTTGGTGATTTTGCGGCCGGCTACACGGTTGCCGAGCGTCCCGACCTGCGCGTGTTGCGCGATCCGTTCAGCGCCAAGCCGCATGTCCTGTTCTATGCCACCAAGCGCGTGGGCGGGGACGTGACCGACTTTGACGCCATCAAGATCCTGAAATTCCGCACCTAACTGCGGAACACGAACGCCACGGGGCTGCTGGTCCCGTGGCGGCCGGGCGTGCGCATCAAGCGCCGTGTTGTCTAGCTGCTCCCCTCCGTCCGAGCAATGCGGGGCGGCGTACGCCCGGCGTCTGTTTTCGGGGGGACCCGGCGGAATTGCGGTGGAGAAGGACTAATGATGGTGATCGAAGAGACCACGGTGCCCGGTGCGGCGCTGCCGGTTGATGAGTTCAAGGCGCATCTGCGTCTGGGCAGTGGATTTGGCACCGATACGGTGCAGAACGCGGTGCTCGAGAGTTTTTTGCGGGCCGCTGTTGCGGCAGTGGAGGCACGCATTTCCAAGGCGCTGTTCGCGCGTGATTTTGTCGTCAGTTACAGCGCCTGGCGCGGGATGATGGGTCAGCCGATGCCGTTGGCTCCGGTGTCCAGTGTGGGCGAGGTTGCGTTGATCAACAGCGCTGGTGTGCGCACGCCGGTTGACAGCGACAACTATTGGTTGGAGCGCGATTTACACAGTCCGGTGTTGCGACCCGTGGGCCCGTGCCTGCCGGCAATTCCCGAGCGTGGCAGCGCCGAAGTCGCGATGACCGCTGGTTACGGCCAGGCCTGGAGCGACATCCCCGCTGATCTGCGGCAGGCGGTTTTGCTGCTGGCGGCGCACTATTACGAGTACCGGGACGAGACCGGGTTGAGCGAGGGCTGCATGCCGTTTGGCGTGACCAGCCTGATTGAGCGTTACAAGGTGATGCGGCTTTACGGCGGGGGTGCGAAATGAGCACGCCGCGACTAAACCGACGCCTAACGCTTGAGGCGCCGACCCGGATCTCGGACGGCGCGGGCGGGTTTCACGAAAGCTGGAGCGCCCTGGGCGTGATCTGGGCCGAGCTGACCGCCCGCGCCGGGCGCGAGACATCTGCCGCTGGTGCACGTGTGTCGATGGCGCCCTTTCGCATCGTGGTGCGCGGGGCGCCGGTTGGCCATCCCGAACGCCCTGTTGCGGGTCAGCGGTTTCGCGATGATGCGCGCATCTTTCACATCCGGTCAGTGGCCGAACGCGATCCAAACGGTCGCTTTCTGATCTGCATCGCGGACGAGGAGGTGGCGGTATGAGCTATGCCGTATCAAGCGCGTTGCAGGCGGCGATCTATGCCGCTTTGACCGCCGACGCTGATCTGTTCGGCTTGGTGGGTGACGCGATTTATGACGCTTTGCCCGCGGGCACGGTGCCCGAGACATATGTGGCGCTTGGCCCCGAGCAGGTGAAGATTGCCGATGACCAGACCGGTAGCGGGGCTGAGCATCGGCTGAGCGTGTCGGTGGTGACCGAAGCCCCCGGGTTTGCCAACGCCAAGGCCGTGGCGGGCCAGATTTGCGACGTGCTGCACGAAGCGCCGCTGACGCTGGCGCGCGGGCGGCTGGTGTCGCTGCGATTTGTCAGCGCGCGGGCAGCCAAGGTCGATAGCGGATCGGACCGGTCGATTGACCTGACTTTTCGCGCGCGCGTCGAAGACGACTGAACACTGCCCGATGCCGGGCGGCTGAACCTACCTGATAGTATTGGAGAATTCCTATGGGTGCTCAGAATGGCAAGGACCTGCTGATCAAGGTCGACATGTCCACGGACGGCCAGTTTCAAACCATCGCGGGGCTGCGGGCCACGCGGGTGAGCTTTAACGCCGAGGCGGTTGACGTCACCAGCCTGGAAAGCCAGGGCGGCTGGCGCGAGTTGCTGTCGGGCGCGGGCGTGCGGTCGGCCTCGATCTCGGGCGCCGGGGTGTTCAAGGACGAAGGCACCGACGAGCGGGCGCGCCAGATCTTTTTCGACGGTGAGACGCCGAATTTCCAGGTGATCATTCCCGATTTCGGCATTGTGCAGGGGCCGTTCCAGATTACGGCAATTGAATATGCCGGCTCGCACAATGGCGAGGCGACCTATGAGATGACGCTGGCCTCGGCCGGGGCGCTGGCCTTTACCGCCGAGTGATCTGATGACCAATCCGTGGAGGGGAGAGGTGACCTTGGTCATCGACGGTGAGGCGCGCGCGATGCGGCTGAGCCTGGGTGCGCTGGCCTCGCTTGAGGCTACGCTGGGCGAGACATCGCTGGTTGCGCTGGTTGAGCGGTTCGAGCAGGGGCGGTTCTCGAGTGCAGATGTGCTGGCGCTGTTGCGCGCCGGGCTCAGCGGTGGGCAGTCGGGCTATGACCCGGTGGAGCTGGACCATGCCGAGATCGACGGTGGCCCGATGGCCGCGGCACGGGCTGCGGCCGAGCTGATTGCCCGCGCGTTTATGGTGCCAGGCGCATGAGCGGGTTCGACTGGCCCGCATTGATGCGGGCCGGGATGGTCGGATTGCGCCTGCCGCCGGATCAGTTCTGGGCCCTGACGCCCGCCGAGTTGCAGCTGTTGCTGGGCCCAGGCGATGCGGCGCGGCCGATGCTGAGCCAAGGCCTGGAGGCGCTGATGGCGGCTTGGCCCGACAAAACCCATAAGGATTTCCGAGAATGACCGACTATCGCGACGAGATCGAAGGCTTGCAGGTCGAAACTGACAGCCTGCGTCAGACGGTGATCAACACCACCGACATGGTTTCAACCTTTGACAGCCATTTGCGGGTGATGCGTGAAAGCCTGGCCGCCACGGGCAAGGATGTGGCGACGCTGGAAAAAGGCCTGTCCAAGGGCTTGCGCAAGGCCTTTGACGGTCTGGTATTTGACGGCGAGAGCCTGAGTGGCGTGCTTGAGGGTCTGGCGCAGTCGCTGGCCCGCACGACGTACAATGCTGCGCTCAAGCCCATTACCGATCATTTTGGCGGGCTCTTGGCCAACAGTGTCGGTGGGATCGTTTCAAACATTTTGCCTTTTGCGGACGGCGCGCCGTTTAGTCAGGGGCGGGTGATGCCCTTTGCCAGCGGCGGCGTGGTCAGCGGGACCACGCCCTTTGGCATGCGCGGCGGCATGGGGATCATGGGCGAGGCGGGGCCGGAGGCGATCATGCCGTTGGCCCGTGGGCCGGACGGCAAGCTGGGCGTGCGCAGTGCCGGGGGCGGCAGCGCGCCGACCATTGTGATGAATATCACCACGCCGGACGTCCAGAGCTTTGCCCGCAGTCAGACGCAGATCGCTGCACAGATGAGCCGCACGCTGGCGCGGTCCAACCGCAACCGTTGAAGAGGGGGAGCGAGAGCATGAATTTCCACGATGTGAGGTTTCCGGCGAACCTGAGCTTTGGGTCCGTCGGGGGACCTGAGCGGCGCACCGAAGTGGTGACGCTGGCCAGCGGTTTTGAAGAGCGCAATACGCCTTGGGCGCATTCGCGGCGGCGCTATGATGCGGGGCTGGGCATGCGGTCGCTCGAAGATGTCGAGACGCTCATCGCCTTTTTCGAGGCGCGGCGCGGACAGATGTTTGGATTTCGCTGGAAGGATTGGTCGGATTTCAAATCCTCGGCGTCGAGCGCATCGCCCGCCTTTCTCGACCAAGTCATTGGCACAGGTGACGGCGAGGCGGTGCAGTTCCAGCTGCAAAAGACCTATCAAAGCGGTGCGTTCAGCTATGCCCGTCCCATTGCCAAACCTGTGCTGGGCACGGTGCGTGTCGGCGCCGATTACGACGAGATGAAAGAAGGGATCGACTATGAGGTCGATCTGGCGACCGGCATAGTGCGCTTTGTCGCGCCGCCCGAGGATGGGGTGATCGTAAAAGCGGGTTTCGAATTTGATGTG
Organism: Pseudomonadota bacterium; assembly: GCA_039026855.1. GTDB lineage: Bacteria > Pseudomonadota > Alphaproteobacteria > Rhodobacterales > Rhodobacteraceae > Tateyamaria. The sequence goes on along the minus strand of JBCCLL010000004.1, from coordinate 98,424 downwards.
CCGGTGCGGTTTGACACCGACCGGATTGCCACATCGGTGGCGAGTTTTCAGGCCGGTGAAGTGCCCAATGTGCCCGTGGTCGAGGTGCGCATCTGATGGCCGGGCAGTCGGAGGCGTTTTTGGCCCACGCGGCGCAGGGGCTGACCACATTGTGTCGGGCATGGGCGATTGTACGCCGGGACGGCACGGTCTTTGGCTTCACCGATCACGATCGCGATCTGGAGTTTGAAGGCATCACCTTTCGGGCCGACACCGGGCTCAGCGCGGCGGCCCTGGCCCAGAGCACGGGTCTAAGTGTCGACAACACCGAAGCGTTGGGCGCGCTCAGCGATGTGGCCGTGCGCGAGGATGAGATCGAGGCTGGCCGGTTTGATGGCGCGGATGTGCGCGCCTGGCTGGTCAATTGGGCCGATGTCAGCGTGAATTGGTTGCAGTTTCGCGGCTCCATCGGGGAAATCCGCCGGTCGGGCGGTGCGTTTCAGGCGGAATTGCGCGGGTTGACCGAAGCGCTGAACAAGCCGATGGGCCGGGTCTATCAAAAAGCCAGTTCGGTGCCCGTGGGCAGCGAAGAGGGCTGTTTTGACCCCACCACGCCCGGCTTTTTTCACGAAGGCCCGCCCGACCGTGTGATCGGCGGCAAGATATTCGAATGGGACAACCTGGGCGGTTTTGACCCCGGGTGGTTTCAGCGCGGACGTCTGGATGTGCTGGATGGTCCAGCGCGTGGCTTATGGGGGATTATTAAATGGGATCGTTTCTTGGGTGGCGTGCGACGGGTGGAACTGTGGGAGCCGATCCGGGCCGAGGTGAGCGCGGCGCACCCGATCCGCATGATCGCGGGCAGTGATCGGACCTTTGACACCTGCCGATTGAAGTTTGGCAATGCGCTCGACTTTGACGGATTTCCCGATTTGCCAAATGACGACTGGGTGATGGCCTATCCCAAACAATCGGGTGCCAACAATGGGGGGAGCCTGCGATGAGCGCAGTGGTCAGCGAGGCGCGCCGCTGGATCGGCACGCCCTATGTCCATCAGATGGCGGTCCTGGGTGCCGGCTGCGACTGTCTGGGCCTGGTGCGCGGTGTGTGGCGCGGGGTGATCGGCCCCGAGCCGGAGGTGCCCCCAGCCTACACGATGGACTGGTCGGAGACCGCCGGACAAGAGCGGCTGTGGCAGGCCGCTTTGCGGCATTTGACGTCAAAGTCATCAGATCAGGCAGCGGCAGGCGATGTGATCCTGTTTCGGATGAAAGCGGGCGCCGTGGCAAAACATCTGGGCATCCAGTCGCAGATCGGCCCCGAACCGCGGTTTGTCCATGCCTATAGCGGGTACGGCGTGGTCGAAAGCCCGCTGTCGGCCCCGTGGGCCCGCCGCATCGTGGCCCGTTTCGAATTTCCCGCATAAGGAGGCCAGCGCATGGCGACGGTGATTTTATCGGCTGCGGGTGCGGCCATCGGCGGGTCCATTGGGGGCACGGTGGCCGGGTTGTCCTCGGTCGCCATCGGCCGGGCGATTGGCGCAACGCTGGGCCGGGCGATTGACCAAAGGGTCTTGGGGCAGGGCTCGTCTGTTGTCGAACAGGGCAAGATCGACCGCTTTCGGCTGACCGGATCGGGCGAGGGCAATGCGATTGCGCAGCTCTATGGTCGGATGCGGCTGGGCGGGCAGGTGATCTGGGCGTCCGATTTCCTTGAGACCAGCGAGACGACGACCACCGGTGGCGGCGGCAAGGGGGCCCCGTCGGCGCCCGAGACGACGACCACCAGGTATTCTTATTCTGTGAGCCTGGCACTTGCGCTGTGCGAAGGTGTGGTCACGCGCGTGGGGCGCGTTTGGGCAGATGGCGAAGAGCTGCCGTTGTCGGCCTTGAATATGCGTGTTTATCCCGGTGACACGGAGCAGTTGCCCGACCCCTTGATCGAGGCGATCGAGGGGCAGGGGATGGTGCCTGCCTATCGCGGGACCGCCTATGTGGTGATCGAGAACCTCGCGCTGGGCCAGTTTGGCAACCGTGTGCCGCAGTTTTCCTTTGAAGTGGTGCGCCCCGAACAGGTGGGTCAGTTCGATGCCGAAGCCGAGTTAACGCGTGCCATCAAGGGCGTCGCGATGATCCCGGGGTCGGGTGAATATGCGCTGGCCACGACGGCTGTGAACTATGTCGACAACAGGCAGGGCCGCTGGAGCGCAAATGTGAATACGCCCGCGGGCGCGCCGGATTTCACCGTGTCGTTGGATGCGCTGGGCGATGAGTTGCCCAATTGCGAGGCCGCGGCGCTGGTGGTGTCTTGGTTTGGCGATGATCTGCGCTGCGGCGCGTGCACCATTCGCCCCAAGGTCGAGCACAAAGACGCGCGCGGCGAGAATATGGTCTGGTCCAGCGGCGGGATCCGCCGCAACGCGGCCCTGTCGGTGCCCGAGGTGGATGAGCGTCCGATTTACGGCGGCACGCCGGCCGATCTGGCAGTGATCGAGGCCATTCAGGCGCTGCAAGCCACCGGCAAAGAGGTGCTGTACTACCCCTTCATCCTGATGGATCAGCAAGAAGGCAATGCTCTGCCAGACCCCTATTCGGTGGATGGCACGCAAGCCTACCTGCCCTGGCGGGGGCGGATCACCACGTCGAAAGCGCCAGGTGTAGCGGGATCACCGGATGGCACGGCTGCGGCTGCGGCAGAGGTGGACGCGTTTTTTGGCACTGTGACCGCAGCGGATTTTCCGGCCGGTGTGTCGCCAGAGGCGGCGGGATATTATGTTGGGCCTGCCGAGGAATGGTCCTTTTCCCGCTACATCCTGAGCAATGCCGCGCTGTGCCGGGCCGCCGGTGGAGTGCACGCGTTTTGCATCGGCTCGGAGATGCGCGGCATGACGCAGGTACGCGGGGAAGCGAACCGATTTGTCTTTGTCGAAAAGCTGATTGCGCTGGCCGCCGAGGTGCGCGCGATCCTGGGTGCTGAAACCAAGATCAGCTACGCTGCAGACTGGACGGAGTATTTTGGGTATCAACCGCAGGATGGCAGCGGGGACCGGTTTTTCCACCTCGACGCGCTGTGGTCGGATGACAACATCGATTTCATCGGCATCGACAACTACATGCCGCTTTCGGATTGGCGCGAGGGTGTGGCGCATCTGGATGCGCAGAGCTGGGACCGGATCCACGACCTTGGGTACTTGCAGGCCAATATCGAGGGCGGGGAGGGGTATGACTGGTTTTACCACTCGGACGCTGCGCGCGACGCACAAATTCGCACTGATATCACCGACGGGGCCTATGATGAGCCGTGGGTGTATCGCTACAAAGACATCCGCAACTGGTGGGCCAATGCGCATCACGAACGTGTCGGCGGTGTACGGTCCGAGACGGCCACAGCGTGGGAGCCGCAGTCAAAGCCCATTTGGTTCACCGAATATGGCTGTTCTGCGGTGGACAAGGGGACCAACCAGCCCAACAAGTTTGTCGATCCCAAATCGTCCGAGAGCAGTTTGCCGTTTTACTCGAACGGTGCGCGGGATGATTTGATTCAGCGGCAGTATTTGCGTGCAATCAACAGCTATTGGTCGGACGCGGACAAAAATCCAGTATCAGCGATCTACGGCGCGCCGATGCTGGATCTGTCGCGGGCCTTTGTGTGGGCGTGGGACACGCGGCCCTACCCATTCTTTCCCAACACGACGGAGCAATGGTCGGACGGGATTAATTATCCCCGCGGGCACTGGATCAACGGGCGCACATCGTCGCGCAGCCTCGCTTCGGTGGTGGCCGAGATTTGTGACCGGGCCGGGGTTGTGTCCTACGACGTCTCCGCGCTTTACGGTGTGGTGCGCGGCTATGTGATCGACGAGGTCATCGACGGGCGGGGCGCATTGCAGCCGTTGATGCTGCGCTACGGCTTTGACGCCGTTGAGCGCGACGGAACGTTGCGGTTTGTGATGCGCGACGGCCTGCGCGCCACGGCAATTGCTGGGGACACGCTGGCGATCAGCGAAGACCTGGAAGGGCGGCTAGAGCAAGCGCGCGAGAGCGAGGCGGAATTGTCCGGGCGCGTGCGCCTGCGGTTTGTCGAAACCGATGGCAATTTCGATGTTTTGTCCGAAGAGGCGATTTTGCCCGAAGACGCCGCACATGCCGTGAGCACCAGCGAGGTTGCGTTGGCCATGACGCGATCTGAGGGACGGCAAGTGGCCGAGCGCTGGCTGGTCGAAGCCCGCGTCGCGCGTGACACGGTGCGTCTGGCTTTGCCGCCGTCGCTGATTGGTCTGGGCGCCGGTGATGTGATCGAGGTCACGGCAGATCAATCGGAGGCACCCGGTCTTTACCGCGTCGACCGGGTCGAGCAGGGTGCGATGCAGTTGCTCGAGGCGGTGCGGATCGAGCCGGAGGTTTACACAGCATCCGAATTGCCGGACCAGTTGCCGTCGGTGAGCGCGTTTGTACCGCCAGTCCCGCTGACCTCGACCTTTCTTGATTTGCCGTTGATCACAGGCGATGAGGTGCCGCATGCGCCGTATCTTGCAGCAACGGGCACGCCCTGGCCGGGCAGTGTGGCGCTGTATCAATCGCGCAGTGCGGAGAACTTTACGCTCAACTCCATCATCGGAACGCGGGCCAATATCGGGTTTACGCAAAACCCATTGTTGCGTGCCTGTTCGGGGCTTTTGGATCGTGGTGCTGATCTTGAGGTGCTGATGATAAACGGGGCGCTGGCCTCGGTGGATGATGCGGCGCTGTTGTCAGGGGCCAACGCGCTTGCCATTGGGGATGGCACCCCAAACGGTTGGGAGATCATGCAATTTCGCGATGCTGAATTGATTGCGCCGGGGCGGTATCTGTTGCGCAACCGGCTGCGTGGTCAGTTGGGGACCGATGCGCTGATGCCCGAGTTTTGGCCGGTTGGGTCTTGGGTGGTCATGCTGAACGGTGCGCCGCAGCAGATCGAGCTTTTGTCGAGCTTGCGGCGGGTTGCGCAGACATTCCGCATCGGGCCGGCCGCGCGTGCGGTGGATGATCCGATTTACCGCCAAGAGGTCCACGCCTTTGATGGCAACGGCTTGCGGCCTTACGCGCCGGTACATTTGCGCGCAGCCCGCGACGGCGCATCGACCGCGTTCCGCTGGATCAGGCGCACTCGGATCGATGGGGACAGTTGGGATGTGCCCGAAGTGCCCTTGGGCGAAGAAAGCGAGCTTTATGCGGTGCAGGTCATCAAGAATGGAGCGGTGTTGCGCGAGACGACAGTCGCACGCCCCGAATGGAACTATCCTGACGCTGCCCGTGCGGGTGATGGGGCAGGCGATGTCTTTGACGTTGCGGTGTCACAGATTTCTGCCCGGTTTGGTCCGGGGCCTGCGAAAACGCTGGAGCTTGATCTGTCGTGAGGCCGGTTCTTGCGGTCGACCTTATCTGTGCGGCACGCGCGGTGCTGTCGGTTCCGGTGACAGAACGCCTGTCGACGGCGCAAACGCTGCTTTTTGCGGCTGAGGCTGCCGATTGGCATCGCCGGCATACCGGTGAGATGCATCCGCATTTTGGTGATGGCACCTTGGCCGCTGCAGCGCTTCAGGCGCCCATGGCCGACGAGCGACCGCTCTGCGATAGAGAGATGGCGGCGGCTCTCATCGTTGTGCTGCAAATGATCATTCAGCGTACCTCTGGCGATCGATCAAGAAGTTGAATACGCACCATAACAGCTTTGCGTTTGGCGAAATCCACTTATGTGGGGTAGAAGACGGCAAGAGGACCGCGCATGGCAGATTTGAAAACCAATGTCACCGTTCTGGACCCGGTTTGGGATCAGATCACGGATGAGGCCCGCCAGGCAGTGTTGGAAGAGCCTTTGGTCGGAGGGTTTGTGCATGCGTGTATCCTGCACCACAAATCGCTGAACCGGGCGCTGTCCTACCGTGTGGCGGCAAAACTGGCATCAAACGAGATGTCGATGGTGGTGGTGCGCGAGATCGTTGAAGAGGCCTATGCCAAGGATCCGACCCTGATTGAGGCGGCCCGAGCCGATCTGGTCGCGGTCTATGAGCGCGATCCGGCCTGCCACCGGTTGTTGCAGCCCATTCTTTACTTCAAAGGGTATCAGGCGATGCAGGCTTACCGCGTCGCGCATCACCTTTGGGAAACGGATCACCGCGATCTTGCCTATTTCTTCCAGATGCGGGCGTCGGAAATCTTTGGAATAGACATCCATCCGGCGGCGCGGATCGGTAAAGGCATCATGATCGACCACGCCCATTCAATCGTGATCGGTGAGACGGCGGTGGTCGGCGACAATGTGTCGATGCTGCATTCGGTGACACTTGGCGGGACCGGAAAAGAAGAAGAAGATCGGCATCCAAAAATCGGCGACGGCGTTTTGATTGGCGCCGGGGCCAAAGTGTTGGGCAATATCAAGGTCGGTGATTGCAGCCGGATTGCGGCCGGGTCAGTGGTGCTGGAAGAGGTGCCGCCCTGCACAACCGTCGCAGGGATCCCAGCACGAATTGTTGGCGAAGCGGGCTGTGATCAGCCCGCCCTGAGCATGAACCACATGTTGGGCAAAGATCAGTAAGATACTGTTTGCGAATGGAAAAGGCCGAAGCTACACTTCGGCCTTTGCTTTATTTTTGATTGGGGCGCTGCCCCAAACCCCGAGGTATTTTTGGCCAGAAGAAGCCTAGGCCAGCATCGCCATCGGATTTTCCAAGTTGTCCTTGATTGCGTTAAGAAGGTTGGCGCCCAACGCGCCGTCGATCACCCGGTGATCAACTGACAGGGTGGTCGACATAACCGTGGCAACTTTGACCTGTCCATCCTCGTCGACCACTGGTTTTTTGGCACCTGCACCCACCGCGAGGATCGCGGCATGCGGGGGATTGATGATGGCGTCGAAATTGTCGATGCCGAACATGCCGAGGTTGGAAATGGCGAAGCTACCGCCCTGATATTCGTGCGGGGCCAGTTTGCGGTCGCGCGCGCGGCTTGCGAGGTCTTTCATTTCGGCCGAGAGGGCCGAGAGGGTTTTGACTTCGGCGTCTTTGAGCACCGGTGTGAACAGGCCACCTTCGATGGCCACAGCGACAGCGACGTCCGAAGCTTTCATCGAAAGCATCTTGTCACCGGCCCAAACGGCATTGGCGTCGGGCACTTGTTGCAGTGCCAGGGCGCAGGCTTTGATGATGAAATCGTTCACCGACAGTTTTGTGCCGCGCGGTGCAAGCGTTTTGTTGAGTTGGCTGCGAAAGGCGAGGAGCGCGTCGAGCTCGATATCTTTGCGCAGGTAGAAATGAGGCACCGATTGTTTGGCTTCGGTCAGCCTTGCCGCGATGGTTTTGCGCATGCCGTCCAGCGCAACTTCTTCGAAATCGCGCCCTTCGTACATCTTGGCCACCACATCGCCGGACGGGCCGGTTGCCATGGCTGCCGCAGTTGGGGCAACAGACGGCGCCGCTTTGGGTGCTGGCGCGGGGGCGGCTTCGGCTTTTTCCACATCTGCTTTGACAATGCGGCCATGCGGGCCGGAGCCTTTTATCGCGCTCAGATCGAGCCCTTTTTGCGATGCGATGCGGCGCGCCAGGGGGGAGGCGAAGATGCGCTGGCCGTCCTTTTGAGGCGCCTTTGGCGCCGGAGTTGGGGGCGGTGCAGGAACCTCTTTGGCCGCGTCCGCGTCCGCATCGGCCGAAGACGGCGCGGCAGCGGCGGATGAGGCGCCGATGTCCTCTGCGCTTTCGCCATCCTCCAGCAGCACTGCGATGGGGGCGTTGACCTTCACGCCTTCGGTACCTTCGTCCACCAAGATTTTGCCGACGATGCCTTCGTCGACGGCTTCAAACTCCATGGTGGCTTTGTCTGTTTCGATCTCGGCCAGCAGGTCGCCGGACGACACGGCATCGCCCTCTTTGACCAGCCATTTGGCCAATGTGCCTTCTTCCATCGTGGGTGAGAGCGCTGGCATAAGTATTTCTGTGGGCATGGCGCGCTCCTTACCGGTAGGTGACTTTTTTCACCGCATCGATCACCTCGTCTGTGGTGATCAGCGCGTGTTTTTCGAGGTTTGCGGCATATGGCATGGGCACGTCTTTGCCGGTGCAGTTGATCACCGGCGCATCTAGGTAATCGAACGCTTCCTGCATGATCACCGAACTGATGTGATTACCCACTGACCCTTGTGGCCAACCTTCCTCAACCGTGACGCAGCGATTGGTCTTCATCACGGATGTCAAAACGGTACCGGTGTCCATCGGACGCAGGGTGCGCAGGTCGATGACCTCGGCATTGATGCCGTCCTCTGCCAGTTTGTCCGCGGCTTCGAGCGCGTATTGCATGCCGATGCCGAAGCTGACGATGGTGACATCTGAGCCTTCGCGCCAGACCCGCGCCTTGCCAAAGGGGATGGTGAAATCGTCCAGGTCGGGCACGTCAAAGCTGCGCCCGTAGAGGATTTCGTTTTCCAGAAAACACACCGGGTTGTTGTCGCGGATCGCGGTTTTCATCAATCCTTTGGCGTCGGCGGCCGAGTAGGGCATCACGACCTTGAGCCCGGGGATCTGCATGTACCACGCGGCGTAATCCTGGCTGTGCTGGGCGCCGACGCGGGCGGCAGCGCCGTTGGGGCCGCGGAAGACCATGGGCGCGCCCATCTGACCGCCCGACATGTAAAGCGTCTTGGCCGCCGAGTTGATGATCTGGTCGATGGCCTGCATGGCAAAGTTCCAGGTCATAAATTCGACGATGGGGCGCAAGCCGCCAAAAGCGGCACCTACACCGATCCCGGCAAAGCCGTGTTCGGTGATGGGCGTGTCGATGACGCGTTTGCTGCCGAACTCATCGAGCAGGCCCTGGGACACTTTGTAGGCGCCCTGGTATTCGGCCACCTCTTCGCCCATCAAAAACACGGCATCATCGGCGCGCATCTCTTCGGCCATGGCATCGCGCAACGCTTCGCGTACGGTCTGCTGTTTCATGGGCGTGCCGTCGGGATAGTCGGGGCTGCTGTCGACCTGCGGCGCGGCAGGCGCTGCGGCGGTGGCAGCAACCGGGGCCTGCGGCGCTTCTGCGGTTGGGGTTGGGTCTGCGGTAGCGGCTGCTTGCGCCGGGGTGTCGCTGACCTCTTCGCCCTCTTCAACCAGGATGGCGATGGCTGTGTTCACCTTGACGCCTTCGCTGCCCTCGGCCACGAGGATCTTGCCGATTACGCCTTCGTCCACGGCCTCGAACTCCATCGTGGCTTTGTCGGTTTCAATCTCGGCCATGATGTCGCCAGACGCTACCGTATCGCCCTCTTTGACCAGCCATTTTGCAAGTGTGCCTTCTTCCATCGTGGGGGAAAGCGCGGGCATCAGAATTTCGGTTGCCATAATCTCTTTCCCTTACGCGTAGATGTCGGTCCACAGCTCATCGAGCGCGGGCTCGGGGCTGTCTTTGGCGAACTCGGCCGAGGCGTTGATGATCTCTTTGATCTCTTTGTCGATGGTCTTGAGATCGTCTTCGCTGGCGTGTTTGCCGGTCAGCAGCATCGACCGGACCTGCTCAATCGGGTCGCGTTCATCGCGCATTTTCTGGACCTCTTCGCGGGTGCGATACTTGGCCGGATCGGACATGGAATGGCCGCGGTAGCGATAGGTTTTGATTTCGAGGATGTACGGCCCTTTGCCCGCGCGGCAGTGGGCGACGGCCTTTTCGCCAGCGGCCTTGACTGCCAGCACGTCCATGCCGTCAACCTCTTCGCCCGGAATGCCGTAGGCGGCGCCGCGTTCCCAATAGCTGGGCGATTTGGTCGAGCGTTTGGTCGATGTGCCCATGGCGTATTGGTTATTTTCGATGACAAACACGATGGGCAGCATCCACAGCTCGGCCATGTTGTAGGTCTCGTAGACCTGACCCTGGTTGGCCGCGCCGTCGCCAAAGTAGGTGAAGGTGACGTTGTCATTGCCTTTGTACATGTCCGAAAACGCCAGGCCCGCGCCCAGAGGCACTTGGGCTGCTACGATGCCGTGCCCGCCGTAAAAGTGCTTTTCCTTCGAGAACATGTGCATCGAGCCGCCTTTCCCCTTGGAATAGCCGCCCTCGCGCCCGGTCAGTTCTGCCATCACGCCGCCCGGGTCCATGCCGCAAGCCAGCATGTGACCGTGATCGCGGTAGGAGGTGATGCGCTTGTCGCCCTCTTTGGCCGCCGCTTCGAGGCCAACCACCACCGCTTCTTGACCAATGTAGAGGTGGCAGAACCCGCCGATCAGCCCCATCCCGTAAAGCTGTCCCGCTTTCTCTTCGAACCTGCGGATCAGCAGCATGTCACGGTAGTAGGCCTTCAGTTCCTCCGCTGACACGTTGGGTTTCTTGCTGGCTTTGCGCGTTGCCATCAGCCCCTCCCATTGAGATAGTTTAGCATTAAACTATTTCTTAGCGCATTCCACCTGCAGAGGCGAGTACAATTGTGACGCAGGGTGAGTTTGTGGGGTTATGGACCGCAAAAGATCTGTGCTAAGCCTTAGATCGGATGATTTTATCGCGTAATATCAGAGGTTAGCCGACTTTTGGACAGTGTTTCCGCGAAAGGCGCAATGCGACCAAGAACTCTTGCGCATGTGCGCAATGTCGCGCGACGCTAGCGGATTACAATCTCATCGCTGCGCAGCACACCCAGCACGTTGCGCGCCTGTTCGTCCAGCAGATCCAGGTCGAGATAGTCATCCGAGAGCCGTTGCGTCAGGTTTTCCATCCGGTCGACCTGCACCTGTACGTGCGCCAATTGCCGGGCGAGGTCTTGCGCCTCGGCGTCAATTTCAGCGCGGCGAAACAGGCCGAAATCACCCTGCACGGCAGCGAAGGTGAAATAGACGCACAAGCCAAAGCTGGCCATAAAAAACAGAAGGGTGCCCAAAGGGGCGCGCGCGGTACGGGTCATCTACTCTGCCTCATGCAGTCTCTTGTGGGCTGCTGGGCTGAGTATGTCACACCTGATTCGCTGTGTGAATCCCCTTTAGTGAGAGAGTGCGGCGACCCCGGGCAGTTCTTTACCCTCCATCCATTCCAGAAACGCGCCGCCCGCGGTGGAGATGTATGTGAAGTCGTCTGCAGCGCCCGCTTGGTTCAACGCGGCGACGGTATCGCCGCCACCCGCGACGGTGATCAATGTGCCAGCGCGAGTCAGGTCCCCTGCGGCGCGCGCTGCCGCGAAGGTTGCCGTGTGGAACGGCGCGATCTCAAAAGCGCCCAGCGGTCCGTTCCAAATCACGGTTTGTGCCGCTTCGAATAGCGCTTTGATATCGCGCACCGCGTCGGGCCCGGCATCGAGGATCATCTTGTCCTGCGCGCAGGCTGTGGCTGGGACAATTTCATGCGCAGCGCCGGCCTTGAATTCTGATGCCACCACCACGTCGTGCGGCAGGTGTAGGGCACAGCCGGCGGCGTCGGCCTTGGCCATAATCTCGCGCGCCGTGTCAGCCAGGTCATGTTCACACAGCGACGCGCCTACATTGATGCCTTGGGCGGCGAGAAAGGTGTTGGCCATACCACCGCCAATCACGATGCTGTCGACTTTGGCGATGAGGTTGCCCAAAAGATCCAGCTTGGTCGATACTTTAGCGCCGCCCACCACCGCCACCACAGGCCGTTTGGGCGTTGAAAGCGCGGCCTCCAGCGCGCTGAGTTCCGCTTGCATCAGACGGCCGGCGCAGGCAGGCAGCAGGTGCGCCACCCCGGCGGTGGAGGCGTGGGCGCGGTGCGCGGCGGAAAATGCATCATTGCAGTAGACATCGCCGAGGCTGGCCAGAGACTGCGCCATGTTGGGATCATTGGCTTCCTCCATCGGGGTGAAGCGGGTGTTTTCCACCAGAATGATTGCATCGTCCGGTTGCGCGTCGATCCAGTCGCGGCTGGGCCGTTCGACAAAGGTAACCGATGCGCCAAACGCGCGCTCCAGCGCAGGCAACACCCGGCGCAGCGACATTTCGGGGTTGGGCTGTCCCTTGGGGCGGCCGAAATGCGCCAGCAAGACCGGGCTGCCACCCGCGGCGCGGATGTCGGTCATAGTGGGCACAATCCGGTCGATGCGGGTGGTGTCGGTGACGCGGTCGCCCTCCATCGGCACGTTGATGTCGACGCGGGTCAGAACGCGCTTGCCCGCAAGTTCCATGTCATCAAGCGTTTTCCAGCCCATTTCATCCTCCCTTGGGTGCCTGTCACGCGCGTGCATTGCTGCAATCGGCGCGCCCGTCAACGGCTGACTTGCCCGGCGCTGCGCATCCGCATATGTCGTGGGACAACAATTGTGACAAGGAAGGCAGATATGGCCGACATCAAAGACCCCGAAAATACCATCCTTATGGAGCTCAAAGGCGGCACGGTCACCATCGCGCTTTTGCCAGATGTGGCGCCGAAACATGTCGAGCGGATGAAAGAGCTGGCGCGCGGCGGTGAATACGACAACGTCGCCTTTCACCGGGTGATCGACGGGTTTATGGCCCAAACCGGCGACGTGCAACACGGCGACATGGAAGACGGGTTCAACATCCGCATGGCGGGCACCGGCGGTTCGGCCAAGCCTGACCTGCCGGCCGAGTTTTCCAAAGTCCCGCATGCCCGCGGCTCGCTGGGGGCTGCGCGTTCGGCCAATCCGGACAGTGCCAACAGCCAGTTTTTCATCAACTTCAGCGACAACGACTTTCTCAACGGGCAGTATACCGTTTATGGGCAAGTGATTGCGGGGATGGAGCATGTGGACGCCATCACGCGCGGCGAACCGCCCGCCGAGCCCGACCGCATGATCAGCGTCAAGGTGGCTGCCGATGTGGCGTAACCTGATCACAGCCCTGGCGCTTACCGCAGGACCCGCCGCCGCCACCGGGATCGAGATCACCGTCGCGGGCGAGGCCAACGGCACCGTGACCATCGATCTTTTCGAAGATGTCGCCCCGGCGCATGTCGAGAGGATCACCGCGCTGGCAGAGGCGGGCGAATATGACGGCGTTGTCTTTCACCGTGTGATCGACGGGTTTATGGCCCAGACTGGCGATGTGCAGTTTGGTGACGCCACATCCGACAGCTACAACTACCGCAGCGCCGGGCGCGGCGGGTCAGAACTGAACAATGTGCCGGCTGAGTTCTCCGACATCCCGTTTGACACCGGCGTTGTCGGCATGGCCCGGTCGCAGAGCGTGGACAGCGCCAACAGCCAGTTTTTCATCATGTTCCAGCCCGGATATTTCTTGAACAACCAATACACGGTTGTCGGCAAGGTGACGGCCGGACAAGAGGTGGTGGACGCCATCAAGCGCGGTCACCCACGCACCGGATCTATGGTCGAAGGTGACCCTGATCGCATGGTATCGGTCACAGTGACAGAGTAACCCGTGCCGCCCGCGCCCGGAATTTGAATGAAATTCCGGGCATTTTCCGGGTCGGAAAATGGCTAGCTGAAACGACAACGCCCCGGATCAGACCGGGGCGTTTTTTTTGCGTGCCGTGGCGGTCGTTTAATCGTCGGTTTTCGCCGCCGCCGGAGCCGATTTTTTGCTGCTGCCGTTCAATGGATCGTCCTGACGCTGCACCGAGCCTTCGAAATGGGCGCCGCTTTCGATGGCGATGGTTTTGTGAATGATATCGCCCTCAACCCGCGCGGTGGACGTCAAGCGCACCTTCAGACCGCGCACACGGCCGACGATCCGGCCGTTGATCACAACGTCGTCTGCGGTCACTTCGCCCTTGATCGTGGCGCTTTCGCCGATGGTCAGCAGGTGGGCGCGAATGTCACCCTCGACGGTGCCCTCAACCTGAATGTCGCCGGTGGTCTTGAGATTGCCGGAGATGTGCAGATCGGCCGACAGCACCGATGCGGGCGGTTTCGCCTTGGGCGCGCTGGCCTTGAACTCGCTCTGGCCCGCCGGTTTTGCCGGTGCGGCCGATGCCGGGGCCGGTGCAGCCGGTTTGCCGGGCTCTGCCGAAGGGGCGGGATCGTTGATTTTGCTCTTAGAAAACATCGTTTGCTGCCTTGATATAGATCATCGGGTTCACGGCGCGTCCGTTGACACGCACTTCGTAGTGCAGATGCACACCAGTGACCCGTCCGGAGGCTCCCATATCACCAATCCGATCCCCGCGCGAGACCTTTTGACCAACTTTAACGCGTAGTCGCGACAGGTGGGCATAGCGGGTTTCAATCCCGAACTGATGCTGAATTTTTACCAACCGGCCGTAGCCGGACTGCCAACCGGCGTGAATCACGGTGCCATCAGCAGTGGCATAGAGCGGTGTGCCCAGCGAGGCCGCAAAATCCACCCCGTTGTGCATCCGTCGGCCACCGGTCTTTGGATCACGCCGCGAGCCAAAGCCCGAGGTAAATCGGAATGAATTTTTGACCGGCGTCGCAAACGGCGCCTTTTGCGCGGCGATCCGGTAGAGGTTCAGGGTGTCCATCTGGTCGAGCAGGCGATTGGCGCGCAACGCGTCGGCGCTGGGCTCTTCGCCGCTGGTTGAAAAGCTCAGCGGTGTCAGCGGACCACCCTGACCGGAATAGCCGCGGCGCACCTGTTCGATGATCTGGTCGGTGGGCATGCCCGCGGCGCGAAACATCTTGTCCAGCGGCGCCACGGACACGGTCATCGCCTCTTCCAATTGGCGAAAGATTTGGTCGTTCTGCTCTTCCATCAGCGCGATTTGCGTGGCCATTTCGTCCGCCGCCTCTAGGGCCGCGCGCGCGTCCTGCACCACTTTGTCCCGCTCTGCCGCGGTTTCGGCCAGCGCCTCAGCGACAAAGTCCATGGGGGCCACATTGCCTGCACCGGCCAGCGCTGTGCCGCCGCCGCCCTCAATCTGCGCTTCCAGCGCGGCAAGTTCGGCGCGGGCTTTTTCGCGCTCTTGCATCGTGCTGCGCAAGGTCGATTGGATCACGTCGATGCCGGTTTCCAATTCGCGCCGCCGCGTCTCGGATGCCAAGAGCTGCGATTGCATGACAGAGATCTGTTCTAGTGCCGCGTTGAACCGCTCTTGCGCGGCCAGCGCCTCTTCGGCGCGGGTGTCGCGCTGATCTGCCAGCGCATTCAGACGCGCCTGATAGGTGCGCTGGTCCCGCTTGGCCTGCTCGCGGAAATTGCCCGACCCGATGCTGTCCATCAACAAGATGGCCGTGGCCACAATGGCCCACGCCACCACAAACGAACTGCCGGCAAAGGCGATGAACTGCGTTTCAGACCGAAGTCGGATAAAGCGCGTGTCATCGTCAGATTTCAGGAAGACACGGCGTTCGGGGAAATAGTGTTCCAGCGTCGCGTGTAATTTAATGCCGAGGCGTGTGCGCAACAGCTTTATCCTTGTTCATCCCACTCCCAGAGGCCGCGCTGCTCATCACGGCGTCCCTGCGGGATGGGTTTTAAGCGTCGGGCGAAGATCGGGCAAGTGCGCTGACAAACGCGCGCGCATACCGCTGCGTAAAAGACTCAGGTGAGCGGAATGTTGCCAACGCCACAGGCCGATCAGTCCGCCACAGCCAGCGGCCAATAAAAGTCCGGCGGCAGGCCCGCGTCGGCGCGTTTTTCTTCGTTGAACGGCGGTTTTAGCGGGCTGTGGAAGTATTTTTGCACCAGCGTGTGAAATGCATCTTTGGGATCGCGGTCTTCGCGCCCGCACAGGAAATGGAACCACTTCGATCCGTAGGCCACGTGCGCCACCTCTTCGGCATAGATCGTTTCGAGTGCGGCAACCGCGCGATCAGCGCCGGCGTTGCGAAAGAGCGTGATCATGCCAGGCGTCACATCCAGCCCGCGCGCCTCTAGCACCATGGGCACAACCGCCAAGCGGCCCATAAAGTCGTCGGCGGTGTCCTGGGCTGCGCGCCACATGCCCGCGTGGGCGGGCAGCGCGCCATAGTGGCTGCCCAACTCCTCCAGGCAGTCACACATCAGGTTGAAGTGTTTTGATTCCTCGTCCGCCGCTTTAACCCAGTCATCGTAAAATCCGATGGGCATCGGCACGTGGCTAAAGCGCGCGATGATGTCCCAGTGCAGGTCCACCGCGTTCAATTCGATATGCGCCACCGCGTGCAAGAGCGCGATGCGCCCTTTTTCCGATCCCGGCTTGCGCTTGGGCACATCGCGCGGGTGCAGCAGTTCGGGTGCCGCGGGCCGCGCCGGGTGATCGGGCGGTTGCGCCGTACCGATCTTGGGATGTTCACCCGATCCCCGTGCCGCGCGCCACTGCGCGGCAAAGTCGCGCGACAGGGCGGTCTTTTCCCGCCCATCGGCTGTGTTCAGTACCGCAGCGGCCATGTCCGCCAGTGGCTGCATCAAAGCGCCTCGACCGCGGCCAGAACGGCGTCGGCGTGGCCGGGCACCTTGACCTTGGGCCAGACCATGGCCACGTCGCCGTTGCCGTCGATCAGGTAGGTGGTGCGCTCGATCCCCATGTACTTTTTGCCGTACATGCTTTTCTCTTTCCACACGCCGTAATCTTCGCAGACGGTCCCGTTTTCATCCGACAAAAGCGGCACGCTCAGGTCCTTTTTGGCGCTGAACTTGGCGTGGCTGGCGACCGAGTCCTTGGAGACGCCAAACACCTTGGCCCCCGCGGCCTCGAACGCTGCGAGATGCTCGGAAAAGGCGATTGCCTCTTTGGTGCAGCCGGGCGTGTCGTCGCGCGGGTAGAAATAGAGAACCACAGGCCCGCCCTTGAACGCAGACAACGTCACCTCGGTGCCGTCGCCCTGTGGCAAGGTGAAATCCGGGGCGGGGGAAGAGATATCAAGCATTGTCGGCGCCTTTTTGATGCTGTGAAAGATGTGACTGGCATGATAGCCCTCGAAGGGCGAGAATAAAGCCATGAGCAGTGCAGAACCCACCGCAAAGGACGCGCGTCGCGCCGCCCGCAAGGAACGGCGCCGGTTTTGGCGTCGCCATGGCCTGCCCAATCTGGTGTTTTCGCTGCTCTTGGCGACGCTTGCAGGTGGGGTTCTCTACCTGCTGATGGGCCGCCCGGTGCATGCGCCGCAATGGCTGGTGGACCGCATCCAGACACAGGTCGCAGCTAGCACCGACCAGGGGTCGCTGGCCTTTGACACGCTGGATTTTGTGATCGAAGACACCCGCTATCCCCGCGTGCGCATGAACAATGTGCGCGTCCTGTCGGCCGCCGGGGACGAGATTGTCAGCTTTGCCGAAATGCGCGCCGGGCTGTCGCTGACGGCGCTGTTATCCGGCAATTTCGAACTGACCAGCGTCGATGTCAGCGGCGTCTTTGCCAGTCTCAAGCTTGAACCGGACGGGTCGGTGATCCTGTCAGGCGGCTTCGATCTGGCAGCGCCCGCGCGGCAAGAGGCGAACTTTGGTGCGCTGATCGGGGCGCTGGATACACTGTTTGCGCAGCCCGTGCTGGCGCAGTTGCGCAGCGCGGAATTGCAGGCGCTGACCTTGCGCCTAGAGGACGTGCGACTGGGTCGCGCCTGGACCATCGATGGTGGTCGTGTGCGTGCAGAACGCGCGGGCGATACGCTGCGGCTGACCTCGAACCTGGCCCTGCTCAGCGGCGGGCAGCAGGTGGCGACGCTCGACGCCAATTACAGCAGCCAAATTGGCAGTTCTGCCGCGCAGTTTGGCGTGAATGTCACCGACATGGCGGCCCAGGATATTGCGGCCATCGCGGCACCGTTGGCGTGGCTTGAAGTGCTGCGCGCGCCGATTTCGGGCGCCATGCGCGGCGGGATCGATGCCGATGGGCAGCCCGTTGAGCTGTCTGCAACGCTGTCGATCTCCGAAGGGGTGTTGCAACCAACCGAAGCGACGCGGCCGATCCCGTTTACATCGGCCCAGACCTACCTGGCCTATAATCCTGCCACGGGTGTGATGCGGTTTGATGCGGTGTCGGTGGTCAGCGATTGGATCACGGCGCAGCTCGACGGGCAGACGCTGCTCAACATCACCGATGATGCCGGGCTGACCGATCTTGTGGGTCAGTTTCGCGCTTCCCAGCTAGAATCCAACCCGGACAATCTTTACACTGACGCCATCCGCCTGGATGGCGCGGGTGCGGATTTCCGGCTGTCTTTCAATCCGTTCCACCTTGAGGTCGGGCAATTGATTTTTCAGGACGAAAGTCAGGCGCTGGTTGCGCATGGTGATCTGCGCGCCGCGCCCGGCGGCTGGGCCTATGGGCTTGATGCGCAAATGGACGGTTTGTCCCCCGAGCGGCTGTTGCAGCTTTGGCCCGCGGGTCTTGCAACAAAGACCCGCGATTGGATCGCGCAAAATGTTCTGGGCGGGCAACTGAGCGCGCTTGATTTCGTCTTGCGAGACAGACCGGATGCCGACCGGGATGTCTATCTCAGCTTTGACTACGCTGACGCTGAGGTGCGGTTTACGAAAACGCTGCCGCCGTTGACGGGCGGGCGGGGCAGCGCCAGCCTGCTTGACGGTCGGTTTGTGGCGCTGGTGGATCAGGGGCAGGTGACCGCGCCGAAAGGCGGTGCCCTGAATGTCGCGGGCTCGTCATTCATTGTGCCCGACATCGCCGTTAAAGATGGCGCGCCCGGCGTTGTGCGTCTGCGCGTCGATGGCCCTGTTCCCGCCGCTTTGTCGCTGCTGGACCAGCCCCCGATCAATGTGATGAAAAACGCCGGATTGTCCCCCGATATCGCCAGTGGTCGCCTGCGCGCCGAAGGCACGCTGTCCTTGCCGCTGCGCAAGGGGATCGAGCCGGGCGAGATCCGATATAACGCCACGGGCATCGCCACCGATGTGGTCAGCGACAGCCTGGTCAAAGACCGGGTGCTGCAAGCAGATCAACTGCAGATCGCCGCTACCGAGAGCCTGGTGACAGTCTCGGGGCCCGGCACCATTGATGGCGTTCCGTTTGAGGGCACCTGGCGCCAGCCTATCGGCCAAGGACCGCAGGCAAGCGCGATAACCGGCCAGATCGTGCTGTCGCAAGAGGCGGTGGATACCTTTGACCTCGGGTTGCCACCGGGGTCAGTGCGGGGCACTGGACGGGGTGATTTTGAGGTCACGCTGCCCGTTGGTGGCGCCGCACCGACCCTGTCGCTAACCAGCGATCTGGCGGGTCTCGGCCTCAGCATTCCGGCGCTGGGCTGGTCGATTGGACAATCTGCCACCGGTGATTTTTCCACCGTTGTCAAGCTGGGCGCCACACCGCGGGTCGATCGCATCGCGATCAACGCAGCAGGGTTGCAAACCGCAGGAAGCGTCGCCTTGCGCGACACCGGCGGGCTGTCGCGCGCGCGGTTTGACCAAGTGCGCCTGGGCGGTTGGCTGGACGCACCGGTGGACCTGGTCGGACAGGGGCCGGGCCGTCCGCCCGCGATCACCGTGCGGGGCGGCACGCTCGACTTGCGCGCTGCGAATTTTGGCAGCGGGGGCGGCGGCACCGATGGCGGTCAGGCCGGCGGCCCGATCAGTCTGGCGCTCGATCGGCTGCAGGTCACCGATACCATCGCCATCACGGACCTGCGCGGCAATTTCAGTCCTAGTGGCGGTCTGCAGGGCGATTTCACCGGCGCCATCAACGGCGGCGCGCAGATCCAGGGGCAGCTGATCCCGCAAAATGGCCGCAGCGCGGTGCGCATTCGCGCCGCAGATGCAGGCGGCGTGGCAGCCTCGGCGGGGCTTTTGAAACAGGCGCGGGGCGGGGACCTGTCGCTGACATTGCTGCCCGTGGGCGAGGCCAGCTTTGACGGCACTTTGGACATCAAGAACACGCGCATTCAGGATGCCCCGGCCATTGCGGCCTTGCTCAACGCGCTGTCGATTGTAGGCCTGCTGGAGCAGATGGGCGGCAGCGGCATCCACTTTACCGAGGTGGAGGCGCGGTTCCGGATGGCCCCCTCGGCCATCACCCTTACCCAGGCAAGTGCCGTTGGCCCGTCTATGGGGCTGAGCATGGACGGCACCTACGCCGTCGGATCCAAGGAACTGGACATGCAGGGGGTGATCTCTCCGGTCTATGTGCTCAATGGCATCGGCAGCATCTTTACCCGCAAGGGCGAGGGGCTCATCGGGTTCAATTACAGCCTGAAAGGGCCCTCAAGCCGTCCGCAAGTGTCGGTCAATCCGCTGTCGGCGCTGACGCCGGGGATGTTCCGCAACATCTTTCGGCGGCCACCGCCTGACCTGCCGGGCGCGCAGGACCCCAATTCGCCGCAGGCATTTTCGGATCAAGACGAAGCGGTCGAGGAAACTGCGGCCGAACGCCGCCTGCGCAAGGCGCAAGAGGCGCGTGACGAACGCTAGGGTCTGCGCTAGAGGGCGGGCCTATGAAACTCGCCGATTTCGACTTTGACCTGCCCGACGATCTGATCGCAACGCGCCCGGCTGTGCCGCGGTCTTCGGCGCGCCTGCTGGTGGGGGACGGGGACAAGATCCACGACCAAACTGTCACCGACCTGACCCGCTGGTTACGGCGTGGCGATCTGCTGGTGCTCAACGACACGCGCGTGATCCCTGCACGGCTGACAGGCACCCGCGCGCGCACCAGTGCACAGGGCGAGACCACCGCAAGGATCGAGGTAACGCTGCTTGAACCCCGCGCCGATGGCGGCTGGAGCGCCTTGGTCAAACCGTTGAAAAAGGTGCGCTTCGGCGAAACAATTGTGTTTTCAGATGCTCTGTCGGCGTCGCTGGCGGGCACCGCGGATGGTCAGGCGCATCTGCGCTTTAACCTTGCCGGGGATGATTTTGACGCTGCACTGGCAGCCGCCGGTGCGATGCCGCTGCCGCCCTACATCGCTACCAAACGCCCCGCCGATACGCGCGATCTGACCGACTACCAAACCGTGTGGGCGCGCAACAGGGGTGCGGTGGCCGCGCCCACCGCATCGCTGCATTTTGATGACGCGCTGCTCGCGGCCTTAGAGGCGCGGGGCGTCAGGCGCTGCTTTGTTACGCTGCACGTGGGCGCGGGCACCTTCCTGCCGGTGAAGGTCAACGATGTGACGCAACACAAAATGCATGCCGAATGGGGCAGGGTGGATGCCGCGGCGGCCGACGCTATTGTCACCACCAAAGCCGCGGGGGGCCGTGTGATCCCGGTGGGCACCACCGCGCTGCGCCTAATCGAGACGATGGCCCGCGACGGTGGCATCGCGCCGTGGGAGGGGGACACCGACATCTTTATCTACCCGGGCTTTACGTTTCGCGTCACCGACGGGCTGATGACCAACTTTCACCTGCCGAAATCGACCCTGATAATGCTGGTGTCTGCGCTGATGGGTCAGGACCGCATCGCGCGCATTTACGATCACGCGATCCAGCACCGCTACCGCTTTTTCTCTTACGGGGATGCGTCGCTTTTGTTGCCGGGAACAGACGCTTTGAAAGCGACGCCGTAGAGGTCGAATTTGCGCGGTTTGCCACAGCGCGATTCGTGCCATAGGCGAGGCCTGAATTCCTGCCACTCTGCCACAAAGGAAACACCAAATGTTTCAGGTCATGAACAGCGCTTGGGCGCTGATGCTGGGCATGTTTCTTTTGATGATCGGCAACGGCATGCAAGGCACGTTGCTGGGGATCCGTGGCCAGATCGAAGGATTTTCGACCTTTGAGATGTCGATCATCATGTCGGCGTATTTCGCAGGCTTTCTGGGCGGCAGCCGCTTGGCGCCTGGCATGATCCGGCGCGTTGGGCATGTGCGGGTGTTCGCGGCGCTGGCGTCGCTGATCTCGGCCATTCTGATCCTCTATCCGACATTCGCCGATCCGTGGATCTGGACGGCGGGGCGCGTGCTGATCGGGTTCTGCTTTTCTGCCGTTTACGTGACCGCGGAAAGCTGGCTCAACGATGCGGCGGACAATTCAAACCGTGGCAAGGCGCTGTCGCTTTACATGATCGTGCAGACGGCGGGCATCGTGGCGGCGCAATACTTGCTGCTAGCGGCGGACCCCTCGGGCTACGTGCTCTTTGTGATCCCGTCGGTGCTGGTGTCCATTGCGGTGACGCCGATCCTGCTGTCGATCAGCCCGGTGCCTGCCTTTGACACCACCAAACCGATGACGCTGCGCCAGCTTTACGCGGTCTCGCCGCTGGGCTGCGTCGGCATGTTTGTCCTGGGCGGCATCTTTGCCGCGCAGTTCGGCATGTCGGCGGTTTACGGGACGCAGGCGGGGCTGGATGTGGCGTCGATCTCAACCTTTGTGTCGACCTTCTTTATCGGCGCGGTGCTGTTGCAGTACCCGATTGGTTGGATTTCAGACCGCATGGAACGACGCCAATTAATCGGTATCGTTTCGGCGCTGGGGCTGTTGGGCGCGCTTCTGGGGCTGATCTATGGCGGCGTGTTCACGCTGCTTTTGGCATCGGCCTTTGTCATCGGTGGCATGTCCAACCCGCTCTATTCTCTGCTGCTGGCGCACACCAATGACTATCTGGACCACGACGACATGGCGGCGGCCTCGGGTGGGCTGGTGTTTATGGCTGGGCTTGGCGCAGTGCTGGGTCCGCTGACCCTGGGCGTGCTGATGGATCGGCTCGGCCCTTCGGGTTTCTTCATGTTTGTCGCGGTGCTGTTCGCGTTTTTGGCGGTCTACGCGGCCTACCGCATGACCCAGCGCCCATCGGTCGAGGACACCGGCGAATATGTCGTCGTCTCACCCACCGCGATTACCCCGGTTGCCATGGAATTTGCCCAAGAATACGTCATCGAGACCGAACTTGAGGCAGAAACCGGCGACGAGGCGGCCTGAAATCTGCAGCATCCGCGACAATTTGTTTCGCGGCTGTTGTATTTAGTGATTGGGCTTCCCAAAGTCCGCGTGCGACGCTGCAATTTCAGGGTCTTGTGGGTAGGAGGACAGACCATGGTGGGACCGGAAGACGTATTATCGTTCTGGTTGGATGAGTGCACACCGGACGATTGGTACAAGCAAAGCGACGCGTTGGATGATACCATACGCACCCGTTTCGGCAAAGCCTGGCAGGCCGCGCATGAGGGCAGTTTTTCGCTTTGGCTCACCTATCCCAGCGGCGCGCTGGCCTACATCATCCTAACCGACCAGTTTTCGCGCAATCTGTTCCGCGATGATCCGCGCGCCTTTGCGACGGATCGGGCCGCGCTGGCGGCCGCCAAATCCGCCATCAGCCGTGGCTGGGACATGCGCATCGACACACCCGCGCGGCAGTTCTTCTACATGCCGCTCGAGCATTCTGAAAACCTTTGTGATCAGGATCGCGCGGTGCGGTTGATCCACGAGCGTATGGGGGATGCGCACTATCTGCTGCACGCTCGGGCGCATCGCGAGGTGATCCGCCGCTTTGGACGGTTTCCGCATCGCAACGCGGCGCTGGGCCGCAAAACGTCCCAGGTCGAAGAGGCATTCCTGCACGGCGGCGGCTACGGGTCCGTTTTGCGCGAGCTTGAGGCCAGCGAAGCCGCCTGAGTGCGATATGTCGCAAGCCTGCCTGCTTGAGCGGGTGGTAAAATTAGTTTAACGGTAAACTAATTTCTACGAGCGCGCGACGAGGTGGTACGAGATGGCAGGAAAGTCCTTTGACGTTGTTGTAATAGGCTCCGGGCCGGGCGGGTACGTCGCCGCAATTCGTGCAGTCCAACTTGGCCTCAGCACAGCCGTGATCGAGCGTGAGCACCTCGGCGGCATCTGCCTGAACTGGGGATGCATCCCCACCAAAGCGATGCTGCGCTCATCCGAAGTGTTTCATCTGATGCATCGCGCCAAGGAGTTTGGGCTGAAAGCAGAAGGGATCGACTATGACCTCGACGCCGTGGTCACCCGATCGCGCAAGGTTGCGGGCCAGTTGTCGGGCGGCGTTCAGCACCTGTTGAAAAAGAACAAAGTGACGGTGTTCATGGGCGAAGGGTCCATTCCCGCCAAGGGCAAGGTAACGGTGAAAACCGACGCCGGCACCGAAGAATTGGCTGCCAAGAACATCATCCTCGCCACCGGCGCGCGCGCCCGCGAGTTGCCCGGTCTGGAGGCGGACGGCGATCTGGTCTGGACCTACAAAGCCGCGCTGACGCCCAAGCGGATGCCCAAGAAGCTGCTGGTCATCGGTTCCGGCGCCATCGGCATCGAATTTGCCAGTTTTTACAATACGCTGGGTGCCGACACCACCGTGGTCGAGGTCATGGATCGCGTCCTGCCGGTCGAAGATGCCGAAATCAGCGCCTTTGCCAAAAAGTCGTTTGAAAAGCAGGGCATGAAAATCATGCAAAAGGCGATGGTCAAGCAAATGGACCGCGCCAAAGACAAGGTGACCGCGCATATCGAGGTCGGTGGCAAGGTCGAACAGCACGATTTTGACACCGTGATCAGCGCCGTGGGCATCGTTGGCAATGTTGAGGGTCTCGGCCTTGAGGCATTGGGCGTCAAGATCGACCGCAGCCACGTGATCACCGATGAGTTTTGCCGCACCGGTGTCGAGGGTCTCTATGCCATCGGTGACATCGCCGGGGCCCCGTGGCTTGCGCACAAGGCCAGCCACGAGGGCACGATGGTCGCCGAACTGATTGCCGGCAAAAACGACGTGCACCCGATCAAACCCAATTCCATCGCCGGCTGCACCTACTGCCACCCGCAGGTGGCCAGCGTTGGCCTGACCGAGGCCGCCGCCAAAGAGGCCGGGCACGAGATCAAGGTTGGTCGCTTCCCCTTTATCGGCAATGGCAAGGCGATTGCGCTGGGCGAGCCCGAAGGCATGGTTAAGACGGTGTTTGACGCCAAAACCGGCGAGCTTTTGGGCGCGCACATGATCGGCGCCGAGGTGACGGAGCTGATCCAAGGCTACGTTGTCGGTCAGGCGCTGGAGACGACGGAAGAAGACCTGATGCACACGGTCTTCCCGCATCCGACGCTGAGCGAGATGATGCATGAATCTGTGCTCGACGCCTATGACCGCGTAATTCACATGTGATACCGCGCTGCTTCTCAAATGCGTGAATGGCCGCTACCCTGCGGCCATTCTTTTTGGGAAAAGCGATATGTTCATTGTCCGATTACTATTTGTCTGGACGGCCGCCACACTATTGGTTCCGTCACAAGTAAATGCGCAGCAGTTAATCGCTGAATATTATGCGATCCTGACAGGCCCTGATCTGAGTAACTCGCGCGGCGTGCCGCTGGGCAGTTTTTGCGCGGTGGTGCAGCAGGATCGGGCCAATTACCACCGCTTCGGCATCCGCCAAGACGGCGACGATTGGGACCCGATCTTTGCCGACCGCGCCGCGCGCGCGACGATCTCAACCAATTGCCAACTGGCCGCCGGATCCGAATACGTCCCGGCCTCGCTGGCGCAATACGGCAGCAAGTATGTGCGGGTTCAGGTGTACGGCGCGGGCGGCGTGCCGACATTGATCCTGGTCGGCGAAGGCGCGGGCTGAGGTGTGATCTGCAAAGAATGACTGTTTCGCGTTCCGATATCAGCATGCGCGGGTCCAATCATAAGTTACGCTAGTGTCTTGCGCTACTTGACCTGAGCCAGGCCGGCAAACCGATTGGCATGTCTGAGTTGCTGATTTGTGTCTTTCAAGTCCTGGGAGGTGCTCGCCGCCTGTGGTGCGCTGTCCAGGTTCGGCGCTGCCTTATTCGCGTCAAACGATAATTTTGCTTAGGGGTGTGATCCATGGGCTCCATCGCAAAGAGCCAACCCACTGTCTTACGCGCATCTCGCAACCTATCATGCATCCCAATGCAAAAGATCCCCTCACTCTGCCTGCGACCGTACCAATATCGGCGGAGAACTCTGCCGGTCTTGGCTGTAAACCGCCTGCTCCTACCATGCATGGCGCACGAGCGATTTCACATTGCGGAGCCCGCGCGCTTTGCGTAGCCGGGTGGCATGACAGATCGCACCCATTTTGCCCTCGTATTCGCCCTGTGGGGGGCGGGGCTGGGGGCTGCCGGGCAATACGCCAAGATATCCGTCATCTTTGATCGTTTGCCCGAGCTTTACCCCGATGCCGGTGCCGCACTCGGGTTCATTGTCTCGCTCGTGGGATTTGTGGGCATCGTGTTGGGCGTTGTGGCGGGTCTAGTGGTCGCGCGCTTTGGCTATCGCCGCGCGATGCTCTGGGCGCTGTGGTCAGGGGCGGCGCTGTCGGCCTTTCAGGCCACGCTACCGGCGCTGCCGCTCTTGCTCACCTCTCGCGTGCTCGAAGGCGTGTCACATCTGGCACTGGTCGTCGCCGCCCCGACGCTGATCGCGGCGCTCAGCGCAGAACGACACCGCGGCTTTACCCTGTCGCTGTGGAGCACGTTTTTCTCCGTCGCTTTCACCATTCTGGTGACCTTTGGTCTGCCGCTTGTCGCTTGGGGTGGGGTGCCCGCGCTGTTTTGGGCGCATGCGGCTTGGATGGCGGGCTTTGCCATCATCCTCACGCTGTTTTTGCGCGAGGTGAGTGCGCCGCCGCCCGCGCCCTTATCGCTGACCGGTGTGCTGCGCGATCACGTCGCGATCTACCGCTCGCCGCGCATTTCGGCGCCAGGTGTGGGTTGGATTTTTTACACGTTTTGTTTTCTCGCCATCCTGACTGTCTTGCCGCCCTTTATCCCCGAACCTTGGCGCGTGTTCACACTGGCGGCGATGCCGCTGGTGTCGATTGTCTCTTCGCTGACCTTGGGCGTCTTTGCGCTGCGGTTCATGACGGCGGTGCAGGTGATCCAACTGGGGTTTGTTGCCTGCGCGGCCGCGGTGGTCTGGCTTTGGCTGGTGCCGGGATCGCCGGTGGCGAGCCTGGCGTTGGCCGCCGCCTTTGGCCTGGTTCAGGGGGCGACCTTTGCCGCGGTCCCGGAACTGAGCCCCACCGCAGATGCGCAGGCGCAATCCTACGGTGCGCTGGCGCAGGCGGGCAACCTCGGCAATACCATCGGCACGCCCGTTCTGCTCGCAGTGCTGGCGCTGTCGGGCTATGGCGGGATGATCCTTTTGTGCGCCGTCGTGCTGGGGATGGGTGCGGTCAGTCACGGCCTCTTTGCCACGCGGCGGGGCCTAGCCAGTCAGACCTGAATCGGGTCAACTGCGCCCATGCACAGCCTCAATCGTGTCATCATGCACCGCCGCAGCCGTCGCCTGATCGAGGCGCTGGACCCCGCCAACCTGCGCACCGCAGAGATTTCGGGCCGCTGGGGCGCGACGTTCAATTTCGCCGTCTATGACCAGTATTTCTACCCTGATTTCGACATCTGCGAGGGCCCGGTGCGCGCCGACGACGGCAAGCCGAAAAAGTATGACTTCATCATGGCCAACCAGGTCTGGGAACACCTTGACCGGCCCTATGCCGCCACCCGCCACGTGCGCCAGATGCTTAAGAAAGGCGGGCATTTCTGGGTTGCCGTGCCGTTTTTCATCCCGTTTCACGCCGCGCCCAACGACTGCTCGCGCTGGTCCGCGCGCGGGCTGAAAAACCTGCTCATCGAAGCAGGCTTTGACGCCGACGCAATCGTCGCCGACCAATGGGGCAACCGCCACGCCGCCCAACGCAACCTCGAAGAGGACTGGCCCCCGCGGTTCGAAAAAGAGACCGACCTCCTCGACAATGATCCGGCGATGCCGATCTGTGCCTGGGCGCTGGCGCGCAAGACCTAGCCGCTGACAGATTCCGGCAGCAAACGCCGCAATGCTGCGCAGGCGCGCAAATGTTCGCGCAAAGTTCTCATTTTTGCGTTGGAGAGTCTGCCGCAGCGGTTTATATCCCAATCGTTAACCGGGGGCATCCATGGCCGAGCTGAAAAACATCGAGGTGCGCGGCGCGCGCGAGCACAATCTCAAGGGCATCGACGTGGATATTCCGCGCGATCAGTTGGTTGTCATCACCGGGCTGTCGGGATCGGGCAAATCTTCGCTCGCCTTTGACACGATCTATGCCGAGGGCCAGCGCCGCTATGTCGAGTCGCTGTCGGCCTATGCGCGCCAGTTCCTCGACATGATGCAGAAGCCCGACGTGGATCATATCGCGGGCCTCAGCCCGGCAATCTCGATTGAACAGAAAACCACGTCGAAAAACCCGCGGTCCACCGTTGGTACGGTGACCGAGATCTACGATTACATGCGACTGCTCTATGCCCGCGCGGGCACGCCTTATTCGCCTGCTACCGGCAAGCCAATCGAGGCGCAGCAGGTTCAGGACATGGTCGACCGCATCATGACGCTTGAGGAGGGGACCCGCGGCTACCTGCTGGCCCCCATCATCCGCGACCGCAAGGGTGAGTATCGCAAAGAATTCCTTGAACTGCGCAAACAGGGCTTTCAGAGGGTCAAGGTCGATGGCCAGTTCTATGAACTCGACGAGCCGCCCACGCTCGACAAGAAATTCCGCCACGACATCGACGTCGTGGTCGACCGCCTCGTGGTCCGCGAGGGGCTGGAGACGCGTCTGGCCGACAGTTTCCGCACCGCACTCGATCTGGCCGACGGCATTGCCATCTTCGAAGAGGCGACTAAAGACGAAGACGCAGAGCCCACCCGCATCACCTTCTCGGAAAACTTTGCCTGCCCCGTCAGCGGCTTCACCATCCCTGAGATTGAACCGCGGCTGTTTTCGTTCAACGCCCCCTTCGGCGCATGCCCATCCTGCGACGGCCTCGGGCACGAGCTATTCTTTGACGAACGCCTCGTCGTGCCGGACCAAAACCTCAAGGTCTATGACGGCGCGCTGGCCCCGTGGCGCAAGGGGAAATCCCCGTACTTCCTGCAAACCATCGAAGCCATCGCCAAACACTACGAGTTCGACAAGAACGCCAAGTGGAAGGACCTGCCGAAATACGTGCAGCAAGTGTTCCTCTACGGCTCCGGCGACGAAGAGATCAACTTTCGTTACGACGAAGGCGGCCGCGTCTACCAGGTGTCCCGCGTGTTCGAAGGCGTCATTCCCAACATGGAACGCCGCTACCGCGAAACCGACAGCAACTGGATCCGCGAAGAATTTGAACGCTACCAAAACAACCGCCCATGCGGTGATTGCGGTGGATACCGACTGCGGCCCGAGGCGCTCGCCGTCAAGATCGCGGGCCTGCATGTGGGCGAGGTCGTCCAGATGTCGATCCGTGAGGCCTATGCCTGGTGCGAAAGCGTCCCCGAGCACCTGAGTCAGCAGAAAAACGAAATCGCCCGCGCCATCCTCAAGGAAATTCGTGAGCGCCTCGGCTTTCTGAATAACGTGGGTTTAGAGTACCTTACGCTTTCACGTTCAAGTGGTACATTGTCCGGCGGTGAAAGCCAGCGCATCCGGCTCGCCTCGCAGATCGGCTCGGGCCTCACCGGCGTGCTCTATGTGCTCGATGAGCCGTCGATTGGCCTGCACCAGCGCGACAATGACCGCCTGCTCGGTACGCTGAAAAACCTGCGCGACCAGGGCAATACGGTGATAGTGGTCGAACATGATGAGGAAGCCATTCGCGAAGCTGACTACGTGTTTGACATCGGTCCCGGCGCGGGCGTGCACGGCGGCCATGTGGTCGCCAAAGGCACCCCGGCCGAGTTGGCCAACTCGGGCTCGGTCACCGGCGATTATCTCTGCGGCAAACGCCAAATCCCGGTGCCGGCCACGCGTCGGCCGGGGAAAAAGGGCAAGAAAAAAGTCACCGTGGTCAAGGCCACCGGCAATAACCTGCAGGGCGTCACCGTCGATTTCCCGCTGGGCAAATTTGTCTGTGTCACCGGCGTGTCGGGCGGCGGCAAATCCACTCTGACCATCGAAACGTTGTTCAAAACCGCGTCCATGCAGCTTAACGGCGCGCGTCAGACGCCCGCCCCCTGCGAGACGATCAAGGGGCTTGAGCACCTCGACAAGGTCATCGACATCGACCAGCGGCCCATCGGGCGCACGCCGCGTTCGAACCCGGCCACCTACACCGGTGCCTTCACCCCGATCCGCGACTGGTTTGCGGGACTGCCCGAAGCCAAGGCGCGCGGCTACAAACCCGGGCGGTTCAGCTTCAACGTCAAAGGTGGGCGGTGCGAGGCGTGCCAGGGCGACGGCGTGATCAAGATTGAAATGCACTTTCTGCCCGACGTCTACGTCGAATGCGAAACCTGCAAGGGCGCGCGCTACAACCGTGAAACGCTCGAGATCAAATTCAAGGGCAAATCCATCGCCGACGTGCTCGATATGACGGTCGAGGATGCGCAGCAGTTCTTTTCCGCCGTCCCGTCGATCCGCGAAAAGATGGACGCGCTGATGCGCGTGGGCCTCGGCTACATCAAGGTGGGCCAGCAGGCCACGACCCTGTCAGGCGGTGAGGCGCAGCGCGTGAAACTGTCCAAGGAATTGTCGAAACGCTCCACCGGCCGCACGCTCTATATCCTGGATGAGCCCACCACAGGTCTGCACTTTGAAGATGTTCGCAAGCTTTTGGAAGTGCTGCATGAATTGGTGGACGCGGGTAACACGGTGGTGGTGATCGAACACAATCTCGACGTGGTCAAAACCGCCGACCACATTATCGACGTCGGCCCCGAAGGCGGCGACGGCGGCGGCACCATTGTCGCCACCGGCACCCCCGAAGAGGTCGCCGAAGTCGCCGCCAGCCACACGGGGCGCTACTTGAAACCAATGCTGACGCAAAGGAAGGTCGCCGCTGAGTGAGCGCTGCCAGTCGGTCGCGCGGCACTCAACAACCTGCTGCCCACCATAAGGTCAGTCATTCAATGTTGTTGCATATTGAACGGTCGGCTGATGCTTGGGCGGTGCGCGCCGGTCGTGCGCGCCGGCAGGTTGGTTTTGTATTCAGCCCAACGATGTGAGCGACACCAGTGCACACTGCGGCTGTGCATCCCGTTCGGCAAGGCCCTCTGATTGTGTGGGAGGTGCTGAGAATTGGCGTCGCGCCGAACGTTCCGAAACGGCGAATCATGCGTTTGAGTGCTGGCTCAAAAGAGCTGTGCGTCGTCACGATATCACGGCGCCAAGGGCGTGATTGCTGTGCCGTCGGACTTTCAACACCTGCTATGCGCGCACCTAAAGGCTTTGTCGCTCAAGCCCCGGGTCAGAAGGCCGGTGTGCTAAGATGTCGTCACGCGCATGGCATGCTCTGGGCGCCAGTTACTTGGGGGCACATGGCAGCAAACACATTGCTGTGCGTCGTCATTGGTGTAGCAAGCACGCGTGCGATTGCCCGATAAACAAAAGCGACCGCTTAGAGACGCTCTTCAAAACTTTTTTCGATGAATGTCGGCGTGTGGTCGCCCAAGCCCATCACGGTATTGGGGCTGGTATCCTCGCGGCCACGCCCGCGCGCGCGGCCGTTGCGGCTGCGTGAGCGGGGTTCGGGCCTGGCTGCTTCCGCCGTGTCCTCTGCGATGTGCTTAGGAGTGTCTGCAGTCACCTTCCGGTCCCGCTTGGCCGGTTTGACATCGGCACCGTCATCTTTTGACGCGGATTTCACTGGGCTTTCGATCCGCGGGATCTCTTTCTGGATCAGCTTTTCGACAGCGTCGAACTGCTTTTCATCGCGGGGGATGCAGATGCTGATCGCCTTGCCCTCGCGTCCGGCGCGGCCGGTGCGCCCGATGCGGTGCACGTAATCCTCGGGGTGGCCGGGAATGTCAAAGTTGAACACGTGGCTGACCGAAGGCACATCCAAACCGCGCGCGGCCACGTCAGAGGCAACAAGAATGCGCAGCTCGCCATTGCGGAACTGGTCCAGCGTGCGCGTGCGCTGTGACTGGTCCAGGTCCCCGTGGATCGGTGCCGCGTCATATTTGTACTTTTTCAATGACTTGGACACGATATCGACGTCAGTCTTGCGGTTACAAAAGATAATCGCGTTGGTCAGCGCCTCACCCTCACCGTCGATCAGACCGCGCAGCACGCGGCGCTTTTCCGACGCCTCACGGTCGCGGCGCGAGCCTTTGAACATGACCACGCCCTGTTCGATGGTCTCGGAGGCTGTGGCCTGGCGCGCCACTTCGATCCGGGCAGGGTTGGACAAGAACGTGTTGGTGATCCGCTCGATCTCGGGCGCCATCGTGGCCGAGAAAAACAGCGTCTGACGGGTAAATGGCGTCAGGCCAAAGATGCGTTCGATATCGGGAATGAACCCCATGTCGAGCATTCGGTCCGCTTCGTCCACCACCATCACCTTGACGTCCGACAAGATCAGTTTGCCGCGCTCAAAATGATCGAGCAGACGGCCCGGCGTTGCGATCAGCACGTCGACGCCTTTGTCGATGGCGATGTCCTGCTCCTTAAAGCTGACACCGCCGATCAGCAGCGCCTTGGTCAGCTTGACGTGTTTGGAATAGGTGTCGAAATTCTCCGCCACTTGAGCTGCCAATTCGCGCGTAGGGCACAGCACCAGACTGCGCGGCATGCGAGCGCGGGCGCGTCCGCGGGCGAGGGCGGTGATCATCGGCAGGGTAAAGCTAGCGGTCTTACCTGTGCCCGTCTGGGCGATGCCCAAAACATCGCGTCCTGCAAGCGCTTCGGGAATAGCGCCCGCTTGGATGGGCGTGGGGGTGTCGTAACCGGCCTCGGCAATGGCCTTGAGAACTTTTGGATTGAGATCCAGATCGCTGAATTTTGTCATGTACGTCCGTGGGTTGCGGACGCTCTCTTGGCCCGCCGTGTCAAAATGTGCTGGCCCGGTTGGCCCAGTGGGAACGTGGTCGCTCCGGCACGTGCCGCGCTGATAGCAGAGCGGTCGGGATGCGTCAAACGACGGTTGGACCCGCGGTCATTCGGTGAACTCTGCCGCGCGGTGCGCATCGAGACCCAGCGCGACATGCCGCAGCAAACCGTGCGCCTCCAGGCGCCCGCGCAGCGATGCGGTGTCTGCGATCACCTCGTCGAAAAACGCATGCAAGCCGACCTCACCGTCGCTGGCCGCGATCTCTGACAAAAGCGCGTGCAGCGACACAGTGGCGTGCGGCGCCGGTTTCAACTCAGCCCGGTAAGCGCCGCGCTCCAGCCGGTAGGCGAAGTGCTGCGACCACTCTGACCACGTGCGCGCGTGACAATGGGCCAGCGCAATCTTGTTGCTGTCACGCGCAGTGACCCGCTGCGCCCCATCGCCAAAGACATCGTGGATGCGGATGTCCAGCGGTCCGAGGCCAGTGCGCACAAACACCTTGCCCGCAACATGGCTGAGAAACCCACCCCGCAGCGCGTGGCCATAGGTGGGATAGAGCGCGCGCACGATCTGCTGGCGCTGTGGTCCGGGCGGGATAAACGCCTTGAACGCGGTCCCGTCACCGTCGGCCAAAAGCTCCATCGGGCGCGCGCGCACCGCGTCGCCCTTGGCCTGGGCCAGCGCGTCGGCGATTGTGGTGGCCTGCGGCACAAGAAACTCGTCGACGTCGATGTGGATCATCCAGTCAACCTCGGCCCGCCGCGTGTAGGCGTGCGTGGCGTTGAGGCACTGCCGCACCTGATGTTTTGCCGGCCGTCGTCCTGCCAGCGTGTCCCAGTGCGCCGCGTCACAGCGGGTCACGCGCACCGTTGGGTGCGCCTTCAGACGGTCATACGCCGCCGAACCCGGGTCATCGAGATAGAGGTACAGCCGATGCGCCCCGAGGGCGGCGTGATACGCCGCAAATCGCAAGATGTCCTCGGGGTCGGCCAAGAGCGTTGCCGACAGACCCCAACGCACGCTCATTTGCGGGCCTTCGGAGGACGCCCCGCGCGGATGCGGGCAAAGACGGTGCGTTGGTCGGTCATGACCATCTGCAGCATCCGCGTGGCCAAAGGCTGGATCACCGGATCGCGTTCCGCAAGGCGCCAAAGCCGCGCCAGCATCACCTTGTCTAGATCACCATTGGTCAGGGAGTAGGGCGACATGTCAAACGCGATAGGCGCGCGGGCTGATGTCGGCACCATCTCTGTCCTCTGATCCCCGGCAAGGCCAGACCCGCGCCGCTCACTTTCGTGCAACTTGATCAGATCAAACAGCAGTGACAGCCCCATGCCCAACGCCCGCTGGTCCGCGTTGGTGCCGCAATCGGCAAAGGTTGTGGCGCTTGAAATGAGCCACCGTACGGGCAAATCGCGCGCCATCAGCTGCCCCTGCTCGGCCCAGATACGAAAGAACAGCGGAAGCGCATCCGGAGGCGGATCCCGACGCCGGGATAGGGCGATCAGAACGGCGTGCAGCCAGAAAAGCTGCGACTGCCCTTCGAATTCGTACTGCAACTCCAACCACTTGCGCGCGACATCAAAGCGCGGCAGGTCGTCCACGACCCCAACCGCTTTGGGCACAGTTCGGCGGTGCCATTCAGCCAGATCGACATCCAAAGCTGGCAGACGCGCCGCCGCCCCGTTTAGCGGGAACGTCGTCCGGTCCAGCCGCCGCATCAACCGCGCAAATCCGCCGCGATAGATTGCGTCGTCCTGGCCAAACATCGTGGCTACACCATCATCTCTTTGGTCGCGCTCAACGTGACGTCCGGATAGTCGCGCGCCACCCGGTCGATGTCCCACTGGAGCCTTGTGAGGTACACGATGTCGCCGTCATGGTCGTGGCTGATGTGCTGTTTGTTGGCCGCGGCAAAGCCTTCGACGGCCGCCTTGTCGCCGCTGACCCAGCGGGCGGACGTGAATTGCGAGGTCTCAAACCGCACCGGCAGGCCGTATTCCAGCTCGATCCGGCTGGCCAGCACTTCAAACTGCAGCTGCCCGACCACGCCCACGACAAAGCCGGACCCGATGGAGGGTTTAAAGACCTTTGCCGCACCTTCCTCGGCAAATTGCATCAGCGCCTTTTCCAAGTGCTTGGCCTTGAGCGGATCGCCTGCGCGCACGCCTTGCAACAGTTCAGGCGCAAAGGACGGGATGCCAGTGACGCGCAGCGCTTCGCCTTCGGTCAGGGTGTCGCCGATGCGCAGCTGTCCGTGGTTTGGGATGCCGATGATGTCGCCGGCCCAGGCCTCTTCGGCCAGCTCGCGGTCCGAGGCGAGGAACATCACCGGATTGCTGATCGCCATCGGTTTTTTGCTGCGCACATGGGTCAGCTTCATGCCGCGTTTGAAATGGCCCGAGGCCATGCGGACAAAGGCGACGCGGTCGCGGTGCTTGGGGTCCATATTGGCCTGCACCTTGAAAACGAACCCCGCAACTTTCTTCTCTTCGGGCAGGATTTGGCGCGGCTCGGCCGATTGCACTTGCGGCTGCGGGCCAAACCCTGCGATCCCTTCCATCAGCTCTTTGACCCCAAACGAGTTGATTGCCGAGCCGAACCAGATCGGGGTCAGCGTCCCGTCCAGCAGCGCTTGGCTGTCCAGCGGTGGCAGCAATTCGCGCGCCATCTCAACCTCTTCGAGCAGTTTGTCGAGCAGATGCGCGGGCACGTGTTCGGCCAGTTTTGGGTCGTCCAAGCCTTTGATCTCAATGCTTTCGGCGACCTTGTTGCGGTCGGCGCGATCCATCAGCTCCAGCCGGTCGCGCAGGATATCGTAGCACCCGATGAAGTCGCGGCCCAAACCGATGGGCCAAGAGGCAGGGGTGACGTCGATGGCGAGGTTTTCCTGGATCTCGTCGATGATCTCAAAGGTGTCGCGGCTCTCGCGGTCCATCTTGTTGCAAAAGGTCAGGATCGGCAGATCGCGCAGACGGCACACTTCGAACAGCTTTTGCGTTTGGCTTTCGACACCCTTGGCTCCGTCGATCACCATGATTGCGGCGTCGACGGCTGTGAGCGTGCGGTAGGTGTCTTCGGAAAAATCGCTGTGACCCGGCGTGTCAACGAGGTTGAACCGAAACGTGCCGCCGGTGCCGTGAAAGTCAAACGACATCGCCGAGGCCGAAACCGAGATACCGCGGTCCTTTTCCATCGCCATAAAGTCTGACCGCGTGCGCCGCGCCTCACCTTTGGCGCGCACCTGTCCTGCCATCTGGATCGCGCCACCGAAGAGCAGGAACTTTTCGGTCAGTGTCGTCTTGCCCGCGTCTGGGTGCGAGATGATCGCAAAAGTACGGCGGCGGGCAATCTCGGGCGGAAGATCGGGACGGTTTGTGCGCGTATCCAACATGGGCCGCGTATAGCGGGCTTGACCGCAGCGCGGCAAGCAGATGTCGCCTGCCGGAATGCTGCCAGAAACTGTCATGAAGCTGGCCTAGCTTGAATGGCGTCACTCACAGAGCACGAAAGGATACGCAGATGAGCGTGATGGACATAGCAAACGCGCTGGTGGATGGCTGCCGCACCGGCCGCGAGACAGAAAACCTCAAGGTGCTTTACGCCCCCGATGCGGTGTCGGTCGAGGCCGTGGACCACGGCGAGGGGCGCGAGGCCGTCGGCCTGGACGCGCTACACGGCAAACACGCGTGGTGGGACGCCAATTTCGAAGTGCTCAGCGGCGAAATCTCGGACCCATTCCCGCATGGCGAAGATCGATTTGCCGTGATCTTTGACCTGCGCACGCGGCACAAGCAAAGCGGCGAAGAGAGCGAGATGAAGGAGGTCGCCGTCTACCACGTGGCCCACGGAAAGATCGCGCGCGAAGAGTTCTTTTACAGCGCGTAATCCGCTGTCGCCGCCCGGTTTACTGCGCATCCGGCTGCGTTCGGGCTGTCGGGATCGTGCCTAGCGGGCGGATGCGCGGCGCAGCACCTCGGCGACGTCTGGTCGGTCCAACAACGCCTCGGTCACATCCAGTTCGGCCATGCCCGATCCGATGTGACGGCTTAGCAGGGCGCGCACCTCATCTGGGACGACCGGCTGCGTGCGGGTGTCGATCAGCATCGATTCCGCGGCGATCCCTTCGGCGTAGATGATTTGGTGGCTGTCAAAAAGCAGCTCGAAATAGTCGACAAAGCCGCCGTTTTCCACCGTGACCGTATCGCCATTGACCAGATGCCGCGCCTTGATCAGCAACTCCGACCGTCCCGCGCCCAGCGTGTCAGATCGCTGGTAGATGAACAGCCGGTGGTCGCCCGACACCAACAGGTCGCGGTCATTGTTCAGCGTGCCTGCGGCGATGCGGATAGGGGCAAAATCACCGGTGGCGCGCACGGTGGACTGACCGATCCAGCGCACCTCTTGCACCCCGTCGTACCGGGTCAGTACCCGGTCACCGACCTGCAAATCCTCAATCGCCGTTTGCGCGCCAGACGCCATGGTAATCAGCGTGCCGCGGGTAAAGCGGGCACAGGCCAGGTGCGCCAATTTTGCCGCGGCCCCTTCGGCATCTATGCCCACCAAAGCGTATGTGGTGCGTGCGCGCAGTTGCGCCAAAGGCACGAGATAGACCTGATCCACGTGCCCCGCACGGTCCACCTGCACCAGCACGAGCGCATCGATCACCACGCCGTCGGGCGGCATCAGCGTGATTGCGCAATCCAGATGCACGGCTGCGCCGCGCACACCGACGGCGCTGTCATCTGCAACAGACATCTCGTCCGATGGCCCGATTTTTAGGGTCAGGCGTTCAGGAACGGCGGTCTGGCTCAGGGTGTAGACATCGTCCAGCATCAAATCTTCGCCATACCCCAACATGTCTCCCAGGTTGGCCCCGTCAGAGACCACAAACGTATCGCCCGCATAGACGGGCACGCTTTGACGAACGCTGGGGAAGGGGTGGGTCATGATCGCTTTCTGGCTGCGCTTGGATCACCCGTAAATAGGAAATGTGTCACCCTTCGGTCAACGGTTCGGCGATTTGCTGGGCTTTTGCTGGTCACCCGCGCGCGCCCGGGCTAGGTGTCGCGCGTCAGAATTATGCGAAAGGGCCACGCCATGGATCTGGGGATTGCAGGAAAACGCGCGATTGTTTGCGCATCGTCCAAGGGTTTGGGCCTGGGCTGTGCAGAAGCGCTGGCCGCAGCGGGTGTGCATCTGGTGATGAATGCGCGCGGCACCGACGCCCTAGAGGCCGCAGCCGGTGCCATCCGCAGCGCGCATGACGTCGAGGTCACGACAGTGGCCGCCGACGTGACAACCGCCGATGGCCAAGCCGACCTGATCAAAGCCGCGGGCGAGGCAGACATCCTTGTCACCAATGCAGGCGGCCCACCGCCCGGCATGTGGACCGATTGGGACCGCGACGATTTCATTACCGCGCTCGATGCCAACATGTTGGCGCCGATTGCACTGATCAAGGCGCTGGTGCCGGGCATGATGCAGCGTGGCTGGGGGCGGGTGGTCAATATCACCTCGCAATCGGTCAAAGCGCCGATCCCGGTTCTCGGCCTGTCCAATGCGGCGCGCACCGGGCTGACGGGCTATGTCGCGGGCACCTCGCGGCAGGTCGCCGGCAGCGGCGTGACGATCAACAACCTGCTGCCGGGTATTCACGCCACCGACCGGGCCGACGCGCTGGATGGGGCGGTGGTCAGTGCCCAGGGCATCACGTTGGACGAGGCGCGCGCGCAGCGTGCCGCCACCATTCCGGCAGGTCGCTACGGCACCCGCGAGGAATTTGGCGCCGCCTGCGCGTTTCTGTGCTCTCAGCACGCGGGCTTTATCGTCGGCCAAAACCTGCTGCTCGACGGCGGTGCGACCGTGGCCACGATCTAGTGGCGCGCGCACCGGCGACGTTTTCGCGCAAAGATCAACTCTTTAACGCCGACACGCTGGGTCAGTTGGGCGGTGAATACGCGCGCGCTTTGCCCGGGTTTGACGGGGCGGCATTTGCGGCCGAGGCGCTATCGGGTGTGCCCGAGCGGTCGTTGCTGGCCTGTCTCGACTGGTTTGCCGACTGTCTGGAGCCGTATCTGGCGGCGGATTTTCCCACTATGGCTGCACAGCTCGAAGCGGCCATGCCGCCCGCCTTGGATCCGTCCAAACAGGATGATGATTTCGGCCACTTTCTCCACGCGCTGCCCGGCGTGCTGGCCGTGCGGCACGGGCTGCACGATCATCGGGACCGGGCGCTGGATCTGCTTTATGCAGCGACGCAGCGGTTTTCGATGGAGTTCTACATCCGGCCGTTCCTCGACCTTTGGCCTGACACCACCTGGGCGCGGCTGGAGCGTTGGGCGCGAGATGACAACTACCACGTCCGCCGTTTGGTGAGCGAGGGGACGCGGCCAAGTCTGCCATGGGCGGGCCGCATCGAATTGGCGCCGGGTGCCGCGATGCCACTGCTTGACAGTCTGCACGGTGACCGCACCCGCTATGTCACCCGATCCGTCGCCAACCACCTCAACGACATTGCCAAGACGCATCCGGCCACAGTGCTATCAGCTTTGCAGCGTTGGGCCGCGGCGCAAGATCAAACGGCCAAGGAGCTTGACTGGATGGCGCGCCATAGCCTGCGCACCTTGGTCAAGGATGGCCACGCGGGCGCGATGGCACATTTGGGATATGACGCCAAAGCGCCGGTGGAGGTCAGCGTCACAATGGATGCGCCCGACGCGCGGATCGGCGCGGCGCTGGACTTTGACGTGACGCTAAGTGCGGCAGCGCGCACCCCGGTCATCGTCGACTATCGCATTCGCTTTGCACGACCCGGCGGGCGAAGCGGCGAAAAGGTGTTCAAGTTGAAAACCGCGACGCTGACCGCGGGCGCACCGCTGACCCTGCGCAAAAGCCACAAGTTGAAAGCAGCGGCGACCACGTTTGAATTGCACCCGGGGCCGCACACTCTGATCATTCAGGTCAATGGTGCCGACCGCGCAGAAATCCCCTTTGCGCTGTTGCCGGCCTTGCTTGCAGGGGCAGGGCGCGGCTGATACGTGCCCGAGGGCAGGACCGGGGTACAGGGGCGGATGGCAGCGACACGGCTGGAGATCAACGGGCTGACCCGCAGCTTTGATGGCCGGCGCGTCGTTGACGATCTGTCGCTGCGCATCGATGCGGGGCAGGTCACCTGCCTGCTGGGGCCGTCTGGGTGCGGAAAATCCACCACGTTGCGCATGGTCGCAGGGGTTGAAACACCGGATGCGGGAACAATCCGTGTTGACGGGGCGCTAATCTGCGACGGCGCGCGCGGTGTGCCCCCCGAAGAGCGCGGCGTGGGCCTGATGTTTCAGGATTTTGCCCTGTTCCCGCATCTCAGCGTGACCGACAATGTGGCCTACGGCCTGAAAGGCACGCGCGCACAGAAACGGGCGCGCGTGGCAGAAATGCTGCAGCAGGTGCGGATGGAGCGGTTTGCCTCCGCTTATCCGCATCAACTTTCGGGCGGTGAGCAGCAGCGCATCGCCCTGGCCCGGGCGCTGGCGCCGCGGCCGCGGGTGATGCTGATGGACGAGCCGTTTTCCGGCCTCGACAATCGCTTGCGCGACGGCATCCGCGACGAGACCTTGAACCTTCTCAAATCCGAAGACACCGCAGTTTTGCTGGTGACGCACGAACCCGAAGAGGCGATGCGCATGGCCGATGAAATTGCACTGATGCGTGACGGCAAGATCATCCAGCACGGCGCGCCCTACAACGTCTACACCCGGCCCACGGACCAACAGGCGATGGGGTTTTTCAGTGAAATCAACCGCCTCAGTGCCAAAGTGCAGGGGGCGCTGGCGGATACACCGCTGGGCACGTTTCTGGCGCCAGGGGTGCCGGACGGCACCGCAGTCGAGATCGCGTTTCGCCCGCAGCACGTGCGCATCGACTTTGACCGTTCGGGTCAGGGACCCGCACCAACCGAGGATGACGGCACCGCCGCCCGTGCCGAAGTAATGCGCGCGCGATTTTTGGGCCATGAAAGCCTGGTGGTGTTTCGTCTCAGCGACGGCGGCGCAGAGGTGCGTGTCACGGTACCGGGTGTGTTTCTGCCACCGGCAGGCCGGGCCATGTGGCTGCGTGTGCCGCGCAATCGCTGTTTTGTGTTCTCTTGACCCGGCTGCTACAAAAATGCGCGCCTGCGGCGCACGACATGTTTTATTTAGGACAGCTTCAAGCTCACCAAGACAAAGACCTGTGTCGCGTACCGCCATCGCCCGATCTCTGACGTGACAGCGCCGCCCGTCCTTGCCAAGCTAAATAGCCGCATCCCCACCATGTGGGGCCCCTCGGCGATTTAGCTTGGCAAGCCCGTGCGCCGCCATCCCTTGGAGATCAGGCGATGGCGGCTCCGAGACAAAGGTCAGTGGCTGGATCTGTAGTCGCTCAGGCGTTTGCCGGGTTCATCGACGAACATTTCGGGCAGCGCTTCGGCGCGGATGATCAGGTCGACGCGGAAGACGCGGAAGGCGCCGCGCAGCTCGCACCATGTGGTGAGCGTCCAGACCCGGCCCCAGTATTCCAGATGCAGCGGGCGGACCGAGCGGGTGGTGTCGTGATGACGGTCCGATTGGTAGGTCAGGCGCAGTTTCTGCCGTGCGCGGATCGCGGCGCGCAGCGTGCCCATATGCGACGCACCGCGCGCGGCATCGGCGAACGGGTAAGTGGCAAACTTCCAGTGCTCGGCCTCCGCGATGCCGCGCTCTGGTAGGACGGCATCAAGCTTTGCGGCAAAGCTGAGAGCGGCGGTTTTCAGTGTGTCATCAGACGCTTCGCCAACAATCGCGAGGCCTAGATTGAGGGCCTCAAGCTCGTCCGGTGTGAGCGTCAGCGGCGGCAGGCTGATGGCGTCGGTGATGCGGTAGCCTTCGCCCGGCGTGCCAATCACTGGTACGCCTGAGGCTTGGAGCGTGTCCATGTCGCGGTAGATCGTGCGGTCGGACACATCCAAGGCGCGCGCCAGATCGGACGCGCGGTGCAGGGCGCCGTCGCGAAACAGGCGGGTCAGGGCAAAGAGGCGGTCGGTGCGAGCCATTCCTGACAATAACCTGTCAGGAGTCCGGCGGCGAGCCAAATTTTGTACAAATTGGCGCCGCTATTCATCAAAACGCGCGTCGTGGCGCTGGCGTGGTGGTGGCGGGACAGGGCATATGACGGACGAGCTATGCAATGGGAGACACACCATGGGACTTGGAAATATCGGCCTGCCCGGCATTTTGTTGATCGCGGTTGTGGTGCTTGTGCTTTTTGGGCGCGGCAAGATCGCCGGCCTGATGGGCGAAGTGGGCAAGGGCATCACCAGCTTTAAAAAGGGCATCAACGAAGGCAAGGAAGAGCTGGAAGCCGCCGCTGCTGAAGAGGCCAAAGACATCACGCCCGAGAAAGACAAGGACAAG
Source organism: Pseudomonadota bacterium (assembly GCA_039026855.1). GTDB lineage: Bacteria > Pseudomonadota > Alphaproteobacteria > Rhodobacterales > Rhodobacteraceae > Tateyamaria. The sequence continues at coordinate 56,505 of JBCCLL010000004.1, read as the reverse complement.
GTCTGATCCATGTTTGATCTCGGTCTGCCCGAGCTGCTGGTCATCGGGATCGTGGCGCTGATTGTGATCGGCCCCAAAGATCTGCCGGTGATGTTTCGCAATGTCGGCCGCTTTGTCGGCAAGGCCAAGGGCATGGCGCGCGAGTTTTCCACCGCGATGAACCAGGCGGCAGAGGAGTCTGGCGTCAAGGACCTGCAAAAGACATTGAAGACCGCGACCAACCCCGTGGGCAGCGCCATGGACGGGGTCAAGGACGTGGCCAAAGACTTCACTTCGGCGCTCGATGATATCGACCCGGACAGCGAGACAGGCAAGCTCGCCGCCAAAAAGGCCGAGGAGCGTCAGCAGCTATCGCGCAAGATCGAGGCGGCCACCGCCCGCAAAGAAGCGGATCGGGCGGGCAAGGAGGCGGACGCCGCCATTGCGCGCGCCGAGGCGCTTGAGGCTGAGATGGCCGACACCGCGAAAGACAAGACATGAGCCAATCGGACGAGATCGACGACAGTGCTGCGCCGCTGATCGAACATCTGGCGGAGTTGCGCACCCGGCTGATCCGGTCGGTGCTGGCGTTTATCATCGCCATCACGGTGTTCTTTATTCCCGTGCAGGGCGAGTTTATCGCGGTGCACGTGCTCAATTTCTTGCTCGATCCGATCGTGGACACGCTGCGCGAACTCGGTGATCCGTCGCCTACGCTGCAATATACCAGCCCGCAAGAGTACCTCTTCACGCTGTTCCGCATCTCGATGGTGTTTGGCTTTGCGCTGGCGTTTCCGGTCATCGGCTTTCAGATGTGGCGGTTTGTGGCGCCGGGGCTTTACCGGCAGGAAAAGAACGCGTTTTTGCCGTTTCTCATCGCCTCGCCGGTGATGTTCATTCTGGGCGCTAGCTTTGCGCAGTTTGTGGTGACCCCGCTGGCCATGGCGTTTTTCTTGGGCTTTGCCGATGTGTCATCGGTGCTGGCGATTGTCTTCGGGTCCGGTGACACGCTGCCCGACGGGGCCGCTTTGGTCGAGGAAACAACGAGCGATGCGCCGACCATCACCTTCTTTGGCAAGGTCAATGAAAGCCTTGATATCACATTGAAATTCATCATGGCGTTCGGCTTGTGTTTTCAGTTGCCGGTGTTGCTGACGTTGATGGGCAAGGCGGGGCTGGTCAGCACCGAGGGCCTGCGCAATGTACGCAAATACGCGATGGTGGGCATCTTGGTGCTGGCTGCACTGGTGACGCCGCCCGACGTGGTCACACAGCTGATCCTGTTTACGGTGGTCTACGGGCTTTATGAGGTGTCGATCTTCCTGGTCGCGCGGGTTGAGAAAAAGCGGATCGCCGCGCTCAAGGCCGAGGGGCTGTGGGACGAAGACGACCCGGCCGAGGAAGACGCCACGCCATGATCAATGATCCGATGGAGCGGATCGCCGAAGCGCTGGAGCGCATGGCGCCCGCACCGCTCGCGGCGCCTGATTTTGACAATGCGAGTGCGTTTGTCTGGCAGACGGGGCCGGACCGTCTGGAGCCGGTGCATCGGGTCAGCCGCATCCCGCTGGATCTGCTTTTGGGTGTGGATCGGTCGCGCGATACGTTGTTGGCCAATACGACACAATTTGCACTTGGGCTGCCGGCGAATAACGCGCTGCTCTGGGGTGCGCGCGGCATGGGAAAATCCAGCCTGGTCAAGGCGATCCACGGCGCGCTTGGGGCAGAGCACAAAGCGCTCAAGATCGTGGAATTGCATCGCGAGGATTTGCCGTCGGTTGGCCGTCTGCTCAATCTGCTGCGCGCAGCAACCGACAAACGGTTTGTGCTGTTCTGCGATGACCTGAGCTTTAGCCATGATGATCAGCACTACAAATCGCTCAAGGCGGTGCTGGACGGCGGGATCGAAGGGCGACCCGACAACGTGATCCTCTACGCCACATCGAACCGGCGGCACCTGATGCCCCGCGACATGATCGAGAATGAGCGATCTTCGGCGATCAATCCGTCCGAAGCGGTTGAGGAAAAGGTGTCGCTGAGCGACCGGTTTGGCCTTTGGCTCGGTTTTCATGCCTGCGATCAAGACCAGTACTTGGCCATGATCCGCGGCTATTGCAGCGCCTATGGGGTCGAGATCGACGATGACACGCTCTGGGCCGAAGCGATTGAGTGGCAGGCCACGCGCGGCGCGCGGTCCGGCCGCGTCGCGTGGCAGTATTTCTGTGATCTGGCCGGACGGCGTGGCGTCACCGTTTAGGCGACCAGCACCTGTCCTTCATAGGCGCGCAGATACGGTGCGGCTTTGGGGCCATAGGTGTCAACATCCGACACCAATGATGTGACTTCGGCCCGTGTGGTCGGGTGCATCGCCGCCAGCGCGATGGCGCCGGGATAGAGTGTCTCGCTCCAGATCCCGTGCGCTTTGACCACCTCGTGGCTTTCCATCAACACGTGACAATAGGTGATCCAGCGACCGGTGGCGCGATAAACGCCGTCCATGTTCATCAGATCAATGGCGCGCACCAACACCGCCTCTTGGCCGTAAAACAGCTCGGCCCGCCAATCGCGCAGCAGGATGGCGTGCTGCGGCGAGATCACCAGATCGCGGTCATTGCCCAACGTCCCGGCGGTGATCACAACCGGTGCCGTGTCGCCCTGGGCGCGGACCGTCGATGCGCCCGTCCAGCGGATCGCTTGCGGGCCACTGGCCGTGAGCACCAGATCGCCCGAGGTCAGTGTTTCCACCCGGCGCGGGCCATCGGGCGTTTCAATTTCGGTTCCGGCGGCAAAGCACACGATCTGCGCCCCCAGATCAAGGTGCGGGGTGCTGGCATCATTTTCGATGATGCCGCCAATTGTCAGATCTGTGTTAGGCGGCGGCAAGCCGTCCGGAAAGACGAGGAAATACCCGTCCTCATCATCGGCGCCTGCATTGGTGCCGTCATTGACGTCATTGTCGTTGTTCAGATCCACGTCGATCACGCCGATGCGCCACGTGGTAGTGCCGTCTGTCACGGTAAATGTGTAATCCCAGATGATCTGGCGTTCGGTGCCGTCGACCACGGCGGTTTGTTCCCAGATGCCGCCAATGCGCTCGGGTTCGTCGACAAACTCGTTGGCATCATCGTCGCCGTTAAACAGCGTCGCGCCGTCGTTTTCTTCGACCACAAAATAGGTGGTGTTGCCCGAGTAGCTCCAGGTGCCCGTTGGCGCAAAGGCATAGTCATTGGGCGCCCCGTTCACGAGGCTCTGCGTGCCGCGCAGTGCAAATGTATAGGCGTAGAAAACGGGCATCGCCCTGAACCAATCCAAAGTGTTTCGTCGGATTGTTTCTGACGATGAAACGCGGCCACCTGAGGGCTATACGTCCGCGTTTTAGGAAAATTTGGGGAAAGTTTGCGACAAATAAGGCGCTTAGGCCCGTCGCGCCGCGTTTCAGCCTTGTTTTTGCTCGTTATTCTAGAAACGGTGAGGGGTCGACACTGTCAAAGCCATCGCGCACTTCGAAATGGACAAAGGCGTCGTTTGCGCTGTCGCGCAGGGCGGCGATGGGCTGGCCGCGCGTGACGCTGTCCCCCTTGGCCACCTTAACGTCCGCCACATTGGCATAGACGGTCAGCAGGTTGTTTTCGTGGCGCACCACGATGATTGGGATGCCTTCGGCGCTTTGGGTGATTGCAGCCACGGTGCCTGCGGCGGCGGCTGCGACCGGCGTGCCAGGCGCCGCCTTGATGTCGATGCCCTCGTTGCGGCCTTTGGCGTAGGGGCGGATGATGCTGCCGGTGACGGGCAGAGCGAATTGGGCGCCTTGTGGGGCGCTGACATTGCCCACATCGGCCACTGGTTCTTCGGGTACCGCTGCGGGCGTTGCGGCGGTGGCCTCGTCATCAGGCAGCGCTTCGGTTGCGCTGGGCGGCGTCGGCGTGGGTGAGCCTTCGCCCGGTGCGGTGGTGGTGTCGGGATCGCGCGGTTTCGGTGCTGCGACACGCGCCACCGGGATCAGCAAGAACTGCCCCTCGCGCACCGCGAAATCCGCGCCAAGCCCGTTCCACTCTGCCAGCGATTTGGCGGGCACGTTATACAGTCGCGCGATGGTAAAAGCGGTTTCGCCCCGTTCCACCTTGTGGCGGATCGGCTCTTGCCCGGTCTGTGGCAACGGTCTGCGCGGCACCGGTTCGCTGGCCGGGGTGGGGGCGGCGTTGTCAATGGCGTTGCCGGCCAGCGCGGTCACATCGACAGAGGGCGGCTGAATCGGGCCGATGCCGGTGGCGCCGGTGGCGGGCGAGGGTTCGGCGACACGGCGCGGCAGCGCGATCACCTCACCCGCACGCAGGGCGACGTCGGGCGCGATGCCGTTGAACCGGCCAAGCTCGTCCGCGGGCAGGCCCACCCGGCTGGCCACATCAGACAGCGTGTCGCCGCGGCGTGCCACAGCGACCTGAAAATTCGGGTAGGAGATTATGCCGCGATTGTCCGGGCGTGGGCGATCTTCGGTTGCGGTTTGTGCCGCCTGGCTGGTGGAAAACCCGCCCGACAGCCCGCGCAGATCAAAATCAAGCGGTTCGGTACAGGCGGAAATCAGCGCAAGGCTACAGCCTGACAAGATCAGCGGCACGCGCCGCGGCGTCAATTTGGGCATCTGCTTCGTCCTCTTCCGGCGCCCATTCAAAGGGTTTTTCCGGTTGCGGGGCTTTTACACCAAATTCACTCTTTGCCCAAGCCCTCGAGCAGGGGGACAAAGCGGACCTCGCGCAACTCGTCATAATCGACGCCGTCCTCGTTCTTGCGGACGCGGATCAGGCTTTGTACCTGATCCGATTGCCCCACGGGCAGAACCATCACGCCGCCGACCTTGAGCTGGGCCAGCAGCGGTCCGGGCGGGTCCTCGGCGGCGGCGGTGACAATGATGCGGTCAAATGGCGCCTGATCGGGCAGCCCGTGGCTGCCGTCGCCTGTGAGAGCAGTGATTGTGTGCAGATCGAGGCTGTCAAAGATGGCGCGCGCCTCGCGCACCAGACGGCGGTGCCGGTCGATGGTGTAGACCCGGCGCGCCAACCGCGCCAAGATGGCCGCTTGATAGCCTGATCCGGTGCCCACCTCCAGCACCTTGTCACGGTGCGTGACTTGCAACGCCTGCGTCATCAGCCCCACGACCGACGGTTGCGAGATGGTCTGGCCACAGGCGATGGGCAACGGCATGTCTTCATAGGCGCGCGCGGCAAACAGACCGCGCACAAATGGGCCGCGGTCGATCCCTTCCATCGCTTGCAAAACGGCGCTGTCCGTCACCCCGCGTGAGCGCAAGGCATAAAGAAACTGCATCTTGCGCGTGGCGAGATCGTCATCGCTCATCTGGCGATGCTTTCCAGTGCTGCAAGCTGATCATGCGCCGTCAGATCGGCGCGCATCGGCGTGACCGAGATGTAGCCGGCGAGGTTGCGATCCACGTCCGTGCCGGGCGCGGTTGTCGCCTGCTGATTACCACCGCTCATCCACAGGAATTGCCGGCCCGAAGGCGATTGCGTCGCCTCTGTGTGAAAGCCAAGGCCCGGACGCAGGCCCTGCGCCGCCACGGCGATGCCTTGGACATCTGCGGCCAGCACCGGCGGAAAGTTCACGTTGTAGAACAGCGGGTAGCCGTCTTGCGCCTTTGGGTTGGCGTCGAGGATGCGGCGCACCACATCGGCGCCGTGCACGACAGATGCCTCAAACGGGTTGTCGGCGCTTGCATTGTGCGGCCCGTAGAACTGCGACAGCGCGATCGACAGCACGCCTTGCAGCGACCCTTCGATTGCTGCGCCCAGCGTGCCGGAATAGAGCGCGTTCTCGGCCGAATTGTTGCCCCGATTCACCCCCGAAAGGATCAGGTCTGGCGCGTCCGGCAACACCTCGTGCAGCCCCGCGAGGACGCAATCAGCCGGGCTGCCTTCGACCGCGATGCGCCGCGCGCCGATCTGCTGGATCATAAATGGGCGCGCATAGCTGATGCAGTGGCCCACGCCGGATTGTTCAAACGCGGGCGCCACAATCCAGATATCGTCCGAAATCGTTGCGGCGATCTCTTCCATCACGCTGAGCCCAGGGGCAGAGATACCGTCGTCATTGGTGATGAGAATGCGCATGTTGTGCCCCTTTTGAACTTAGTATGAGGCGCGCGCGCCTGTGGCAACTGAGGCGGTGCGCTGGTGGGTCAATTTCGAGCAGATGGCGCTGTGGCGTGGCGCTTATGCGTCAGCGCGGCGTATCATGGCTGCCCTATGCACGTGCTGCGCGTTTGGGGAGCCTCCGGCGGGGATTTTTTTGAAACAGAGAAGAGGACCGGTTCTTTGCCGGATCAGAGCGGCAGGGTGGCGATGATCTTGTGCGCCTCGGCGGTGATGTCCGACAGGGCGCTGCGGTCCTCGCCGGGATAGAATCGGGCGCGGGTGGCTGTGGGCATCGGCGCAGGGGTCGCGATGTGGACCCGGGGACCTGTGTTGGCGGTTTCCGCCTGCCAGCTGCGCGCAAGTGCGATCTGCGCGGCCTTGGTGGCGCCGTAGGGCCCAAAGAACTTTTGTCCCGCGCGCGGGTCGTCGAAAAAGAGCGCCTGGCCTGTCTCACCCAGCAGAGGGGCGACATAGGTGATCAGCCGCGCGGTTGCCGTGACGTTGCAGGTCACGGATTTCTCCATGTCCTTGGCGTCGACCATCGGCGCGGGTGCCAGCGGCGCTGCGTGGATCGCGGCATGGACCCAGAGGTCGAGACCGCCCCAGCGGTCAAAAATGCCGCGGCACAGGGTCTGCATGGCCGCGTCTTCGGTGATGTCCATCGGCGCCAGCGTGGCGGCGCCACCTGCCGCCTTGATCGCGTCATCAAGCTCTTCCAACGCGCCGGTGGTGCGGCCCACTGCGATGATGTGATGCGTTGGGGCGAGGGCGATGGCCAGCGCGTGGCCAAGCCCGCGCGAGGCGCCGGTGATGAGGGCTGTTTTGCTCATTTGCGGCATGTGCCTTGTGTCGGCGGTCGGGTCAAGCCGCGGCGCGGTGATAGGTGAACGTCGTGCGCGCGACGTGGGCAAGTGCCGCGTCAGGCAGCGCGCGCATCACATCGCACCAGATCACGCGCCGACTGTTGCCGTCAAAGACCTCGGGAAGATCGGAGACCAATCGAAAGGCGAGGTCCGTCTTGCAGTTCAAGTAGAGGTTCAGGCGGTCGGGGGTCGCCTCTTTCCAGCCGATGCGCAGTGTCGATCCGGTGCGCGGTGCGACGGGCCGCCAAGCTGGTTCGCCCCACTTTAGGGTTTCGGAGAGCGCGCCGATGTTGTCGCGCTGTGCCACGTCCCAGCACATTGCGCGCAGCTGGCGCGCGGTGCGGCGTACCGATGCGTGCCATAGTTCAATGACGGCGATGATATCGGCAGGCAGCGGGGGCATGACGGTAGTTTCGCACGCACTGCTGTCAGAAAGCGGCAACAGCTATTCCGCCGCCTTCATGCGGAACCCCTTTTCCAGCATGTCAACTGGGTCGATGGGATAGTCGCCCGTGAACACCGCGTCGTAGTAAGCCGGGGCGTCGGGGTCGCGGCCTTCTTTGATGCCGAGCGCGCGGTAGAGGCCGTCGATGCTGACAAATTTCAACGAATGCACACCGAGGTAGTCGCGGATTTCGTCTTCGGACATGCGGGCGGAAATCAGGTCTTCGCGCCGCGGCAGGTCGACGCCGAAGAAACAGGGCCACATGACAGGGGGCGAGGTGATGCGGTAGTGCACCTCGGCGGCACCTGCTTCGAGGATCATGTCCTTGAGCTTGCGGGTGGTGGTGCCGCGCACGATGCTGTCGTCGACGAGGATCACCCGCTTGCCTTTGACCAGGTGCCGGTTGACGTTGAGCTTGAGGCGCACGCCCATGTTGCGGATCTGTTCGGTGGGTTCGATAAAGGTGCGGCCCACGTACTGGTTGCGCACGATGCCCATTTCAAATGGGATCCTGGATTGCTGCGAATAGCCGATGGCTCCGGGCGTGCCGCCATCCGGAACGGGGCAGACCATGTCGGCCTCAACCGGCGCTTCGCGGGCCAGTTCGCGGCCAATCTCGCGCCGGACCTCGTAGACGGATTTGCCGCCCAAGATGCTGTCGGGGCGGCTGAAATACACGTATTCAAAGATGCAGGGCTGCGGGCGCACCGGCTCAAACGGGCGATAGCTCATCACGTGCCCTTCGGAGATCACGACCATCTCGCCCGGTTCGATCTCGCGCACAAACTCGGCGCCGATGATGTCGAGCGCGCAGGTTTCCGAGGCGAGGATCATCGCCTCGCCCAATTGGCCCAGCACCAGCGGTCGGATACCCAGCGGGTCGCGCACGCCGATCAGCTTGGTGCGGGTCATCGCGACAACCGAAAACGCGCCTTCGACCTGGCGCAGCGCCTCTTTCATCCGGTCGGGGATGGTGCGACCCATGCTGCGCGCCATCAGGTGGATGATGCATTCGGTGTCCGAGGACGATTGAAAGATCGAGCCGCGTTCGATCAGCTCGCGGCGCAACTGGTTGGCGTTGGTGATGTTGCCGTTATGCGCGATGGCGGCGCCGCCCATGGCAAATTCGCCAAAAAATGGCTGCACGTCGCGGATGGCGGTCTGCCCCTTTGAGCCGGCGGTTGAGTACCGCACGTGGCCGATGGACAGCGGGCCGGGCAGGCTTTGCATCACTGTCTGCGAGGTGAAATTGTCCCGGACGTAGCCGAACCGGCGGGCCGAGTTGAACCCGTTTTCCGGATCATGGGCGACGATGCCGCCCGCCTCTTGGCCGCGATGTTGCAGAGCGTGCAGGCCGAGGGCCACAAAATTGGCCGCGTCCTGCGCGCCGATCACGCCAAAAACGCCGCATTCCTCGCGCGGGCGATCATCATCGCAAAAAGGGTCGGTCGGCGGGGGCGTGTCGGCCGGTGTTTCGGACAAAGGGCAGCTCCGAATCCTTTGAAAGGTGCTTTTGGTGTAGCAAGCCCGACCGATGCTGTCACGACGCGATCACGTTGCGCCTGCGCAATCAGGCGGCGTGCACGTAGTGGCGCCAGACCGCGGCCTCTTGCGCTGTCAGATACGGGGCGACATGGCCACCAAAGCACGAGCCCATCGGCGCCAGCGCAGCACGCGCCGGGGTGTCAAAGCTGCTCAGGCTGTTGGGATCGAGAAACAGGCTTTCCGCGGGCGTGCCGTTGGCGATCAGCAACTGGTGATCGGCGAGCAGGATCTGGCTGTAGGTGACCCGCGCGACAGGTGTGACCGTGACACCCGGCAGGTCGATCAGATCGCGCGCGGCCACCAGAACCGCACCGGCGCCAAACAGCAATTCGGTTGTGCCATCCGCGATCATCAACCGCTGGGCCTGGGACACAACCAGATCCGCGCTGTTGCCTAAAACACCCGCCTCGATTGTGATTGGCGTATCGTTGCCGTAGCCCATGGCGGTGACATGGTTGATCCAGGCGATGGGCTGGGCGCCGGTGTCCAGCGTTTCAACCAAATCGCCCGCGGAGAGGTCGGTCACAGACACCTCGCCACTGGGTGTGGCAAGCCGGGTGCCCGGGCCAAAACAAGCGGCCTGACCGGGGCGCTGCCGCGCGGTCGCTGGCGCTTGCAGGGCGATCACGTTGCTCTGCGGGTGGGTGGCGCAGCGCTCGTCTGCTGTTGCGCGACCGTGCACCTGTTGCAGCAGTTTTAACGTTGCGACGCTGTCACGATACGACATGAAACACCTATCTGATTCAGGTGTTCAGTATCGGGCCGCAATGGGTTTGATTAGCGGTGGAAACGCGGCAATTTCACGGTGAAAGCGCGGTGGCAGGCAGCAATTGTCCAATCATTCGCCACAGTTACCGACCAGCGTTTCGTATTGTTGCGTGATCCAGCCGAGCGCCCGTTCGGGGTTTTGATCCTCGATATTGGCAGTAAAACGACCGAACACGGCGGCGGAACGGGATTCGTCAACGATGGTGAACTCCTGCCCGGTGATCACGGTGTCGTAGACAAAAAACGCGATGGCCACCAACAAGAGGCCCCGCGCGACGCCAAACAAAAAGCCCAGCCCCTGGTCGATCCCACCCAGAGCGGATCGTTGCACGATAGCCGAAAAGAGCGGCGTGAATAGCGACACAACGATCAGCGCCACCGCAAACACAATGGCGAAGGCGCCGATGATGCTCAACTCGCAGCTGTCGGCGATGAAATCACCCACCACCGGGATTTCGCGCACCAGCGGCTCGACCCGGGGGGCAAAGAGAAAGGCGAGGATGGCCGCAGCGATCCAGCCCGCAATCGCCATCGCTTCGCGCACGATGCCGCGCCCATAGGCCAACAGCGCCGACAGGATGATGACCACGGCGACGATCCCGTCGATGATGGTGAAACCTTCCATATGCCTGTCCTTGCTGTGTGACGCGGGTTAGCCCGCGCCGAAAATCTCGCCTACGAATGCGGTCAGGTCAGCCATCTGCTGCAGCGCCATGCCCGCCGCGCCTTTGGTTTTGCCTCCAGATGGCGCGATGGCCGCGGTGAAACCAAGTTTTTGCGCTTCTTTCAACCTGTTTTCGGTCTGTGGGGTGGGGCGCAGGGCGCCCGAGAGGCTGATTTCGCCGAAAACCACGGTGCCTTCGGGTAGGGCGCTTTCTTCGCGGGCGCTGAGCAGGGCGGCGGCGACGGCGAGGTCTGCGGCGGGTTCCGAGATCTTCATGCCGCCTGCCACGTTCAGATAGACGTCCATGCCCGCAAAGGGGATGCCGCAGCGCGCCTCGAGCACCGCGAGGATCATGGCGAGCCGCCCGCCATCCCAGCCCACCACGGTGCGGCGCGGTTGGCTGTGCGGCGATGGTGCGACGAGTGCCTGCAATTCGCACAGGACGGGGCGGGTGCCTTCGATGCCCGCAAAGACGACCGAGCCCGGCGACGGCGTGCCGCGTTCGCTGAGAAACAGCGCCGAGGGGTTGGTGACCTCGGCCAGACCCTCGCCGGTCATCTCGAACACGCCAATCTCGTCGGCGGGGCCAAAGCGGTTTTTCACCGCGCGCAGGATGCGGAACTGATGCCCACGCTCGCCTTCGAAATAGAGCACGGTGTCGACCATGTGTTCGACGACGCGGGGGCCGGCGATCTGGCCCTCTTTGGTCACGTGGCCGACGAGAATGACGCTGATGCCGCGGCGTTTGGCAAATGTCGTCAGCTCATGCGCCGCCGCGCGGACCTGGCTGACGGAGCCCGGCGCGCTGTCGACGGTGTCGAGCCACATGGTCTGGATCGAGTCGATGATGGCGAGGCCGGGTGCCTCTTTTTCCAGCGTTGTCAGTATGTTGCGCAGGTTGGTGTCGGCGGCCAGTTTGACCGGCGCGTCGCCCAGCGCGAGGCGCTGGGCGCGCATGCGGACCTGGGCGCTGGCCTCTTCGCCGCTGACATAGATCGTCTTGAGACCGGCATGACCGAACTTGGCGGCGGCCTGCAGTAGAAGGGTGGATTTGCCGATGCCGGGGTCACCGCCCACCAGGATCGCGGAGGCGGGGACAAGCCCGCCGCCCAGCACGCGGTCCAGTTCGTCAAACTGCGCACGGGTGCGGGGGGGCGGGGTTTCTGTGGCGCTGAGATCGGTCAGCACGACGGTGCTGCCGCGCTGCGCGCCCAGCCCCTTGCCCGGGCCGGTGGACAGGCCGGTGTCCTCGGAGATGGTGTTCCATTCGCCACAGCTGTCGCAGCGGCCCGACCATTTGGTAAAGGACGCGCCGCAGGATGAGCAGGTGAATGTGGTGCTTGATCTGACCATGCGCCCGGTGTGACAGGGCGGCGCGGCGTGAGCAACCCTGCGCGTTGCGTGCAGGGTGGTGGTGGGGCAGTCGCCTTGCTTACCTGCAGATAAAAATCATTTACTATGAGTAATTTGAAGGGAGTTATTCACGTTTTTTGGCGCGTCTAAGATTGGCTGTTTTCGCGCTGGCGGGCGCGCTCGGTGGCGTGGCTGATCCAGAGCGAGGTCAGGATGCAGGCGGTAAAGAGATAGAGGCCCCACGCGGTTTCGATCCGGCCGACGCCGATGCCCTTGGCCAGCGTGATGTAGAGCGCGATCAGGAAGATGTCGGCCATCGCCAGCTTGCCCAGAATGCCCAGCACTGGCAGCACCCGCGGGCTGAGCAGGCGCCAGTGCAGCAGCGCCAGAGCGATGGTTTTGAGATAGGGCGCAAAGAGGGCAAAGAGTGTCACCACCAGCGCCAGAAACACTTCCGTGGCCCAGAGCGATTGCAGTCCGGTGATCACGGAAATCTCGGACAGGCCGAAGAGCGGCAAGAGGCCTGCGCGCATCAAGGGTGCGAACCACGACAGCGGAAACAGGACAAGCAGGGTTAGGTTGATCCAGCGGTGCATGGGGCGAGGAGGCCCCCGGCGTGAGGGCCTGTCAAGGGGCAGGGGCGTACGGTCTGTTAACTGGGGGGTCGGCGCTGCGTTGGGCGTGCAAGGGCAGCGCGTTTGGGCGCGGTTTTGATGAAAACGAGGCGTGTTTTGTACACTTTCGGTGTGCCTCATCGGGGCCTTTTGGCCCCTCTTCGGCGGTTTTGATCAAAATGGCTGGTGTTTTGTACAAAACGCGGACATTGCGCCTTGGGTCTTGAAAAAATTGGTTAATCCGCGGCGATGGGCCGCGGGCTTTTGGTCGGTCGTGCTGGTCTGTTTGGCCCCTGCGGGACCAAAGGCGCCCGCCCGCCGACCCCGGTTTTAGCCGCCCAGTGATTTGGTCAAACCGCCGAGGATGCCGCCGATGATGTCGCCGAGCCACCAGGCGGATCTTTCGGCTTTGTCCGCCTTGGCGCTGCTGGGCTTGTGTCGTGTCTCGGCTTGGGCCTCTATGTCGCGGATGCGCTCTGGCAGGGAGGTGTTGGCGGACGGGGTGATGCCCAAGGCCTCTTCGGCGGTTTCGACACAAAGGCGCACGCGCGTTTCATCGGCGCTGGTGAGCGCGGATGCTGCGTCGCTCAACTGGGTGTCGGCTGTGCGGGTGCGACTGACGCGCACTTGGCCTGCCTGTTCAATCAGTTTGGCGATCTGCGCATCGGCGAAGATGCGTTCGGCCAGCGCGCGGGCGTCTTCGGGCGGCAGGTCTTCGATTTCAATGGTGAGCGTGAGACATCCAAAGCCGCCATCCACCACCGCCAAGCGCAGTTGGTGGAGTTTTTCCAGCAGCCGCAGGGTCAGCGCGGCGTGCACGGCGTCAAAATTCCAGTAGCGCGGCCAGCGCAATTGCACCTGCGCCGCGGTCAGGGAGGTGCGTGCCGGCGTTTGCAGAGCCGCGGCGCGGCGCAGGTGCGCGTCGATGTCGTGGAGCAATGTTTCGATGCGTGGCATGCCGTGCCTCCTGGTTTACCTAACCGCCTCAATCGGGCCGTTGGCGCGGCCGTGGATGAACTGGTCGACATAGGGATCGCCCGCCTCGTCCATCTCGGCCACCGGGCCGGTCCAGCGGATCTTGCCCGCGTGCAGCATCGCCACGGTGTCAGCGATGGTGCGCACCGACCTCATGTCGTGGGTGATGGTCATCGTGGTGGCGCCCATCTCGGTGACGATTTCGCGGATCAGGTCGTTGATCACGCCCGCCATGATCGGGTCGAGCCCGGTGGTGGGTTCGTCGAAAAAGATGATCTCGGGTTCGGCGGCGATGGCGCGGGCGAGGCCGACGCGTTTTTGCATGCCGCCCGACAGCTCGGCCGGGAAGCGGTCGGCCACATCCGCTGTCAGGCCCACGCGGCGCAGCTTTTCGATGGCGATGTCGCGGGCTTCGTCGCGGGGGCGGGCGAGGCTGCCGCGCATCAGGCGGAAGGCGACGTTGTGCCAGACAGGCAGTGAATCAAACAGCGCCGCGCCTTGGAACAACATCCCGAAGCGGGCCAGGAAGGCGTCGCGGTCACCGCTGGTGTTGGCTTGGCCATCCACGGTGATGGTGCCGCTGTCGGGGGTGATGAGCCCGAGGATGCATTTGAGCGCCACCGATTTGCCGGTGCCTGACCCGCCGATGATCACCATCGAGGTGCCCCGTTCGATGTCGAAGTCAACGCCGCGCAGGACGTGGTTGGGGCCAAAGGCTTTGTGGACGTTATCGAGTTTGATCATGGGTCAGTGCGGGGTGCGATTGTGGGAGCCTCCGGCGGCGGTTTATTTGGCGAAATGAAGCTCTGAGGGGTGGGGCGTTTGATCTGGTGTCTGTTTTGGCTGCGCGCGTGGGAGCCTCCGGCGGAGGTATTTTCGGCCAGAAGAAGTTGGGGCGTTGGGCGACTGATGATAACGTGGCGAGGCGTGCTGCTGTATTCTGGCGCTGAGACCGCTGTGTTGCAGGAGGATCATAGCGAGAAGAATACCCCCGTGAGCACGAAGTTGGCGGCGAGGATCAAGATTGCGGCGGCTTCGACCGAGCCTTTGGTGGCGCGGCCCACGCCCTGGGCACCGCGGCCGGAGTTCATGCCGAAATAGCAGCCCATGGTGGCGGCGATGCAGCCGAAGACCGCCCCTTTGGCCAGCGAAGAGACGATGTCGCGGGCTTCGAGGAAGTCCACGGTGTTTTCGACGTAGGCGGCGGCGTTGAAGCCCAGCGTGCCGGTGGCCACCGCGTAGCCGCCGAAGATGCCGATGATGTCGCCCACGGCGACCAGAAGAGGCACCACCAGGGTGGCCGCCAGCACGCGCGGGGCGGTGAGGTATTTCATCGGGTGGGTGCTGAGCGTGACCAGCGCGTCGATCTGTTCAGTGACCTTCATGGTCGCGATCTCGGCGGCGATGGAGGAGGTGACGCGGGCGGCGATCATCAGTCCCACAAGTACCGGGCCCAGTTCGCGCACCATGCCGATGGCGACGATCTGGGGCACCACCGCCTCGGCGTTGAAGCGCGCGCCGCCCGCGTAGATCTGCAGCGCCAGTGCGCCACCGGTGAAGATGGCGGTGAGCCCCACCACGGGCAGTGACAGCCAGCCGATGTTCAGCAGCGCCAGCGCGAACTCGCGCGGGTAAAACGGTGGGCGGGCCATGTGGCCGAAGGCGCCGCCCGCAAACATCGTCACCCGCCCGATGGCAGCAAGCAGGGCCAGCGTGGCGCGGCCAAGCGCGGCAAGCCAGGTGAGCGGTGCGGTCATGCGCTGTAGACCCGGTCGTACCGCCCCCCGAGGGCGGTGAGGATTTCGTAGCCGATGGTGCCTGCGGCGTCGGCAACGGTGTCGACCGATTGGTGGCGGCCCATCAGTTGCAGGCTGTCGGGTGCTGCATCGAGGTGGCTGACATCGACGGTGATCAGGTCCATCGACACGCGCCCCACCACCGGGCAGGGGGTGCCCGCGGCGTGCATCATTGCGCGCGGGCCCATGGCCCGGATCAGCCCATCGGCATAGCCGCCCGACACGGTGGCGATGCGCGCGGGCGCGCGGGCGGTCCAGCTGTTGCCGTAGCCTACGGTTTCGCCCGGGTTGACCTCGCGGATCTGGATCACCGGCAGATCGAGGCTGACCACCGGGACCGCGTCGACATAGGGCAGGCCGCCATAGAGGCCGATGCCAGGACGGGTGAGGTCAAAGTGGTATTCGGGGCCAAGCAAGATGCCACCCGTGGCCGCCAGCGAGCGGGGGATGTCGATGCCGTCGGTCATGCCGCGAAAGCAATCAAGCTGCTGGGCGTTCATCGGGTGGTCAGGCTCATCAGCGCAAGCCAGGTGCGACATCAGCATCACTGGCCCCTGGGCGATGGCGATGTCGCGCACGGCGGACCATTCGGCCGGCTCCATCCCCAGCCGGTTCATGCCGCTGTCGAGCTGGATCGCAAAGGGGGCGCCCGGCAGCGCCTCGACATGGCGCAGCATCTGGTCGACGGAGTTGAGGTGCGGGATCAGGTGGGCCGAGCGGATCGCGTCGGTGTCGCCGTCCATGTGGCCGGAAAACACGTGGATTTCCGGGCCAAAGCCGATGCCGTGGCGCAGGTCAGCGCCTTCTTGCGCGGTGGCGACAAAGAACTGGCGCGCGCCCACCTCCATCAGTGCGCGGGCCACGTGCGGGGCCGAAAGGCCGTAGCCGCTCGCCTTGACAACCGCCGCCGTCTCGACGCCCGAAGCGCGGGCCAGAGCGGTGTAATTGCGCTGGATTGCGCTGAGGTCGATGGTGAGCGTGGCCGATGTCATGCCCCGCGTTGTGGCAGGCAAGTGCCGCCTGCGAAAGGGGGGCGCGCCGCTTTTTCGCGGGGTGCGCGGGAAATGCTGCGTCAAGGTTCGGCGAAGATGGCGCGGTTGCGGTCCCAGATCTCTTCGCCGATGCGGCAGTTGTAGGGGGCGGCGCTTTGCGCGTGCCAGAGCAGGCTGGGGCCGGTGCCAATTTCGAGCACCAGCTTGCGGCGCACGGCGGCTTCGAACTCGGCCCAGTCGGTGACGGGCAACACAAAGGCGCCCGGCCCGCCGATGACGCAGGCGCGATAATACGCGTCGAGATCGGGGATGTCCCAGCGCGAAAACAGGCTGTCGTCGCGGGTCAGGAGCGGCAGGCCGTTGATGGTGATGCCCGCGGCCAGAACCTTGTCCCGAGCCGCTGTCACACCCAGCCCCATATTGTTGGGCCCGTCGCCCGAGATGTCGATGACACGGCGCAGCCCGTCATAGCCGTTGGCGTCGATCTCGGCCGCGGCAAAGGCCAGCGCGCCCGAGATCGAGGTGCGGCGCATCCCTTCGGAGAAGTTGAGCACCAGTTTGTCGGCAACGGCGCGGGCCTGACTTTGCGTTTCGATCAGGGTCCAGGGCACCACGGTGCGTTGATCGTAGCTGCCAGCCCATTCCACATAGGTCAGCGCGATGCGACCCAACGGGCCTTTGGCGATGGCGCGCGCGACCTCGTCACTGGCGAGCGCGGCGGCGTATCCGCGGCGTTGGATTTCCAGCTCAAAAGGCTGCATCGACCGCGAGACATCGACGGCAAGCACAAGCTCCACATCCACCTCAATCCCGTTTTGGGCGGAGAGGGACGTGCCGATCAGGCCGAAGAGCAGAACTGCGATGAGGCGCATGCCTTGCATCAAGCCATGGTCGCGATGCGCTGTCCAATGACGTGCGCGTCAGGCGGGTATTTGTTGTGTGGCGCAGTGGATGCCGCCGCCGATTTCGCCCAAATTATCGACATTCAGCATGATCACCTCGCGCCCGGGATAGTGGCGGGCCAGAGTCTCTGCCGCGATGGCGTCGGTGTCGGGGTCACCGAATTGCGCAGCGATGATCGCACCGTTACAGGCGTAGTAGTTGGCGTAGGAGGCCACGAAATCAGCGTGGCGCACACGCCGTCGGTTGGGTTCGGGGATGACCGTGAGGTCGAGCCCCACTGCTGCGAGGATGTCGTGGGTGTCCGACGCGGCCCTGTGGAACGGGTCGCGCGGGTCGGGATCATCGGGCAGGTTGATCAGCACGCGGCCCGGGCCGGTGAAGCGCGCGAGGCTGTCGATGTGGTAATCGGTGATGTCCTCGCCCGCCAGCCCCGGCGCCCAGATCATCCGGTCGGCGCCGTAGGCCGCGAGAAGCCGCGCCTCGATCTCCGCCCGGCTCAGGCCGGGGTTGCGGTTGGCGATGATCCAGCTGCTTTCATGCGCGATCAGGGTGCCGTGGCCGTCGTGATCGAGGCCGCCCGCCTCCCCCACCACGCCCGAGGCGACCCGCGGCAGGCCCATCCGCTGCGCCACGCGGGCGGCGATTTGGCCATCCTTGGCGTGCACCTGTTTGCCGCCCCAGCCGTTGAAGGCGATGTGGCTGACCACCAGATCGTCGCCCTGAAACGCCATCAGCGGGCCCGCGTCGCGCGCCCAGAGGTCTTCGGTCGGGATGTCCCACAGCGTGACGCCCGCGCTGACCTGCGGCCGGATCACGCTGTGCAGGTCCGGATGGGCCAGCAGATAGACCGGTTCGAACGCGGCGATGGTGTTTGCCACCTCGGCGATGGTGTCCTGCACCATCCGCAGAAAGGTGGCGTCGCGGTAGACGCGGCGGGAGGCCGGCCACATCATCAGCGTGGCGGCGTGCGACGCCTCTTCGGGCGGGAGGTAGAGGGTGGGTTGCGCCATTGACATGTGTCCCGGCAGGGTCAGCCCAGCGGCAAGCGATTGCAGCAGGGCCCGGCGGCGCATCAAAAGCCGACGTCGTTGCTGTCTTGCTGATAGGCCCGAACGAGGTTACCGAAGCGGGTGAAGCGCCCCTCAAAGCTGAGATCGACGGTGCCGATGGGGCCGTGGCGCTGTTTGCCGATGATCACTTCGGCGCGGCCGTGCAGGCGTTCCATCTCCTCTTGCCACTTGCCCATGGCTTCGAGGTCGTGATCGCCGGGCTTTTCGCGTTCCTTGTAGTATTCCTCGCGGAACACAAACATCACCACGTCGGCGTCCTGTTCGATGGAGCCGGATTCGCGCAGGTCGCTGAGTTGCGGGCGCTTGTCGTCGCGGCTTTCCACCTGACGAGAAAGCTGCGAGAGGCCGATGACGGGGATCGACAGCTCTTTGGCGATGGCTTTGAGGCCCATGGAGATCTCGCCGATCTCCTGCACGCGGTTGTCAGAGGTGCCGCGCACCAGCTGGACATAGTCGACGATCAGCAGGTCGAGCCCGTGGGTCCGTTTCAGCCGCCGGGCGCGGGCGGCCAGTTGCGCGATGGGGATCGAGGGCGTGTCGTCGATGTAGAGCGGGCAGGCCTCGAGCGCTTTGGCGGCTTCGACAAAGCGGCGGAACTCGGCCTCGGTCATGTCGCCGCGGCGGATCTGTTCGCTGGGCACTTCGGCGGCCTCGGACAGGATGCGCGCGGCGAGCTGTTCGGCACTCATCTCGAGCGAGAAGAAGCCGACCACGCCGCCTTCGATCGCGCCTTCGCTGCCGTCAGGTTTGATGCCCTTGCGGTAGGCTTTGGCGATGTTGAAGGCCACATTGGTCGCAAGCGACGTCTTGCCCATCGACGGGCGGCCGGCGAGGATCAGCAGATCCGATGAATGCAGCCCGCCCAGTTTTTTGTCGAGATCGACGAGACCGGTGGCGATGCCCGCGAGGCCGCCGTCGCGCTGATAGGCAGCGTTGGCGACATTCACTGCGTCCGTTACCGCCTTGAGAAAGCTTTGAAAACCACCCTCGGATGTGCCCTGTTCGGCGAGCTTGTAGAGCGCCTGTTCGGCTTCGACGATCTGCTCTTTGGGTTCGGAGGCGACATCGACCTTGGCCGCCTTGGCCGAGATATCGCGGCCCAGTTGGATCAGGTCGCGGCGCACGGCGAGATCGTAGATCATCTGCGCGTAGTCGCGCACTGCGAACGCGCTGATCGCCGCGCCGGCGAGGCGGGCGAGATAGGCGGGGCCGCCCAGTTCCGCGAGCCCCTCGTCGTCTTCCATAAACGCCTTGAGTGTCACGGGGCTGGCGAGGTTGTTTTTGGCGATGCGGGCGGCGGCGATGTCGAAGATGCGCGCGTGCACCGGGTCATAGAAGTGATCGGCCGAAATGACGCTGGCCACGCGGTCGTAGATGTCGTTGTTGGTGAGGATCGCGCCCAGAAGCTGTTGTTCGGCCTCGATGGAGTGGGGCATGGTTTCGGCGTCTTGCACGGCCACGCCGGTTGGATTGATTGTGCTTATTTCGTTCATGCCCCCACTCCCTGCTCGATGTTCTTTGGATCGATTGACCGGGCATGTGCCACAGAGGCGGGGCGATTGAAAACCCATGAGCAACTCTGTGTAAAACCCAGTGGATCGGCAAAAAACGCGGTTTACACTTTTCTATATGTCGTCGTGTTCTTGCCTGACACTACCACATGTCTGGGGGAGTGCCCAAGAGAATCGCAGTTATGCACAGAATTGCGGATTAAGGTTTCTTTAAGATTTTGCGATTTTTCGGCGTGGTTCAGCGGCGCGCGGCCTGCCAGGCGCGGGGGTCGTGCAAGAACTCTTCGACGCCTTGCAGCGTCTCATCGTCAAAGACCGCTTGGCGCTTGGCCTCGGCCAGCACGTCCCACCAGGTGCACAGGCTGTGCAGGGTGACGCCGTGATCGCCCAGGGTTTTGCTGATCTCGGGGAAGATGCCGTAGGAGAAGATCACGCCTGTATGCGCGCAGGTGGCGCCGGTGTCGCGGATGGCGTCGACAAAGCTGAGTTTTGAGCCGCCATCGGTGGTCATGTCCTCGATCAACAGCACGCGCTGGCCGGGGGTCATTTCGCCTTCGATGCGGGCGTTTTTGCCGTAGCCTTTTGGCTTTTTGCGCACATAGGTCATCGGCAGGGCCATGCGTTCGGCGACCATGGCGGCAAAGGGGATGCCGGCGGTTTCCCCGCCCGCGACGTTGTCAAACGCCTCGAAGCCTGCGTTGCGCATGATCGTGGCGGTGAGAAAATCCATCAGCGTGGTGCGGATGCGAGGGTGCGAGATGAGCCGGCGGCAATCGATATAGGTCGGGCTGGGCAGGCCGGAGGCGAGCGTGAACGGGTCGGCTGCGTTGAAGTGCACGGCCTGCGCCTCGATCAGAATGCGGGCGGTGAGGCGGGCGATGTCGGCGGGGGCGGGGGCGCTGGTGGGGATCATGGTGCGTTTGGTCCGGTGTTGTGCTGGTGGAGGGTGCGGGAGCCTACGGCGGCGGTTTTTTTGGCGAAATGAAGCGGGCGTTTGATCGGTCGTGGTGCGTGGAGGGGACTGTGGGCGCCTCCCCTTTCGGTGGCAAAGCCACCTGTCGGGCAGTGGGCGGGAGTTTATTTGGCAAGATGAAGGGGGGGTACGCCTTTGTTGGGGTTGTTTGGCGGGGTCAGGTGACGCGCCATTCTAGCGCGAAGCCGGGGTCGAAGACGGTGACGGGACCGTCCTCGGTGGCGATCTGGTCGGGGATGTCGGGTGGGGTTTTGGTCAGGGTGATGGTGTCTGGATTTTCCGGTAGGCCGTAGAAGCCGGGGCCGTTTTGCGAGGTAAAGGCATTGAGATGGTCCAGGGCGCCCTCCTCTTCGAAGACGTGGGCGAGGATGGGCAGCGTGTTGGGCGCGGTGAAGCAACCCGCGCAACCGCAAGCTTGCAGCTTGGCCGGGTCGGTGTGGGGCGCGCTGTCAGTGCCGAGGAAAAACCGCGTCTCACCGCTGGTGGCGGCGGCGCGCAGGGCGAGGCGGTGTTCCTCGCGTTTGGCCACCGGCAGGCAGTAGTAATGCGGCCGGATGCCGCCCGCGAGGATGTGGTTGCGGTTGATCACCAAATGGTGCGTGGTGATCGTGGCGCCCAGCGTGGCGTCCTGTGCGCGGGCATAGTCCACCGCGTCGCGCGTAGTGATGTGCTCCATAACCACCTTCAGCCCCGGAGTGCTGCGGCGGATCGGGTCGAGGACGCGGTCGATGAACACCGCCTCGCGGTCAAAGATGTCGATGTCGGGATCCGTCACCTCGCCATGAATGCAGAGCGGCAGTCCGATCCGGGCCATCCGGTCGAGCGTGGCGCGGATTTTCGCAAAATCCGTCACGCCAGAGGCCGAGTTGGTGGTCGCGCCTGCGGGATAGAGCTTGACCGCTTTGACCAGCCCGCTGTCGTGGGCGGCGGCGACATCGTCGGGATCGGTGTCTTCGGTCAGATAGAGCGTCATCAGCGGCTCAAACGCCATTTCGTCCGGCAGCGCGGCAAGGATACGGTCGCGGTAGGCAGCCGCCTGGGCGGCGGTGACCACGGGCGGCACCAGATTGGGCATGATGATGGCGCGGGCAAAATCGCGCGCGGTCCAGGGCAGCACGGCGCGCAACATGGCACCGTCGCGCAGGTGCAGGTGCCAATCGTCCGGACGGGTCAGGGTCAGCGTCGTCATGGGCTGGCCCTAGCATGGCGCGGCGTGGGGTTAAAGCGCGGCGGGCTCGGTCTGGTTGCGGGCGCGCTTGATCTCGGCCAGGCGGCGTTCAAAGCGCGGTGCGGGGCTGAGCCGGGCGGTCACGTTGTTGCACAAGTGTCGCGACAAACCGGTGGTTTCGCGCGCATCGGTGGCCGCCAGCAGGCGACGCAGGTAGCCGCGGTTGTCGCGCCGCGCGCGGTAGAGGCTGGCAAAGGCCGCAGCGTCCAGCGTGCCCGCAGCCGCCGCGGTAAAGAGCGTGCTAAGCACGTCCATTTCCATGAGCGCGCTTTGGATCGCGTCGCCCATGTGGCGCAGGCGCAATTTGGTCACACCGGGGCGCGTGAACAGCGCGGCATGCATTGCATCGAGCCGCTCGGCCGGATCATAGAGCACAAAGGCATGGTCGCAGGCGTCCAGCATGTCGGGCGCGTAGCCGTAGCGCGAGGTGAAGTCGGTGCGGCGCATGTCGGTGAACCGGTCATCCCATTCGGTGATGCGCGGATCGAGCGTGGCCTGTGGCTGCACGGCGATCACGCGCGCGCCCGGGGCGGCAACGGAATAGGCGGCTGCAGCATAGCCGCACGGGCCCGCGCCGTAAAACAGCACGGTGTCGAAGGCGTCGAAAAACCCCTGGTCGATCAGCGTGTCAAAGAGGCCAAAGACAGCGCGGTCGCGAAACCAGGTGTCGCCGTCGCAGGCCAGCAGCAGGTGCGACCAGCCCTCGGCCCGGACCATGGACCAGCCGATGGGTTCATCCCTGTCCGACAGCGCGCGCATGCCCTGCACCGTTTCGAACGTGACCAAAAGCGTGTCGCTGCGGCGCACGTGGGCGGCAAAGTGGCGGCGGCCGAGCGCGTTGAAAAAGCCATGATCCTCAGCGACGTGTGACAGCCGTGTCAGCCAGGCGCCTTTGGGCAGGTCGGCCAGATCGGGATCGAATGTGACGGTGTCGTCAGCCATGCTCTTGTCCTCGGTGCCCTGCTATGCGCGCAGGTTTGGGCGCAGGGATACCGCGAGACTTAGGCATAAATTTGGAGAAAGTTAGAGGCTACTGTGCCTGCGCAGCCTTGGCGCGGTTGGCGAAGGCGACCATGAACTGGGCGGCCTTTTGGGTCACGGGGCGCGTCGGCGGGGTCATCAGCAGACGGCCAAAGAGGGCGCGGTAGGGTTCTTCTTGCATCAGGGCGTCGAACTTTTCTTTGCGCCAGGCGACGGCGGCGTTGTGCAGGTCTGCCAGCGCGGGGTCGGCTGTCAATTCGGCCAGATGCGCGTCGCGGGCGGCGTCGTAGCGGCGGATCGTGTCGTCGGTCTCTGCGCAAAAGTTGCGTTCGGTCCAGTAATCCATGCCGAGCACGTCGCCCGCATGCACCGCGCGGCCGCGGGCGGCTTTGAGCACGTAGCTTTCCATCGCCCCGAGCGCGTAGTGGTTGATCTGGGCTAGGCCGTAATTGGGCCGGCCAAAGTTTGAAAACACGCGGCGGGTTTTGAACTGGTCGTCGAGCAGGCGGCCGTGACTGTCGTACCAATGTGCGTCGGCCAGGCGGTGCTGGTCGGGCGCACGCGGGCGGTGCACCCCGGGTTTGGCGTAGGTGCCATCGTTGCGGTAGAGCGTCTTGAACATCGACGCGCGCCAGGGCCAGTAGAGCACCTCTGGTGCGGCCTTGCGGAAGGTTTCGGTCACCGGCGCGTCGCGAAAGCGCACCTCGCCATTGTTGCCAAAGAGCCGCCAGGTGAGCGTGATGGCGGTGGCGTCGGGCAAAGCGGCGTGCAGGGCATTGAGCGTGCCATCGCCCGCGTGGATGTTGACAAATTCGTCGATGTCGAGGGCAAGGATCCAGTTGGCGGATTTCACCGGATCGAGCTTAGCCGCGCGTTTCATCGCCGTGAATTGGATGCCGCCCTGGTCATAGGGGCCGTCATTGCGGATGTGGGTGAGCCAGCCGAGATCTGCCAGCCGGTCCAGCATTGTGTCGGTGCCGTCATCGCAATCGTTTGAAAAGACGAGGACATCATCGAACCCCACGGCGCGGTGATGGGCCAGCCATTCGAGCAGGAACGCCGCCTCGTTGCGGACGGTGAGCAGGGCGAGGTGGGTCACTTGAGCGGCCAGGCGCGGCGGAAGGTGACAACTTTGCGCATCGATTGGCGCGGGGCGTAGGCCAGTCCTGCGTCCATGAAGGCGCGAAAGACCGTGTTGACGCCTTCGGGGCCGATCCATTGCGGGTGCAGTTCGACGACCGCGGTGCGCACGGTAGACAGGTCAAGGAGCGGGATCACCTGCGCCTCGGCGCCTTCGATGTCGCAAATGAGGAAGGTGGGTTTGATCGCCTTGATCGCGGATTTGGCGTTGCGAACCTCGACCTGTTGAGTGTCGATCACGTCCATACCGTCCTTTTCATCGAGCGAGGAGGCCATGAACTGTTTGCGCACGTAGAAGGGGGCGGTGCCCTTGCGTTTGCCCAGCACGGCGTGGTGGACGGTGATGTTTTTCAGACCGTTGGCCGCGTGGGTTTCGTGCATATAGTCGACGAGGGCGGCGTTGGCCTCGAACACGTGGATGTGGTCGACATCGCGGTTTTTCGACAGGATGGCGGACATAAAGCCGATGCCGCCGCCCAGTTCCATCACCACATCGCCGGGGCGGACCATGCGCAAGGCGGCCTCGGCCTCTTTGGCCTCGTAGCTGTCGGATTGCAGCTTGGCGCGGATGTGGGGTCCGATGATGGCGCCGCGCCAGGGGAATTGCACGTTGCGGGAGCTCACGTAGCCTTTGGGCGGTGGAGTGCGGCCGTCCATGTCAGCTATCCATGTCGAGGGCGAGGGCATAGGCGACCCGTTCGCTTTCAGTCAGTTTGACCTTGAGTGCCTGGGCGTAGAGTTCCTGAAATTCAGGCATGTCGTGCAGCTCATCGGCCTTGGCGCGGTGCCATTTGAGGCCCTGGGCGTGCAGGTCGCGCAAGCGGTCGTCCTGCATCAGCCGGTCATATTCGGCGCGCAGGCGGGGCACGTTGCGTTTGATCGTGAGGTCGCGGAAATCGGACCAGTCCATGCGGATCCAGTAGTTGATCCCGATGGAGCGATCCACGTGCAGCGCGCGGCCGCGCTGGCGTTTGATCAGAAAGCTTTCGGCCGAGCGCAGGGCATAGTGGTTGAGCTGGATCAGGTCGTAGCCGATGGTCTTTTTCGAGCTGCGCCAGCCGTTTTTGGCTGTCGCGGGCGTGATGTCGGTGCCCGAGCCGTTGACCCAGCGCACCTTGTCCTCGAACCCGTCCTGCAGGCCGTTGGGGCGGTGGCAGCTGAATTTGCGGTAAGCGCCCATGTTCTTGAACATTGTCTTGAAGCCCCAGACGGTGTGCGGTTTGGGGCAGTAGGCGGGGGCGCAGTGGTCGAACTGGTCGATGACGAACTCATCGGCGAGGGCGGTGACGCCGTTGTGGCCAAAGAGCCGCCAGGTCATAGCGACATTGGTCGCATCGGGCACCTTGGCAAAGAAGTCATCCAGCGTGCCGTTGCCGGTGCGCACGTTGATAAACTCGTCCACGTCGATGTGGATGATCCAGTCGGCGTTGCGGATCACCGGTTCTTGCTGTGCCTGGTTCAGCGCGTGCTGCTGCGGAGAGTTGCCGCGCCAGGTGTCGTTGTTGCGGTGCTGGAGCACGCCCATCTCTTGCAACCGGTCGAGGATTTCGGAGGTCCCGTCGGTGCAATCGTTGGTGTAAATCAGGAAGTTGTCGACGCCGATGGCGCGGTGATAGGCGACCCATTCGGTGATGTAGGGCGCCTCGTTCTTCATGCAGCCGACGATGACGCGCCCGGTGCTGTTTTTGGCCAGCTTGCGCGGGGGCATCGGGGTGTAGGGTTTGCGTTCCTCGTCCTCGGGCAGTTTGATGAGGTTGTTGTGCGGGTTGATCTGGGTCGAGAGCACGATCTGGTGGTTGACCTCGACCATTTTGAGGAGCCGTTCGCGCGCCTCGCGGGCGGCTGTGTCATCGGCGGCTTCGGGCAGGATTTCGTCGAATTTGGTGGCCGTTTGGGTGACAGCGGCGCGTTCGGCGCGCAGCTCTGCCGCGTTGCGGGAATTGCGGCGCAGGCGGAAATCGAACGCGGTCAGGTACTGGCTGGCGCGGAAGCCGCGTTTGGGGTCGGCTTCGGTCCAGAGTTTGGATTTCTTCGGCACGTCGCCAAGCGCGTCTTTGACCGCCGGGAAGCGTTTGATCAGGGCGGCATTGTCGGCTGCGAACCGTTCGGAGATTGGATAAAGGCTGCCGGGGTCGATGGGCTTGCCACCCACCACAAATTCCGCGCGCAAGAGGCGCCAGAGATCGCGCGGCACGGCGAGGTTGGTGGCTTGCATGTAGCGGATCAGGTTGTCGTTAAATTCGCGCGTGCGGGCGACAAACGGCGCGGGGGGCTGTTTTTCGGGCTTTTCGTCCTTGGTGTCGGGGATCGAGATGTCGGTGCCGAGGATGGCGTTGATCTCATCCGCGCCGCGCGGGCCATAGAGCGTGTCCATGTCGAGCGGGCGCAGGGTCACCGACCCTTTGCCAAACGTATCCTCCCAAAAGTCGACCATCGCCGCATAGTCGAGCCATTGCGGTGGCGCCTGCACGTGGTTGAAGAGGCCAAAGATGGGGTCCTGTTCCTCGTAGGCGGCGAGCGATGCGTCCCACCAACGGTCCGGCGATTGGGCCAGATCCAGTTCGCGGGTCAGATCGTGCCTGCGCCCTTCGAGCACACGTTGGGCGTAGTGACCCGCAAGGATGTGGGACTGTTCGCGCACGTGGGCGACGATGCGGATGTCTGAGCTATGCGGTGCGAGCAGGTCCTTGAGACGCTGCAACTCGGCCTCGCGGCAGAGCATGGCGCCGAAATGGCCGGTGGACAGGATCAGGTGGTCGGGCTTTTTTGCCGCCGCCTCGGTCAGTTGCTGGGTGATCTCACCGTAAAGCGCGTCTTGGGCAAGGCGCCGTTCAAACCCGCGTTTGAAGCGGACGATGGTGACCAGATCTTCGTCTGCGCAGGCCATGTAGACGCGGATGTGGTTCCAGTCGGGGACAATGACCCCGTGCTTTTCCAGCATCTGGCCGTGCGCCTTGAGGATGGTGCGAAACCGGCTGGAGCCGTCTTCGGTCGGGCCGACGAGCAGGGTGATGCGCATGTCAGGAGGCCTGTGTCAGGGGCGGCGTGGCGTGGTTGACGTTGGACTGGCCCCACCACGGCAGGTCGCGGCCGATAAAGGCGCCGATGCGGGCGGCGGCATCTGGCGCGGCCGGGTCATAGGCGAGGAATTGGTCCGATCCGGCAAAGACGCGGCGGCAAAACGCGTAATGGCCCGCCACCCAGCGCGCCAATTCGGCGGCGGATGTGCCGTAGCCTGCGGGCAAGCCCGGCACCGGGTGGCGCGGCAGCCGGTCGGTGCCCAGCGAATTCCAGCGCAGCATGCTGTCGGCGACGTCAGCGGGCGCGCGCGCCGACAGCAGGAATTTCGCCTGCGGGTGCCGGGTGCGGATCGCATCGAGCAGGCCCCAGTCGGTCTGCGGCCAGAAATTGCGGCCCTGACCCAGCGCGCTCATTTCCGCAATGGCGTCGAAGCCCGCGAAATAGTGCAGCGGGTCGCCCTTGCGGTAGTACCCTTCGTAGAGGATTTCGCCGACCATCTGGTCGTGCAGAGCCTCGTTTTCGGTCTGGTGCCGGCGCATGCGCCAATCGGCGGTCTTGAGCCCCGCGCGCCGCAGGGCGCGCGCCAGCGTGGTGGTCGCCGTCTTGGGCAGGCCGATGTGCAGGATCATGGGCCGCTGTGTCCCTTCGTGCGTCATGCGGGCAACCCGATCAGTTGGCGCATCTCCGCCTCGGGCGGGGAGTATTGGCTGGCGCGGCGCACGATGTCTGCAAGCTCTTGAAAGTGTTCCAGCTTCTTGAGCCGGGCAATGTGCGCGCTGTGCAGGTGCACCGCCTCTTCGTGCAGCTCCGCTACCCCTGGCAGCGCCTTGAGCGCGTCCATTTCGGCGTGCAGGGCAGGGGCCATGCGCAGGATGCTGGTGTCCTCCCACGCCTGATCGTTGCGCTCGCGCCAGTAGGTGTCGTCGAAATAGCGGTAGATGCGGTTCACATCGCCGCGGTCATTTTTGACCAGGTAGCTGTCGAGCGACCGCAGCGCATAGTGGTTGAGCGTGGCAAATTTGCGCGCGCCATGGGCCGGAAAACGGTGAAAGCGGCGTTTGTTCATCGCGTGCATAAACTGGCGCGGCACCTGACGGCCCGAGCCATCGGTCCAATGCGGCTTGCGCAGCTTGCGCGGCGCCTTTTTCAGGATGTAGGGCCGGTGCGCGCCGATGCGGCGCAGCGGGTAAGAGGTGTGGATCAGCGATTTCACCTCGATCGCCGTGTCGCCGCACCACAGGTCGGGATTGTGGGTTTTGGTGAACTGTTCGATCACGGGGCGGTCTTCGAACGCCTCGATCCCGGCATTGGCCATGAACTGAAAGGTGATTGAGATCGCCTTGGGCCCGCCACAGGCCTCGATCAGGTCGGGGATGGTGTGGTTGCCCACGTGGATATTGAGAAACTCATCCACATCCGCGATCCAAAGCCAGTCGGCAGGGTCGGGTTTTTCCATCTCGCGCGCTTCGCGCAGCGCTTCGACCTGCATCGACCGTCCCTTGGCCGGGTTGGGCAGGTGGCCTACCACGCCATGCTCTTTCAGCTTGTCCAGCAGGTGGTCGGTCTTGTCGGTGCAGTCGTTGGAAAAGAACAGGTGGTCGGTGACCCCGATCAGACGGTTGTAGGCGATCCATTCCAGCAGGAACGGCCCTTCGTTTTTGACGCAGGTCACCGCCTTTATGCGCATGATGCACCTGCCCGTGGGGTCATCGTCATGATCTCTGCCGCTTTGCCTCTCGCGGTCTTATTGCCGCGTGATGGTTAAGGTCTGGTGGCACCATGCCATTTGTGACGAATCAGGTCAACGCGGGCGAGACCTCTTGGGCTTGACGTGCGGCGCTGGGGGTGCAGGTTGGTCGGGCGGAGGTGCCAGGTGACAAAACCAAGCTCGATCGATGCGGTGCAACAGATGCTGGAGGGCGAGGGGTATGTCTGCGACCGCGCGCTGGGCACGGTGGTGTTTTTGGCGTTGCAACTTGGGCGGCCGCTGTTTTTGGAGGGTGAGGCGGGTGTCGGCAAGACCGAGATCGCCAAGGCGCTGGCATCCTCGTTGGGGCGTCGGTTGATCCGGTTGCAGTGCTACGAAGGGCTGGATGCGACTTCGGCCGTCTACGAGTGGAATTTCGCGGCCCAGATGGTGGCCATCCGCACCGCTGAGGCGGCGGGCGCGGCGGATAGGTCCGCCCTGCAGACCGAGCTTTTTTCGGACGACTACCTGATCGAGCGCCCGTTGTTGCAAGCCATGCGACCCGATGAAAACGGTGCGCCTGTTCTGTTGATCGACGAGCTGGACCGCACCGACGAGCCGTTTGAGGCGTTCCTGCTGGAGGCGCTGAGCGATTTTCAGGTCACGATCCCTGAACTTGGGCCCGTGGTGGCACCCGAACCGCCCATCGTGGTTGTCACGTCCAACCGCACGCGCGAGGTGCATGATGCGCTCAAACGCCGGTGTCTCTATCACTGGGTCGATTACCCCGATTTCGACCGCGAGATGGCGATCCTGGCCGCGCGCGCGCCCGAGGCTGCCGAGGCGCTGAGCCGCGAGGTCGTGGCCTTCGTCCAGCGGCTGCGCACCGAGGATCTGTTCAAGAAACCTGGCGTGGCCGAGACCATCGACTGGGCCAAGTGCCTGCTTGCACTCGACATGATCAACCTCAGCCCCGAGGTGATCGCGGACACGTTGGGTGCGATCCTGAAGTACCAAGACGACATTGCAAAGCTGCAGGGCTCGGAGGCCAAGCGGCTCTTGGACGAGGCCAAGGCGTCGCTTGAGCCCGCGTGATGCCAGTCGCCCCGATCATTCACATCGGCGGTTGGCCCGGGGCGGGCAAACAGGCCGTGGGCCGGATCGTTGCGGACCGGATCGGCGGGCGGCTCATACACAATCACCTGATGCTGGATGCGGCTCGCGCGCTCTACGCGCGTGACACGCCAGAAAGCAAAGCGCTGCGCGAAGAGGTCCGGGGCGTGATCCTGGCCCATGCGCGCGCCCTGCCGCCGGAGATACCCATCGTACTGACCGATGCGCTGTCGGCGGGCAATGCGGATGCGGCGCGGCTGTTTCAGCCGACGCTGGATCTGGCCCGGGACCGGGGCGCGCCGCTGGTGTGCTTTGTGCTGGAGCTGTCGGTTGAGGAGAACGTAGCGCGCCTGACCGAACCGGCGCGGTTTGGCGGCGCCAAGTTGACGGATGTCGACATCCTACTGTCACTTCGCGAGCGTGAGACCCTGTTTCTGCCCGACGGCGCCCACGTGCTCGATGTCACCGACCTGACCCCCGAACAAGCTGCCGACCGTATGCTTCTTCTGGCTAAAAATACCTCGGGGGTCCGGGGGCTGGCCCCCGGTTCGACGCTGGCCCCGACGGCAACAGATGCCTGAATACGCACCGCTCGACCTGCCCGAAACACCGCGGCTTGCGGGCAATATCACCCATTTTGCCGGTGCCTTGCGCCGGGCGGGGCTGCGGATCGGGCCGGGGCGCGTACTGGATGCGATCCGGGCGGTGGAGGCGGCAGGCTTTACTGAGCGGCGGGATTTTTACTGGACGTTGCACGCCTGTTTTGTGTCCCGGCCCGAGCACCGGGCGGTCTTTGCGCAGGTGTTTCGGCTTTATTGGCGCGACCCGCGATACCTTGAACACATGATGGCCGCGATGGTGCCCGCGGTGCGCGGGGTGCAGGAGGACCGTGGCGCGCAATCGGCGGAAAAGCGGGCGGCGGAGGCATTGCTCGACGGATTGGGCGACGACATCGCGCTGCCCGAAGAAGAGGAAGGCGGCACCGAGATCGAGGTCGACGCGTCGCTGACCATGAGCGGCGAGGAACGGCTGCGCACGCTGGATTTCGAGCAGATGAGCACAGACGAGATGGCGCAGGCCAAGGCCATGCTGGCACGTATGTCGATGGCGGTGGAGCCGATCCGCACGCGCCGCCAGCAAAGGGCTGTGCAGGGCCGTGTGGACGCGCGCGCGACGCTGCGGGCCGCGATGCGGCGGGGTGGCGAGATGGGGGTGCTGCGCCACAAAGGGCCGCGCCTGCGTTATCCCAACCTGGTCGCGCTGTGCGACATTTCCGGCTCCATGAGCCAGTATAGCCGTATAATCCTGCATTTTCTGCATGCGGTGTCGAATGCGCGCGGCGCAGGCTGGGCGCGGGTGCACGGGTTCACCTTTGGCACGCGGCTGACCAACATCACCCGACACCTCGCCACCCGCGACGTGGACGCCGCCCTGCGCGCAGCGGGTGCGGAGGCGCAGGACTGGGAGGGCGGCACGCGGATTGGGGCGTGTCTGGAGACGTTCAACCGCGACTGGTCGCGGCGGGTGCTGGGGCAGGGGGCCGTTGTGCTGCTGATCACCGACGGACTGGACCGTGGAGATCCGGAAGGCCTCGCGCGGCAGATGCAGCGATTGCATCTGTCGGCGCGGCGGCTGATCTGGGTGAACCCGCTGTTGCGCTGGCAGGACTTTGCGCCCAAGGCGGCTGGCATCGCCGCGATGCTGCCGCATGTGGACGCGTTCCGCGCAGGCCATTCGATCGCGTCACTGCAGGAATTGGCGGATGTGATCACCGCCAAGGACGATGTGGGCGAGCGGGATCGTCTGTTGCAGATGCTGTCAAATTGAGCGCCTGCGGCGCATTAAATTTTTTATTTGGGTGCGTTGTAGTGACGTGGGGGGCAGGTAGCGGGCCGGGCCAGCTTCGGGTCTCTCCAAAACCAAACTTGGTGTCAGACCCGCCCTCACATGATCTTTGGCGTGACAGAGCCCGGGCCCGCGCTCAAGCACAATCGCCGTATCCCCGCGAGCGGGGCCCCTCGGAGATTCTGCTTGATCTCGGCCCCTACCTCCGTCCCTTGAAGATCACGCGAGGGCGGCTCCGAAACCAAACTGCAACAGGCGTTTACGCCTGTTGCAGTGGCGGAAAGCGACTTTTGCCTGCAAAAGTCTGCGGCGGTACCCCGGTGGCCTTTCT
The DNA here is from genome assembly GCA_039026855.1 of Pseudomonadota bacterium. Classification (GTDB taxonomy): domain Bacteria; phylum Pseudomonadota; class Alphaproteobacteria; order Rhodobacterales; family Rhodobacteraceae; genus Tateyamaria. Next base: position 24,562 of record JBCCLL010000004.1, on the reverse strand, counting down.
GGGCGCGTTTAACCGAAGGTCTCCGCAAAGCTGCTGCGGTAGAGCGTGCTGAGCTCTTCTAGCGGGGCGGAGGCGGCGCCGATGGTGACGGTGTCGCCACCGAATTTGCCAACCGATTGAATTGTGAGGCCGGCTTGGCCTGCGGCGATCATCAGGGCTTCGGCCTTGTCGAAATTGCACGCGATGAGGTAGCGGGCCTGGTCCTCGCCGAAGAGGAAGGCCGTGTCGGCGCTGTCGAGCGTAACGCCGACACCGGCGGCTTCGGCCATCTCGAAGGCGGCGAGGGCCAGGCCGCCATCCGACAGATCGGTGCAGGCGGTGATCAGCGCGCGGTTGGTGCGGATGAAGTCGCCGTGCGCCCTTTCGGCGGCGAGGTCTACGTGCGGGGCGTCGCCGTCGGTGCGGCTGAACACCTCTTGCAGCAGGGCGGAGCGGCCCAGGTGACCGGCGGTGTCGCCGAGAAGCAGGGCCACGTGGCCGTCACGCACGTCGCAGCCGATGATGTCGTCGGTGTGGGTGAGCAGGCCCACGGCGCCGATGGTGGGCGTGGGCAGGATCGCGGCGCCGTCGGTTTCGTTGTAGAGCGAGACGTTGCCCGACACGATTGGCATGTCGAGGGCCGTGCAGGCCTGCCCGATGCCGTCGAGCGCGCCGACAAATTGGCCCATGATCGCGGGCTTTTCGGGGTTGCCGAAGTTGAGGTTGTCGGTGGTCGCGAGCGGCACAGCACCCGTGGCGGTGAGGTTGCGGTAGGCCTCGGCTACCGCCTGTTTGCCGCCTTCGACGGGGTTGGCCTGCACGTAACGGGGGGTCACGTCGGAGGTGAAGGCCAGCGCCTTGTCGGTGCCGTGCACGCGCATGATGCCCGCGCCGAGGCCGGGGATGCGGGCGCTGTCGGCCATGACCATGGTGTCGTATTGTTCATAGACCCACGCCTTGGCCGCATAGTTTGGAGAGGCGAGCAGCGCCTTGAGCCCGTCGATGGGGTCGATGCCGGGCACATCGGCCAGCGGTTCGGCGGGCGGGGTCGGTGCCCAGGGGCGGTTGTATTCGGGGGCCTCCGAGCTGAGTTTCGACAGGGGCAGGTCGGCCTTGATTTCGCCATTGTAGACGATGTGGAACCGATCCTCGGGGATGGTTTCGCCGACGATGGCAAAGTCGAGGTCCCACTTGTCGAAGACGGCCTTGGCCTCCGCCTCAAGCTCGGGGCGCAAGACCATGAGCATGCGTTCCTGGGATTCCGACAGCATCATCTCGTAGGCAGTCATGTTCTCTTCGCGCACGGGGACGTTTTCGAGGTGGAGGCGGACGCCGAGGCCGCCTTTGTCACCCATCTCGACGGCCGAGCAGGTGAGGCCCGCGGCGCCCATGTCCTGGATCGAGATCACGGCGCCGGTTGCCATCAGCTCAAGCGTGGCCTCCATCAGGCGTTTTTCGGTGAAGGGGTCGCCGACCTGGACGGTGGGGCGCTTTTCCTCGATTGTGTCGTCGAACTCGGCGCTGGCCATGGTGGCCCCGCCGACGCCGTCGCGGCCCGTTTTGGCGCCAAGGTAGACCACGGGCATTCCGATGCCGGAGGCGGCGGAGTAGAAGATCTTGTCTGCATCGGCGAGGCCCGCAGCGAAGGCGTTCACGAGGCAGTTGCCATTATAGGCCGGATCAAAGCGCACCTCGCCACCCGCGCAGGGTACGCCAAAGGCGTTGCCGTAGCCGCCGATGCCCTCGACCACGCCGTGGACAAGCTGGCGGGTTTTGGGGTGCGCGGGCTCGCCAAAGCTGAGGCTGTTCATGGACGCGATGGGGCGCGCGCCCATGGTGAAGACATCGCGCAGGATCCCGCCCACGCCAGTGGCAGCGCCCTGATAGGGTTCGATGTAGCTGGGGTGGTTGTGGCTTTCCATTTTGAAGACCACGGCCTGGCCATCGCCGATATCGACCACGCCCGCGTTTTCGCCGGGACCGCAGATCACTTGCGGGCCGGTGGTGGGCAGTTTTTTCAGGTGAATTTTGGAGGATTTGTAGGAACAGTGTTCGTTCCACATGGCCGAGAAAATGCCGAGCTCGGTAAAGCTGGGCGTGCGGCCGATGATGTCGAGGATGCGCTGGTATTCGTCCGGGCTGATGCCGTGAGAGGCGATAAGATCGTCGGTAATCGCTGGCTCGGTCATGCGCGCAAAATCCCCCACCGCATTTGTTTTGCGGTGTCTTACAGGCGGGACGCGGCGGGGGAAAGGGGGGCCGCGTCCCGGGCGCTGCGTGTCAGCGCAGGATGATCAACAGCTCGCCATCGTCATCGGGAAAGAAATTGCCGTCTGCAGTCTGAATGAACTGCCGATCTACCGGCACAATCAGCCCGGCCTCGGTCAGGGTCAGCGTATCGGTATCGGCAATGAGGGTCACGCTGGCGCCGCGCGGGCGCACGATAGACCCACGGTTTGCTTTGACAAAGATGCGCGCCTTGGTCTGCGAGATGCGCGCGCCATTGGTGGTGCCGATGACGGCGCCGTCATTGGTGAAGACCTTGGTGCCGATGGATTTTTCGACCTGGGTGGTTTGCGCCTCGGTCAGGCCGGCCCAAGCGGGAACGGCTGAGATGCAAAGGGCGAGCGCGGCGATGGTATTGATGAGGCGAAGCATGGTGTGGTCCTTTTGTTGGTATGCAGGAACATAACACGGTGCATCGCCGGATTATTCACCGCGCGGGGCACAGGCGTTCACATCGCCGTTGGTTGCATCAGTTGGTGAGCACGATGGTGATGGGTGAGCTGTCATCGGTAAACGACATGTTTGCAGTGTTGCGAATGCGCTGCGCTGTGGCGTCCATCACCAGTTCGCCGCCGCGCAGGGTCAGTTTGTTGGGGCGGGTGGTGACGCGGATGTCTTTGCCCCCGGTGCGTTTGAAGATGGTCCCTTGCTTTGTGCTGAGAAACAGCCGGGCGCGGTCGCCGGAGGCGCGGAACCCCTCCATGGTGCCGAGCACTTCGCCGTCGGATGAGCGTACGATGGTCCGGTTGGGTTGCGAGAGGATCGACACCTCTGCCGATGACAGGTCGGCGTGGGCATGTGTGGGCAGAGCGAGGGTGGCGGCGAGAAGCAGCGCCGAGAATTTGGGTGTGATAGACATTAAAGCGTCCTTTCGATTGCGCACTTATGGGGTGGGAACGTGGGACACGGCCGTGCGAAGACAAGTCGGAATAAACGCGCCTCGAAAACCTGTGATCGGGCGCGAGGCGTTTGGTTATGTGGTGTGGAACGGGATGCTCTTGTGGCGGGGGGTCGATGTTGCGAGTTGGAGGCATGCAGGTCGGGGCTGTGGTTTCCTTTGAATTGAAAAGCGTCGCCTGATCAGAAACAGAGACGTCGGAGTTGTCTTATTGTTTCCAAAACCTGCCGGGTTGGTGTGCCCGCCGACGTCCTGAACACAGTTCAAGGGCGAATAGCTGGCTGGGGGTTGTGCAACAGCGGTGCGACGCCCGACTGCGTGCGCGGAGGAGCTGTGGACCGGGCAGTGGTGCGGATTTCACCTCACTTGCCGCGTTACGTTTTGCCGACCTCGTGTGGGCTATGTGCCCGCCGGTTTTGGGCCTCGCCTCTATCCGCGCGGCTCCGGACAGAGCGCACCAGGCAAAAAAAATGGCCGAGCGCACGGCCCGGCCAAGTCCAACAGGGAGGTATGAAGATGATGCAAAGTGCACCACGTTCTTCATGAACCAGAAATAGGACCGAGGCCGCGCTGTATCAAGGCAGGGAATCCTTACCTCGTCTCATGTCCGCTATGCGCCATGCGCATGGCTTAATTTTCGGGCACTATCCGTCGCGCTTTTGCCGCAGACCTTTGCGGTAGGCGATGATCTCATCCTGGACGAAGTCGCGAAAGGCGGCGATGCGTTTTGAGTGCCGCAATTCTTCGGGGTAGGCCAGGAACACCGGCACCTCGGCAGATTCGAAATCGGGCAGCACCTGCACCAGACGGTCTTCGTTCAGCGACAGGTAGTCGGGCAGCACGCCGAGGCCGAGGTCTTGCAGCACCGCTTGCAACACGCCGTAGTAGTTGTTCACCGTCAGCAGGGAGCGGACCTGATAGCTCATCAGATGTTGCACCATGCTGGCGCCTGCGCCGACCTGGGCGGCGTTCACGTTCTGGCAGATCAGGCGATGGTCGGCCACGTCTTCGGGTTCTTTCGGGGTGCCGTAGCGGTCGAGATAGGACTGCGTGGCGTAGACCTGCATCTTGACCGTCATAAGGCGTTTGCGGATCAGATCGGCTTGGCTGGGCTCTTTCATCCGGATGGCCACGTCCGCCTCGCGCATGGGCAGGTCGAGCACGCGTTCCTCGAGCATCAGATCGACGCGCAAGTCTGGGTACTGCTCGTAGAGCTTGGCCAGACGCGGGGCGAGCCAGAGGGTGCCAAAGCCGATGGTCGTGGTGATGCGCAGATCGCCAAACACCTCTTCTTCGCTGTCGCGGATGCGGGCGGAGGCGGTGTCGAGCCGTTTGTTCATCGCCGAGGTGGCGTCAAACAGCAACTCGCCCTGTTCGGTCAGTATCAGGCCGCGTGCATGGCGGTGAAACAGGGTGGCGTTGAGCGACTCTTCGAGCGCGCGGATCTGGCGGGATACAGCCGATTGGCTGAGATGCAGTTGATCGCCCGCATGCGTCAGGCTGCCCGCGCCGGCCACCGCATGAAATATTCGTAACTTGTCCCAGTCCATGCTCGTGTGCGCAACGCGTCTGCTGCGCTGCCTCCGCGTGTGCCGCCATAGTGCTGCACCGTGGTTACCTGTATGTCGCGGGTGGGTGCAAGCGCCCTTGGGCGTCGCGGTATGGAATTCATAAGCACGCGCCGTTTCAGCGCGCGCTTATGCGGTGGAAATGTGCGGATCACAACGTGGCCGCAGCCGATGTCACAGAACAGCGCGGATCACCCCTGGGATATCATTGGAATACGCGGGCAAGGGTGAGCGTCCGCGCGGGTCGTCGATCCACCCTTGGGTGTAAGGATTGAAAATCTTTTCCTTTTCCGCCTTCGGCCCGAAAAAGGCGCCGTAGCGGCAATACGTATAGGGCGAGACGGTCAGTTGCAGCTCACCGGGGATTTTGCCGGGAAAGGGACGGATCAACGCGGGTTTATAGGTGTCATCGCCGTTGGCGCGTGCACGTGCGGCCATTGCAAAAACCCGCGCGTTATACGCCTCAATCGCGGTGCCGACGATGCGGGCGAGGCGCACGAGGTCGGGGGGATCCATGGGGTAGATGACGCAGGCTTTGCCTTCGGCTTTGTAAGCGCTGGGGTTACGGTTATACGTCGTTCCCGAGCCGACCCTGTGTCCTGCGGCGATGTCGACTGGCAGGAATTTGTGTGCGGCGCGTTCTTGTTTTAACAGCGGGGCCAGCACGTTAAAGACGGTTTGCTGGTCCTCGGGATGGGCGCCGATGTGCAGCTTCCAGCCTTGTATGTTCAACCCATGATCGTCGGGCGCCCGTTTTTTGACCCACATACCGGGTGTTTCGGGGTGATGAAAAATCGACAAGGTCGGAGAGTTTGCATCGCCGACAAAATTCAGCCAACCGTCTTTTTTGTAGTACTCGGCCGACAGGTCTGGGGTTTGGGTGTTGTCTGATGCAAGCTTGACCATTGTTTTGTCCTCTGCTGCTGCTGGCGTGCTATGAATGGACAACCCGCTTGCGCCCGGCCTTATTCGCGGCGTGCGGGGTCAGGAATTCCTGACCGGGGGCGGGCCGCGGCGGATCGAGAATTATTTACTTTGAAGGTCAGCAATTGTGACCTATGTTGAGGGTAAATCTGTGCAACACTGAGGCGAGCGGGGAGGCCAGCCGATGAATGTCAGACAGGTTTCGCTAAACGATCGGTTCGATCTGGACAGGCACCACGTGCTGCTCAACGGTACGCAAGCGCTGGTGCGCTTGATGCTGATGCAAAAGGCGCGCGACGCGGCAGCGGGCGTGCACACCGCGGGTCTGGTCACCGGCTATCGCGGCTCACCGCTGGGTGCGGTGGACATGCAGATGATGCGCGCGGCCAAACAGCTGGCTGCTGCAGAGGTTACCTTTCAGGCGGGTTTGAACGAGGATTTGGCCGCCACAGCGCTGTGGGGCGCGCAGCAGGCTGAGTTGCGGGGCGAGGGGCGCTATGACGGCGTCTTTGGCCTGTGGTACGGTAAGGGGCCGGGTGTGGACCGGTCGGGCGACGCGTTCAAACACGCCAATATGGCGGGCACATCGCCGCTGGGCGGTGTTGTCTGCGCCATGGGCGACGATCACACCGGCGAAAGCTCCACCGTGTTGCATCAGTCAGAATTTGCGCTGGTCGATGCCTATATGCCGATCGTGTCGCCTGCGGGCGTGCAAGAGATCCTGGATTACGGCCTTTACGGCTTTGCGCTAAGCCGGTTTTCCGGGCTTTGGGTTGGCCTAAAAACGATGAAAGACACGGTCGAGGCCACATCGGTTGTCAACGGCGATCCGCATCGGCTGCCCTTTGCACCGCCCCAGCACTTTCAGATGCCGCAGGGCGGGTTGAACATCCGGCTGGTAGATGACCGCATCGTGCAGGAACGCCGGCTGGTCGAACATAAAGTCCGCGCGGCCGAGGCGTTTTCGCGCGCCAATGGCATGGACCACCGCGTGTGGGGCAAACCGGGGGCCAAGATCGGCTTTGTTGCCGCCGGTAAAAACTGGTTGGACTTGACCCATGCGCTGAACCTTTTGGGGCTGGACGCGGCTGAGGCAGAGCGGCTGGGCATCACCACCTACAAGGTGGGGCAGACCTGGCCGCTGGATATGACCACGTTTGAGGAATGGGCCGAAGGGCTCGATCTGATTGTGGTGGTTGAGGAAAAGCGCAAGCTCATTGAGGTGCAGATCAAAGAGGCGCTCTTTGACAATCGTCAGGGGCGGCGGGTCTACGGGGGCACGCATGGTGCGCGGGGGGAGCCGCTTTTTGCCGGGTATTACGCGCTTGATCCTGTCGAAATCGCGCTGAAGCTCGGTGAGGTGCTGGTCGAAGAGGGGCGCAACACCGACAGCATCCTTGCGGGCATGGCGCAGCTGGAGGAGGCGCGCCGGTCGGACAATGCCGAAGAGATCGCGGCGCGCGTGCCCTATTTCTGCTCGGGCTGTCCGCACAATTCATCGACCAAGGTGCCCGAGGGCAGCCGCGCCTATGCCGGCATCGGGTGCCACTTTATGGCGCAGTGGATGGATCGCGAGACGCTGGGTTACACCCACATGGGGGCCGAAGGGGCCAACTGGATCGGTGAGGCGCCGTTTTCCAAGCGTGACCATGTGTTCCAGAACCTCGGCGACGGGACCTACAACCATTCGGGCGTGCAGGCGATCCGGGCCGCTTTGGCGGCAGGCACCAACATCACCTACAAGATCCTTTACAATGATGCTGTCGCTATGACCGGTGGACAGGGCAATGAGGGCGATCTGTCGCCTTACCGCATTGTCAATGAGGTGCGGGCCATGGGCTGCGACAATGTGGCCGTGGTTTATGACGACAAGGAAGACGTGGACGTAGGCCGCTTCCCAACCGGTGTGGACGTGCAGGAGCGCGCCCATTTGCAGACGGTGCAAGAACGGTTTGCCGAGACGCCGGGCGTGTCGGTCATCGTTTATGTGCAGACCTGTGCGGCCGAAAAGCGGCGGCGGCGCAAGCGCGGCAGCTTTCCCGACCCCGACCGGCGCGTGTTTATCAACACGGACGTGTGCGAAGGCTGCGGCGATTGCGGGGTGCAGTCGAACTGCGTGTCGATCACGCCTGTTGAAACCGAATTGGGCCGCAAGCGCGCTATTGATCAGTCAAGCTGCAACAAAGATTTTTCCTGCATCAAGGGGTTTTGCCCCAGCTTTGTGACGGTCGAGGGCGCCACGGTGAAAAAGGCCGCGACGGCGGAACTGGACCTGCCAGACCTGCCCGAGCCCGACCTGCCCGAGATCAAGGGCACGTGGAACGTGGTGGTCACCGGCGTCGGCGGCACAGGGGTTGTCACCATCGGTGCTGTGCTGGCGCAAGCGGCCCATATCGACGGCAAAGGTGCCGGAATGATGGAAATGGCGGGCTTGGCGCAGAAGGGCGGCGCTGTGCACATCCACTGCCGTCTCGCCAACCGGCCGGAGGATATCAGCGCAATCCGTGTGGCCACGGGCGAGGCGGACGCGCTGATTGGGGGCGATTTGGTGGTGAGCGCCGGCAAGTCGACGCTGGGTCTAACATCGCTGGGGCGCACTGGCGCGGTGGTCAACAGCCACGAGATCATCACCGGTGATTTCACCCGCAACACGGAGTTTACGCTGCCCACGGACCGGCTGGCCCTGTCGTTGGAGCGGCGTCTGCGCGACCGGGTGGCGCTGTTTGATGCGTCGGAACTGGCGCGCGTGGTGATGGGGGACAGCATCTTTTCCAACATGATGGTCTTTGGGGCGGCCTGGCAGCAGGGGCTGGTGCCGCTGACCCTGGATGCGATCCGGCAGGCGATCACGCTGAACGGCGCGGCGGTGGAACGCAACCTGCGCGCCTTTGACGTGGGCCGCTGGGCGGTGCTGCATGGGGACGAGGCCAAGGCGCTGATCACGCCCAATGTGGTCAAGCTGCCGCAAAGTCTGGAGGATCGCATCGCCTTCCGCGCCGCGCATCTGGTGAAATACCAGTCGAAGCGGCTGGCCAAACGCTATCGCAAGCGCGTGGATGGCATCGCGGACCGGGACCTGCGCGCGGCGGTCGCGCGGGGCTATCACAAGCTGTTGGCTTACAAGGACGAATATGAGGTCGCCCGCCTGCATCTTGAGACCGAGGCCAAGGCGCGCGAGACATTTGAGGGTGATTTCAAGCTGTCCTATCACCTGGCCCCGCCGATGGTTTCGAAAATCTGCCCAGACGGGCGACCGATGAAGCGCCAATTTGGTCCGCGTATGTTGACAGGGTTCAAATTGTTGGCCCGGTTCAAAGCGTTGCGGGGCACGCCGCTCGATCCCTTTGGTCGGACCGAAGAGCGGCGTATGGAACGCGCGCTGATCCGCGAATACGAGCGTGACCTCGACGCGGTCCTGCCGCAACTGACGCCGCAAACACGCGATGCAATCATCGCGCTGGCCGAACTGCCCTTGCAGATCCGCGGCTTTGGCCCGGTGAAGGCAGCCAACCATCTCAAGGCGGCAAAACGGCGCGAGGAACTGCTTGCTGCAATCAACGCGGGCGGCACCCCGTTGCAGCAAGCCGCGGAATAGCGGCCGCAGCAAAACACTTTGCAACCGCAGGTCTGCCCATTAAAGAGCGGGTCACAGCCACGTTGAACACCAAGCCGATGCCCGACACTGCCCGCCAATCCACGCGAGAAATCTCCTATGCCTACTCTGCGGCGACCCGGACGGGCCGCGCGATGATACGCCTGATGGAGAACACCACCGGGCGGCTACGGCTGATCCGGCGTGCGGCCGGCTACGAGCATGAGGTCGCCGCGGGCCGCGATTTCTGGCAGGTGATGATGGAACGCTATGGGCTGAGCCTGGATGTCATTGGCGGCAGCCTGAATGATGTGCCGAAGGAAGGGCCGTTGATCCTGATCGCCAATCACCCTTACGGCATTCTTGATGGGTTGATCATGGGCCACATCCTATCGAGTGTGCGCGGCGATTTCCGCATTCTGGCCAATCGCGTCTTTCGCAAGGCCGAGGATCTGAACCGGATCGTGCTGCCGATCTCGTTTGATGAGACCCGGGAAGCGGTCAAACAGAACATCGCCACGCGCAAGGCGTCGCTGGAATATCTGGCCGCGGGCGGAGCGATTGGGATTTTCCCTGGCGGCACGGTCAGCACGGGCATCAGTCCGATGGCGCGTCCTATGGACCCAAACTGGCGCGGGTTTACCGCGCGCATGATCGCCAAATCGCGCGCCACGGTGCTGCCGATTTTCTTTGAGGGGCAGACCAGTCGCCTGTTTCAGATCGCCAGCCACATGCACTTTACCCTGCGCATGGGACTGATGATCCGCGAATTCCGGGAACGGGTCGACACGCCGGTCAAGCTGTCCATCGGGCAGCCCATCGGACGCGAGGTCTTGGACCCGATGGCCGGCGATGCCAAGGCGATGATGGCGTTCTTGCGAAAAAGCACCTATGAGCTGAACCCGAGCCCGGATCGCGCCTTTGATCTGGGCTATGAGTTTGAGGATACGCGCTGGCCCGGGGCATGACGCCTGCGGCCCCGCGCGGGGCCCAAAGGAGGGCCCGGTAGATGGCGGTTGGTATTTTTGATTCCGGTTTGGGCGGATTGACCGTGCTGGAGGCTGCGCAAAAGCGGCTGCCTGAGGTGCCGTTTGTCTATCTGGCCGATAGTGCGCACGCACCTTACGGTGTGCGCACCGCCGACGATATCTATGACCTGACCACAGCGGCGGTGCAGCGGCTCTTTGATGCGGGCTGTGATCTGGTGATCCTGGCGTGCAATACCGCCTCGGCCGCAGCATTGCGGCGCATGCAAGAGGCGTGGGTGCCCGGCGACAAACGGGTGCTGGGCGTTTTTGTGCCGCTGATCGAGGCGCTGACCGAGCGTGAGTGGGGCGACAACTCTCCCCCGCGCGAGGTGGCGGTGCAGCACGTGGCGCTGTTTGCCACGCCCGCAACAGTGGCAAGCCGCGCGTTCCAACGCGAGCTCGCCTTTCGCGCGATCGGAGTCGACGTGGAGGCGCAGGCCTGCGGCGGTGTGGTGGACGCGATTGAGGACGGGGATATGATCCTGGCCGATGCGCTGGTGCGCAGTCACGTGGACGCGCTGAAACGCAAGATGCCCACGCCCGAGGCGGCGATCCTGGGCTGCACGCATTATCCGCTGATGCAGGCAGAGTTTCAGGATGCGCTGGGCGCGGATGTAAAAGTCTTTTCGCAGGCCGGTCTGGTGGGCGAGAGCTTGGCCGATTACCTCGACCGGCATCCTGACAAGCTGGGGGCCGGGCAATCCGGTTACCTTACCACTGGCGATCCGCGGGTGGTCAGCCAACGTGCCACGCAGTTTTTGCGACGACAGATCACCTTTGAAGCCGCCTGATCTGACGTTTTATCCATGAGCATGACATGACACATTCCATCGCCATTCTTGGCGCCTCGGGCTATACCGGTGCCGAACTGATCCGGTTGGTTGCCGGGCATTCTTCATTCAAAATCAAGGCGCTGGGCGCGCATTCTAAAGCGGGTTTGCCGCTTGCCCAGGTCTATCCGCATCTGCGCCATCTGGACCTGCCGGACATGGTCGCCTTTGACGCAATCGACTGGGCAGGCATTGATCTGTGCTTTTGCGCGTTGCCGCACAAAACCAGTCAGGAGGTCATCAGCGGCCTGCCGCGCGACCTTAAGATCGTGGATCTGAGCGCGGATTTCCGGCTCGAGGACCCGGCGGAATATGAAAAGTGGTACGGCAACCCGCATGCCGCGGTCGCGATGCAGGGCGAAGCGGTCTATGGCTTGACCGAATTCTACCGCGATGAGATTGCGGCGGCACGGCTGGTCGCGGGCACCGGGTGCAATGCGGCCACAGGACAGTTTGCGCTGCGTCCGCTGATTGCGGCGGGGGTGATCGATCTTGATGAGATCATTCTGGACTTGAAAGCGGCAGTGTCGGGTGCTGGGCGCGCGTTGAAGGAAAACCTGCTGCATGCAGAACTGTCCGAAGGTTATCACGCCTATGCGCTGGGCGGCACGCACCGGCACCTGGGCGAATTTGATCAGGAGTTTTCCAAACTGGCGGGGCGCGAGGTGCGCATCCAGTTCCAGCCGCACCTGATCCCTGCAAATCGCGGCATCCTGGGCACGGCCTATGTCAGAGGTGATGCCGACGCGATCTATCAGGCCTTGGCCGAAGCCTATGCGGATGAGCCTTTTATCATGGTGTTACCGCAGGGGGAGGCACCCAGCACGCGGCACATCCGCGGGTCGAATTTCTGTCACATTGGCGTCGTTGCCGACCGGCGAGATGGGCGAGCTATGGTGATTGCAGCGTTGGACAACCTGACAAAAGGGTCATCCGGGCAGGCGTTGCAAAATGCCAATCTGATGTTAGGTGTGCAGGAAAGCGAGGGGCTGATGATGGCCCCGCTGTTTCCGTAGCGGTTCACGATTTTTCGTCGAAAAATCTTGGCCGGTGCAGGCATTGGTGCGCAGATGAAGAGCCTAAAGAAACAACGCCGCATTCAAATTGTTGCGCTGGCCGTCATCGGCCTGACCCTGTCGACCGCGCTGATTGGCTATGCCATGCGCGACGGTATCAACTTTTTCCGCGCGCCGAGCCAAATTCTCGCCGAGCCGCCCGGCCCGGCGGAGGTTTTCCGCATCGGCGGGCTGGTCGAAGAAGGCTCGATCATCCGGGGTGAAGGCGCGTCGATTCGGTTCTCCGTCACCGATGGCGGTGCGTCGGTGCCGGTTGTTTTTACCGGCGTGTTGCCGGACCTTTTTTCAGAAAATGAGGGCATGGTGGGTACCGGGCGTTACATCAACGGTGTCTTTGAAGCCACAGAAATCCTTGCCAAACATGATGAGCAGTACATGCCGGCCGAGGTTGTGGACGCGCTCAAGGAGCAGGGTGTCTACAAGCCCTCCGACAGCTAGCGCACGCTGCGGTTAAGCGGCATTAACCCCCCACACGCATCCTCGCCCCACGCCACAGGCAAAGGGGCCGATGATGCAGAGTGTCAGAGAAATTGCCGAAGAGATTGTGCGCCGCGAGGGCGGTTACGTAAATGATCCTGATGATCCGGGTGGTGCCACGAATTTCGGTGTCACCATTCACACGATGCGGCGCCTCGGGCTCGACCTTGATGGTGACGGTGATGTGGATGCGCGCGATGTGAAAATGCTCACGCGGGCGCAGGCCATCGACATCTTCCTCAAGCACTATTTTTACCGCCCCCGGATCGGCGATTTGCCAGAGGTTTTGCATGCAACGGTGTTTGACATGTACGTCAACGCCGGCGGCAACGCGGTAAAGATCCTGCAGCGGCTGCTGAGCCAGATGGGCTATCCCTGCAGTGTCGACGGCGCGCTGGGGCCGCAGACCATTGCCGCTGCACAAAAAGCCCAGCAGGCAGCGCCGGAGCATTTGTCCGATGCCTACGGGATTGCGCGGCGCAATTACTATTTCCGCATTGCCGACCGTCGCCCGGCGAGCCGCAAATACGCGCGCACGCGGCGGGGCGGCAAAGGCGGTTGGATCAAGCGGGCTGAAGAGTTCATTTCGCCGCGCTTTCACATGGACAAGGAGGCGTTTAAGGCGAGGGTTGCAGCATGGGGATGATTGACCGAGTTTTGGGCGTGCTTTTTGGCAGCCGCAACGTGGTGCGTGAGACGGCGGAGGTGTTTCGCGAAAATGCCGAAGCGGGGGCCGAGCGCGCCTATCACGTTCAGGCGCAGGCGATGCGTGCCTATGCGCAAGAGTACCATGTGGCGCGCACCGGGGCCTTCGACCGCTTCATGGACGGGCTCAACCGGTTGCCGCGCCCGGCGCTGGCACTGGGGACGCTGGGCTTGTTTGTGTCTGCGATGGTCGCACCATTGTGGTTTGCTGAACGGATGCAGGGGATCGCGCTGGTGCCCGAGCCGTTGTGGTGGCTCTTGGGCGTGATCGTGTCGTTTTACTTCGGCGCCCGGCATCAGGTGAAGTCACAGCAGTTCCAGCGCGAGATCGCGGCGAGCATGGCGCATGTCCCACAAGTGATGGAAAACGTGCGCGCGCTGCGCGAGATGCGGGCGCAGGATGTCGGTGTGGCCGACACCAAAGGCGATGTGGCCCTGGCTGAGGCCGCGCTCGATCCGCAAGACAATGCTGCGGTGGAGGAGTGGCGCCGGGCCGCCTGATCACCAGTTGGTGTTGCGACATAAGCGCCAGCGTATTGGCGATGTGCTGCGCGGTGAATATACTCTGCGCATGCTCAATGAACTTGGACATTTTGCGCTGGTGCTCGCTTTTGTCGTTGCGATCCTGCAAGCCACCGTGCCGCTGGTGGGTGCCTGGCGCCGCGACGCGCGTTGGATGGCTATGGCAGAGCCTGCCGCAACAACGCAATTCCTGCTCATCGCGTTTTCTTTTGGCGCATTGGTTTGGGCCTTTGTGGTGTCGGATTTTTCGCTGCGTTTGGTGACGCTCAACAGCCATTCCGCCAAGCCGTTAATCTACAAAATCTCGGGCACTTGGGGCAATCACGAGGGATCCATGCTGCTTTGGGTGCTGATCGTGGCGTTGTTTGGTGCGATGGCGGCGTGGTTTGGCGGCAATCTGCCGCCGACGATGCGGGCGCGCGTCCTGGCGGTGCAGGGGGCGATTGGCGTCGCCTTTCTGGCCTTTATCCTGTTCACGTCGAACCCGTTTCTGCGCCTCGTGACCCCGCCCTTTGATGGGCAGGACTTGAACCCGCTGTTGCAGGACGTCGGCCTCGCCTTGCACCCTCCGTTTTTGTACCTGGGCTATGTGGGTCTGAGCATGGCGTTTTCCTTTGCCGTCGCGGCGCTGATCGAGGGTCGCGTAGATGCCGCATGGGGGCGCTGGGTGCGCCCTTGGACACTGGCGGCATGGGTCTTTTTGACCATTGGCATCGCGCTGGGGTCGTGGTGGGCTTATTACGAGTTGGGCTGGGGTGGCTTTTGGTTCTGGGATCCGGTCGAGAACGCCTCTTTCATGCCGTGGCTGCTGGCAGCCGCCTTGCTGCACTCTGCCATCGTGGTGGAAAAGCGCGAGGCGTTGAAATCGTGGACCATCTTGCTGGCCATCCTCGCCTTTGGTTTTTCATTGATCGGTACATTCATCGTACGCTCCGGTCTGCTGACGTCGGTGCATGCCTTTGCCAACGACCCCGAGCGGGGCGTGTTCATCCTGATGATCATGGGGTTCTTCATGGGCGGCGCGCTGCTGCTTTTTGCGGTGCGGGCGGGCACGATGGAGGCCAAAGGGGTGTTTGGCATGGTCAGCCGGGAAAGCGCGCTGCTGGCCAACAACCTGCTCCTTGCGGTGAGTTGTTTTGTGGTCTTTGTCGGCACCATGTGGCCGGTGGTGGTCGAGATGTTTTTTGACCGCAAGCTGAGCGTCGGACCGGTGTTTTTCAACATCGCGTTCACACCGTTTATGGTGCTCTTGGGGTTGATCCTGCCCATAGGCGCGATGATCCCGTGGAAGCGGGGTCAGGTGGCGCGTGCGATGCGGCCGCTGCGCATTGTGTTTGTGCTGGCGCTGGCCTGTGCCGGGCTGGCCTGGGCGATGAACACCGGGCGCAGCTTGATTGGGCCGATGGGGGCCTTTCTCGGGGCGTGGCTGGTCATGGGGGCTGCTGTGGATCTCGCATCGCGCACCGGCAAGCGGTTTGATGCGGCGCGGCTGTTGCGCCTGCCTCGGGCGGATTGGGGCAAGGCGACGGCGCATGCGGGGCTCGGCGTGACGATGCTGGGCGTTGCCGGACTGGTGTCATGGCAGAGCGAGGATATCCGCGTGGCACAACTGGGTGAGCCGTTCGAGGTGGCGGGCTACACCCTGACGCTCGATGATGTGCGCCAGGTCGAGGGCCCGAACTACCTCAGCACAATGGGGTTTGTCACGGTCCAAAAGGGTGACCGCGAAGTGGCGCAGTTGCGCCCGGAAAAGCGGGTCTATCCGGTGGCACAGATGCCCACGACCGAGGCCGGCATCGACTACAACCTGGCGCGCGATGTGTACGTGGTGATTGGCGATGCGCAGGCAGGTGGCGGCTGGGCCGTACGCACCTTTATCAAGCCGTTGACCAACTGGATCTGGATCGGCTGCGCATTAATGTCACTGGGCGGGCTGCTCAGCCTGACGGACAGGCGGTTCCGCGTGGCGGCCGGTGCGCGCAAGGTGCCGCAAGGGGTGCCTGCGGAATGATCCGCTGGGCGGTGGCAGTGTGGCTGCTTTTGGCGACGGCAGCGCTGGCGCTGGACCCGACGGAGATGTTGCCTGACCCGGCTGAGGAGGCGCGTGCGCGCGCGCTCGATCATGCGCTGCGCTGCGTGGTGTGCCAGTCAGAGACGGTTGCATCTTCGAATGCGCCCTGGGCCATCGAGGCGCGGCGCGTGGTGCGCCAACAGGTTGCCGCCGGGCAGACCGATGCTGCGATCCTCGATTTCTTTGTCGAACGTTACGGTGAATTTGTCCTGATGACACCGCGCACTGAAGGCGCGAACTGGCTGCTGTGGGCCGCCGCGCCGCTGATGTTTGTGGCCGCACTCGGGGTCGGTTTGGGCTACGTGCGCGGGCGCAGTCGCGCGCTGGTGCGCGCCGAGGAGGGGCTGAGCCCCGAGGAGGCCCGGCGCTTACGTGAGATCATGGACGAGTAGGGGCTGTTCTGAACCGTTCAGTTTGGTTAGACATGGCGAACACGGCATCGGGAGCGCGCCATGAAATACGACACCATCACCTATGACCTGACCGATGGCGTTGCCACTGTCACCCTGAACCGCCCGGAAAAGATGAACGCGCTCAGCACGCAGATGCGGGCGGAAATCACCCATGCGGTGACCGAGGCTGGCAAAACAGCGCGGGTGGTGGTGATCACTGGCGCAGGCAATGCGTTTTGTTCAGGTCAGGACCTGGGTGACCGGGCCAATGCCGCCGATATCGATTTGGAACGCACGCTGCGCGATGAATACGAGCCGCTGATCGGCGCCATCGTCAATTGCCGCGTGCCGACCATTGCCGCGGTAAACGGTCCGGCCGCCGGGGCAGGGGCCAACCTGGCGCTGGCCGCGGACGTGGTGATCGCCGCCGAAAGCGCTTATTTCATGCAAGCGTTTACCCGCATCGGATTGATGCCTGATGCCGGCGGCACCTATGTTCTGCCGCGCACCATGGGCATGGCTAAGGCCATGGGGGCCGCGCTCTTTGCCGACAAGATCAGCGCGCGGCAGGCAGATGCGTGGGGCATGATCTGGGAAGCCGTGCCCGACGACACATTTGCAAGCCACTGGCAGGCCCGCGCCACGCACCTGGCCACCGGGCCTACGCAAGCGTTCAAGGCTGTGAAACGGGCAATCCGTGCCAGTTGGAACAACGACATGGATACGCAGCTTGCTGCCGAGGCGCATGCACAAGGTGTCTGCGGCAAGACCCGCGATTTCCGCGAGGGCGTGCTCGCCTTCACCGAAAAGCGCCAGCCGGGGTTTGAGGGGCGGTAAACCGCCCCAAGTTCAACCCAACGGGACCAAAAACAAGTTATTTGGCCCAACGTCAAAGAAATCAACGCCAGTTAGCAACGCCACAACCGCGTTTTCTTGGTCCGATATCGCCACTTCGACCGTCAAATCGCCAGTATCGGCGTCTTCGCCAAAGAACACGTTGGGCGGGGTCGCGCCTGTGTAGCTGTAAAAGATCACATCCTCAGCAGGATCAAAGTCTGTGATCACTGCTGGTTCGTTTGGAATGATCCAATCGCCGATATCGACCCGGTCCGCGCCTGTGCCGGTAATCACCTCATCGTTGCTGCCTGCGATGATGGAGTCATTGTCCAAACCGCCATCCAGCGTATCGGCTTCACCCGTTTCCAAGGTAATGTCGATGAAGTCTGAAATGTTCGGGACGCGTGTCGCCCCATCGAGCGCATCAAAGAGAGCGGCGGAATCAAAAATGTCAGCGCCCGCTATGAGATCATCGCCCACGTCACCAAAGATCGTGTCTTCGCCGGCGTCCCCTGTTAACAGGTCACCATCCGATCCGCCGCGAATAAAGTCATCTCCTTCTCCTCCAAATACGAGGTCTGGATCGCCCTGACCAAACACGCGATCGTCGCCTGAGCCAGCGTTGACAAGGTCGCTTCCCGCACCGGCAAATACGGTGTCATCGCCACCTGCGGTATCGATGATGTCTACGTCGGCGGAACCAGTTACGTTTTCCGGTTCATTTGAAGTTCTGATTTCGTTTTGGTCATCATCATCTTCTACCAACGCGCTGACCAAACCGATCCCTAAAAGAGACAGCAATAACCCAATCATCGTGGACTCCCTCGCACCTAAAATACACTATTACCAAATGGTTAACATGCGTGCGGCCGAGCGCAAATAGTCTGCGCGCCCAAAAGGGAGTGCAGTGTTTCCTCAGGTGAAACACTGCGGACTTTTTGGCTTGATTACCCCGCTTGCACGCGCAGATCAGCGGTGTTCAATGTCGATATAGTCGCGGGCGGTATCACCCAGGTAGAGCTGCCGCGGGCGGCCGATCTTGTTTTGTGGATCGGCGATCATCTCTTTCCACTGGCTGACCCAGCCGACGGTGCGCGACAGCGCAAAGATCGGCGTGAACATAGACGTGGGAAAGCCCATCGCTTCAAGAATGATGCCAGAATAGAAATCCACATTGGGGAACAGCTTTTTCTCGGCAAAATACGGATCGGCGAGCGCCTGTTGTTCGAGCGCTTTGGCGGTGGCGAGGATCGGGTTGTTTTCCACGCCCAGCAGGTCCAGCACCTCGTCTGCCGACTGTTTCATCACCGTCGCGCGCGGGTCAAAGTTCTTGTAGACGCGGTGGCCAAAGCCCATCAGGCGGAACGGATCGTCCTTGTCTTTGGCGCGGGCGATGTATTCGGGGATGCGGTCCGGCGTGCCGATTTCCTTGAGCATCTCAAGGCAGGCCTGATTGGCGCCGCCATGCGCCGGCCCCCAGAGACAGGCGATGCCCGCCGCGATGCAGGCAAACGGGTTGGCCCCCGAAGACGATGCAAGACGTACGGTTGAGGTTGACGCGTTTTGTTCGTGATCAGCGTGCAGGGTAAAGATGCGGTCCATCGCGCGGCTGAGGATCGGATTGACCTCGTAATCCTCGGCCGGGACCGCAAAGCACATGCGCAAGAAGTTCGACGCATAGTCGAGATCATTGCGCGGATACACAAACGGCTGGCCAACGGAGTATTTGTAGGCCCAGGCCGCGATGGTGGGCATTTTGGCAATCAGGCGGTGGCTCGCAATCTCGCGTTGGCGTTCATCTGAAATGTCGGTGCTGTCGTGGTAAAACGCGGACATCGCGCCCACCACGCCGACCATGATTGCCATCGGATGCGCATCGCGCCGGAACCCGCGGAAAAAGTTCTGCATCTGCTCGTGCAGCATGGTGTGGCGGGTGATCGTGCTTTCGAAATGTTCCAGGTCGGAGGCCGAGGGCAGCTCGCCGTAGAGCAGCAGATAGCACACTTCGAGATAGTGCGATTTGGCCGCCAACTGATCAATCGGATAGCCGCGATGCAAAAGCGTGCCCGCGCCGCCGTCGATATAGGTGATCGTGCTGTCGCAACTGGCCGTTGAGGTAAAGCCCGGGTCATAGGTGAACACGCCCGCTTGGCCGTAAAGCTTGCGGATATCCAGCACATCCGGCCCCTCGGAGGGCGAATAGATGGGCAGGTCATAGCTGTTGTCGCCAATTGTCAGCTGCGCTGATTTGGTGGTGTCTGCCATGGGTCATGTTCCTTTTCCATTTGGGCAGGCGCGTCTGCCCCGTTCATCGCATGCGATGACCTTTCGTTTGGCTGCGTTTTGTGAACGAAACTTCAATCCGATCAGGCGGCAGCGTCGGTAAGCCGAGCCAGGGTTTCGTCGCGTCCCAGAACCAGCATCATGTCAAAGACCGAAGGGGTCACAGCGCGCCCGGCAAGGGCCGCCCGCAAGGGTCCGGCAAGCTTGCCAAACTTGGTGTCGCGCGCCTCTGCAAATGCGCCCAGCACCGCCTCCAGACTGTCTCGGTCCCAGTTAACGGTTTGCAGGTGCGGCGTCAATTCTTTCAGTATACTACGGGATACCGAGTCGAGCGCTTTGGCCGCCTTGTCGTCCGGTTCAATCGGGCGTGACGTTAGAATAAAGTGCGCTTTATCAATCAGTTCTGGGAAGGTCTTGGACCTCTCTTTGACGTGCGGCATGGCGGCAGATAATCCACGCGTTTGCGAAGCGTTAAGCGCGGGTTGCTCGGATGCATCAAGATAGGCCGCAATCTCTTGCTGCAGTGCGGCATCAGCTGATGCGGCGATGTGTTGCCCGCTGAGATTTTCCAGCTTTTTCAGGTCAAATCGCGCCGGGCTTTTGCCGATGCCGTCCAAATCGAACCAGTCGCGCGCCTGATCGTCGGTAAAGAACTCGTCGTCGCCATGGCTCCACCCCAGCCGCGCCAGATAGTTGCGCATGCCGGCCGCAGGATACCCCATCTTTTGGTATTCTTCGGCGCCGAGCGCGCCGTGCCGTTTTGACAGCTTTTTGCCGTCCGGTCCATGGATCAACGGGATGTGCGCCCAGGTGGGCACGTCCCAGCCCATCGCGTCATAGACCATCATCTGGCGGGCGGCATTGTTGAGGTGATCGTCGCCGCGGATCACGTGGGTCACACCCATGTCGTGGTCGTCCACCACCACCGCCAACATATAGACCGGCGTGCCATCGGCGCGCAGCAGGACCATGTCGTCAAGCTGTGCATTGCGGATAGTCACGTCGCCCTGCACCGCGTCGCGGATCACGGTTTCGCCGTCTTGCGGCGCTTTGATGCGCACCACGTAGGGCGCGTCGGGATGCGTCATCGGATCGGCATCGCGCCAGGGCGAGCGGAAAAGGGTCGAACGCCCTTCGGCCTTGGCCGCGTCGCGAAAGGCGGCGATCTCGTCCTGGGTGGCAAAACACTTGTAGGCTTTGCCCGCCGCTAGCAGGTCGTGCGCCACCGCCGCGTGCCGGTCGGCGCGCTCAAACTGGCTGATCACCGGGCCGTCGTGGTCGAGACCCAGCCAAGCCAACCCGTCGAGGATCGCTTGCGTCGCTTCGGGCGTGGATCGCGCGCGGTCGGTGTCTTCGATCCGCAGCAGGAAAGTGCCGCCGCGCCCGCGCGCATAGAGCCAGTTGAACAGCGCCGTACGCGCGCCACCGATGTGCAGAAACCCCGTGGGTGACGGGGCAAAGCGCGTGACGGGCGGGCGGGCGTCGGACATATTGATTTACCTCTTGGTAACCATGGCGGCGATAGGTTTTGCCGTCTGATATGTGCCGCGACCGGCAAGGGCAAGCAAGAGGGCGTAGCGTGAACCTGAGGGCATGGGCAGCACTGCAGATCGCGTTGCAACGCGGGCATCTGTTTGCCTGGTCGCCGGTATGTCTGGGCGTTGGGATAGCGCTGTTTTTCGGGCTGCGGTTCGAGCCGTCGGCGGGCCACATCATGGGTGTGGCCGCACTGGGCGTGCTGGCGGTTCTGGCCGCGCGCGTGAGCGCTGAGGCCTTGGCCCCGTTTGCCATTGCGGTGGCCGTCGTGGTGCTGGGGTTTTGCGCGGCGGCCGCGCGCACGCACATGCTGGCCGGACCGGTGCTCGATTGGCGCTACTACGGTCCGGTTGAGGGCCGGATTGTGGGCATGGATCGCAGCGGCTCGGACGCGGTGCGACTGACGCTGGATCAGGTCAAACTGGACCGGGTTGGCCCGTCAAAGATGCCCAAGCGGGTGCGCATTTCGCTGCACGGCGATTGGGACGTGGGCGTGGCGCCCGAGCCGGGGCTGCGGGTGATGACCACCGCGCATCTCGGCCCACCGGGCGGGCCGGTGGAACCCGGTGGGTTTGATTTCCAACGCCATGCGTGGTTTGCGCAGCTGGGTGCGGTGGGATACGCGCGCGTGCCTTTGGTGGCGTCGAGTCCTGCGGCCTTCGACCTGCGCCAGCTGGTTTTTACGGTGCGCATGACCGCCTCGCGGGCGATCCGCGACCATCTGCCCGGCGATGTTGGCGGTTTTGCCGCTGCGGTCATCACAGGGGATCGCAGCGGTATCTCCGAGGATGCCAAAGCCGATCTGCGCGCCGCCAACACCGCCCATTTGCTGGCCATTTCGGGCCTGCACATGGGGTTGCTGTCGGGGTTTGTCTTTGGCCTTTTGCGGCTGGTCTTTGCGCTGATCCCGTTTGTCGCGCTGCGACTGCCCGCGCGCAAGCTGGCCGCCGGCGGTGCGCTGGTAGCGGCGAGCGTTTATCTGGCGCTGTCGGGCGGCAACGTGGCCACCGAACGGGCGTTTGTCATGGTGGCTGTGGCGCTTTGTGCGGTCATGCTGGACCGGCGCGCGCTGAGCCTGCGGGCGGTGGCCATTGCCGCGACGATCATCCTGCTGTGGCAGCCTGAGGCGCTGCTTGGTCCCGGCTTTCAGATGTCCTTTGCCGCAACCACGGCGCTGGTGGCCGTTTTTGGCTGGATGCGCGATGCCGCTTGGTTGCGCGGGCGCGGCTGGGGTCAGGCGGCGGCGGGCTTGGTGATCTCTTCGGCGGTCGCGGGGCTTGCCACTGCGCCCATAGGGGCCGCGCATTTCAACGCGATGGCGCAATACGGGCTTTTTGCCAATCTTGCATCGGTGCCGCTGATGGGGACGCTGGTGATCCCGTCGGCGGTGCTGGCCTTGCTGCTCAGCCCGTTTGGGGCCGAAGGGGTGGGTCTGTCCCTGATGGGGTTTGGTCTGCAATGGATCCTGTGGGTCGCAGACACGGTTGAGGGCCTGCCGGGCGCGCAACGCTTTGTCGCGGGACCACATGCACTGGTGTTGCCGCTGGTCACCTTTGGCGCGCTGTTTGTGATCCTGTGGCAAGGGCGGGCGCGGTTGGTTGGGGCGCTGCCGGTGCTGGCCGGGCTGCTGCTGTGGCAGGTCGACACGCGCCCCGACATCCTGGTCGCCGAGCAGGGCACGCTGGTGGGCGTTCTCACAGCAGAAGGCCGGGTGCTTAGCCGGGACCGCGGTGCGGGATTTGTGGCGCGCAACTGGTTGGAAAATGACGGCGACGGCCGCGCCCAGGATATCGCCGCCGCCGCCTGGTCCGACAGCGGCGCGGTTGTGCATGTGCAGGGCAAGCGCGCCGCGTCAGCCTATCGCGGCTGCGGCGAAAGGTGGTTGGTTGTGGCCAACACCGCCTTGCCCGCAACGGGTAACTGCCTGCTGTTGACGCCGGATCTGTTGCGCGAAACCGGCGCCGTGGCGATTTTTGTGGGCCGCGCGCGCGAGCGGATTGTCACCGCCCGCGATATCAGTGGCGACCGGCTGTGGTCGCAATGGAAAACGCCAGAGCCACCGGCCCTGGCGTTGCAAGCGGGTTTTCAGGCGGCAGGCCGCGCAATCGTGCGCGGGGCCAGCCTGTCTCAGTAAGTGCGGATCAAACCGACCAGGCGGCCCTGCACCTTGACCTTGCCCACCGGAAAAACGCGCGTTTCATAGGCGGGGTTGGCGGCTTCGAGCGCG
The DNA here is from genome assembly GCA_039026855.1 of Pseudomonadota bacterium. Classification (GTDB taxonomy): domain Bacteria; phylum Pseudomonadota; class Alphaproteobacteria; order Rhodobacterales; family Rhodobacteraceae; genus Tateyamaria. Next base: position 1,331 of record JBCCLL010000004.1, on the reverse strand, counting down.
ATGCTTTCGCCCTTGCGCATATAGCGCTTGAGCGTTGCTTCGTGGTCTTCGACCAAGGCGACCACGATGTCACCATTGTCGGCGGCGGAGGTTTCGCGAATGACCACGACGTCGCCATCGTTGATCCCCGCTTCGATCATCGAGTCGCCCTTGACCTCAAGCGCGTAGTGATTGCCCTGGCCCGACAGCATCTGGCCCGGCACGGCAACCGAATGCGACACTTCGGAAATGGCCGAGATCGGCACACCGGCGGCAATCCGACCCATAACAGGCAGCTCAATCGCGTGCGCGGCTTCAACCGGTTGCGCGGCAGGTGGCGGAGGTACGTCGGGGCGGTCACCGTCGATCACCCGCGGCGTAAAGCCGGTTTTGGCCGCCACGCTGTCGGGCAATTTGACCACTTCGATCGCGCGGGCCCGGTGCGCCAGCCGGCGGATAAAGCCGCGTTCTTCCAGCGCAGTGATCAGGCGGTGGATGCCGGATTTAGACCGCAGATCAAGCGCCTCTTTCATCTCGTCAAAGCTGGGCGGGACCCCGTCGCGCTGCACGCGTTTGTGGATAAATTCCAAAAGGTCCAACTGCTTTTTGGTCAACATGCTCGTTCCTCCAACACCTTATGCGGCATATTTCGGATTTGTTCTAGAGATGTTCCCGGTTTGTGTCAACGTCGCTAAAGCTGGATGGCGTCAACCGTGTCGCCGATGGCGCGTGGCGGGTCGTGCGGCGGGCGGATGAGCAGCGCGTTGGCGCCCGACAAAACGCGCAGCAGGCTGCTGTCTTGATCGCCCGCGTCGCGGATTGTGTCACCGGAGATCACGGCCCGCATATAGTGTTCGCGCGGCCCATTTTGCGACAATGGCGCCGACAGGGTGCGCGTGACGCGCGGGGCGGGCGTTGCCCCGAGCCCCAGCATGGCGCGGATCATCGGCAGCACAAAAACGGTGCCACAGACCATCGCTGACACCGGATTGCCCGGCAGGCCCACCATCGGCGCAGTGCCCAATCGCCCGGCCATCAGAGGTTTGCCGGGGCGCATGGCGATCTTGTAAAACTTTTTATCGAGGCCCATCTACGATGCCGCTTGCGCTACCAGATCATGATCCCCGACAGACGCACCACCGATGGTGATAATCAGGTCAGCGTCTTGGGCCAAACCCAGCACAGTTTTCAGCGAGACCACAGTGTCGCGCGCGATGGGCAGCACGCGCGCCTGCGCGCCGCCCTGTTCCAGCAGGCAGCGAGGCCAAAGGTGTTTGACGCGATGATCTGGTCTGGGCCGGGCGCCTCGCCCGGCATCACCAGCTCATCACCTGTTGAGATCAGCGCGACCC
>JBCCLL010000003.1:0-166677 GCA_039026855.1 Pseudomonadota bacterium | reverse complement strand
TTCTCTTCACAAGCCAAACCCGATTGCGTAGAAGCGCTTCACTTACCAGACCACGTGCGGTCGTGGCGGAATTGGTAGACGCGCAGCGTTGAGGTCGCTGTGGGGTAACACCCGTGGAAGTTCGAGTCTTCTCGACCGCACCATATCACCATTTTGGCCGGATATTTCTGCTAAGGCCTTGATTGGAAGCGTAGTTTTTGCCGTTCGATAACCCGCTTTTCGCACCCATTTCAACGGCTCTGAAAACACCAGTCGGAGCACTTTACGGCGGACGGCTAACCACTAATTCTCCATATAATGCAGCGGTTTGCGAGGAATTCAAGGACGAGTTCGATAAACTCTGCTGGGGCCTGTTTTTGAAGCTTCGTAGAAGCGGTCTGTTCCTCAAGCACAATCTTCTTTCGTTCGAGCTTTTCGATCTCTCGCTCACACACCGCGATGACCACGGCACTGTCTGACGAGATCAAGCGGTCAACAACCCGCGCGATCTTTTTCTCAAGTGCCTTGATCTCAATCCTGGCGGCCTCGTGTTGGTCCTCGACCGCCTTGTGACGCACGTGCCACGCGTCGTGGACCATGGCACGCGACCGTCATCAGCCCTTTTGTCGGTTGGAGCGACCTGAGGATGCTCACAAAGTCACCTTCTTTGGCATCACGACGGACCGACTTTCGGCTGCTAGGGCAACCGCGCGTATCGCAGAGATAGGAAGGATAGCGTTTTGTGCCGCCTTTGCTTCAGCACGTGGTCATCGGGTTGCCGAAATCTCCACATCGAACAAAATCGCGCAGTGGGAAATCCGAGTTCAGGTCCTTGCGAACCGGTGCCTTCGCTTTTCCGGCGCACCGCCCTTGAATTCGCTCGAAAGTCTCGAATTACATGAGCCCTTCATGCTGGGCTTTTCTAAGAGAGATATCCCAATTGGGCCGTTCCAGGCACCCGCCAAAAAGTGGGTTGTTCAGGATATCGGTGACCTTCTGTGCCCTGATCTCGCCATTGGCGTGGTCCTTGGGAAATGCAGGCTGAACTTCAAGGAACCGCTTCACTTTCACCTGCGTTTCAAACCGGCCCGATGCAAACCCTTCCATTGCCTCCTGTATAATTGAGGCAACAGGTTCCTTGCGCACGAGCAGTTTGCCATGCCCTGCCACCTTCCCGTAGCGCAGGCCCATTGGTGCGCAGAATACCCAATAACCCTTCTCCACGCGGGCCTGCATCTTTTGCACCGTCTGTCGCTTGTTTTGTTCCCGTTCCAGCTCGCCCTGAGCGGCCACAATAGTTTCGCTGAACCGCCCTTCGGGCGTGTTCTCAATGCGGAAGTTTAGACATTCCACCCTCGCGCCTCGTGAATGGAATTCCTGCCGTAGCTTAATGTGAAAGACCGTATCGCGCGCAAAGCGCTTGAGGTCATCGAATATAATAATGAAGTTGTCGTTCGGCTGGCATCGATAAAGCTCAGAAGCGCAACCATGCCGGGGCGTTTCATAAACTCACCGCCACCGGTGACGTCGTCGGGAATGACGGCGGCGACGTCATACCCCTTGCTTTCTGCATATTCCGGCAGCGATGTTCCTGAATTGCAAGGCCTGAGCCATCGACCTTCTGCCGAACAGACGAGACGCGGCAGTAAATTACCGCTTTTTGTCTGGTACCGACATCGTTTTTGGGTGCTGGCTTTGCCATGGACTCCTTCTGCCGGACGCGGCTCTAGCGTAGCCACTTCCTGCTTATATTTTTGTTTTTCCTTGAATTTCTTGTAGTCTAGCGCATCCGCAACTCCGGAAGAAGCATTAAGTGCCTGCTGAACAGGGCTAACTTCAAAGCCTAGTTCGACCAATCCGCAGATGAAGAACCAAATCGCGTTGAGCGCTTTTTCGGTGCCGATTTCATCTAGGTTCGCATCGTCTAGCATGGCTTGGTACTTAGCCACATCGATCTCGATACGCCTTGCCTGTTGGCCCAATTTGCTCGAACTGCCGTTCCTTTTCATATCTGCCTCCTGTTTTGACAATTGGTCAAAACAAAAAAGGCGGGTTAGGCGCTTATTTCGCCTGCGCGCCCGCTTTGTGTGAATTTAGTATAACACAGGACCGCTCAAATTCGTAGCAACACGCGTGCTGCTGCGCATTGAAGGAATTTCGAGCTACTTTGGTCGTGCAACTTTGTACTAGTTGGCGTGAGCCTCCACGGGCCGCCTTGGGGACTGTGTTGGGCGACCTTTGGGTCAAATACAAAAAGGGGAGCGACCGCTCCCCTTCTTCTTTCTGCTGTAGACTAAGCTTAGCGCCGCCGCCTCCGTTCCGAGATCGTGCGTGGCTCCTGCCAATGGCGGGAAGGTGCGCGCTCGTGCGAAGCCTTTGACATCTCCTCGCCCGCAAACGCCTCAGTAGGCGGTTCCTCGTGAACCCTCAGGTGGACCGAGTAGACCATCAGCAGGAGCAATATGAAGTTGAGGCTATCGACGGCCACGGCGACGGCCCAGGCGAAAGGAACGCGATCAGCAAAGACCCAGACCGCCTTGGCGCGATCAATCGGCTCATACTCTGGCACCTGCGGCAAGGCCGTGAGAACCGACGGGCCAGAGAGGCTGCCCTGAAGCCCGCGGAAGATGTCCTGAACCTCGGGGATGCTTGAGAAGCCGCTTGGGTTCCCGAAAGAAAGGTCACTGGACACAACACCGACCGCGCGAAGGTTTGCACTGATCCGCGCGGCAAGCTGCGCGAAGACCGCGTGATCGCCTTCCCTTGCTGCGTGCCTAGCAGCGTCGATCATCATCATGATCTCTGCGATCATCTCTGGACCGGCGGACTGGGTGTTTGTGATGCCCTTTCGTTGTCCGCCAAAGAGACGTAAGGCGCGCCGGACTTGATCCGCCATCCTGCCGTCGCCGGACTGTCCCGAGATGCAGCCCTCCGCGATCTCACAAGACAGTAGGTCTTGAAGCTGGCGTTCAGCTTGTGAGAAGCGGTCGAGGTTAGGAGCCTGGGACGCATAAACCGCGCTCATGGCTCCCGCCACTTTCTGAACATCTGCCAGATAAATGTACTAATACTCACGCACCACATGATCGCCGCCGAGGGCAGTCGCCAGGAACCAGACAGAGGTTGCGAGATGCACCTTGGTCAGAAGAACACCGCCAAAGATCGTCGAGGGGATGGTGCTGCTTTCGGACACGGGCCTGGCAGCCAGCTCCAAAAGCTTGTGCGACGCTCCGCCAAGCAGAGTGGCGAGGCACCAAGGTGTTCGCGACAGGGAGCGTGGTGCGGGCGCAGCGGTGAGTACCATGCCATTCATTTGCGTATGAATAATATTTTACTTTTTTAGGTGGTTTAGGTAAGGCCGGAGTGTGCGCCCCACCCCTTCCTGGCAGGCCTCGCGCCAGACGGGAAAAGTGAGTGGGACCACATGACACGATCAATCGTTGCCGCCGCCATTGTGACTGCCGTTTTTGCAAATTCGGCAACGGCGCAAGAAGAGCCTTTTGAACTGCCACCCTTGGTTCTCGGGACCGCGCTGCGCGATGACCGAGATATCTTGGATACCCCTGTTGCCACCAGCGTGCTGGAAGGCGAGGCGCTTGAGGAACGGCAGGCTGACACTTTTGAGGAATTGATCGGAGACATCCCCGGGGTGCTCATCAATGGTGGCCCGCGCGGGGTCGCGCAAGAGCCTAACATCCGCGGATTTAATGACGAGCAGGTCGTGCTGCGCTTTGACGGCGGTCGGCTCAACTTTAACCGGGCGCATAGTGGCCGCTTTTTCTTTGACCCGGACATTGTGCAAAGGGTTGAGGTTGTCAGGGGCGGGGGGTCCACGCTCTTTGGGTCTGGCGCTTTGGGCGGGGTCATTTCCGTTGAGACAAAAGACCCAGATGACTTGTTGCGCGATGGGCAAACCACCGGCGCGCGTGTGCGCTTGGGCTACTCCACAAACGGGGAGATTTTCAGCCCGTCGGTCACGGTTTTTGGCGATTACGGCGCCTTTGATGCGCTGGCATTTATCGGTGGTCGCGAGGCCAGCGCGTCATTGGATGATGGCAACGGGGACGACATTGCGCGCTCGGAAATCGACTCCATAAACGGGCTTTTGAAGTTTGGGTTTGAGCCCAGTGCGGATCAGCGGTTTGAACTGGCGCTGTCCTACTACGAAGACGAGGGGTTCACGCCCGCCGCAGCCGATGCGCCTGCAACCTTTGGTGCGGATGGCAATGACAGTTTCCGAGAGTCAGAAATTTTCACCTATCGGCTGTCATATGATTGGAACCCCGAGGGCAATGATCTGATCGATCTGTCGCTGCTGCTGTATGGCAACACTTTGGACATCTCGGATGACCGCACCCGCGACGGACGCTTTGATCAAACAAGCTATGACACGATTGGCTTTGAAGCCGTCAACCGGTCCAGCTTTGACGCTGGCATTCCCGTCGACTTGGTCTATGGCATCGAAGTGTTTCGGGACGAGCAGGAAGGCACCCGTGACGGCGCGGCCCGTGTGCAGTTTCCGGATGCCACGGCGGACACATATGGCGTTTTCGTGGAGGCGACCTTGGGCCTGTCGGATCAGTTTGATCTGATCCTGGGCGCGCGGTTCGACAGCTATTCGCGCGACGTGGATGATCCGAGCCTTGCCGATGCTGACGACGAGTTCTTCTCGCCGCGGATCGGGTTCAGCTACCGGCCTAATGACAATTGGCAGATTTTTGGGAACGTTGCGCGGGCGTTTCGTGCTCCTACGCTGACAGAGCTTTATAACGATGGTACGCATTTTGAGTTCACGGCACCGGTTTTTGCCCCTACGTTTTTTGGACTTGTTACAAACACTAATAGCTTTGTACCGACACCTGACTTGGAACCGGAGGAATCTACTCAGGTCGAACTGGGTGCTCGTTTCGAAGCCGCTGGTAGGTTCCGCCCAGGCGACGTACTGCGTTTTTCTGCGAATGCCTATTACGCTAAAGTCGACAACTTTATTGACACCTTCGTAAGCGAACCGCTTTTTGCAGATTTCGTGCCCTCGACCTTTCCGGGACCAATTGCGGGAACAGTCGCAACAACCACAACAAACCGGAACGTCGACGCGGAGCTTTATGGCGTTGAATTCGAACTCGATTACGATGCGGGCAATTGGTTTGCCGGTCTGGGGCTAAGCCTACCACAAGGGTCGCAGACCAATGGGGAAGCGCTCGGGGCGCTACCGCAGCATCGTCTGGTAACAACGTTTGGGTATCGACCCACATCCGACATTACGGTTGGCCTGCGGGCAACTTTTGCGGCGGAACAGGATGATGTTCCTGCCACGTCGGTGACCGCGGACAGTTACACGGTGGTCGATCTCTTTGGCTCGTGGACGCCGTCGAATGGGCCGTTAGAAGGTGCTGTGTTGCGGGCCGGGATTGATAACATCTTTGACGAGCAATACACGATCTTTCCCAATGACTTGCCCCAGGCGGGTCGTACGTTCCGCGTGTCGGCCACGTTCGCGTTCTGAACCAAGCGGGGACGTCGGCAAGTACGCCTTATCGGTCTTATGACCGTCTGGCGTTTGCCGATGCCCAAGCTGGCCGGTCAGTGGTTGGCGTTTGTGATTGATCAGCGCGACGTACCCGTGTGCTTGCGGCGAAGCTAGTCATTTGTCGGTTCGGCAAGGTCATGTTGACCGGGGCATCCGGCCAGCACCCCGCTTTTGGGATCGTTCGAGTTGCAATCGCGATATCACTCTTCGTGCGGTGCGGTGTCGTCTGCGCGACCTTCTTTTGCAAGGAGTCGAGGCGGGTCGGATCATAGATCGCGGGATTTAGATGGACGGCACAACCGTTCGACCACTTAAGCATTGCGCCCAAAGCGTCCGCCGCACTTTGCTGAGGTATTTAAGCAAGAAGAACACCCCGCTGACGACCTCAGTTCGCGCGGGTGACCTTTGAACCATCTAATCGTTGATCAATAGGGGAATTTTGTAAAATCGCTTGGCACCAGCCGGCGGCCTAGGGAAGGGAACTGCCCGTTGGATGACGCTAAGCGCGGCCTGATCGAGCCTCGCGTTTCCGGAGCTTTGCAAGATGGACAGGCCGCTGAGACCTCCATTATCAGTGATGGTGAAAATGACCACCGCCGTACCGGATGAAGCTACGCGGGGACGCCGTACCCGAGATATTTTCCGTATCACCTGGCCCGGATAATTGCTTGCTGCGGCGTTGCCGGCTGTCGCCGATTGGCCCGTCTTGGAAGACGGCGTTGCAGCGGCGGACTGGGTGCTGCCGGTCACATTCCCAGCCGTCGCGTTCTGCTGAGCGTTGCCCTGTTGAACGCGTCGTGTCGGTTGTGGCTGGCGCTGCTGTCTTTGTTCTGCACGCCGTTGCGCGGCCTCTTGCTCGATCCGCTTTGGTCGGGTTTGCGGGCGCGGCGAGACCTGCACGCCATCTTCGGGCAGTGCCTGCAGGACTTCGAGTGGTGGCGCAGCGGCCAAAACTGTGGGCTGCACTGGCACGGCCTCGATCACGCTTGGATCGGTGCGCTGCGTTGTCGGCGGAATTGGCTGCGTCGGTGCTTGCCCGCGCAGCGGTTCAATGACTGTCGAAACGGCAGGCTCCGCCCGATCCGCCCTTGGACGGGCAGGCGCGAGGGTAAGCGCTGGGGCAGGCGGCGTCGCCGCGGCGGGCTGCTGAGGCGCCAGCCTGCGCTCGACGGGTGATTGTGCATCACTGAGCGGCGGGTTGTTTGGCAGCGCTTGCGCCGTTTGTGCGGTGACTGCCCTTCTATCCGTCTCGCGCGGTTGCAGGGCCGTTTTGGGCGCCGCCGTCTCTAGGGGCTCTGTCTGTGCTTGTTCTATGAGCTCTGGTTGCGCGGCCTCGGTGACGTCCTCAGCCTCTGTTTGCTCAACCACACTGTCCGCTGTGACCGGGTCGGTGGTCTCGGTAGGCTCAACCTGGTCCAATACCTCCGGCACGTCCGGGGCCAGGGTTCCCACAGCCATATCTGCAAAGCTGGTGCCCAGACGTGCCTGGACAGATCCGGGCGCACCGCCTTTGATACGCATCTCTTGGTTCAGCCACCAGACATAGCCGGCCACGCCATGTGCCGCGACCGACGCGAGCAGAACGGTGATCTTGCCAGCGCGTGACGACCAGATCATTGCAACGCGCGCTTGGTCACAATCACGACCTCCTGAGCACCTGCCGCCCGCAACGCGCGCGACACCTCAACAAGCCTGTCCGCATTCGCATTGCGATCCGGAACAACCTTTACGGCTGCGCGGGCCTCTTGCGCCCGGCCGGCCAAGAATACGGCGGCATCGGCTTGCGTCTCGCCGCGATAGCTCAGCCGTCCGTCGGGATGCAACACAAGCGCGTCGGGCGGTTCGCGCCCCTCAAGGTCGCGTGTCTCGACAAGCTGCAGGTCGCCATCGAGCGGCTGCGCCAGAGTGCCCGCGACCAGAAAAAAGATCAGCATCAAAAAAACGATGTTGATCAGCGCGACCGTCGGCTCGCTCTTTCTTTTTCGAGCAATCTTGCGCATCAACTCGACCCCAGGACCGAGACGGTCAGGTCAGGATATTGCCGCAGTGCAACCAGAACATCCGTCAGGCGCTGCGCCGTGACCCCTGTTTGCAGGGACACAAGCAGGGTTTGTCCGGTCTGCGGGTCCAGATCCAGCGCGGCGAGGGTCCGCGGTTGACCATTCACCGTGAGGCGGTCTTGGAAAAGTTGCAGAAAGATCGGTGCTTGACCGCTGGCGGTACCGCCTGCTGTGTCTGCACTCAGCGTGACCTCGGCGAATTTCGAAAAGGTGGAGGTCAGCATAAAAAACAAAAGCAGCAGAAAGATCACATCCACCAGTGATGTCATCGAGATCGCCTTATGTTTGCGGGAGCGTTTAAGCATGTCGCAGCGCGCCTGCCGGTTCCTCTGCTGCCCCACGCTTGCCCCGCGGTCGCAGCACCGTTTGGATCGCGTGATCGGCAATCCCACGCTCTTCTTCCATGCGGGCTTCGAGCCAGGAATGGATCAAGGAAGACGGCATCGCGACGGCCAGCCCCGCTGCCGTGGTCAGGAGCGCCACCCAAATGCCGCCCGCCAGGATCGACGGGTCCACTTGGCTGCCTGCGTCTTGCAATGCCTGAAACGCCTGGATCATGCCGAGAACTGTTCCGAACAATCCCAGCAGCGGGGCAAGCTGGCTGATGTTTTCGATGGACCGCAGGCCACGCTCCAGCTTGGCAAAAGAGCGCTCTGCTTGCGTGACCAGACGGTCATTGTCTTCTGCTGTGGATTGGAAAGCCATGTCCATAACCGGGACGAGGTAGCTCTTGGAGCGCGCCAGGTGCGAGGCCGCCGCCGCCCGGTCCCCGGCATCCCAGGCCTCGACCGCATCTTGCAGTGCTTTGTGGCGTCCAACGCCAACCACGCGAAACTGCCACAGCTTGTAGAGCGCGACCGCAATCACGTAGATCGACGCGGCCAGAAGGATCAGGATCACCGGGCCGCCCAGGTCGGCAAGCTGGCGCATGGGCTCAAAGATCTCGGTCATCCGATCAACTCGACATCTGTGCGTGACGTGACCGTCAATCCGGCCTCGCAGGCAGTGTCGTCAAGGTCCGATACAGAACAGGTGGCCACGCCATTGATCAGAACGCTGCCAAGCGCACTGCACTGTTGTTGGGGAATGACAAATTGACGGACACGCGGGCGACCAGGCGGCAAGGAACCAAAATCAAACAGCGTGAGCAGCGTCACCGCCCCGCTTGCGTCAATCAGCACCGTCTCAAAGACAACCTTTTCAACGCCAGTGTCATGCGCGCTCGATGTCAGGAATGTGAGCTGACATCCCGCCTCGACCTGATTGACGGTATTCAGCTCGACTGAGATCTGCGCGCCGGTCGAAATTCCCTCGGCGCTGGCCATGCCGCTCAAAACCAGCACCCACGCTGCCGCAATGAAATGTCTCAAACTCCCGCCTCCCTACTATTTTACTCAGGTTTATCTAGCTGAAACCGAGGAAGAACAAGGTTGTCGTTCGCACAGGTCTTCCACCCCGCAAAAAACCAGTTTGCACGAAATGCCGAAGCTAGGTCGATATGTCGGCGAGCACTGGCGGCTGCGCCAAGCCAAGGAGATCCCGGAATAGGCGCCGGCTTTCTTTGCGGAGGCAGAGTTTGCCCCCCGCGCTTCGCAAGTGTTTGCGTGTATCCAGGCCAAACGAACGCTGAACGGGGGTGATCCGATCTGTCTTTCTGCCCGTCAGGGTATTCGTGCCGAGTATGATCCGAGGGAGCCGCAAAGCACCTCGTCGACGTTTTATTAATGCTGTGCGATTGAGCGTGATCCAGATCGGGCCGAGCGGGATGCTTGTCTGTGTATAGAGATCAAAGCCGTTTGAGAGAAAAGGGGATAAATTCCAAGTCAGTTGTGCAGTGTGCGCATGCCTTTAAGCGTTTGATGCTAGCACGCCGCCCCTTTGGATCGCATGGCAATCCGCAAAAAGCTCCAAAGGACAGCGGCGACGGATGCGGGACCGGCTGTTAGGATCAGGTAGGCATTCATTTCTATCTCGGCCTCCATGGCGACCAGCACAGCGTAGGTCGGTATCGCAAACGCGGGTATCGCCAGCGTGAGCGCGAAACGCGAAGTTTGAACGCGCGTTTTGTACAAAACATCAATGATTGTACCGGTAGATCGGCCATGCGTTTGGCCGTCTCTTCGCAGCGCCGATAGACAAACTAGGAGAAGCCCAGGAAGGATCGGGAAAAGTGCGAGCAGCCCGGCGTCGTAGGCAACCAAAACGGCTATGGCACCTGCCAAAATCCAAATGCTGAGATGTTCGATCCGCGTTGGCACAAGCTTTTTTGGATACAGTCTGTCGAGCACGACATGACCCCCTACGAACAGCGCGTAGCCATATAGAAACTGGACTGCAAATACTTGCGTCGGCTGCCAGATAAAGACAAATGCGTCCGTCCCCTCGATGTCCTGCGCATTCCACATGAACGCGTTCCATGCGCCCAGCAGGATGCCAAGGCCGGAACAGAGTGCGCCCGCGCGCCAGGCTTGATCCTGTGCCAAGAGGAACCGAACCAGCAGCCATCCCACACCAACCGTGATCAAGGCGTGCCAGGCAAGACTGGTCCAAACGATCGAGAATGGCGGGTTTGAATAGACAACAGCGACAGGGACCCCTTCAATGAGGATCCCCAGAAGTGCCGCGGCGATCACCAGGCCGGCAAAGCTGTGCACGTGAAATCTGTGCATCACGGCCATGAAAAAGTAGCCCAACAGACCATAGGCCAGCAAAATTACGATGCGGTCGACTTCGGCTGCGACCTCGTAGAACCAAAATTCCGATACGCTGACCAGAAGGGCGCCAAGGCCGATAACCAATATGGCGCGCTGCCCGATCCCCAATGCAATTTGTCGCATGCGCCCGCCAGCCCAGTTTGCATCGCTCACCGTCATGTATAGGCGAAGTTCGTTCCAAATACGACGTTGGCCAAATAGCGCGATGGACGGCGCCGTGCTGCACGTGCACGTTTTGGTTGGGATAACAGCACAGCCAAGCGCGTTCAAAGCCGTCGCCTGTGCTCGAAAGAACGGGAATTTCGCTGCACAGGAGGGTGGCGGTAGCGGCATGCAAACGCCTCCATGTTCGCAAACCGACGAGCCAAAGGACAGCGACCGAAAAACACGCTCACTTGCTACAGCCTGCCGTTTGCAGCGGCTGTAAAACCGTCGGACAAGTGTTGGTTCAGCGCGCAGCAAAGCTCGTGTGGGGAGCTGCATATGGCGAGGACCAAGCGCGGGACCAACAGACGCTAAAGAATGAAATCATCCATGGTATACACCCCTGCTGCTGTCGTGCCGTCCGCGATGCGGATTGCAAATTCAATCTCGGCGTCATCATCGGTGTTTCCAAACAGGTGCGTTTCATCGCCGACATCCGTGACCCACAGTGACCCCGCGCCTGCCGCAAGCGCTGTGGCTGTTGTGACGGCGCCCAGAAACACAAAAGACTGGTCGCCGGTGGCAAGTGTGTTTGCGTCGATCGCGGAGAGATCAATCAGATCACCCTCGGTGACACCGGCGTTGTCAAATTCCTGAAGCAGATCGCTTGTGCCAATGGTGGACGACGCCTCGGATTGAAACACAAACGTGTCGCTGCCAAGACCGCCATTTAGTACATCTGCCCCTGTACCACTTTGCAGGGTGTCGTCGCCTTGCCCGCCAAAAAGCATGTTGTCGCCGAACGTCCCAAGCAGGACATCGGCACCGTTTTCGCCAAACAGCGTGTCATTGCCATCGCCGTCAACCAATCGGTCGTTCTGATCGCCGCCGCGCAGCAGGTCATCGCCACTGCCGCCAAAAAGCGTATCCTGCCCCTCTCCACCAAACAGCGTGTCGTTGTCTTCGCGGCCAAAGGCTTCGTCATCGCCGGTTCCGGCAAAGATCAGGTCAGCGCCCGCGCCACCGACCAAGCTGTCTGCGCCCATCTGACCAAAGAGCGTGTCATCGCCGAACCCACCGAGCACCGTGTCGTTGCCTTCGTTGCCTTGCAGCGTGTCATTGCCTTTTTTGCCGTCGACCAGATCGTCGCCTGTTCCCCCAAAGGCGAGATCGTTGTCGTCACCTGCGAGAACCACGTCATCGCCGTCTTGCGCCCGGATTTCATCACTGCCGCGGCCACCGGTCAGGCTATCTGCGCCATCATTGCCGACAATCAGGTCGTCCCCGTTGTCGCCCGCGATTGTGTCGTCACCAGCTTCGCCGTAGATGGTGTCGGCATCGTCGCCGCCGCTGAGGCTATCATCGCCAGCCCCACCATTGATCGCGTCGCGTCCGGTTTCCCCGAATATGGTATCGTTGCCGGCCAACCCACGCAGCAGATCATCGCCGCCGGCCGCAAAAAACGCGTTATTCGCAGTTGATCCTCTGATCGTGTCCGACCCGTCACCGAGAACCAGCGCCTCTACATCTTCGATCGGTGTGTCGACAAAGGCGTAGACGTAAATCCCGGCGTTCAGGTCGATCCGCAGTCTGAAAAAGCTGTTGAGCGCGCTGAAATCAACAGTGTCGTGCCCGTCTCCGCCGAAGAAGTGGTTGCCGCCGCTGCTCTGGATCATCAGGTCATCGCCCGCGCCCCCGAAAAGGGTGTCATCGCTTTCTGTGCCGTCCAACGTGTCGTTGCCCGCGCCACCGTAAAGGATGTCTGTGCCGCCCGCACCGTCGAGGAAATCATCGTCGTCCCCGCCAAAAAGCTGGTCTTCCCATTGCCCGTCGATCAACGTGTCGTTGCCAGCCCCGCCCAGCAATTCGTTATTGTTCAGGTTGAAACGCTGCGTGCTTGCATCAAGCAGATCGTCGCCTGCATTTCCGATCAGTGTGTCATTCCCGGCCTGAGCGATCAGCGTGTCGTTGCCATCGCCGCCGATAAGGACCGAATTGCCCGCCCCGTCGACCAGCCGGTCGTCACCGTCACCACCATCGAGGCTGTCCTCGCCGCCCTTGCCCAAGAGGGTGTCCCGCCCCAGTCCGCCAAGCAGCGTATCGTTTCCCAGGCCGCCATCAATCCTGTCATTTCCCGCCCCGCCATCGACCAGATCATCGCCGTCATTGCTGTTGACCGTATCGTTGCCGTCCAGTGCGGTGACACTGTCATTGCCATCGCCTGTATCGATCAGGTCGTTACCGTTTGTCCCGGCGATTGTTTGATTGGAAACCATGTGCGCACTTCCCGGTATGATTGAAGATTTGTGAGAGATGCGTGGTTGTACCAGCAATTCGCAGCCCGGGATACCGGTTCATATCAAGCGCGGGCCACGCGCGGGTCAGACTTTGGTCGTGATCGTTAGCCCGATAGCCGTTTTGGACTTTGCGACGTTTTGACGGCGGTGACACCGGTCTCGTCAGTCTAATGTCATGTGCAAGCCGCACTTTTTGTAGGCGGAAGACACTGGTCCGAGCTGGCCTGGTAAAATTATCCGATGCCTTATCTTAGCGTCGCTGGGATATCCCCGATGCATCCCTTTGGCATGCAAGGCACGTCAACTTTATCATGGACTATGGGTCCGTCAGCGTAGAGACCGGCTTCACGATTGCACGCGCGCCATCGGAAGCCGGCGACCCACAGCTTGGGTTGCGTACCGAATGTAACGCTGGACACCCAGCGACCGCGCAATCTGAAAGCGCGACTGTTGGCCAATGCGTACACCGCAGTTGAATGCGTAAATACCGCCGGAAGGTATTCGTGGCGCTGAGCCCGATTCAGCAGATACCGGGCAATGCCCGCGCAGGCTGTTGCGGTCATTTGTCAATTTAGAGCAGCGCAACCGGCGACTGAATTGCGCCCAGCGATAAGAAACCAGACATGCCCGAAATTTATCTTGGATTGCATTGACCCCTTCGCTGTTTGGTCCGGGTCTTGTTGGCGGCCAGCTTTGGTCGCTGAACATAGAAAACGGGCTGCCAAAGCGCAGGCGCGGGTCTCTTGATGTATGACCAATTGTGCTGCACTTGGCTTTCGCCTTCGCACCAAACGCAGCATCCGGTGATCTTATTCCGTACCGTGATAAAAAAGGCCTGGGTCGCCCCGGGCCCTTTTGATCCGCTGGCATTGTTATCTTGCCTCAGAGCACAAAGTCGGTGGCCAGATAATCGGCGGCGATCGTCGCGCCGTCGTTGATGCGCACCTCCAGATCAATGAAGACGTCATTGTTCACAAGCCCACGCAGCAACGTCTGACCGCCACTGCTATCCTCCAGCCAAAGCGCCCCGGCGCCAAATGCTAACGCGGATGTCAGGTTGGAGGCACCCAGGAAGGTGAAGGCGTCATCCGCCACTGTGGTCTCATCCGCGTCGATGAACAGCAGGTCGATGACGTCACCGCCAAAGCTGCCCGCGCCATCAAACCCGTCAATCAGATCCGAACCAGATGCCGAGGAGTTTAACACGGAGAAAAATGCAAACGTGTCCGCGCCACCCTGGCCCCTGAGAATGTCAACGCCGATGCCACCCGTTAGCACGTCATTGCCCAGACCACCGACAAGCAGATCCGCGCCATCGTCACCCGACAATGTGTCGTTGCCGTTGCCACCAAAAAGCTGGTCGTTGCCAGACCCACCGCCGACAAAGTCAAACCCGTCATCGCCAAACAGCCGGTCCATGCCTTCGCCGCCTTCGATGCTGTCGTTTTGCTGGTTGCCGCGGATTTCATCATCGCCGCTGTCGCCGAACATGGTGTCCTGACCCGAACCACCAAAGATCGTGTCATTGCCCTGCTCGCCCGAGATGTCATCATTTCCGGCCCCACCAAAGAGTTCATCTTCGCCGTTGCCGCCCTGCAAAGTGTCAGCGCCAAGCTGACCAAAGAGCCTGTCATTGCCCTCATCGCCAAGGATCAAATCATTGTCCTCATTGCCCTGAAGCGTGTCGTTCCCGCCGGCTCCAATCATGGTGTCGGCGCCGCTGCCGCCGAACATGACATCAGCGTCATCGCCGCCGGACATGCTGTCATCGCCTTGACGCCCGCGGATGTCATTCAGCCCCGTTCCGCCGTCGATGGTATCGTTGCCTTCGTTCCCAATCAGAAGGTCATCGCCGGCCTCCCCGATGATCAGATCATCGCCGTCCTGGCCGTAGACCGTATCGTTGCCGGAACCGCCCAAAAGCTGGTCATTTCCGAGGCCACCGTTGACGGTATCGTCGCCTTCTGCGCCGTTGATCGTGTCGTTCCCGCCCAGACCAAGCAGCCGGTCATTGCCAATCCCACCGAACATCGAATTGGCCGCGGCGGTGCCAAAACCTTCGTCACTGCCGCTCCCAAACACCACGTTTTCAAAATTGGTGAACAGCTCGCCGGCAAAGTTGGTCAGGCCGGTGGTCATGTCGAGCTCATACCTGGCGCCGATAATCGTCGTGTTCAGCGTGTCTACACCGGTGCCGCCATCGAGCTGCGCCACGCGGCCCGTCCCGACAAAAATCGCGTCGTCGTCATCGCCTCCGCTGACCGAGTCAAAGCCGGATGATTGGATCGTGTCATTGCCGCCGTCGCCAAATACCAGATCCGAGTCGCCAGACACGGTCTGATTGATCAGGTCGTTCCCATCGCCGCCGTTGATCGTGTCATTGCCTTGGCCGCCCTCGATCAAGTCGTTGCCGCCTTCACCGGATATGCTGTCATTGCCAAAGCCGCCGCCGATAAAGTTTACGCCGCTATCCCCGGTGATCGTATCGTTGCCGCTTCCACCAATGACATTCTCAAAATTGCGCAGGCTCACCAGGGTCGGGCTGCCTGCCGTACCGGCCACTTCGTTCAACAGATCGATATTGCTGCCGGTGGTGGACAGGTCGACATAGAGGTCGATCCCGCCGCCCCCGTCAAAGCTGTCCGCAGCGCTATCCGCAATGGCGTTCAACACGTCATTGCCAGATTCCAGGTCGATGCTGTCAAAGCTGCCCGAGGCGCCATCTTCGGTGATGTTGTCGTCGTCAAGCGTGCCGATCAGGTTCTCAATCGAGGTCAGCTGCAAAACAGCGCCCGTTGAGGTGTTCGTGATCTGCGTGGTGTCACCCACGGCCCGACCGCTGGTTGTCGAGGACAGATCGAGCGTGTCGATATCGCTGCCCCCATCGATTTCGGTTGTACCATTGTCCAATGCGTCAAAGATCAGATCGTTGCCAGCGCCGCCAAGCACGGTGTCGTTGTCGCGACCTGCGTCTAACGTGTCGGCTCCGTCACTGCCGATGACCAAATCACTGCCTTCGCCACCGCCAAGAAAATTGGCGCCATTGTCCCCGATGACCGTGTCACTACCGTTGCCACCAAAAGCGTTTTCAAAGTTTGTGAGGCTTACGCGGGTGGGATCGAGCAACGTGCCACCCACCCCATTCAACAGGTCAATGTTCGCGCTGTTGTTGCTGAACTCAGCAAAGGTGTCGATGCCGTCGCCACCGTCAAAGGCATCAGTGAAACCATCCAGCGTACCGGACAAAGTATCGTTGCCGCCGCCAAGTGCAATGTTGTCGAATGTAATCCCTTCGTTGATTTCGTCTGCGAAATCCGTGCCGATGAAGGTTTCGATACTGCTTAATGAGAGGACCGTGCCGTTTGTCACCGCGGTGATTGTATTGGGTCCACCGACAACCCCTTGGCTTGCGCCCGATAAATTAAGAACGTCGATGCCAAAGCCGCCGGTTATGGTTGTGGTGCCACCGTCGATATTATCTATGAATAGATCGTCGCCATCTTCGCCGAACAAAGTGTCGTTCCCGACCCCGCCGACCAGGGTGTCATTCCCATCACCTCCCAGGAACTCATTGTTACCACCTGTGCCGTCCCGCGCGCTGATCCGGTTGGCGGCCGCCGATCCGATGACTTTTTCTGCTCCGCTGATCTCGATGTTTTCCAACGAAATGATGTCGGCTGATTTTGTGGACAAAAACAGGACCTCTTCCGCGGCCAGATCATAGGTCACACCGCTGAAAAACGGGTTCTCGATCACAAGCGTGTCTGTGCCCGCACCGCCGTCAAGGAAATCGTTCCCGGAGGTAAGCCCAGAAACGATAATCCGGTCATCACCGTCTCCTGTTTCGATCCGGTTGGTTTGTGAGATGGATGCAGCGGAAAGGTCCACAATGTCCTGCCAACCCGAACCGACGATGTTTTCGATCCCGATCAGCGTATCCTGCTCACCAATGCCAAACACACTGCTGAACACGGCGCTGTCTGACGCTGTTCCCAAAGTGATGGTCCAGCTGGAAAACACATTGAATGCAGGCGGCGGCAGCGGAAAAGAGTAACTGAAGTCGGCAGTATCGCTGCCGGTGCCACCATCGAGAGTGTCATTTCCGGTACCACCGCTGAGGACGTCGTCCCCGCTATTGGCGCGCAAAGAATCTTGGCCCGCCCCCCCGAACAGAGAATCATTACCTGCGCCACCAACCAGCGTATCATTGCCTTCCAGACCGAAGACAAAGTCGTCGTCGCCTTGCCCAAAGAACAGGTTGTTGTTTGCATTTCCAACAAAGTCTGTGATTTGTTTCCTGCCAGTGACAACGGTGCCGCTCAGGAAATTCCTTGGCTCGTTTGCGTAATCATCAGCCACGACACCAAGGGCGCGCGAGTCAAAGATCGCGGCATCAATTTCCCCATCGGCCTGCGAAACATGTGTCACCAGGATGCGCCCGTCCACGGTGACCCCAACATTGGGGGAAAAGCCGCCCTGCCCTATGGCCGACACAACACTGCCATCGGGTGTGCCGTCCGCGTTGAATTGGCGAATTTCTGTGCGCCCATCTGTGTCATTGTCCCAAACGACAACAAAATCGCCTGCATCTGGTCCGGGCAGGGCGACCACGCGCACCTCGTTTGCGTTTGCCGCCGAGCTTTCAATGACAAACTGTGCGCCGATGGGCGTGGCCGAGTTGTCGTAAACGCGGCCATTGATGTTGCCGGAATCTTCCCACACCACCACGAAGTTACCATTGGCAAGGCCCGCAACCTGCGGATTGCCCGTCACGCCCGATGGTAATGTCGACAGGCTTGAATGCTGCAGCACGCCGGCAGTATTGTAGATGTGGATTTCCATCGACTGCGTGCCAAAGTCGTCTTCCTCTTTGACCGTGACCAGTTCACCCGTGGTCAGCAACGCGGTTTCATGGTCGCGGTCAAAATCAGAGGAATTTTGCGCAGCATTAAACGTCGTGGTCAGGACCGTACCATCATCACCGATGTACTGCCCCAGGATGTTTAGGTCCCCGGACGCATCGAGATTTTCCCACGTGACAAAAGCGTTGTTTGTGAACTGATCGACCACGATCTTGGGATCGCGAAGATCCCCAGTTCCCGATTCACTGACAATGCTCTGTAGGGCAACCTGATCCCCGTCGCTATCGAAGCGTTCCCACACGATCCGGGACGACGATCCACTGTCGCTCGTGTACGCTAAAATAAAGCCGCCATCGTTCGTGGCAGCGACATCAAAGTCGCGTTGATCACCCGTCTGAAAGCCTGTGTTGATCTGGAATTCATTGCGGATGACAAAGCCGTTTGGATCATACAGCTTACCGATGATATCGGCGCCGCCGCCTGTGCCGACCGTCCCGGTTGAAGAGGCCTCGTAGACCGCCAAAATATTGCCGTTCGAAAGCCCGATGAACTGTGGGTCTGATTGGGTGCCGGTCGTTCCGGTTCCGACATTGACATCAAATGCGGGCAGCCAAGTGGTAGGTGTAGCCATGTTTCAAAATCCCTAAAAAAGACGCGTGGAAAAAAGCGTTGTTAATAATTCGTAAACAATAGCGAAGGTTTGGCGTGTCGTTAACACCTTTTTGTCCATTCGCCTGCACGTATTGCTGCATCGGCAAACGGCGCTCGAGATATGGTCGCGTTGCATTGTACCGCAGAGCAAGAGTGGCCCGCTTGGCGTGCGGACCAAACGGTTGCGGTGGGCTGGCTTTTTTACGCGTGAGTTTGGTGGGGATAAGAAAGCTGGGCTTTTGGCAAAGTATTTGGCCGCGCCGATGGTGAACATGCATCGCTGCACGTTGTGCTCTTTGAAACGATGTCGCCAAAATGCGGTGTATGTGTCCTGCAACTCATTTATGAGCGGGGTTCGTGTCCGTATATCTTCGACACGGCTTGCTCATTCGAAATAGCAGTTATTGACGGTCTAGCTGGCGCGTTTGAGAGATTTCATCGTTATGCTAATCCTGAGCCTGACGTCGGCAGATGGCATAGCCTAAATATTGGATCACTTAGCACCGCGCTCTATGCCACGGCGAAAAGTACATCAACGAAAACGAATACCATCGCGAGAGCTACTCGTCTTCCTCCAATAGAATGCGCATGGCATCGCCGTTGAGGTCCTCGTACTGATCGGCCTTGATTGTCCAGATGAATGCCACCAACGCGCCCAAACCCAGCAGAAGCGAACAGGGGACCAGAATGATCAGAATGTTCATGCTTTTATCCTTCGGACAGAGTTCACGATGACAAGTATCGAACTCGTTGACATGGCGAGTGCGGCTGCAAGGGGGCTTGCAAAACCCGACACTGCGATCGGGACGGACACGCAATTGTAGGCGACGGCCAAACCCAGGTTTTGCAGGATGCGCCGTCGCGCTGTGCGGCTGATCCGAATGGTGCGCGGAATTGCGAGGATGTCGGCGCCGCCGTAGATCATGTCCGCAGCATTGCGGCTTGCATCCAGCGCGGAGCCGGGCGCCATCGATGCATTGGCGGTGGCCAAAGCTGCGGTATCGTTGAGGCCGTCACCGATCATCAGGACCCGCGCACCGGCCTGCTGCAATTTTTCTATGATGGCCACTTTGCCTTCGGGCTGAACACGCGCCCAGATGTTTTCAATGCCCAGCTTGGCCGCGATGCCGTCCGCGGCGTGGTGTCCGTCGCCGGTCAGCAGATGTACCTTCAGTCCCATGGATTTGAGCCGTGCGATTGCCGCGACGCTTTCCGGCAGCGCGGATTCTTTGCTTGTCAGGACATAGGTATCGTGACCGACGCGAAATTCGGTGAACCGACCGTCTGACGGGTCGCGTCCCAGACTGACCTGGCTGCCGCGAACCCGCCCGGAGACCCCGGTTCCAGCCTCCTCCCGAATGTCTTCAATCGGGGCAGGCGCTACCTGGGACAAGGACTTTGACAGTTCCACGCACAAAGGATGCCCGGATGCATCGGCAAGCGCCTTCAGGATTGAAAGGTCCTGCTTCAGGATCCCTTTGGGCAATACGAGACTGCGGCGTGTTAGGGTGCCTGTTTTGTCAAAGACCACCGTGTCGACGCTGGCCATCCGTTCCAGAGCGGTCTCGCTTGTCACCAACACGCCTTGCCGAAATAGCCGAGAGGTTACCGCAACGCCCATGGCGGGGACGGCGAGACCCAGCGCACAGGGGCACGTGATGATCAAAGTCGCAATAGCGATATTAATTGCTACGCGCAGATCGCCGGTAAAGAAGAGCCACGCCAAAAGGGCAGCGGCGGAAATGATGTGAACAGCAGGCGTGTAGATGGCTGCGGCGCGGTCTGCCAGCGAATGGAAAACGCCGCGCGCGCCTTCGGCAACTGCGACAAGTTGGGCGACCTGGCGCAGCTTTGTGTCTGTGCCAACGGCTGTGGCCGTGAGCGTTGTCGGCCCGCTCAGCAGGACTTCGCCAGCATAGACAGTGTCGCCTGCCAGGCGCAGGACGGGTTCGCTTTCACCCGTTAAAAAGCTCGCGTCCACCTGCGCACCGCTGTCGGCCAGGACTGCGTCTACAGGCACGCGTGATCCGGCAGCGAGCCAGAGCGTGTCACCGACGTTGATTTCATCCAGCGGCCGGCTGATCTTGACGCCGTTTTCAAGGCGCAAGGTCCGGCTGGGTTCCAGTGCGGCGAGGTTATCGGCGGCAGAGCGCGCCGCGCGCCGCAAGCGCTGATCCAGCGCCCGGCCCGCCAGAAGAAAGAAGGTGAGGGCCAGCGCGGCGTCAAACCAGGCATGCTCGCCCCCCAGCGTTACTTCGTAAAGCGACATCGCCGAGGCCAGAATGATCGCCAATGAAATCGGCACATCCATATTGAGGCGCCCGGCCCGCAGCGCAGAATAGGCCGAACGAAAGAAAGGCTGCGCTGAAAACGCCGTTGTCGGCAGTGCAATCGCGGCGGTGATCCAGTGAAGAAAATCGCGCGTCGTCTCTGTGGCGCCGGACCAGACTGCCACGGACAAAAGCATCACATTCATCATCGCAAAGCCTGCGACACCCAGGGGCAACAGCAGATCATTCTCGGTCGATGCCGCCCGGTCCTGGGCCTCGTACGCCTCGTACCCCGCGCGTGCCAGCGCTGTGATCCACGGCGTTGGGTCGAGACCGGGTGCTGCACTGATCGCCACCCGCTTTTGCGTCAGGTTCACCCGCGCAGCGGCGATATCCGGCAGCGCCGCGAGGGTGCGTTCAACACCCGAGATGCACCCGGCGCAGTGAATGCCCGGCAAAACCAGGTGGTGCGTCGGCGCCGCGACCTGCGCCCTGGCGCTCAGCGCGGGCGCAGCGACACAGCCTGGGCATGCCGCAATGCTCATCGCCGCACCCGCAACACAACGCGTTGTTTGAATGTGACGCCCTGGCCATCGTGGGCCACCAAACGCAGGTTCCAGTTACCGGGCGCCAAGGGTTTGATCGGGGCGCGATGGCTGCGACCGTCAAACGAGAAGGTGAGTTCCTGATCGTCATTCACGTGGGTCGCCCGACCAAGTGTCGCCCGTGTGATGACCGGCGCGACAGGTCCGGTGCTGTCTGTGATCGAAAGAACAAAGACATCGCCCTCAGACGCGACGTTGATGTCCCATCCCAGCGCCAGCTGGGCGCTGCGCTCTGCATCAAAATACTGGCTCGCGACATAGGAATTTTTAACCTCGAGGCCGGGAAAGGACCGCACCGCCGAAAATGCCAGTGTCAGGTTCACCGTGATGATAATGCTGAAGCCAAACAGGAACATTGCCAGCACGTGCCAGCCTTTGAGTTCACGGATCATCCTTCGCCCCTCCCATTGAAGATGCTGTCGACGTGGACGCGTTCGCCCGAAGCGAGATCTTCGATCCAAAAACGGATGTCGGTGGCTTCGGCGCGCGAAGGCCCGGCATGGCGCGGCGCGACGACGTAAACGCGGGCAAGCTGGGTTTCGTTTGCGGGCACAAGGACCTGTTCATAGGGCGTTCCCTGAACGTCGAGGCGCAGCGCATTGTTGCCAGTAACCTGAAGCCGGAATGGCCGATCCTCGCCATGCTTGTTGCGCAAGCGGATGTCATAGGTGTTGCGGATCGATCCGTCCGAGAGCGTCACAAATTGCGGATTGCGGATCGGTGCGACCGTGGCGTCGATGCTGGGGCGAATAAAGAGGGCAAAGACCATGGCGATGCCAACAGCGGTCCACAGTCCGGTGTACATCACGGTGCGCGGGCGCAGGACATGCTGCCAATACGGGCGCGGGGGGTGACCTTCGGTCTCTCGCGGTGCATCGGCCAAAGCGAGGTAGTCGATCAGACCGCGTTCCTTGCCTATCTTTCCCATGATGTCGTCGCAGGCATCGATACAGAGCGCGCAGGTGATGCAGGCCATCTGCTGGCCGTTGCGGATGTCGATCCCCATCGGGCAGACGTTGACGCAGGCCATGCAATCGATGCAGTCGCCATGCGCTTGGACGTCGGCCGGGCGGGCCTTGCCACGCGGCTCGCCGCGCCAGTCGCGGTAGCCGACAGTGAGCGTTTCGTCATCCATCATGGCGGCCTGGATGCGCGGCCAGGGACACATGTAGATACACACCTGTTCACGCATAAAGCCGCCAAAGACAAAGGTGGTGGCTGTCAGGATCGCAATTGTTGAATAGGCCACCGGTGCGGCGGTAAAAGTGACCAGGTCGCGTGCCAAAGTCGGCGCATCTGCAAAGTAAAATACCCAGGCCCCGCCGGTTGAGAGCGCAATCAGCAGCCAGATCGACCACTTGGTCAGGCGCAGACGTATTTTTCGCGCGTCCCAAGGGGCATTCCACAGCCGTGTCTGGGCGTTGCGGTCGCCTTCAACACGCCGTTCTACCCATAAAAATAGATCGGTCCACACCGTCTGAGGGCAGGCATAGCCGCACCAAACGCGCCCCAATGCACTGGTAAACAGGAAAAGACCCAAGCCCGCCATGATCAGCAGCCCCGCCACGAAGTAAAACTCGTGTGGCCAGATCTCGATCCAGTAAAAGTAAAACCGTCGTCCCGCCAGATCGACCAAAACCGCCTGGTCAGGCAGGTTCGGCCCGCGATCCCATCTGAGCCAGGGTGTGATGTAATAAATGCTCAAGGTCACGGCCATCAGCCGCCATTTCAGCGTTCGAAACGGACCGCTCACCGTTTTTGGGAATATCGGTTCCCGTGGTGCGTAGAGGCTTTCAGACACGTCAGTCACCGCCTCACTGCCCGCCGCCCAATTGATGGATATACAGCGTGACGGCTTTGATATCTTCTTCGTCCAGTCGACCGCCCCAGGGTGGCATAACACCAAACCGGGCGTTGGCGACGGTGTAGGCCACGTCCTCTCGACTGCCACCGTAGAGCCATATCGCGTCGGTCAGGTTGGGCGCGCCTTGCGTCGGGTCTCCGCGCCCCTCAAGGCCATGACAGGATGAGCACTGCGCTTCAAACACGGCAGCGCCTGCCGCCAGTTGCGTGACATCATGTTGCTGATCCGAGATTGCCAGGACGTGTTCGACAACTGCGGCCTGCTCTTCGTCCGACAGAACCTCTGCGAAAGCGGGCATTTCGGACCAGCGGGCGTCCCAGTCGATCTCGTTTCGGATGCCGTGGCGGATTGTGTATTCGATCTCTTCGAGCGTGCCACCCCAGAGCCAGTCGTCATCCAAAAGGTTCGGATAGCCCGCCGCCTGCACCCCAGCCGCACCGGAGCCGTGGCATTGCGAACAATTCGCGCGAAACACGGCAGCACCACCTGAAACGCCAAAGTGATAGGCCGGATCATCCTGGCTCAGGGTGCTGAGGTCCGCGGTGGCGAGAAGCGCGGCGACTTCGGAATTTTGCGCATCCACGGCCGCTAT
The DNA here is from genome assembly GCA_039026855.1 of Pseudomonadota bacterium. Classification (GTDB taxonomy): domain Bacteria; phylum Pseudomonadota; class Alphaproteobacteria; order Rhodobacterales; family Rhodobacteraceae; genus Tateyamaria. The sequence goes on along the minus strand of JBCCLL010000003.1, from coordinate 143,109 downwards.
GTCAGCCGCGACTTCGGCGCGTGTTGAAAAGCCCAGCAGGCCCGATGTCGCGCTGCTGATCAGGGGCCAGGCGGGAAAGAATACCGTGTATGCGATGCCCCAGACAATCGTTGCGTAAAGCGTCCATAACCACCAGCGGGGCAACGGATTGTTGAGTTCTTCAATCCCGTCCCAGCTATGGCCTGTGGTTTCGACAACTGGCTTTGCGGGTGCTTTCGGTTGCTTGCGGGGGGCTTTGCTCATGGCTGCGCCCTCTCTTGCGCGCAGGGGCAACCGGCACAGTCTTGGGTGCAAGGCCGCTCGTGCTCGGGCATCTGCTGCGGCGTTGCCCAGTCATCGTCTCTGAGCGGGATCTGGCTAATTTCCGCGTGCACCTTTTTGGCGCCGGGGCGAAAGACAAAGACGATGCATCCCAGATAAAACAGCGTCATGAACAGCAGAAACCAGCTGTCTGCGAAGGCTCGGAGAAGGGTGTAGAGTTCCATCTTTGCCCCCTATCGGCTGGCGTCGGGCACGAAGGTCGAGAAATCGACCAGCGTCCCAAGCATCTGGAGATACGCAATCAGCGCATCCATTTCTGTGAGCGCTGGCAAGCCATCGAAATTCGACACGACAGCGCCGGGGTAGCGTTCGAGCATCTCCTCCCAATCACCGTCCGGGTCGGCCTGAACCCTCAGGTCGGCGACCGCGTTGTCGATCATTTCTTCGGTATACGGCACGCCGACCAGCGCATGGGTGGCCAGCAGCGCCTCGGTCTGGTCCGGCTCCAACCGGGTGTCGAGCAGGAATTCGTATTTGGGCATGATGCTTTCAGGCACCACCGATTGCGGATCGACCAAGTGGTCCACGTGCCATGCATCGGAATACCTGCCGCCCACCCGTGCCAGATCGGGCCCCGTGCGTTTCGATCCCCATTGGAACGGATGGTCATATTTTGACTCGGCCGCCAGTGAGTAGTGGCCATAGCGTTCGACCTCGTCACGCATGGGGCGGATCATCTGGCTGTGGCAGACGTAGCAGCCCTCGCGGACATAGATATCGCGTCCCGCCAGTTCGAGCGGGGAGTAGGGCCTGACGCCTTCGACATCTTCGATCGTGTTTTCCAGGTAAAAGAGCGGGGCGATTTCGACGATGCCGCCGATGCTGACGGTGAGCAGCGATCCCACCAAAAGGAGCGTCGGGCTCTTTTCCAGAAGGGCGTGTTTTTCAAGGAATGACATGGGCCTCTCCTTGTTCTGCGGGGACGCCGACGACGGCGGGTTGGCGCACACCGCCGCGGATCGTCATCCACATGTTCCAGCCCATGATCAGGGCGCCGGTGAGGTACATGACCCCGCCAAGACCGCGCACGACATACATCGGGAATTTGGCGCTAACGGTGTCTGCAAAGGAGTTCACGAGGAAACCTTGCCCATCGACCTCGCGCCACATCAGGCCTTCCATGATGCCGGTGACCCACATCGACGCGGCGTAAAGAACGATGCCGATGGTTGCGAGCCAGAAGTGCCAGTTGATCGCGGCCATCGAATACATCTCGGCCCGCCCCCAAAGCTTGGGGGTCAGGAAATAGAGCGTGGCGAAGGTGATCATGCCATTCCAGCCAAGCGCGCCGGAATGCACGTGGCCGATGGTCCAGTCAGTGTAGTGACTGAGCGAGTTCACCGCCCGGATCGACATCATCGGCCCTTCGAAGGTCGACATGCCGTAAAACGCGAGGCTGATCACAAACATCCGGATGATCGGGTCGGTGCGGATCTTGTCCCATGCGCCATCCAGCGTCATTAGGCCGTTGATCATCCCGCCCCAGCTCGGCATCCATAAGATGATCGAAAACACCATGCCCAGCGTGGATGCCCAGTCAGGCAGAGCCGTGTAATGAAGGTGGTGCGGACCGGCCCAGATATAGAGGAAAATCAGCGCCCAGAAGTGGATGATGGACAGCTTGTAGCTATAGACGGGACGACCCGCCTGCTTGGGCACAAAATAGTACATCATCCCCAGGAAACCGGCCGTAAGGAAGAAACCCACAGCGTTGTGGCCGTACCACCACTGCACCATGGCATCCTGGACGCCGGCAAAAAGCTGGACGCTTTTCGAGCCCCAGAAGCTGACCGGGATAGAGATGTTGTTGACGATGTGGAGCATCGCCACGGTGATTATGAACGCCAGGAGGAACCAGTTTGCCACGTAGATGTGGCGCTCCTTCCGCTTGATGATCGTGCCGAGGTAGACCAGCAGGAAGGCAACCCACACCACCGTGAGCCAGAGGTCCACGTACCATTCCGGTTCGGCGTATTCTTTGGATTGTGTCGCCCCAAGCAAATAGCCCGTGGCAGCCAAAACGATAAACAGGTTGTAGCCCCAGAAAACAAACCACGCGAGGTTCCCACCCCAAAGCCGGACCCCGCAGGTGCGCTGCGCGATGTAAAAGCTCGACATGATCAGCGCGTTGCCACCAAAGGCAAAAATAACTGCGGACGTGTGCAAAGGGCGCAGGCGGCCGAAATTGGTAAAGGGCTGGCCCCAGTCGAAATTGAGCCCGGGAAAAGCAAGCTGAAAGGCGATAAAGACGCCTACCAAGAACCCGACGATACCCCAGAACGCGGTCGCGATGACGCCGGCGCGCACCACATCATCCATGTAGCGATCCATTGGAACGGCGGGCACAGGCTCGCCAACACGCCGGAGGTGCCAGATAAAGAGCCCTGCCGACACGGCCATGACAACGATGCCATGTACGCGGAAGGCCAGATCATGGCCCCAGTCACTGGCAAGCGCTGCCACAAAGAAAATCAGCGCCAGGGTTGTGAGTTTTATTGTGTCGAGCATGGTGTCGATCCGGGTCTTGGTTGCGGCGTAAGGGGGCCTTTTGGGCGGGAGGTTATCGGCCAGCCGTTCTTGGCGCCTTGATCCAGATCAATCGCGCGCAGTGGACCGGCGAACATGTGCGTCACGGATCCCCCTGTGGGATCATGGTTCGATAGAGATGCCAGGATGCGTGCCCCAGCACCGGAAAGACCAAGATCATTCCAAGAAAGAGCGGCAGCATCGCGACAATGGTTGCCCCGGCCACTGTGAGTGCCCAGGCGAACAAGACACTTTGGTTGTCCAGCGTTGCCCGAACACTGGTGATCATGGCCGTGACCACATCGACGTCGCGGTCGACCAGCATCGGCACGCCGACGATTGAGATCGCGAAGAGCAACGCCGCAAGTGCGGCGCCCGCCACGCTGCCAACCACGAGCATGATCACCCCGTGAAACGTGAAGAACACGTCTATCGAGGTCATAACATTTGTCATTGAGGCCGTGCCGAACGACACCGCAAAGATCACGCGCGCAAGCACAATCCAGGCGAGGAAAAAGAAGACTGTAAGCACCATAAAGAGCGGCAACTGGCCGTGCGGGCTGCGAAATCCGGCGCTCAGGACGGGCCCCCAGGCAAGCGGCTCTCCGGTCTCAAGGCGGCGTGACACGTCATAAAGACCGACCGCCGCAAACGGCCCGATCAGCGGAAACCCTGCCGCCAGCGGCAAGAGCCAATAACTGGCACCACCTCGCATCAAAAGCAATGCCAGCGCGATGCCAATCAGACTGAACACCGCGCCGAAAAACAGGCTCATGGCTGGCGCCTTTTGCAGGTCCGTCAAACCTGCGCGCAACGCTTTTCGCACGTCTTCGCGTGAGATTTGGCGAACATGCACGGCGGGTGGCACTGTGCTCGTGTCGACCATGGGCGGCTTCCTTTGCTTTTGAGCAACGTGGCTGGCGTTGTGTGTGGGCACATTCGCCCCCTGACTGGCCTATTCTGGCGTAGACCGGGCCGGGCGACATTGATCTGGATCAAGGAATGGATCGAAAGCTTCGGGCATGGTGTGGCGCAGACTTATTCCCCAACGCGCCACGCCTGACGGCCGTATCCGGTCAAAAGGGCCAACCGAAAGGAACGCCATGACTGTGCTAACATTCAAAATTCATCGGTGCACGACCGCCACCACGCGATTGTCCATGCCAGACTATGGCACAAGAGCAAGAGGTTAGGTGTCATGCCGCTCCGTCAGCTTGCCCGCGATGCCAACAGGATCAAAGAGCTTTGCGACCTGTTGGAATTTATGGCCGATGATCTGCCGCGGCGCTCGCCGGCCGTTTGGCGTGAGGCGCGGCTTCTGAGCACCAAAGTGCTGGCACGCCACTTCCGTGCACTCAGCGAATGTTTGTTGCCCATTCTGGCCAGAGAGGCCGAAGGCGATTTCTTTGCAGCCGCGACTGTCGCGCGTATCTGGCACGAATGCGAAAATTGCAAAGCCTGCCTTGCCGAGCTTTCAGATCTTTTGGAATACAGCCACGATTGCCACAGCGCCAATATGTCATCCGAGACCGTTGGCTACGCTTTGCGAGGTTTCTTCAGCGACATCAGGCGCCAGATTGCCTGGGAGGAGAGTGTCCTGCTGCCACTGGCATCTCAACGCTGCGACGACCTGGACATCTACACGCTGCGCGATTGTCTTCTGAGCACGCCGAAACCGATTAATGGCGAGGCTGAAGTGCTCTTTGCGGCGCAAAGATACGTCGTTTAGAGGTCTGGCTGCGCCGCGTTGTTCTGCGTCCCAATGGTTCCAGAATGCGTGTTAAAAACCAGCCGCTTCTACTAGCGCTTCGCGATCGTAGCGTGTGATTTTCCGTGCGCCGCTGATCTCCAACGCGCCCGCTTTGCGAAACTCTGTTATCTGACGGCTGACGGTCTCGACCGTAAGACCGATATGGTCGGCGATGTCGGCGCGACTGAGGGGCAGTTCAAAGCTGCCGTTTTGGGACCCGCAGCCGTTGGCAGCGGTCTTGTCCGCGACATAGATCAGGAACGTCGCCACACGTTCGGCCGCCGTTTTGCGACCTAACAGCACCATCCAGTCCCGCGCCAGCCGTAACTCGTCCACAGTGCGCGCGAGAATTTTTGTTTCGAGCGCGGGGTGCACATCTGTCAGTTGGGCAAACTTCCCGCGCGGGAAGCTGCAGATTTCAAGGTCTGTGGCCGCTTCGATTGTGTAGGCCTCCGTCCGGTCGCTCCTGTGTTTTTCATAGGTGCCGATGAAATCAGACGGAAACAGGAGCCCGACAATCTGTGTGCGCCCATCAGGCGCGCCGCGGATCAGTTTCCCAACGCCCGCAACAACATTTGCGTATTCCAGAGCGGCGTCACCTTCGAGCACATAGACTTGACCGCGGCTGAGCATTTTGCGCTGCGATATGCGGTTTAGGCCGGTCAACTCATCGCGTGATAACACGCCACAGATTGCGTTGTGCCGAACAGCGCATTCGCTACACAGGAATGGCACAGTCGAAGCTGTGCTACCTTGGTCGGTATCGACATGATTTGCACGCATGCCTCAAAATGATGCCAACACCGGATGCACGTCAAGAGATCCGTAAGGGTCGTGGCTATATGTCCCACGGGTTATGCAAAGATGCGTGCTACCGTTGCGTCGGTGCGTGAGTGCTTGGGCGAGTATCGCGGCGAACTGCCTCGATGCACTGAAACAGGAGAAGTTAAAGACATTGCGACCTGATGACCGCAACGAAATCTTCAGAAGAGCTGCGGGCGCAGTGCACACCTGTGCTGCGCGCTGTTTCCGGATTTGATGCATATCAATGTCCGGTCTTCGGAGCACAGCTAGCATACCTATCAAGCCAACGACTCGCATGGCCATCGGAAAACGGATTGGGCACATCATGACCAGAAGTTCATTTGCAATAGAACCGCTGCAACGTCCTCGCGACCTGATCCGAAACCTAAAGGCCCGCCGAAAAGAGCTGTTCTGGGCTTGGATCGCATATCAAGCGATCAAGGGAACGGCGACCACCGCCCTGATTTGGGTCCCGGCGCTTTTCTACTGGTTTGGTACATGAGTGTTGAGGCTGGGTTCGATGCCCGGGATTGCCAGACACCGCAGTCGCCCGCGGTCATCTACCGTGACGAAACGCCTTATGGCGCCCCCCAGAACACGCACAGTTCGCTCCCTTGTGGATCACCAAACCTGGTTTGCTGATGATTGGTGGAAAAACTGTCCGGCAACGATCGATTGCGGTTCCCCATTTGCCCGTTTGTGCAGCTTTAGCTGAGCAGTTTTTGCTGGCTCGACACATTGGGCGCTTATTTGCGCGATTTACCTGGTCGCGGTGGTCTGGGCGCGACGTGACATATGCTTTGCCAAGCGGCGACAATCGCGCCTGATCTGGGCGAGACGTTTTACGGGCTGTTGATCACCACTTCTTGCCGCAACGCGCCACTCAGACGGTCAAAGATCAGAATGCGTTCATCTGTCGTCACCACGGCATACCAGTCTGTGCCAAGTGTCACTGCGGCGGCGGTGACACCATCCGGCAGGGTCACCTGTTGTGGCAGTTCTGGCGGGCGCGCCTGCAACCGGATGACAAGCAGGGCCACCACCGCTACAACGCCGACGATCATGACGGCGGTGAGCGCTGTCACCAAGCGGCGCAAAAACACCAGATTGGCCGGTTCAGAAGGGGGCTGCGTGTCGTCCACACGAATATCCTTTGTCATCGGGCCCGCGCCGCCCGCACGCCTTGATAAGGCGATCATGCGTGACGTGCCAGAGCAGGCGACACTGTCGCGCACGCGGCTGGTGCGGCTGATGACCGATGGCGCTGTCACCGTGGACGGGTCAGTTGTCACCGATCCAAAGGCGCGGATCGCCTCCGGGGCGCAGGTTGACGTTATGATTGCCGAGGCTGTGGACAGTCATCTGCTACCCGAAAAAAACCCACTCGACATCGTTTATGAGGATGATGCGGTGATTGTCGTCAACAAGCCTGCCGGCATGGTGGTGCACCCCGCGCCCGGGACGCCAAGCGGCACTTTGGTCAACGCGTTGATGGCGCATTGCGGCGATGCGCTCTCTGGTGTGGGCGGCATGAAACGCCCCGGCATCGTGCACCGCATCGACAAGGACACAAGCGGCCTGCTGGTGGTGGCGAAATCGGATGCAGCGCACCACGGGCTTGCAACGCAATTTGCCGATCACAGCGTCGAACGTGCGTACCTGGCGTTGGTCTACGGCGTGCCCGACGCCGGTGATCCGCGATTGCGCGGCGTGCGCGGGGCGTCATTTGAGGCAGGCAATGTCCTGAAACTCACGACGCAGTTGGCGCGGCACAAAACCGACCGACAGCGCCAGGCGGTGCTTTTCGAAGGTGGACGCCACGCAGTGACACGGGCCCGCGTGCTGCAGCAGTTTGGGACACCCGGTGTGCTGGCAAAGGTGGAATGCCGCTTGGAAACCGGGCGCACCCACCAGATCCGGGTGCACATGGCCCATGCTGGACACGGGTTGGTCGGCGATCCGGTGTATGGCGGGCGACGCAAACTGCCCCAAGGTGCGCTGAGCGATGAAGCCGCCGCTGCGATTGCCGCTTTTGACCGGCAGGCGTTGCATGCCGCAGTGCTTGGCTTTCAGCATCCCGTCTCAGGCGAAATCCTGCGCTTTGAGGCGTGTCTTCCTACTGACATGGAACGGTTGCTTAAGACTTTGGTTACATAATCTCACATAGACGTCATGCGGTGGAGACAGCCTTAACCTTGCACCGGCCCGGCGCTATCCCCATATGTATGTTAAGCTCATAAACATATGAGCCTCTCAAGGAGGGACATTATGGCCAATTACGCAAATCTTCCCGCACCCAGCCCCGAAGGCGGGCTGAACCGCTACATGCAGGAAATCCGCAAATTCCCTCTGCTTGAGCCGGAAGAGGAATACATGCTGGCTAAGCGTTGGGTCGAAGAGCAAGATACTGAATCGGCTCATAAAATGGTGACCAGCCACCTCCGCCTAGCGGCCAAAATCGCAATGGGATATCGCGGATATGGCCTGCCGCAGGCCGAGGTGATCTCGGAAGCGAATGTCGGTCTGATGCAGGCGGTCAAGCGATTTGATCCCGAAAAGGGTTTTCGCCTCGCGACCTACGCGATGTGGTGGATCCGCGCCTCGATCCAGGAATACATCCTGCGTTCTTGGAGCCTTGTGAAACTGGGCACCACTTCGGCGCAGAAAAAGCTGTTTTTCAACCTGCGCAAGGCCAAAGCCAAAATCGGTGCGCTGGAAGAAGGCGATTTGCGCCCCGAAAACGTTGCCCGGATTGCCACAGACCTCGGCGTGACCGAGGACGAGGTGATTTCGATGAACCGCCGTTTGTCGGGCGGTGACGCATCGTTGAATGCCACCGTCGGATCCGAAGGCGAAGGCACGATGCAGTGGCAAGACTGGCTTGAGGATGAGGACGCCGACCAGGCCGCAGATTACGAGGCGCGCGATGAGCTGGAAGTGCGGCGCGAAATGTTGGTTGACGCGCTGAGCGTGCTCAATGACCGCGAAAAGGACATCCTGACCCAGCGGCGCCTGGCCGATCAGCCTGTCACGCTCGAGGATTTGTCGGGCACATATGGCGTGAGCCGCGAGCGCATTCGCCAGATTGAGGTGCGGGCCTTTGAAAAGCTGCAAAAAAAGATGCGCGAGATTGCCAAGGCAAAAGGGTTGCTGACCGCAGCTTAAACTCTGATCCGAGCGGGCAGGGTGCTCGCCGGCTTTCGAGGATCTCTTTTCAAACAAAAGGGGCGCCGCGTGCGTCCCTTTCATTTTGTAGCTCAATGTAGGCGTGCGCGCAGAACCCGGACCATATTGCCGCCCATGACCTTCGCGATTGTGGTGTCGTCAAGGCCGCGCGCGCGCAGGGCGTGCGTGACAGCCGCCAGTTGTGACGCGTCAAAGGCGGTTGTGACCGAACCGTCGAAATCGGAACCAAGTGACACGTGATCTGCGCCAACCGTTTGGATGGCGGCGGCGATCATGTCGGCGATGGCGGCGGGCGTTGCATCTTTACAGATCACATCACGCCAATACCCCATCCCGATCACACCGCCGCTGGCGGCCACAGCACGCATCAACGCATCCTCAAAATTTCGGATGACGGGACAAAACCCGTGCAGACCCGTGTGACTGACCACCACGGGCATGTCCGTGATCGACAGGACATCTCGCGCCACCGCGGGACTGGAATGGGCGAGATCAAGGATCATGCCGCGTGCCTCAACCTCGCGCACCACCTGCCGGCCGAAATCCGTGAGACCCAAATCGCGCGAGCCGTGTAGCGAGCCGCCAAGCTCATTGTCGAAAAAGTGGTGCAACCCTATCAAACGGTGGCCCGCCGCCTCAATGCGGTCGAGGTTGGCGATATCGCCCTCTAGCGCGTGAGCCCCTTCGATGCCAAGCAGACCCCCAACCGTTTTTTGCCCTGTTGCGCGCGCAGTGAGGTGGGCGTCAAGCTCTGCGCGTGACGTGATGATCGTCAGGCGGTCGGGTATGCGCGCGGCCACGCGGTGCAACCGCTGTGCCTGATAAACCGCCCGTTCGACAAGCGAGGTCCAGGTGCGGGGCGGCCAAAGCTGTCCGATGGCCAGCGGTGTGATGTTGTCAAAGGCGTCGCTGCTATTGGCCTCATAGTTCTGGCCGGCCGGTGACTTGGTCACAGCGGTAAACACTTGCAGTGCCACACCGCCTTCGATCAACCGCGGTATATCGACATGCCCACGGGCGCTGCGTTTGCCGATGTCTCGCTGCCAAAGCAGGCTATCCGCGTGCCAATCGCCGACGATCAACGTGTCATGCAGTGCCTGTGCTTCGTCGGATATCGGCAGCGGGCCGACATCAGCAACCACATTGCGCGCCCGTTCGACATATCCCGGCGCCATGGCAAGAAAGGCCGCGACGCCAAGCACGATCAACACGGCCAAGCCCAGAAAAACCCGTTTGATCAACCGCACGGTTGGCCCCCCTTTTTGAGGGTCAAGCCTATGGTAAGAGAACACCGCCTGGCCAGCACGACGCTGGGGCATGTAGCCAAAGCGGTGGTCGGGTTGGCGCCGAACACATGCAGCATGGCGGCGACAGCGTTAGGACGCGAACCGTTGATCGGCCTGTTTCGGCTGAACGCTCTGACTTTTGCCTGTCAAAAGCGGGAAGCACTAATACCCATCTCGACCCCAGTCCCGTGGCGCTGGGCCATTTGTCCCAGGGAAGCGACGGCGCTGCGACCCGCGGAGGGCTTACGCCCTAATCCTCCATCGCCTCCAGCTCGTCGATAAAGCCTGAGATCATGCTCAGCCCCTTGTCCCAGAATGCCGGGTCTGAGGCGTCGAGGCCAAAGGGCGCCAGAAGCGCTTTGTGATGCATCGACCCGCCGGCGCGTAGCATATCGAAATACTTGTCCTCGAAACCCGGCGCACCGTCCGCGTAAACCGAATAGAGCGCATTCACCAAACCGTCGCCAAAGGCATAGGCATAGACGTAAAACGGTGAGTGCACGAAATGTGGGATGTACGCCCAAAAGGTCTCATACCCGTCCATGAAGTCGAACGCGGGCCCCAGGCTTTCGCCCTGCACGCTCATCCACAAGGCGCCGATGTCTTCGGGTGTTTGCTCTCCGCCGCGGCGGGCGTCGTGCAGCTTGCATTCAAAATCATAGAAGGCGATCTGCCGCACAACCGTGTTGATCATGTCTTCGACTTTTCCGGCCAGCAGCACCTTGCGTTCCGTTTGCGTCTCGGCGCTGTCGAGCATTTTGCGGAAGGTGAGCATTTCGCCAAACACACTGGCCGTTTCGGCCAGCGTAAGCGGGGTGGAGCTGAGCATTTCGCCCTGGCCGGCCGCCAGCACTTGGTGCACGCCGTGTCCAAGCTCATGCGCAAGCGTCATCACATCGCGCGGTTTGCCCAGATAGTTGAGCATCACATAGGGATGCACATTGGTGACCGTTGGGTGCGCAAACGCACCGGGCGCCTTACCCGCTTTGACGCCCGCGTCGATCCAGCCCTTGTCAAAGAACGGTTCGGCCAGTTCGCCCATGCGCGGATCAAATGCGGTATAGGCATTCATCACCGTCGCTCGCGCGGTGGTCCAATCAACCAGTTTTGGGTCTTCCAGAGGAAGTGGCGCGTTGCGGTCCCAAACCTGCATGCGGTCAAGACCCAGCCACTTGCGTTTGAGTTCGTAGTAGCGATGGCTCAGCTTGGGATAGGCATTCACGACCGCGTTGCGCAGCGCCTCGACCACCTCGGGTTCGACCTGATTGCTCAGGTGCCGGCCGGTTTGGGCGGTGGGCATGCCGCGCCAGCGGTCCAAGATTTCCTTTTCCTTGGCTTGCGTGTTGTGCACGCGGGCAAAGGTTTTGATATTGCTTTGAAAGACCTTGGCCAGCACTCGTGCCGCGGTCTCGCGCTTGGGGCGGTCGGGGTCGGTAAGCAGGTTGAGTGTCGCCTCAATACCCAATTCCTCGCCGTCGACATCAAAGGTCAGCCCAGCAATGGTTTCATCAAAGAGCCGCTCCCACGCGTCCCCGACCACGCCGAGATCATGGAGGAATTTTTCCATCTCGTCGCTAAGCTGGTACGGTTTCATCGCGCGGATCTTGTCAAAGATCGGCTTGTACCGGGCCAGATCGGCATTGTCCGCCATCAGCTCGTCCAGATGATCATCAGCCAGACGGTTCAGTTCGAGCGTAAAAAACACCAGCGGCGTGGTGAAATTTGTAATCTTTTCCTGCACGTCGGACATGAACTTGGCGCGCCCGCCGTCGGTGGTCAGCTGATAGTATCGCAGACCCGCAAATGACATGATGCGCCCGGCAATCTGGTTGATCTTTTCCTGCCGGTGCACACAAGTCAGCAGCGCCGCTGCATCGAGATCGGCAAGCTTGCCCTCGTAATCATCGGCAAAGCTCTGGCACTCGCCTTCAAGCCAGGAAAGATCGTCGGCCAGTTCAGTGGCATCCTCTCCGGTATAAAGGTCATCTAGGTTCCATTCCGGCAATTCTCCCAAAGGCTCGCCCCCGGTGCTGGTGGCGGCGTCATAAACAGGGAAGGGGAGCTGGAACATGTGTGAAACCTCTTTCATTTCGGCACCGACCTATTGTGCCCAATGCACAACGACAAGGGGCGCGGGCATTTTAGGGCATGAACAGGCGATTTGGGTTATCGACAAAGATCAGCTTTTGCGTGTCACCATCTGTCAGGTCGGTGATCAGATCAGCCAAGGTCGCGGCACGCGGCATTTGGGCATCGCCCAGCATGATATGCGGCCAATCCGACCCCCACAGGCAGCGGTGGGGATTGGCCGCAACCAGCCGCTGGATCAAAGGCGACGCGGCAGCAATGTCGCGGGTCAGCCGGTAGGGGGCCGACAGTTTGACATAAACATGCCCCTCGCTCATCAGCGCGCAGAGCGTGTCGATGGCGGGCGTGTCGGAGGAAAGGTCCAGTGGCCAGCCACAATGGTCGATCACCAACGGCACGGGCAGAGCGCGAATGTCATCGGCCAAATCCGCGATGTGTTTGTCGGCGTGCAGCAGCATCTGGATGTGCAGGCCATGATCGGCCAGCAGCGGCGCCATCGCTTTGGCGCCGTCCCAACTGAGCACGCCGCCGTGCACGTAATTCAACCTGATCGCCACGATATTGTCGTTGGCCAGGCTGCGCACCGCCGCGCTGTCCGCCCCGTCGGGCAGCAGCCCGACGCCGCGAAAGTCCGCGCCCATCGCCCGCACCGCTTCGCGCGTAACCGTATTGTCGGTGCCATAGATGATCGAGTGCACGATCAGGCTGCGCTGACAGCCAAGTGCCGCGAGGTGGTCGCGATACATCTCGAGCCATGCATCAAAATCGATGCCCTCGGGCGGATTTTCGACGCGCGTCGGCGACAGGGGATGTTGTGGACCACCCAGTAGGTGCACGTGCGCATCCCAGGCCCAGGCAGGCAGGGCGCGGTGTGGCGTCTGAGGCGGGAATGGGGGGGCAGCGCTATCCATAGATGTCCAGCATGTCTTTCAGATCGTCGAGCGTGTTGGCTTCTTGCACCGGCTTATCATGCCGCCAACGGCTCATCCGCGGAAATCGCAGTGCAACGCCGCTTTTGTGTCGGGTCGAGGCCTGAATGCCTTCGAAGGCAATCTCAAACACGTGGTGCGGCGTCACCGACCGCACTGGGCCAAAGCGTTCTAACGTGTTCTTTTTCACCCACCCCGTGATCTTGCGAAATTCTTCGTCGGTGAGGCCGGAATAGGCTTTGGTAAACGGGACGAGGTCATTGCCTTTCCACACGGCAAAGGTGAAATCAGTGAACAAGTTGGCCCGACGCCCGTGACCCGATTGCGCGTAAATCATCACCGCATCGATTGTCAGCGGGTCCAGCTTCCATTTCCACCAATCCCCCTTTTTGCGCCCAGTGCCATAAGCGCTTGCGCGGCGTTTGATCATCACACCCTCGGCCATCGCATCGCGCGCACCGCTGCGCACCGCGGCCAGATCGTCCCAGGTGTCAAATGTGATTGTCGGAGAAAGACGCACGGGCGCGTCTTGGGGCAGATGCGCACACAGCGCCTCGAGCCTCGCGCGCCGGTCAGACAAAGGCGCATCGCGCAGATCGCGCCCCTCTGCCTCAATCAGATCATAGGCACATAGGATCACAGGCGCCTCTTGCAGCAGCTTTTTCGGGACGGTTTTGCGCCCGATGCGCGGTTGCAAACTGTTGAAGCTGAGCGGTGCACCGTCGCGCCAGGCCAGGATTTCGCCATCGAGCACGGTGCCAGCGGGCAGAAAATCAACGGCGCGGGCCAATTCGGGGAACCTGTCGGTCATCAGTTCCTCGCCGCGCGACCAGACATAATGCGCCCCGTCACGCAGGATCAGCTGTCCGCGGATGCCGTCCCACTTCCAATCGGCTTGCCAATCGGCAGGCGCGCCCAGCGATGCAGGATCGTCTTCGAGCGCGTAGGCCAGATAGAACGGGTAGGGGCGCGAGGCGTCAGCGGCGGGATCGTCAGCCTCGATCAACGCATGCCAGGTCACCGTTGCAGGATCCCACGCCCCCATCAGCCGGTGCGCCAGCTCGGCCTCGTCGCGGTCGGTGGCGCGGGCCAGCGCGCGGGTCATCAGTTTTTGGCTGATGCCAATGCGAAAACCGCCCGTGATCAGCTTGTTAAAAAGAAATCGTTCAACCGGCGCCAGTCCGTCCCATGCCGAAAGCACAAAGGCTTTTCGCTCGTGCTCTTCGATGGCCGACAGCTCGCGCAACGCATTTATCCAATGCGACAGGGAGTGGTCGGTTGTTACACGCGGGGGCGGCAACACCAAGGCGATTGTTTCTGCCAGATCGCCGACAATCGGGTACGCCTCTTCAAACAGCCACTGAGGGATGCCGGCACGTTCGGCCGCCCATTCGCGCAAACGCGTGGTTGTCACTGCGCGTTTCGGCCGTCGGCCGGAGAACAAAGCGATGGTCCAGATCCGGTCCTCGGGCGAGGCGGCGGAAAAGTAGCCGGCCAAGGCCGCGACTTTGACATTGGTTTTGGTCGATTGGTCAATCGCAGTGAAAAGGGTGGCAAAATCTTTCACGCGGCGTCCTCCTCCTCGCCGCCAAACTCGGTCTGCAACACTTGTGCGTTGAGGCCTTGGTCATTCAGGTAACGACTGAAAATTTCAGTATAACCATGCGTGACATATATATTTTCTGCCTTCGTTTCCCGGATCGCAGTCAGCAGTCCATCCCAATCAGCGTGATCCGAAATAACAAATCCGCGGTCGCCAGCACGCCTGCGCCGGATGCCGCGCAGCGCCATCCAACCGGACGCAAAACCGGTTTCCTGCGCGCCAAACTTGCGCGCCCAGGCCGACCCGATGGCCGAGGGCGGGCACAGCACAATCGCGCCCGGGTGCGCCTTGGGGTCGAGCATGCCGTCGGCGCGTATCGTGCTGGGCAAGTTCAGCCCTTGGCCGCGCAGAACATCATTGGTGTTCTCGATGGCTGTGTGACACAGGATCGGGCCAATATCGGGGTCAAGCAAGCTTAGCAAGCGCTGCGCTTTGCCCAGGGCATAGCAGCCCAGGAACGGCACCTTGCCCGCGTCGCGGCACATGCGCCACCATCCGTTGATCTCGGCCGCGATCTCGCTTTGGTCGCGCCAGTGGAAAACCGGCAGGCCAAATGTGCTTTCGGTGATGAAGTGATGGCATTGCACCGGCTCGAACGGGGTCGACAGGCCGTCATCCGCCACCTTGTAATCGCCCGAGGCAACCCAAACCTCGCCCTTGACCTCGACCCGGATCTGCGCCGATCCGGGGACGTGGCCGGCTGGATGAAACGACACTGTCGCGCCGCCGATCTGCATCACCTCACCGTACCGGCAGGTGTCCAAAGTGATGTCTCCCAGCCGGTGCCGCATCACAGGCGCGGCCTCATCCGTGGCCAAGTAGCTGCCCATGCCGTAGCGCGCGTGATCAGCGTGCCCATGGGTGATCAGCGCACGCGACACCGGCCGCCAAGGGTCGATATAGAAATCACCGGCCGGGCAGTAAATGCCCGCGGGGGTAAAGGTCAGCGCTGCCATACCCTTAGGATAGGCGCAACGTCAGTTGGGTCCACTGCATTCAAGCGGCCGCTTGGAATGTGTCCACCATCATGTCGATGAGCCGGCCGCGCGTTGCGTCGTCATCCATCAGCACCTCGTGTTCGGTGCTTTCCAGCAGTTCGAGCGTGCCGTTTTTCCAACCCGCCATGCGCGCATGGATGCGGGTTGGGTCAACGATACGTTCGTTGTCACCCAGAAATGTGATGCAAGGCACATCCGGCGCAGCTTTGCGTGCCAAAGCGGCAGTATCCAGCAAGGCAAGATGCAACCACAGGACCGTCGGCCCGCCAAGCGCCAGCTCTGGATGCGCGTTGAGCTGCGCTTGCATGACATCCCACGACGGGCGGTGGCGGGTTAACGTGTTATCCTCGAACGGCGCGGTCAAAACGTAGTGCTCAATCGTGGTGCCGGGACAAAGCGTGTTGCCCAAGCCGACCTTTGGCATCACCCGGCCCAGGGCCCATGCGGTCGCGCGCAGGGTGTCCGACATTTCGATCCCCCACATCGGCCCGGTGAAAGCAGCCGCTGCAATCGGCAACCCCTCGTAAATCGCGCGCAAACCGATGCTGCCGCCCATCGAATGGCCCAGCAGAAAAAGCGGACGTGGCAGCCGTATCGCATCACATGCTGCAACCACAGCGGCGACATCGAGTTGGTAGTCTTCAAATCGGTCGACATGACCCAGGCGCCGGTCTTTTATCAGCCGGTCCGCCATGCCCTGTCCGCGCCAATCGATGACAACCGTGGCAAAGCCTCGCTCCGCGAAATCGCAGGCCACGACGGCGTATTTTTCAACGTATTCGGTGCGCCCACAAAACAGCAGCACGGTGCCTTTGTCAGCGTTGCGGCCCCAGACGCCGATGCGAATGCGCACGCCATCGGATGCGGTCAGCCAATAGGCTGCACCCGGTAACGGCCCTGTCCCGTGATCGGTAAAGAGCGGCGCATCCACCAAAGTCATTAGGTTCAGGCCAGAACGGACGCCAGTTGCATCGCCATGCCCATGTCACCATCGACAGTGAGCTTGCCGGTCATAAAAGCAGAGGTCGGGTTTGTATCGCCCGCAAGGATCGACTGGAAAGTTTCAACATCAGCAGACAGCGTCACATCCGCGTCTTCGTCGGCGACGCGTGCGCCATTTCCGTCCAGCATGATGGCGCCTTCGCCCTCGATGGCGAACTTGGCACTGCCGCCAAACGCGTTTGCGCTCAGCTTGTCATTCAGCGCCGCAACGGCCGCATTCAATGTGTCACTCATCTGTCATGCCCTTCTTGCATCTGCCAGCGCTCTGGATTTTACGCTGTGGCTTGTTACATTTGGTTTTATGCGGATCAAGTTCAACAAACTCCACTGTGCCGTTGCGGCAATGTTGCTTTGGCTGACCAGCTTTGCGCCCGTGGCGGCGCAGGCCACGCTGGATGAGATGTTGGATGCGCTGTCGCAAGCCGAACCCGCAGAAGCCACGCGATTGACCCGCGAAATAGAACGGCTGTGGGAGCTGTCCGGTTCGACCACGGTCGACGGTCTGTTTCGCCGGGGCCGCGAAGCGATGGAGGCGGAGGATATCGATACGGCCATCGAGCATTTGACCGCGGTCACCGATCACGCGCCCGACTTTGCCGAAGGCTGGCACGCGCGCGCCACCGCATACTACATGAAAAACCTCTACGGCCCCGCGCTCAGCGATTTGCAGCAGGCGCTGACCCTGAACCCGAAAAACTACAATGCGCTCTTTGGCCTTGGGCTTATGCTGCGCGAATTTGGCGATTTGGCGCGGGCCGAGCTTGCCTTTCGCGATGTTCTGGCCTTGCATCCACACCATGAAAACGCCACCAAAGCGCTGGAGCAGCTCAAGCGCGACGGCGTCGGGCGCGAGCTTTAACAGCGAGGAGCGCCCATGACTGCGGGGCGTGTGGTGGCCGTTCTCGGCCCCACCAACACAGGCAAAACCACTTACGCCATCGAACGCATGCTCGGCCATCGCACGGGCGTGATGGGTCTGCCGCTGCGCCTATTGGCACGCGAAGTGTACGACCGAATTGTCGCCATCCGCGGGCCGTCTGTGGTGGCGCTTGTCACCGGCGAAGAGCGGATTGTGCCGCAACGCACGCAGTACTGGATATGCACGGTTGAGGCGATGCCCGAGGGCATGGGCTGCGATTTTCTCGCCGTTGATGAGATCCAGCTTTGTGCCGATCCGGAACGCGGCCACGTTTTTACCGACCGTCTGCTGCGCGCCCGGGGTCTACACGAAACGCTGTTTTTGGGCGCCGACACGATGCGCGGCCCCATCGCGGCACTTGTGCCCGAGGCACAATTTATGCGCCGCGAACGGATGAGCCAACTCAGCCATTCTGGTCAGAAAAAGATAAGCCGTATGCGCCCTCGCAGCGCGATTGTCGGGTTTTCGGTTGATAATGTCTATGCCATCGCTGAATTGATCCGCCGGCAAAAAGGCGGTGCAGCGGTTGTGATGGGCGCGCTCAGCCCGCGCACGCGCAACGCGCAGGTCGCGATGTATCAAGAGGGCGAAGTTGATTTTCTGGTGGCCACGGATGCCATCGGCATGGGTCTCAACCTGGACATTGATCACGTCGCTTTCTCGTCCCTAACCAAATTTGACGGCCGTCGAATGCGGCCGCTGGCACCCAATGAGCTTGCACAGATCGCGGGACGCGCGGGGCGTGGACAAAAGGACGGCACCTTTGGCACCACCGGCGATGCGCCGCCGCTGGATGACGGCATTGCGCAAGCCATTGTCGAGCACCGCTTTACCCCGCTGCAAAAGCTGCAGTGGCGCAATTCCGACCTGCGGTTTGGCACCATCGACAGCTTGATTATGTCGCTCGACACCGCGCCCCATCGGCCCGAACTGGTTCGCGCCCGCGAGGCGGATGATGTGATCGCGCTCAAAGCGCTGGCCGAAGTGGCAGAGGTGGTGGCACGCTGCACCGATGCACCATCGGTTCGCCTGCTGTGGGATGTGTGTCGCGTGCCCGATTTTCGCGGCATCAGCCATCAAGAACACGCAGACATGTTGCTGATGATCTTCAATTTTCTGCACGAGCGCGGCACCATCCCCGACGACGTAATGGCGCGCCAGATCAAACGCATCGACCGCACCGATGGCGATATCGACGCGATTTCCAAACGGCTGGCATTCATCCGGACATGGACCTATGTCGCGCAACGCAAGGGCTGGCTTGATGATGAAAGCCATTGGCGCGACGCCACACGCCATGTAGAAGACCGACTGTCAGATGCTCTGCACGGCAAGCTGACACAACGATTTGTAGACCGGCGCACCAGCGTTTTGTTGCGCCGGCTGGGCCAAAAGGAGGCCATGGTGGCCGAAGTAAACGACGCAGGTGAAGTGACCGTTGAGGGTGAGTTTGTCGGCAAACTCGACGGGTTTCGGTTTAGCCAGGACAAAGGGTCGGACGCTGCCGAGGCCAAGACGATCAAAACGGCGGCACTTCAGGCGCTTGCGCCGCATTTTCACCTGCGCGCCGACCGATTTTACAATGCGCCCGACACCGAGATCGATTTTACCGAACAGGGTGGCCTGATGTGGGGCACATCTGCGGTTGGTAAACTGGTGGCTGGCGCGGATGCGCTCCACCCGCAAGTGTCTGTTTTTGTGGATGATGTTGCCGGCCCGGAGGTTGCGCAAAAGGTGCAGCGGCGCCTGCAGCATTTTATCGACCGCAAAATCGCTGCGCTTTTTGAACCATTGATCGCGCTGCAAAAAGACGAGGCGTTAACCGGTTTGGCTAAAGGCTTTGCCTTTCAGATGGTCGAGGGGCTGGGGGTGCTGCCCCGCGCTGCCGTTGCCGACGACGTCAAGGCGCTGGACCAGGATGCGCGCGGGCTGTTGCGCAAGCATGGCCTGCGGTTTGGTCAGTTCACAATTTTTGTTCCGCTGGTTTTGAAACCCGCACCCACGCGGCTGCGGCTCGTGCTGTGGTCGCTGGCGCAGGGGCTCGACACGTTCCCCGAGGCACCGCCGCCGGGCCTAGTGACGGTCCCGGCGATGACCGACGGCCCGCGCGGCGTGGACACCATGGCCGGCTATCGCAACGCGGGCGACCGTGCGATCCGGATCGACATGCTCGAACGCCTTGCCGACATGCTCCGCGCCGAAGATTCGCGCGGCGGGTTCGAGGCCAAAGCAGACATGCTGTCGATCACAGGCATGACCCTCGACCAGTTTGCCACGTTGATGGAGGGGCTGGGCTACCGCGCCCAAAAAGGTGAGCGCGAAAAGGTCAAACCAGTAACCGAAGACGCAGCGCCCGCCAGCGCTGAGACTGCGGACACGGATGTTGCCGAGGCAGGGGCGACAGAAGCAGGCACCGAGGCAGCCCAAACCCCGGACACCGGGACCGACACGCCCGACGCTGACCCGGCGCCCAGTGACACCAAACCTGCCGAACAGCCCGAAACACCTGCGGAGACCCCTGCCAACGCAGAGACGGATGCCGAGCCGGCTGACGGCCCTGTGACCGAAGTCTTTTACACCTTCACCTGGGGCGGCGGAGCAGGTCGCAAGCGCGGCAATGCCGGCGGAAAGGCACGCGGTAATCGGGCGCCCGAAACGGCCAAACCGCGTGGTAAGGGCAAGCCGAAAGGCAAAGGGCGCGCCCAGCAAGGCGGCAAGCCGCAAAACTATTCGGCGCGGCCGCCGAAAAAGGAGAAAGCCATTGACCCCGACAACCCCTTTGCCGCAGCGCTTATGGGGTTGAAGGACGGCAAATAGGTGGCCGACGCGCCGGAAAAGCTGCGTCTGGACAAATGGTTGTGGTTCGCCCGATTTTTTAAGACCCGCTCGCTTTCAGCCACCCGCGTGACTGCAGGCGATATCCGTGTCAACGGCACAGCAGTGTCGAAACCGTCCAGCACGGTTGGCGTCGGCGATGTGCTGACATTTGCCATCGGCACACATGTCCGCGTCATCGAAATCGCCGCCTTGGGCACCCGACGCGGCCCAGCACCCGAGGCGGAAACGCTCTATATCGACCGATCGCCACCGCGCCCGGACAGGCCGGACCGCGTGCCTGATGCGCCACGGTTCGACGGCAAGGGACGGCCGACCAAAAAAGATCGGCGCGACAGTGAAAAGGTGCGGCGTCAGCACCTTGAATGACCCCTATACCTCCTCTAGGTCTGGTAGGGGAAGGGAACGCTTGCACAATGACTTACGTGGTCACGGAAAACTGCATCGGATGCAAATACACCGACTGTGTCGAGGTGTGTCCGGTCGATTGTTTCTACGAGGGCGAAAACACCCTCGTGATCCATCCCGACGAATGCATCGATTGTGGCGTTTGCGAACCGGAGTGTCCCGCAGATGCAATACGGCCGGACACAGACCCCGACATGGAGCAATGGGTCGAGTTCAATCGCAAATATGCCGACATGTGGCCAGTAATTGTGACCAAAAAGGATCCTTTGCCAACGGCGGATGATTTGGATGGCAAGCCGGGCAAGCTTGAGATCCTGTCCGAGGAGCCTGGGGAAGGCGGATAAGCCGAATCAAACCGCTATTATACGCGGTGATCTGCGTGAAATAACGCGGACAGCAATTTGAAAAATTACGGCTTTTCGCAAAATGACCCAGCGTAAACTTTAATGTGCCGTGTTTTTGTGCTAAGGGATGCGCACAAATGACATATGGACGCTGCCACCGGGCACTCGAGCTTGTACCCCGGACATCGTAGAACACTCTAACCCCGCTGGGCGTGGCGCTTACCGTTACGCTTCGCGTGGTTTTGCGTTTTGCAGTGCATGCGCCCAGCCGTCGCTTTTGAGGACCAGGAATGACCAAATCCAAGAAACTCGAATTTCGCCCCAATGAATATGTGGTCTACCCAGCGCATGGCGTGGGCCAGATCATCTCGATCGAAAGTCAGGAAGTGGCCGGCATCGAATTGGAGCTTTTCGTGATCTCCTTTGAAAAGGACAAGATGACGCTGCGCGTGCCTACAAACAAAGCGACCGAAATCGGTATGCGGGCACTGTCGAGCCCGGATGTGATCAGCGCGGCCATGAAAACCCTGCGGGGCAAGGCAAAGGTGAAGCGTGCCATGTGGTCACGTCGCGCGCAGGAATACGAGCAAAAGATCAACTCCGGCGATCTGATCGCCATCGCTGAGGTCGTGCGCGATCTGCACCGGACTGATGACCAGCGCGAACAAAGCTATTCCGAGCGTCAGCTTTACGAGGCTGCTCTGGAACGACTGACCCGCGAAGTGGCCGCCGTTTCAGGCGGTGATGAGACTGAGGCGTCCAAAGAAGTCGGCAGCGTGCTGATGAGCCGCGCCGCCTAAGCTCCGCCGTCTGGCCTGCTACCGCGCGCCACATGGCGCGCGGGTTCACAATGCCGCGAAACCGATCAGAACAGCGATTTCACACAGATTCTGGCACGCGCCCAGAATGTCGCCGGTTTGCCCGCCAACCTTGGCCCGGGCCACCAGCGCCACCACACAGGTCACTGGACCCGCAATCATCATCGCGAAGAGAGCCAGCGGCCCGATGAGCGCGTAGCTGATCGCAACGGCAACCCCTATGCTGGCAACCACCTGTGGCCAGTCAGGTCGGCCAACCGATTGCGACAACCCGTCCTGTCGCGCGTGCGGCAGCGCGGCCATCAAAACCGGCATCGCCGCCCGGCTGATCACCAGCGCCGCAACCAGCGCACCAAGTGAAACATGCGCATACCCGGCCCAACGCAGACCAATGGTTAGAACCAGTGCGAGCACCCCGTAGGTCCCAATCCGACTGTCTTTCATGATCTCCAGCCGCCGCGCGGGCGAGAATCCACCCCAAAGACCGTCGACCGTATCGGCCAGGCCATCCTCGTGCATGGCGCCGGTGAGCATGACAACACCGGCCAGCCCAAGCCCCGCCGCGATGATCTGCTCAACCCCCAGAGCAGAAAGCAGCGCCATTAGGACAACGGCAATCAGCCCCAACACAGCACCCACCAGCGGATAGGCCCAAACCGCGCGCGCACCGCGTGCAAATGCGTGTTCCGGCAGCGCCGGGATCGGCAGCCGCGTCAGCAGCACAAAGGCCACAGGCACGTCCCATAACAGGGTGTCGCTTTTCCACCTCGACATCGCTCATATCGCCTTGCAGGTCATCCGGCTTTGCGTAATCACGCGGTGCAAACGAGGCAAGGATGAACTGATATGGCATTTGAAACGCTGGATGGCTTGCGCACCCTGCTGGCAGACCTGCCAGGTCCGGATGCGCATGCAGTGTCTGCCGCAGCAGAGCGCAATGCGCAGCTCACCAAACCGCCCGGTGCACTTGGTCGTCTCGAGGATCTGGCGCAGTGGTATGCCGGTTGGCGCGGTGACGCGCGGCCGCGTATCGCTGCGCCGCAGGTGATCATCTTTGCCGGAAATCATGGAGTGGCCGCGCGTGGTGTGTCAGCCTTTCCGCCCGAAGTGACAGCGCAAATGGTGGCCAATTTCGACGCGGGTGGTGCAGCAATCAACCAATTGGCCAAGGCTGCTGATGCCCGCATGGACGTGGTGCCGTTGTCGCTGGACACACCCACAGCTGATTTCACCATAGCTCCGGCGATGACCGACACGGACACCGTGACCGCGTTGCGTGCCGGTTGGGATGCGGTGGATGCGGCCGCCGACCTGTTGGTCGTGGGAGAGATGGGCATTGGCAACACCACCTGCGCCTCTGCCATTGCGACCGCGCTTTTTGGTGGCGACGCTGCGGACTGGACCGGACGCGGTACCGGTGTTGATGACGCGGCTCTGACCAACAAGATCGCCGTGGTGACCCAAGCGCTGGCTACCCATGCAGGTGTCACAGACGGGCTGGATGTGTTGGCGCGTTTGGGCGGGCGCGAGTTGGCTGCCATGGCCGGTGCCATCGCACGCGCGCGCACCTTGCACATACCGGTCATCCTCGACGGCTTTATTTGCACTGCAGCCGCCGCGTGCCTCGAAAAAACGGTGACTGGCGCGCTCGACCACTGCGTCGCCGGGCATCTGAGCGCCGAAGGCGCGCATGGCGCGTTATTGGCCGCGTTGGACAAAAAGCCACTTTTGTCGCTGGGTCTACGCTTGGGCGAAGGCTCAGGTGCAGCGCTGGCCATCCAGATCCTCAAAGGGGCCATCGCGTGCCATTCGGGCATGTCCACCTTTGCTGAGGCGGGTGTGTCGGACGGCTGAGATCTCAGGCGCGTTTTTGCTCTTCGGGACGCGAGGCGAGGTTCACTTCGAGCTCTTTCTCGAGCGATTTGGCACGCGCAACATAGGCCTCGTTCTTATGCGCCGGAATGTCCGGGTCCCACAGTTCGGCCAGCTGCCGCACCGCTGACCGGTCATGGTTATAGAATACACGCTCCGCCTCTGCGGCCTCGTATTCGCTGAGCCCGAGACGTTCCAGCGCGTAGCGCCCGGCGCGCAGCGAGCCATCAAAAAGCTCGCGCACGATATCGTCGGCCCCAGCGCGGTACAGGTGATAGACATGTGTCCGGTCATGCGCACGCGCCACGATATAGAGGTCAGGTCGAAACTTGCGGGCATATTGCACGCACCGTGTCACCGCCTCCGGATCGTCCACCGCGACAACAAGAACGGATGCGGTTTCGATCCCCGCGGCATGCAGGATATCCGGTCGCGTCGGATCGCCCAAAAACCCTTTGAACCCGAACCGTCGCATCAACGCGATGGTCTCTAGCCGGTTGTCCAGCACCACGGTGTCAAACCCCGACGCTTGAACCAGGCGGTTCACGATCTGACCAAAACGTCCAATGCCAGCGATGATAACCGGACCTGTGCTGTCGATTTCGTCGGGTTCATGATGCACCGCCCCGTCAGACATGCGGCGGTCGATCATCTCGTAGAGGATAAACAAAAGTGGCGTGATCAACATGGTCAGCGCCACCACCAGCAGCAGGGTTTCCCCAATCCCTTGCGGCATCACGTTCTGGCCCACAGAAAACGCCACCAGGACAAAACCGAACTCTCCCGCTTGGGCAAGTCCGAGGGTAAAGAGCCAGCGATTGCGCCCCCTGATCTTGAAAGCCACGGCCAGGATATAGAGCACCAGACCTTTGACCAGGATCACGAGGATCGCCATCGAGATCAACGCCGGCCAATCCTCAAACAACCGCACAAAGTTGATGCCCGCGCCAACTGTGATGAAAAAGAGCCCAAGAAACAGCCCCTTGAACGGCTCAAGATCGCTCTCCAGTTCGTGGCGAAATTCGGAGCTGGCCAGCACCACCCCGGCAATAAAGGCGCCTAAGGCGGGCGATAACCCAACGAGCATCATCAGAAACGCGATGCTGACCACGATGGTCAGGGCGAGGGCGGTGTACATCTCGCGCAGGTTGGTGGCGTGGATAAAGCGGAACACCGGCCGGGTTAGGAAAACGCCCGCAAAGATCACAGCGCCCACAGCCGCAATTGTGACCAGCGTCACGCCCCAACCCGGCAAACCTTCGACAAGGCTGAGGTCGTAGTGATGCCCGCCGCCGTGACTGTCCTCACCCACCGAGATTGAGCCATCGGCATTGATCTGCGCAGGCAACGACACGGCGAATAGCGGCAAAAGGGCAAGGATCGGAATGACAGCAATATCTTGTGTCAGCAGCACGGAAAAGACGGATCGCCCGCCCGCGGTTTGCATCAACCCCTTCTCCGACAGCGTCTGCAGCACAATCGCAGTCGATGACAGCGCCAGGGTCAGGCCGATTGCAAGCGCCACGGTCCAGGGCTGGTTATAGGCCATCGCGATGGCCATGATCGCCACCGCCGACAGGACAATTTGCAGACCACCCAGGCCAAACAGCTTGTGTCGCATGTCCCACAGCGCACGCGGTTCCAGTTCCAACCCGATGAGAAACAGCATCATCACAACGCCAAATTCCGCCACATGCTGCAGCGCTTCGGTCTCGGCTCCAACGAGGCCAAGCGCCGGGCCAATGATGATCCCCGCCGCCAGGTAACCCAACACCGATCCCAGGCCCAGCCGTGCGGCGATGGGCACGGCAATCACCGCAGCGGCCAGATAAATCGAAGCCTGGTAAAGAAAGGTTTCCATTTCGCTCTCCGCGTATCAGGTGGGCAGTGGCCCATCCTGTTTCAGTTGGTCCATCACGATTTGGCTGTGCACCTTTGCCACCGCAGGGTGCGCAAGCAGCGTGTCGTGGATCAGGGCGTTCAGCGCTGGCAAATCCGCGCAATACACCCTGAGCAAGTAATCGGCATCGCCGGTCATCGTCCACGAACTTACAATTTCGGGCCGGGTCCGCACCAGCCTGGCAAAGCCAGCCGCGGTTTCTCGCCCGTGGGTGCCCAACTGCACCTGCACAAACGCCTGCACCGATAGGCCCAGCTTGGTCGCATCAAGCCGCGCGCGATATCCTGTTATGTACCCGTCCGTTTCAAGCCGCTGACGCCGTCTGCTGATCTGGCTGGCGGAAAGTCCCAGACGATCCCCCAACTCTTGCGATGTGGCTTGGGCGTCGGACTGGAGCGCGGCCAGGAGACGCTTGTCCGTTCTGTCCAACATATGCGCACACAATGCGTGAAAATTCGTAAACGCGCAATGAAGACGCAAATATTCACATCTCAATTTGCACTTTGCGCGAAAAAATCGGGCATCTTGTCAGATCATTGCGTCAGACACGCAAACCGTAGGAGCACTCTGATGGGTCCCTTTCCGCACGACGCCCCAAAATCGCAAATCACTCCGGAAAATCCGGCCGGCACCGACGGCTTTGAATTTGTCGAATTTGCGCATCCTGACCCAGATGAGCTGCGCACCGTTTTCACGCGGATGGGGTATCAAAAGGTTGCCCGGCACAAGACGCGACAGATCGAGCTGTGGCAGCAGGGGGATATCACCTACGTCCTCAACGCCGATCCGGACAGTTTTGGCGCCAGATTCGTGGACGAACATGGGCCCTGCGCCCCGTCCATGGGCTGGCGGGTGGTGGACGCGCAGCACGCCTTTGAACGGGCGGTACAATTGGGTGCCACACCGTATCAGGGCTCCGGCAAGGTCCTCGACGTGCCAGCGATTTACGGCATCGGTGGGTCGCTGATCTACTTTGTCGATCAGTATTACGACACATCGCCCTACAATGCGGAATACGAGTGGCTGGCCAACTCTAAGCCGCGCGGGGTCGGCTTTTTCTACCTCGATCACCTCACCCACAACGTGCACAAAGGCAACATGGACACATGGTTCCATTTTTACGGCGATCTGTTCAATTTCAAAGAGATCCGGTTTTTCGACATCGAGGGCAAGTTCACTGGGCTTTTCTCTCGTGCGTTGACGTCGCCCTGCGGTCGCATTCGGATCCCGATCAACGAGGATCGCGGTGAGACGGGTCAGATTGTGGCCTATCTCAAGAAATACAACGGCGAAGGGATCCAGCACATCGCAGTTGGGTCGGATAATCTCTACGACAGCACCGACACCATCGCCGAAAATGGGCTGCGTTTTATGCCCGGACCGCCCAATGCCTATTATGAGATATCCAAAGAGCGTGTGGTAGGCCACAACGAACCGCTGGAGCGGATGAAAAAGCACGGCATCCTGATCGACGGCGAGGGTGTCGTGGACGGCGGCGAGACCAAGATCTTGCTGCAGATCTTTTCCAAAACCGTGATCGGGCCGATCTTTTTCGAGTTCATCCAGCGCAAGGGCGACGATGGCTTTGGCGAAGGCAACTTCAAAGCGCTGTTTGAAAGCATCGAGCAAGAGCAGATCAATAATGGCGAGATTGCCGCGGAGTAGCCGGTCTCCGTGTCGGAGACCGATCGGAATTCGACGCGAATTCCGGCGCGCCGGTCAGCCGCTGGGCATTTTCAGGACCACATTGCGCCCGCCCTTTTGATAGCGCAATTCGCTGTCGCCAATGGCCGACACTCGTCCGCCATCAAAGCGGTCACCGACCTGCACTTTTTTGTAGCGCCCATTGGCCAGCCGGACGAGAGCGCGCCGGTCTGCCGGTGTCCCGTACACGCCGATCAGATTGACGCGGCGCAGGTTTATCGCGTTGCGGACCGTCGCCTCGCGCGTGACCGAAGCCGCTGACGGGATGGCCGGCGTTACCGCGCGTGGGGCGACACTGGCCACTTCGGTACCGACTGTCGACCCGGCGGTTGGCGCTGTCTGGCGCGGTTGCGCACGCGCAACGATGCCAGCAAAGTTCTGCGGGCGCGGGTTTGGACGCAGAACCGGATCAACCGGCGGCAGCGCGGCGGCAATTTCTTCGACGTCGTCCTGCGGCTCGGGCGCAGTCTGCAGCTCTTGCGGCGCTTGTGGTCGCAGACGTGGACGGAACAGGGCAAGCTCTGCACGAGACAACCCACCCAACACGGCGCGCTCGTTCTGTTCTAGCAGATCATCCGGTCGCGCTCGTGGGCGGGTCCCGGCGAGGAGCAGTGCTGCATCCGCCTCACCCGGATCGCTTTCCAGCCGCGCCGGCGTGTCCGGCGGTACCACCGGGGGGCGTCCGGTATAGACGGTGAACCCGTCTGGCGACAGCGTACCTTCGGGTGTGGCCAGGATGCGACCTGCATCGTCGCGCGGGAACGAGGTGCCCGGTGCGGCAGGGTTGATGCGGCGCGGCACGGCCTGGTCGGTGCGCAGGCTGCTGGTGGACGGCAGGTCCACCGCGTCTAACGCAGGCGTACGTGGGTCGATGCTCGTGCGATAGAGCCCTTCCAGCGATACCGCTGGTGGCAAGCTCAACGCGTCCGGCGCCTTGGGCCAAATCCCGGTCACCGCATAGCGCGCATCCAACTGTGCCGCGTTCAACTCCTGTTGCTGCTGCGGTTCCGGCAACGGGTCGCGCAATGCGTCGAGCACCGCCGCATCTTCCGCGGTGAGCCCGTCACTGAGCCCTTCGTTCAGCGCAGCCACAGCCACAGCCTCGTCGGTCTCCGGGGCTGCGGGCGCTGTTGCGGTGGTGGCACCCACATCTTCGGCCAGGTCCGCTTCGATATCGTCGGGCAAAGTTGACGCCAGTGTGCGCTCGCGTTGCACCAGATCTGTGACCCGGTCACCGAGGCCGAGGGACGCGTAGGCGCCCACGCCGATCATCGCCAGGATAAGAGATGCCGTCAGCGCGAGGCCAAGGTATTTCGGTTTCCCGCCCACTGCGTCGGTACTGCGTGCGCCAAAGACGGTCATCCGCTCCGCCTCGCTCTGGCGGGCGCGCTGGTTTGGCTGCGGTGCTGCGTCAGGCGGCGGTTTGCGGCGCGACGCAAAGCCTCCGGTGGCGCGCCTCAGGCGGGTCCTAAACCTTGGGACGCCTGCGTCAGCCAGATTTGCTGGTGCCTCTGCAGATGCGGATGTGGATGCGGATGTGGATGCAATGACGGGTGGCGCTGCGGCCGGCGGTGCCTGCGTGTCACCCGCGTTGCGTGTCACACCGCCCAAGGATGGCGCGGCTGTTGCCGGCGGGCTGCTGCGCCGACTAGCAAACCCCAGCGTTGGCGCGGGTTCCGCATCGCCCGGTTGGCGCGGTTCATCGGGCGCAGCGTCGGTCACCTCGGTCACGTCGACAGTCTCAGCGTCGTCTTCCGGGCCAAGTGTTGGTGCCAGCGCGGGTGTTTCATCCTCGTCCCCGACCATAACCACGCGTACCGGATCAGGTTCGATGCTTTCACCCTCTCCGATCAATGTCTGCGCCGCGGCTGTTTCGCCGAACCAGGGCGCGCCGAGAAACTCCTCATCCGTCGGCGCTGCAACAAAGCACACCGGATTGAAACGGTGTTCGCTGGCAAAAGCCTCCGCCTCGGCGAGCGTTTCGCGTGCCACTGCAGCGACGTGCGTGGTGCTGCCTTCCGGGCAGATGTCAAAGACCAGCGCGTCAACGGGGTAGGGTGTTGCACCATCCAGCGCTTGTTCTGCCGCGATGCGCCGGGCCGCGTCACTGATATCGCCGGTGTGCAGTGAGAGATATTTGATCTGATCGTCGGGCAGGATGATCATGCTGCGCAGGGCGCCGTCAGACAGGCCCAAAGCGGTCTCGCGCAGGGCGCTCAGAGCCTTAGGCAAATCAGCCGTCGACACCGCCACATCGCCCACACGCCGCCAACCGCCCGCCGCACGGCGCAGCAGTCGGATCCCCTGAAAGGACAGCGAAATGGCGAATTGTGGTTTCATGGCGCGGGTTTGTCTTGGCCTCCTCAACCGCTCGAAGCGAGCAGCTACCAGGCAAAACTTAACGCATGCGCGCTGTTAATAAAAGTAAAAGGCCCGCCAGCACGGCGGGCCGATTGGCGCAGTGGCTGCGCGATGCCTTAGCTTGCGGCTTTGGACAGCGCTTGATCCAGATCGGCGATCAGATCATCGGCGTCTTCGATGCCGATGGAAACACGCACCACTTCGGGTGCCGCACCAGCCGCACGCTGCTGGTCTGCGGTCAATTGTCGGTGCGTGGTTGAGGCCGAGTGAATGATCAGCGACCGCGCATCGCCGAGGTTGGCGACGTGGCTGAAAATCTCCAGCGCATTGACCAGCTTCACGCAGGCGTCATAGCCACCTTTGACCGCAAAGGTGAACAGCCCGCCCGCGCCGCGCGGGCAAATTTTCTTGACCCTCTTGTTGTAGGGCGACGATTTGAGGCCGGCATAAGTGACGTAGTCGACGCGGTCATCTTTCTCGAGCCATTCAGCGAGGCGCATGGCGTTTTCCACGTGCCGCTCCATACGCAGCGACAGGGTTTCGATGCCCATCAGCGTGTAATGTGCGGCTTGCGGGTTCATCGTCATGCCCAAATCGCGCAGGCCGATGGCAATGCCGTGGAAGGTGAACGCGAGCGGGCCAAACGTCTCGTGGAACTTCAGCCCGTGATAGGCGGGCTCGGGCGCGCTGAGCGACGGGAACTTGTCATTGGCAGACCAGTCAAACTTGCCGCTGTCGATGACGCAGCCACCGGTCACGGTGCCGTTGCCGGTCAGATACTTGGTTGTCGAATGCACCACCAGCGTCGCGCCATGTTCGATGGGGCGGCACAGATACGGCGTGGCCGAAGTATTGTCGACGATCATCGGGATCTCGGCAGCGTCGGCAATTTTGGCAATCGCATCGAGGTCGGTGATGTAGCCGCCGGGGTTGGCGATCGCCTCACAGAAGACCGCGCGCGTCTTGTCGTTGATGGCGGCCTTGACCGCATCCAGATCGTCGAAATCGACAAACGTCGCCTCCCACCCGAACCGCTTGATGGTCTGGCTGAACTGCGTGACCGTCCCGCCATAGAGCCGGGTGGACACGACAATATTCAGCCCCGGCGCCATCAGCGGGAACAGCGCCATGATCTGGGCCGCGTGCCCGGATGAACAGCACACAGCCCCCACGCCGCCTTCAAGCGTGGCCAGACGCTCTTGCAGCACTGCGATGGTGGGGTTGGTCAGGCGCGAATAGATAAAGCCAACCTCTTGCAGGTTGAACAGAGCGGCGGCGTGCTCTGCATCGCGGAACACAAAGGCGGTCGACTGGTAAATCGGCGTCTGCCGCGCGCCGGTTGCCGGATCGGGCCGCGCGCCCGCGTGAATTTGCAGCGTGTCAAAGCCGTACTGGGGGCCGTCATTCATGGCTGGTATCCTTGCGCATCGGAAAATGAGTTGGTGTTGTCCTACGGCAGGGGGGCAAGCGCGGCAAGGGCGGCCGACCTAGCGCATCCAAAAGCCGTTCGATTTGATCCGGTTGCGGATCGCCTGTTCGCGCCGCGGCATGTCCTCGGGGTCAAACAGCGCGCGCACCTTGTCGCCGCGCTTCTGGTAGACCATGCGCTTGATCGGCTCATAGGTCTTGAGCACTTTCTTGAGCTTGTTGGGCGCCGCCACCTCTTGCAGGGCATCGATCACACTGGCGTCCTCGCGCGCGTAGAGCAGCGGGAAATGCCTGTAGTGGCAGCTATGCGTGTGATCAAGGGCTGCGTGCACATCGCTTTCGCGGCCACCGCCCAACGCGTGGATCACCAGCGGCAGCGCAACCTGATCAAGCCAGGGGTCCAGCGTCTGGCAGACCAACGCCTCGGGCGGGTCATCGCGGATCGCCAGCGCGTATTCGAGGAACTTTGCTCCGAACACATGCGGGCAGGCACCAAAGAAATAGCCAGCGTTGAAATACAGATACCGCGCCCAGTATTCGTCTGGCTCGCTCAGATCGAGGCTGCTGTCGAAATCGAGCCCGAACTTGTCATAAAGCGACTTCCAGATGCCGGCATAGCCAGGACCATAAAGCTCGGGCTTGGGCCACGTACCGGTGCGGCGCAACGAGGCGGAGGGCCTCTGAAAGTCGAAATTCAGATCGCTGACCTCATCGAGGATCAGCGTATCGCTGTCAAAAAACACAAATGGCACGCCTTTGGGCAGAGCTGACAGCATCTCGATCTTGTTGCCGTGCGGATAGCTTTGGCCGAAGTGTTTGGCCTCAAACGGTACAATCTCAGCATCCAGTTCAGCCAAAGCGTCGCGAATGTCTTGGCGCGCGATGCGCGGGTCACCGGGCCAGGCGCCGCCCGGTTGCGGCTCGGCGATCAACAACCGACCTTTGAACTTGGGGCTTTTGGCGCGCAGTGAGGCGGCAAACAACAGCGCCTCGAACGCCAACCGACCGGACTGGCCGACAATGGCGATGTTGAATTGCGACTTTGCCGCTTTGGTTTTGCGTGCCATGCGCTGCTCTTGGTCTTTTGCATTCCAGTATAGGCCGATGGACCCGCGTGCAAAAGGGCAAAGGGGCGCGCTATTTCGGCGGCGGGTTTAGCCGGTCATAGATCTTTTGCAGCAGCGTCAACGCGATGAATGCGCCAATGCCCCAGATCAGCAGCTCAAACGGTGCAAAATCGGTGCCGCGCAGCCACTGGCCGGTCAGCTTGCCCTGCGGGCGCAGCGCGTCGATGCCAAAAAGCCCATCGCGCGGCCACAACCGAAAAGTCCAGAAGCGCGAGATGTAGAACAGGATCGCCACGCTGAGCCCGGCAACAGCCGTCCAGATCAGCCGGCTCATGACCCGTCACCGGTGGCCAGTTTGATGGTCTCGGGCTCGATCTCCCACACCAGCAGGTTGCCGCGTCTGGTGATGGCGCCGTCGGCGGTGACGTATTGACCGATCCAGTCATAGGCCGCTTCGGGCAGGCGGGTACCGCCGGGACCGGTGACCAGCAAAAACTCTTCGCCGAGAACTGGCTGGGTGGAGACAAATACCGGCGGCACATCGCCCAACAGGCACATGTTGGCGCAGGCCTTGTGCGCCAGCCCCGTGCCCGGGCGCATCGCGCCAGCGAGACATTTGCCATCGCAAATCTCGCCGGTCAGGCGCCAGCGGCCCTGCGGCTTGGCCGTGATCTCGGGGACATCGCCCTCGGCCGCTTGCAGACCGTTGCGCCCGCCGCGCAGTTGCAACATGTACAAATCACCGCGCTCCAGCACCACGCCCGAGGCCTGCGCCAATTGCCCGGCCAGCGGCTCTGCGCGACTGTCGACGCCGGACTTGTTTCCTGCGGTCATCATAAAGCTGTCGCCGGGCTTGATCCGGTCATTGCCTTGGGTGACATGCAGGATCGGGTAGGGGGTCAGCTCCACCACGCCGGTCACGGTCTGGCGCCCGTAGTCAAACCGCAGCGCGCCCGGACCTGGGTCATCCTGACCGGCGCTGAGCATGTACCCCGCCCCACCGAGCCCCGCGATCAACAGCACAGCGATCCCGATCAAGAACAGACGCAGCGGGCCGGGGGCTGGCAGATAGCCGACAAAAAACGGCTTTTCGCTCATGCGACCACCTCAGTTTGCATCGTGGGCAGCGGCAGCGGATCAACATAGGTGCCGGGCGGATTAGCGTCGGTGTGGACCTCCACCGTTCCGTTCACAAGACGCAGCCGGTAGGTGGGAACTTTTTCCGTAAACGGCGCGGGCGAGCGGCCCGAGCGGACATCGTACTGAAACCCATGCCAGGGGCAGGTGACCAGACAGTCGATAATCTTGCCCTCGCCCAAGGGGCCGTTTTGGTGCGCGCATGCGTTCGAAATGGCCGACAGCTGTCCGTCCATCAAAAACACCGCCACCCGGTCGCCGTTGGGCAGGCGCGTGACGCGCGCATAGCCCTCGCGGAACGCCGCCGTTGGTGCCACTTTGGCCCAGGTGCCGCTTGCCTCGGATGCCTCGCTCTCTGCCGACAACCACGCGGTGACGTGCAGCACCACCACAATCGCCGCACCCCCTAAAAAAAGCGCCGTTACCGTGTGATCGCGCTGATCCTGAAGGATGCCCAACGCGACATGACCAACCACCGCGAAATAAGCCGCATAGATGAGGTAGTGCAGGCGTTTCCACACCGGCGGAGTGAGAAATTTCAGCCAGAAATCGTGGCTCGTCGCCGCCAACAGCAGCAAGCACACGAGCGCGAATAGACCAAACAGCTCAAAGGGAAAGCCCGCCACCTGGCCGATGCTGGTATTGGCACTCAGCAGGCCGACATATTTGTTGATGCTGGAAAACGCGAAATACCAGTTGATCACAAACCCCGCATGGGTCAGCGCGACCAGCGCCGTCATCACACCAAAATGCCGTCTGTTGTAGAGCAACGGCAAAAACCGGCGGTCCAGCCGCGCCAGCGGGCCGATGCATAGGATCACCGTCAGCATCATAAACGCGCACGCACCAAAAGCGCGGGCATTGTGGATCTGCGCGTTGATCGCTGGGTCATGTTTCGGCGAAAGGTACAGAAACACCCACAAAAACGCCGCAACCGCCGCCAGCATGATGGCATCATAGAGCCACTTGTTGGGGTTCCACTGAACGGGGACGTATTTGACGCTCATTCGTTGGTGCCGTCGCTCAACTGGATCGGGGCGATGCCGGCAGGCCAGCTTTGGCGCGCGGTCAGCCCCAGCGCCACGATCGCAATGATGCCCAGGCTCATGGCGATCACGGCCAGACCGTAAGAGGCCCGCACAGCCCGATACCGCGCAGCCCAGGGGGACGATTGCGCCTCAATCTGCCACCAGCGCCACAGCACCAGCGGCCAGATGAGCAAGATACCGGGCACAAGCAGCGGGCGAAACACATAGGCGCCGCGCGCATCGGCATCGATGCGGTCCATGCCAATGGTCAGGAACACCAGCGCCACAACTGCGCCGATCCAAAGCCACGCTTGGGCCGCTGTAACAATGACTTCTGCAATGGGCATGTGGTGTCCGTAAACGCTGCGCCTTAGGCCGAAGCTTATCAACGCCAGCTTGCAACCGCCAAGTGTGAAGCGATCAAGATCGCAATTTCGTGCATATCAGGGGACCGTTTTTGCCAATGTAGGCGACGACTTGGCACGGATCAGGGGCCCAAGAATGACACCGGCCAGCGCCAACATCACAAGTTCGACCGAAAACACCGCGACATAAGGCAGGGCGGTCCCGGTATGTGCGACCAGCACCAGATCGCGCAGCACACCGGCAGCGGCGATACCGATGCCCGCCGATGTTGCCTGCACCGCGCCCCACGCGCCCAGAGCCAGGCCAATCCCGTCTTTCGGCGCCGCGCGTATCACGCCCGTCAGCGTGGCATGGCCAAAAAGACCTGCGCCCAGCCCGGTGGCCAAAGTGCCCAGCAGGAACAACACGAGGCCCAGACCCGACCCGATCCAGTGCGCCGACAAAATGATGGCGATGAAACCTGGCAGGCCGATCAGTGCTCCGGCGCGCGCAAAACCGGCGGCCGCCGCCCCTTGTCCCAGCCAACGTGAGGCGATGGCAAAGCCCACCAGCGTACCCGTTGCCAGCAGCGCTGTCAGCTTGGTGGTGCTTGCCACCGACAGGCCCAGGACCTGCCCGCCATAGGGTTCAAGCAGCACGTCCGCCATGCCAAATCCAAACGTGCCCAGTGCGATCACCGCCAGCAGCCGCACGGTGCCTGGGACTTGCACCAGCGCGGCCCACGCTGTGGCAAACCGCACCGGCGGGCGCGCCTTCATCTGTGCGGCGCGTGCGCGGCTGCGCGCCTCCTGCTTCCACAAGGCGGCCAAATTCAGCGTGACGGTCACCACCGCGGCCCCTTGGATCACTTGGATCAGGCGACCGGGGGTATAGGGCTGCAACAGCGCGCCCAGGATCAGCGCGCTGATCACCATGCCAAACAGCAACATGACGTACATCAGGCCGACGACTTTGGGCTGCTCTTCTTCGGCAACCAGATCGGTTGCCAGCGCCAGACCCACGGTTTGCACGATGTGCACGCCCGCACCGACCAGCAAAAACGCCAGCGCGGCCGAAGAATAGCCAACCCAGCGCGGCGCATCCGCCGCGTCGCCGTAGCCGGACAGAACCAACAGCGCAAACGGCATGATGGCAAAACCGCCAAACTGGTACAGCGTGCCCTTCCAGATAAACGGCGCCCGCCGCAGCCCAAGCGCCGACACATAGGTGTCTGATCGAAAGCCGATCACCGCCCTGAGCGGCGCAAAGAGCAATGGCAACGCCAGCATCAGCGCCACTAGGCTGGCCGGGACATTCAACTCGACAATCATCACGCGGTTGAGCGTGCCCGCCAGCAGAACCAGCGCCATGCCTACAGTGATCTGAAACAGCGACAGCCGCAGCAATCGGCCCAATGGGACATCGTCTGTCGCTACATCGGCAAAAGGTAGGTATCGCGGCCCAATTGAGGCCAGCTTGTGCGCGACATAGGTGCGATAATCCATGATTATCGCCCGGTTTCGGCACTGGGGCGCACGGCCCGCGAAGGTGCTTCGCGGACCTGCATGTCTATTGCGTGATCAGCGCTGTTCCGGTCCCGGCACTCGCGTGCTGTTCGGCCGGGCGCAGGATCGCTTTGACCGGCGTGCCGTCAGATAGGATGATCGTCACCTCATCGGTGCCTGGCATCACATATCCGGCTTGCGCGGTTTGATTTTGCTTGAGCTCCAGTGCGGCTTGATCACCTGACCCCAGCTCTTGGCCAGAGAGGAAATCCGACACCCAGGAGGTATTGCTCAGCACCGCCACATGCACGGCAAATGAGCCAACCGCCACAGCACCCAGAAACAGCGGAACGCCCACCGTCGGCTTCACAACGAGCCACATCTTTGCATTGTTCATGACATGATCTCCGCTTATCCGAGCCAGGGCGTCGAGAACGCCACCAGGATGTGTGCCAAGAGTGCAATCAGGCCGAAGACCCGTGTGCCATCGATGAGGTAGCTGTGCACCTCTTCAGCCTCTTCCAGGGTCAACCCGGTGGGCCATACTTTGTCTTCATTGTCCGCCACGTTGAATCCTCCGTGATAGGCGAGGACCATGGCGGAGAGATCACCACGATGGTCCGATGGACGACGACGCACACTGTCCGTCAAAAGTGTCAGACTTTATGTACAATATCAATTGTAAATTATGCTTTACTGTGCCCTGTGATGCATTATAGCGCAGAAAAAATAGCGCCAAATCCGCCCTAGAGCGCTGATTTCAAGCAGTTTCATCGACCGAACCGGGCAAAGTCAGAGCGCCAGTTTTGTGGGCAATAGCCGACGCAAGATTGCGTTTGCATGCCGCATGGGCCAGACGGACGCGTGCCTTGCGCGAAAATGCGCCGCGCAAAACACCGCATTCAACACCCCGAGTCGCAGCGCCTTGACCCTGTCGTTTGCAAAAGCGTTCGTGGCTTGCACTTATAACTGTGGTGCCATCGCGAGCGCACGATCGTGTCCGATGCGCCAACCCGCACGTCATGGATGTCGCGCATCCCAAGTCTATGCCATGGCTGTCAGAGGCGAATGAAATTCAGGCTACACCAAAGCACCGCACCAAAAGAGCTTCTCGGCGCGACGTCTGGCCATTCTATGCCTGAGTACCCTGATAAAAAGCACGAGTCTTTAACTGCTGATCAAAAACAGCGGCAGGCCTATCGGTAAAAGTCATCGATGAAATCGCCGCAGCGGCCACACCATCGTCACTGAGCGGAATGACGCTTTGACTGCGCCAGCGTATGTGAGAAACACCCGCGCCGGTCCGCAGCAAACAATGGCGCCGCAGCAATTTTTCACACCCCCTTCATCATCGACATGTTAACAGCCCATCCAGGCCGGTTTTTCGCCGACCGGACAGAAACACGCCGGGTGCGATGTCCGGTGCGAATGCATGTCGTGAACGTTCAAGCCTCGGCACCGGGTAGGAGACTGTTTTGATCCGCTTGTCACAGATAGTACTGGTCGCAATTGTCTTGGCCGCAACGGCAACCGCCGCCGTCGCCCAAAATACGACCTCCATCGCGCGGAAAACAAAGATCGAAGCCATTTCCTTCAAAGGCCCCTATCGCCAAGCAGTCGTGCGCGGCTTTGCCAGACGCGGAAACAAGTCCCAGCGCTTTGAAATTCGTCACGGCGACTGCGGTAAGTACTCCGGTGGCTACAATGATTGCGAAAACGACCGCGGCCGCGTTGAGAAAGCGGAACGGCCCAAGGCCAACTTTTCGCGTCGCGGTGCGGGCACCTGGTATGGATATTCGCTATATGTACCCGCTGATTTTGTGAGCCTCGATCCGGGATCGACCTCTTTGTCTCAGGTCAAGATCACCGGGCACAGCTTTCCCTTGTGGAAGATCACGCTGACCGACAAGCCCTTTGTCCTTTTCGGTGACGGCAGCACGTGCCGGATCGGGCCGCTCTCCGGTTGGAAAGGTCGCTGGAATGATATTACCGTTTATTCTCACACGGGTACTTCAGCGGACGGCCCATTCTTTCTGCTCTACAAAGACGGGCAGCAGATTTGCGCAAAGACGACACCAATCCTGCCAAAAGAAGCCTATGGCGCGCGGGTCGAACCCTACTTCAAATTTGGCATCTATTCGAGTTTTGTGAGCCGATATCTCAGGCCACGAGCGACCAAGCAGGTGACCTACCAACTCAGCAGCGAAACCTACACAAACAATCGGGTGTCCAAGAACACGGTCAAATTTCCTTTCAGCTACGATTGGGGCGTGGAACTGCCCACGCATGTGATCTTTTACGATGAGATGCTGGCTGGATCGCGACGCGAAGACGTGGATGTGCGGATGCGTGAGGCGGCGGGCCTGCCGCCGGTGGATTGATCGGGCTTTACGCAACGTCTCGCAGATGGTCACTGGCATCCGCTTCGAGATAGCGCCGCGTATGTGTCCGCGCTTTGATGATGCACAAATCTGAGGAAACTCAAGCAGCGCCAAAGTGGTGGGCGACCCTGGAATCGAACCAGGCGTGCGTCTCCGCGAGGGAGTTACAGTCCCCTGCCACACCTTGCGGCCTGTCGCCCACTGCGCCAAGTAGGGGTAGGCCCGCGCTTGACGTGAGCGGGTGATTACCGGGCGGCCCAGGGTGGGTCAAGGCGAAATTCAGCCCAACGGTGCTGCAGCAAGGTGCGCAATCAATGACAGGCAAAAAGCCCAAATGGGTGGTCGAAAAAGAGAAAGCCAAGCGCGCCGATGCGGCGGCCACTGTCTGGCTTTTTGGCCTGCACGCGGTGCGCGATGCGCTTCTTAACCCGGCGCGCGAAAGGCTGCGGCTGATCCTCACGCGCAACGCACAGATCAAGCTGGCGGACGCCGTGGCCGTCTCTGGCATGACGCCCGAGATCGCCGATCCACGCCAGTTCACGGCGCCGCTTGATCCCGGGTCGGTGCATCAGGGTGCCGCGCTCGAGGTCAAGCCGCTGGATTGGGGCCGGCTCGAAGACGTGGCCATCGGTCGTGCGGCGCCGCGCCTGGTGCTGCTGGACCGGGTGACAGATCCGCACAATGTGGGCGCTATCCTGCGCTCGGCCGAGGTGTTTGGCGCCTCTGCGGTGATTGGCACGCGGCACCACAGCGCACCCGAAACCGGCGCCTTGGCCAAAACCGCGTCCGGTGCGCTGGAACGCCAACCCTATCTGCGGGTGCGCAATCTCGCCGAAGCGATCGGGCAGCTACAACAGATGGGGTATCTGGTGTTGGGCCTCGACGGTGAGGCGGATCAGAGCATCGCGCAAATACTAGATGGCCAACGCGACCGTGCGGTAGCGTTGGTGCTGGGCGCCGAAGGGCCGGGTCTGCGGCAAAAGACACGCGAGACGGTGGATGCGTTGGTGCGGATCGACGCATCGGGACAATTTGGATCGCTCAACGTCTCAAATGCCGCGGCGGTTGCCTTATATGCATCGCAAGCGCGCCGTTAGCGGGCCGCAGACAGGAGAACCGGATGCCAGGACCGGCGAAAATCGCCACATGTTGCTATTGCGGCGCGCGCGCGGCGCTGACCCTGACCGGGCGCGAGCGGCACGAGCTGGCCTGTTCGAGCTGCGGCGCGCCGTTGCACAATCTCAAGATGCTGCCGAAACGGGCGAAACCGCACCGGGACGTGGTGCGCCCCGCGCAGATGCGACAGCCCAAAAAGCCCCCAAAGAGGAAAAAGAGCCGGGCAAAGCGGTTTTTTGATTTTGTCGAAGACGCCTTTGATGTGATCGAGGACATCCTGGACTAGCTCGGTGCCGGCGCGGCGGGGGTTAACCAAGTGTTCACAGATTTGCGAGAGCCCCTTTTGCGCGCCGTAGATGTGCCTATCTTTCTTTTATCAGTTGCAGGTTTGGAACCTCTGCAACAAATACTGTCCCTCGTTCCGCACTTGCGCCCCCTCCTTTGTGACGGGGCGCTTTTTTCTGGCGTTGACGTGCGCTAGGCAGGGGCATGGCCAGCTACCCTGACAGCCTTTTGCGTGACGTGCTCAAACGCACCACAACTGTCGCCGTGGTTGGCGTCTCCGCCAATGTGGTGCGGCCCAGCTACTTTGTGGCGCGCTATCTCGATCTCAAGGGATTTACCGTTTTGCCAGTCAATCCCGCCTATGCTGGGCAACACCTGTTCGGCCGCAAAGTTGTGTCCGATCTGTCGCAGCTTGAGGGGCCCGTCGACATGGTTGATATCTTTCGCCGCTCGGACGCGGTGCCCGGTATCGTTGATCAGGCCCTCGCGGTCTTGCCCGGTTTGCAAACCATCTGGATGCAGATCGGTGTGGAGCACGCGGGCGCTGCGGCCAAAGCAGCCGGGCAGGGCGTCACCGTGATCCAAAACCGCTGCCCCAAGATTGAATATCAGCGCCTTTTTGGTGAATTGCGCATGGGCGGCTTTGCCACTGGGGTCATCTCATCGCGGTTGAATTGATTGGTGTCTTACTGCACGCGCCGCCAGGTCTGGCTCAGACACAGGGGACCGGCGCAGCCGGACACGCGCATCCTGTCGCCTTGCAGCTCCATCCGTCCGGCATAGCTGCGGTTGTGGGCGGGAACGTAGGCGCGGCCGCGAAACAGCGTCCCGTCCCCTATCATGTCCCAGAATACCTGTTTGCCCACCGTCGGCGCGTCGATCTGAGCGCCCGTGGCATCGTAGACGCGGACGATGGTACCGCACCACGCCGCGCCGCATGCACGCGCCTCAACGTGGGCAACCTGCCCACGCTTGTCCGCCTCGGTCAACCACAAGCCCGCCGGGGTGTCCGCCCAAAGCGGCACCGCACATAAGATCCAGATCAGTAAGCCGCGCACCATTGTCATATCACCACAATGAGGCACACATATTAACGCCGCGTTAGCCCTGTGGCAACGCGGCGCAAATCGTCATCGGCCAAATGGCGCTGATGCTCAGTTCACCCGGCTCCAGGTCTGCTTTGAGCAGACCAAACCGCCAGCCACACAGCCGCGCAGTGCCAGCGAATTGCCCTCCAGCGTCATCTTGCCGATGTAGATCTTGTTGTTGGACGGGCGCCAGACCTGGCCTTCGTATTTGCCGCCACCGGCGGGTGTCATGTCGATCACCAGCGTTTTGCCGATGTTTTCCGACTGGTACTCGCCCGCGTCGTTGAAGGTGCGGGCGATCTTTCCGCAGATCGCGGCACCGCAGGACGCCATTGTGATATGGGCAAAGGACCCGTCATCGGGCTGCGTCTTCCAGGTGCCCAGCACCGGATCGGCGGTTGCAACGCCTGCGGCCATCACGCTCAGTGCCGCGGCTGCCAAGAGCTTTTTCATGTCATCTCCTCCCGTTGGTGGCTGGACACTGCGTCACGTGTGCCGGTCCTGGCAAGAATGACCTCGGGTCGCGTTGCAAATCGGGGCGGCAAATGACATCAGGCGGCACCGCAAGACAAGGAACGCGCCATGATCCTCTATCCCGCCATCGACCTCAAAGATGGGGCCGCCGTGCGGCTGGTGCATGGTGAGATGGACAGCGCTACTGTGTTCAATGATGACCCGGCGGCGCAGGCCCGCGCCTTTGTCGATGCGGGCTGCGCATGGCTGCATCTGGTGGATCTGAACGGCGCCTTTGCAGGTAAACCTGTTAACGCCGCCCCGGTTGAGGCGATCCTGGCCGCATGCGATGTGCCCGCGCAGCTCGGCGGTGGCATCCGCGACAT
Source organism: Pseudomonadota bacterium (assembly GCA_039026855.1). Classification (GTDB taxonomy): domain Bacteria; phylum Pseudomonadota; class Alphaproteobacteria; order Rhodobacterales; family Rhodobacteraceae; genus Tateyamaria. Next base: position 101,236 of record JBCCLL010000003.1, on the reverse strand, counting down.
GGCCACAATCGAGGCCTGGCTGGACAAGGGGCTTGCACGCGTGATCCTCGGCACCGTGGCGGTGGAAAACCCCTCGCTGGTGCGCGACGCGGCGCGCGCCTTTCCGGGCCAGGTCGCGGTCGGCATAGATGCTCGCAATGGCAAGGTCGCAACCAAAGGCTGGGCCGAAGAAACCGATGTCGATGCCACAGAGCTGGCCAAATCCTTTGAGGATGCTGGCGTGGCGGCGATCATCTACACCGACATCAACCGCGACGGCGCGATGCGCGGGCCAAATGTCGGCGCCACGGATGCGCTGGCCCGCGCGGTGTCCATCCCGGTGATCGCATCGGGCGGGGTGTCCTCACTCGATGATCTGACCGGGCTCAAGGCCACGGGCAGCATCGCGGGCGCCATCTCGGGCCGCGCGCTCTATGACGGCGCCATCGACCTTGCCGCGGCGCTCAAGGCGCTGTCCTAGCGCGCCACACCGCCGGTAAAGTTCGCCAGCGCCCCCGCCATGGTCTGCAGATACGCCGCATCTGCCGCCACGCCGCCCAGCTTGCCCAACATGGCCGCAGGATCCTCATAGGCGATCATTGCGGTCCCGTTTGTGTCTTCGAACACCAAAACCTTCATCGGCAAAAACAGCCCCGCCACCGGGTCATCCATAATCGCAGGGGTGCCAACCTTGGGATTGCCAAAGATCAAAAGCTGCGAAGCACCGACATCCTCACCGATGCTCTGCGCGCCTGCACCGTGATCCACGCGGGCAAAAACGGTGATGCCCGCGCCCTCCATCGCGCTGACAAGCGCGTCTGCGGTCTCGGCGACGCCTGCGGCGGCCTCTTTGCGAATGATCCCGTTGTCACCCGCCCAACTTGCAGTGGCGCACGCGGCGAGCAGGATAATCATGATGAAACGCATGGTCTTTCTCCTTAAATACCGCGGGCACCCTAACGGGTACGGGGCCGGATGCACCCAACGGTTGCGTGATCGGCATGTCTTTGCCAGCGCGCTTGCGCGCCACAGGGGCTTGCCGCCGCGCCCGCAGGCGGCTAGGCCAAGGCATGCTCAAGACGCGCATCATCCCCTGTCTCGACGTGGCCGACGGCCGCGTGGTCAAGGGCGTGAACTTTGTCGATCTCATCGATGCGGGTGACCCGGTGGCAGCCGCACGCGCCTATGACGCTGTTGGCGCGGATGAGCTTTGCTTTCTCGACATCCACGCCACCCATGAAAACCGCGGCACGATGTTTGATCTGGTGCAACGCACCGCCGAACAGTGCTTTATCCCTCTGACTGTTGGTGGTGGGGTGCGCGCGGTCGCAGATGTGCGCGCGCTGCTGCTTGCTGGCGCTGATAAGGTGAGCTTCAACTCCGCCGCGGTTGCCGACCCCGATGTGCTTGCCCGCGCGGCTGACCAATTTGGCAGCCAGTGCATCGTCTGCGCCATCGACGCCAAAACCGTGGCGCCTGGCAAGTGGGAAATCTTTACCCACGGGGGGCGCAAACCCACCGGCATAGATGCGGTGGAGTTTGCCCGCACCGCCGCCGCCAAAGGCGCGGGGGAGATCCTGCTGACCTCAATGGACCGCGACGGCACGCGCGCAGGCTTCAACCTGCCGCTGACCCGCGCCATTTCCGAAGCGGTGTCGATCCCCGTGATTGCTTCGGGCGGCGTCGGCACGCTCGACCATCTGGTGGATGGCGTGACCGAGGGCGGCGCCTCCGCCGTGCTGGCCGCATCGATCTTCCACTTCGGCGATTTCACCATCGCCCAGGCCAAGGCGCATATGGCCGCCGCCGGCATCCCGATGAGGTTGACATGATGCACACGACTTCAGGCAAGTGTCATGACGCACGCGAATTCAGGCAAGCGCTATGACACTTGACGACCTCTTCGCCACCATCGAGGCCCGCAAAACCGCTGATCCCGACACCTCCTGGACCGCCAAATTGCTGGCCAAAGGCCCCGAAAAATGCGCCGAGAAATTCGGAGAAGAAGCGGTCGAGGCCATCATCGAAGCCGTCAAAGGCGACCGCGACGCCCTCACCGCCGAAGCCGCCGATGTGCTCTACCACCTGCTGGTCATGCTGGCAGCGCGCGATGTGCCGCTCAGCGCCGTGCTAACCGAGCTCGCCCGCCGCCAAGGCACCAGCGGCATTACCGAGAAAGCAACGCGCTCCTAGCGCCCATGCACCCTTCACTGCGCGCTCTAACGGATGCGAGATCAACGACACCTTATTAGGTGGTAAACGCATAACGAGATCCTTGCCTGCGTCCCAACCTGCGAACCAACGGCATCTCCTTCTTCTGGCTATAAATACCTCGGGGGTTTGGGGGCAGCGCCCCCAAGCACAGGGATAACTTCGGCGCAGCCGGCCTTTGGATCACATCTGCCTATGGCGACCAGGTCAGAAAATTCCGGATCATCCGCAGCCCGACATCCTGGCTCTTTTCAGGGTGAAATTGCGTGCCCACCATCGTGTCGCGCCCGACCACAGCGGTAACTGCGCCGCCATAGTTGACATGCGCCAACCGCTGCGATGCATCGCTGACAGAAAACTGATAAGAGTGCACAAAATAGGCATGATCGCCCGTCGCAATCCCGTCAAAAACCGGGTGCGCATGGCTCAGAACCAGGTCATTCCACCCCATATGCGGCACTTTCAGCGCGGGGTCTTCGGGCGCGATGGGCACCACCTCGCCGTCGATCCAGCCCAGGCCGTCAGTGTCCGAATACTCGCGCCCGACCTGCGCCATCAGCTGCATGCCCACGCAAATGCCCAGAAACGGACGCCCGCGCTGCTCGACCGCGTCGCGTAAGGCGTCATAGACCCCGCCCGCGCCGCGCAGTGCGGCCGCGCAGGCCGGAAAGGCACCGTCGCCCGGCAGCACGATCCGATCGGCGCGCGCCACCGTGTCGGCGTCGGTGGTCACCACCACCTCGCCCGCATCCACCTCGCGCGCCATCCGCTCGAACGCCTTTTGCGCCGAATGCAGGTTGCCGCTTTCGTAATCGATCAGAACCGTCAGGCTCATAAGGATCCCTTGGTCGACGGGATCGCATCCGCCCGGCGTGGATCGGGCTCAACCGCCTCGCGCAACGCACGCGCAACCGCTTTGAACGCGGCCTCAGCGATGTGGTGGCTGTTGATCCCGTGCAGCATCTCCACGTGGAGCGTGATGCCGCCATGGGTGCTCAGCGCCTGAAAGAACTCGCGCACCAACTCGGTGTCAAACGTGCCAATCTTTTGGGTCGGCATCTCGACGTTCCACACCAGAAACGGCCGCCCCGATAGATCCAGCGCCGCGCGCACCAACGCATCGTCCATCGGCAACAGGCACGACCCATAGCGCCGAATGCCCCGCTTGTCGCCCAAGGCGGCCGTGAACGCCTGCCCAATGGCAATGCCCACGTCTTCGACACTGTGGTGGTCGTCGATATGCAGATCACCCTCGCAGCGTACCTTCATGTCGATCAACGCGTGCCGCGCCAACTGATCCAGCATGTGATCGAAAAAGCCGACACCGGTCTGGTTGTCGTACTGCCCCGTCCCATCCAGGGTCAGCTCGACCGAAATATCGGTCTCCGCCGTCTTGCGGCTCAAGTTGTGGCTGCGCATGGCCCGGCTCCTGTCACACTCGCGCCTTCTATAGGCGGCAGGGCAGGGCGCGCCAAGGGGGCGACACCGAAGGTCAAAAGAGGTGTGGCCTCGCTACCCGCAGCGTTGGCACGCGCCCGCGCACAGGTGATGAGATCGTGTCGACGGTGCGCATACCCCTTAGCCGACGCATCTGCGGCGCAGCGCCTGCTTTGAGCTGATCTTATGCGAACAGGTACGACAGCCGCTTGGATCAGAAACCCAAAAGAAACCGCGCAGAACGACCCGACATGTCGGGGTGGTGTCGGGAAATCCGAGTTTTGGGTGTCGTAATTCAGGAGTTGATCTGATTGGCACTTCGACCGCAACGGCGGGCCGCGGGGTGGCTCCGCGACCGGCTGCTACCTGTAAAGCCCCGCCGACCGGCCGCGCAGCTGCACCAGCGCCAGCACCGTGTCGATGGTGGGCGTCGGCGTATCCGTCAGGCGCCCCAGCTCCTGCACCGACCCCACAAGCGCGTCGATTTCCATCGGGCGCCCCTGATCCATGTCCTGCCACATTGATGTGCGGTGTGCGCCCACCGCAGCCCCGCCATCGATCCTGCGCTCCACATCGATGGGGAATTTCACGCCCAGCTTTTCCGCAATCTGCTGTGCTTCAACCATCATGCCGCGCGCAACAGCGCGGGTGCCGGGATCGGTGCACAGCACGTCGAGCGTGGCATGCGTCAGCGCCGAGATCGGGTTGAACGACAGGTTCCCCCATAGCTTGACCCAGATCTCATCGCGCAACCGGGGCCGCACGGGCGCCTTCAACCCCGCCGCACTCAATGCCTTCGACAGTGCCAGTGCCCGCTCGGATTTCGACCCGTCCGGCTCGCCCAGCGAAAACCGGTTGCCCTCGATGTGCTTGACGACCCCCGGTTCGATGACCTCGGCTGCCGGGTAGACCACGCAGCCCAGCACCCGGTCCGGGCCAAACCCGTCCCATTGCGCATTGCCGGGGTCCACGCTTTCCAGCCGCGTGCCTTCGAGGTCTGTGTCGATCTTGTGGAAATACCACCACGGCACGCCGTTCACACCGCTTACAATGGTGGTGTCCGGGCCGATCAGCGGCGCCATCTTGGGTACCACCGGGGGCACCGAATGCGCCTTTAGCGTGACGATCACATAATCCTGCGGCCCCAAATCGGCGGCATTGTCCGACGCCGTCACCGGCACGGTCACGTCACCGGCCTCTTCGATCAGCCGCAGACCGTTTGCCTGCATCGCCGCCAGATGCGGCCCGCGCGCCACAAGGCTTACATCCGCACCCGCCTGCGCCAGCTTCACGCCCATGTAGCCGCCGATGGCGCCGGCGCCAAAAATACAGATCTTCATGGTTCAGGCAGGCTCCACCAGGCCGAGCTTTTCGGCCATGCCGATCCGCTGCATCTTGCCCGTGGCGCCTTTGGGGATCTCATCGAGGATCACCACCTTGCGCGGCACCTTGAAGTCGGCCATGCGTCCGGCGGCAAAGTCGCGGATTGCACGCTCATCGGCCGCGTGCCCGTCGCGCAGAACCACGGCAGCTGCAACTTCCTCGCCAAGCTTGGGATGAGGCAGGGCAAAGGTGACGACCTGCGCGATGGCCGGATGATCCAACAGCACGCCGTCCACCTCGAGCGGTGACACCTTTTCGCCGCCACGGTTGATGATCTCCTTCAGCCGCCCGGTCAGATGCAGGAACCCGTCGTCGTCAAAAGCACCCTGATCACCGGTGCGGAACCAGCGCTTGCCGTCGGCTTCAAAGAAATTCTTGGCATTGGCCTCCGGATTGCTCTCATACCCCGGTGTCACGTTGGGGCCCGAGATACAGACCTCGCCGGTGCCGTCGATCAGATGGTCCTCAGTCTCATGTCCGATCCGTACCTCTGGACCCGCAGGCACGCCCACGGCACCGGGCTTTTGCCGGTCGAGCGGGTTGCAGCACATTTGGTGCGCGGCTTCGGTCATACCGTACGCCTCGACCACCGGGGCACCAAAGGTGGTGTTCAATGCCTCCATCACCTGCGCGGGCAGCGATGCCGATGAGCTTCGCAAGAAGCGAAGAGGCACCGCTTTGATCACGTCTGCATTGCGCCCGGCACGGCTCAGGATGGCCTGATGCATCGTCGGCACAGCCGTGTACCATGTGGGTTTGGCCTCTGACATCATGGCAAAGAAGTTCATCGCGTTGAAACCCGCGGTGCAGAAGATCGACCCACCAGCGGCAAATGTGGCCGATACCGCCGCCACCAGCCCGTGAATGTGAAAGAGCGGCATCACGTTCAGGCACCGATCTTCCGCCGTCAGCGTCAGCGAGGCGGCGATGTTCTGCGCGCTCGCGGCGACGTTTGACTGCAACAGCGGTACGATCTTGGGCCGCGACGTAGTGCCGGAGGTGTGCAAGATCAGCGCCACATCGTCCTCACCCGGCGTGGCCTCATCGGCCTGCGCCTCTTCGGCACGTTCCGACGCCAGTGTAAAATCCCCTGCCGCCTCAAGTGGCGTCAGTCGCAGGATGGTCAGCCCCAGCTTTTGCCCCGCCGCCAACGCGGGCCCGTCATAGCCCTCGGCCACCACCAGCGCCTTGGCCTTCAGATCGTCGAGGTAAAACGCAAACTCATCTTCGCGGTAACCCGGGTTCAGCGGCGCTGTCGTTGCCGCCTGCGCAATGCAAAAGAAACTCGCCGCCATATCAGGCCCGTTGGGCAGCACAATCGCCACCCGGTCCGTCGCGCCCACGCCAGAGCGACGCAGCGCCGCGGTGGTGCGCGCCGCAATCTCACGCAAGCCGCCATAGCTCAGCCAGGCGCGCCCTGGCGCCCCCAAGGCGGGTGCATCGCTGGGGTGGTCCGCCACCAGGGCGGTCAGGGTCGTGATCATGGGTGTGGTCTCTCAGGTCTTCTTGGTGTTCAGGAACTTGGGCCGCTTACTGGGCACATGCGGGTGATCCTTGTGGTCTTTGCCAAAAATTAGCCCGACAAGCGGCCAGATAAAGAAGATCACCGCCAAAACGATAAATGTCGCCGACAGCGGGCGCTCGACAAAGGCCAGCACATTGCCCTGCTCGGCGATCAGCGTCTGGCGAAAGCTCTTTTCCATCAGCGGGCCCAACACCAGCGCCAGCACCAGCGGCGCCAGTGGATAATCCGCCTTGCGCAGCAGGTAGCCGCCGACACCAAAGGCTACGATCAGCCAGACGTCATGCAGCTTTTGACTGGGCGCATAGCCGCCGACGATGCACAGCACCATCACCACGGCGCACAGCACCGCAAAGGGCATGCGCAGCGCCCACACAAAGAGCGGGATCAACGCGATATTGATCACCACGGCGGCAAAGTTGGCCGTGTAGAGCGATGAGATCAGCCCCCAGACAAAATCCGGCTGTTCGATGAACAGCATTGGCCCCGGCACCAGCCCCCACATCACCATCCCACCCAAGAGCAGCGCGGTGGTGGGCGAGCCCGGAATGCCAAGCGTCAACATCGGCAACAGCGACCCGGTCGAGGCCGCGTTGTTTGCCGTCTCGGGTGCAGCGACGCCTTCGATATTGCCCTTGCCAAAGCTGTCGGGGTCTTTCGAGGTTTGCCGCGCCACGCCGTAGGCCATCAGCGCGGCAGGCGTGGCACCGGCGGCCGGCAGCATGCCCACGAAAAAGCCCAGGAAAGAGCCCAGCGACATCGTCTTCCACATCCGGTTCATCGCGCGCAGACCCGCGCCCAGTTCTTTGAACGTGATGCGCGCGGGCGTCACACTGGGCGCCGTGCGCGAGGATTCGATGGTATAGAGGATCTCGCCAACGCCGTAGGCACCGATGGCCAGCACCAGGAACGATATGCCCGAATAAAACCCCGGCATGTCGCCAAAGATCAGTCGCGGCTGGCCCGATATCAGATCGAGGCCCACGGTGGATAGCACCAGACCCAGGCAGATCATCACGATGGTCTTCAGCACGTCATCACCGCCCAGCCCCACAAAGGTGGTGAAGGCCAGCAGGACCAGTGCAAATTCTTCGGCCGGACCAAAGGCGAGCGCCAGATCGGCAAGCGGTATGGCAAAGATCGTGAACAGCACCACAGAAATGGTGCCACCGACAAAAGAGGCCGCCGCCGCCGCGATCAACGCCAGCCCTGCGCGCCCTTGTTGCGCCATCGGCCTGCCGTCAAAGGTGGTGGCCACCGCCGTCGATGCGCCGGGTATCCCCAGAAGCACCGAACTGACCGCGCCGCCATACATTGCACCGTAATAGATCGCGGCCAGCAGGATGATCGCCGACGCAGGCGGCACGATGAACGTCAGCGGCAGCACAATCGCCACGCCATTTACCGACCCCAGCCCGGGCATCGCACCGATAAAGAGACCCGCAGTGACCCCGAGGATCACAATGGCCAGATTCAGCGGCAACAGCGAGGTGGCAAAACCTTGGCCAAGCAGGGCGAGGGTGTCCATAATCCGCGCTCGTCAGAAGAACATCGCGTACAGCGGAAAGAAATACGGCTCGGTGATGCCTTTGGGCAGCAGGATCTTCAGCGTCGCCTCAAAGAAAAAGAACAGAAACACGGGGATGCCGAAGGTCAGCGCCAGCGTCACGGTCCAGCCATGAGAGCCGTAGATCTTGACGTACCAAAAAACGAACACGGGCAGCGCGATGTAAGCACCAAGCCACGGGATCAACGCCACCGTGATCACCAGCGCCGCGGTGACCTGCAGCACCGAGGGTAGCATCACGCGGTCAAAAAACGGCGCACCATCATTTGCCTGGCGAAAACTGCGGACAAAAATGCCGCCCGCAGCGAGCATCATCAGCAGCGACAGCCAGAACGGAAACCCGCCGCCGCCCGGCCCGCCCGTGCTGGCATTCCAGCCGATGGGCAGGGCCACAGCGTGCCACATGAAATACGCCGACAGGGCCATGATGCCCAACGCAATGATGCGATCCGCCATCAGCATGGCTGCGCTCTCCCCCAAACCGTCGTGAGATGGGTGCAGGGCCGCTAGCCATGCGCCAGCAGCCCCGCGGATCTTCGATGCCGCGCGGTTAAGAGCCGCTGGCCATCGTGTTCAGGATCGCGTCGTGCTTGGCCCGCTCGTCGAGGAAGTAGGCCTGCAATTCATCGCCGGTGATCATGTCGGCGACCAGCGCTTTTTCCGAGGCATAGGTTTGCCATTCCTTAGTTGCCGCTAGCTTTTCGAACATCTCGGTGTAGTAGGCGACAGCTTCTGCCGGCATGTCCTTGGGCGCCACAAACGACCGCTGCATCCAGTAGACGATGTCGTGACCCAGCTCACGCGCTGTCGGCACGTCCGGGAACACATCCAACCGCTCGGGCGTGAAGGCTACGATCGGGCGCACTTTGCCCGCCTGCCAGAAACCCATCTGCTCGGCCGGGTTGTTCACGGTCGCGTTGATGTGGTTGCCCACGAGGTTCTTGGCCACGGTGCCGCCGCCTTTGAACGGAACGTATGTGTGCTGGATGCCAAACTCTTTTTCCAGCATCGCGGTCACCAGGCTGTCTTCTTGGCCTGTGCCAGTGCCGCCCATCTTCCAGGCGCCGCCCGCGTCTTTGACCGCCGCGACGTAGTCATCCAGCGTCTGGATGTCGCTCTCGGCATTCACCCACAGCACAAAGGTGTCCATCGCCATCCGCGCCAGCGGCTGAAACTCTTCGATGTCCACGCCGATGTCGGTGCGCAGCGGCGTGGTGTAATACGAATTCAGCGTCGCCATGATGGTGTGCGCGTCGCCTTCCTTGTCTTTGAGGTAACGCAACGCCTCCGCGCCCGACCCGCCGCCCTTGTTCACCGGCAGGATTGGCATGGTCGACAGGCTTTCTTTCTGAATAATCGACTGGAACAGGCGCGCGATGCGATCTGCACCACCGCCTTGTCCTGCCATGATCACCATCTCGACCGGCTTTTGCGGTTTCCAGGCGTCGGCAAGCGCGGCAACGCTGCTGCCCAGTACAAACGCGGTTGTCGTCAGCGCCATTGCGGCACGGCGTGTGAAAGTTGACATGGTATCTCCTCCAAAAACCAGCGCGCTGGTGCCGTCAGTGATTGACGGTTGCTGTCCCTTAGAGGCCGCGAAATTTTATTTCAACATGGCAGGATAAAGAATACCTTTGTACACCAAACACGCGAAACTCCGGGCGATGGCGCCTTAGTCCGATGCGCCATGTGTATCAAGAAATTTCTGATAAAGCATTGTTTGTAAATCTCAATAATACCCTGTTCAAAGAAGTTGCCGTTGTCTCAATCCCCGCCGCGCGTCGAAAATCCACGCGCAATAAAATTTCGCCACTGGTTAACACGCAGCCGCTTTTGTCGGATAATTCTCACTGAAACGGTCGCCCCGGCCTCGACCAACAGGTGATTCGAACCGGCACCAAAGACGCCGCCTTAACCCGCCAGACTGCTGCCATCGCCGCCCGAAACCTCTGCACCACCCGCACGCCGCCCAGGGACACGCGCCAAAGCGCGGTCAACAGATGCGTGCCGCGTACAGCCCCCGCGGCACCGCACAATACTGCCGCACGCATGCACCGCCCTGCGCCCAAACAGCGCTGCCCTTGACGGGCACCAAGGGCTTACCGCAAGTTGAATTTTGCAACGTCCCTCAAACCAGATCACAGCGCACCCGTTTTGAAAGGCCTGACCGCCATGCATCAGCAAGACATCATCGAGGCCGCCTTGGAAAAATGCGCGACCGAGCCGGTGCGCATCCCTGGATCGGTGCAGCCGCACGGCGCCATCGTCGTTGTTGACAATGAAAGCCTCAAAGTCACCCACGCCAGCGAGAATCTGTCATCGCTGACCGGGATCGACGTGCAGGCGGCACTGGGCCGGGACCTCTATGACGTGTTTCCAAAAGGCACCCGACACGATCTGGTCAACAACCTGCTGCCGGCCTTTCTGAACCAAAAAACGCGGATGATCGAAAAGCTCACATTTGGCGATCAGGTGCTCTTTGCAGGTGCTGCGGCGGCCGGGCCCGCCACCGTGTTCGAGTTTGAGCCGCTCAGCGTGCAACGCAACATGTCCAACAGCGCCATCAGCCAATTGGCGTTTCTGACAGCGCAACTGCAAGGCCTCCAAACCCAGGAACAGCTGTTCGACAAAACCGTGCGCCTGTTGCAGGTGCTCACGGGCTACAAACGCGTGATGGTCTACGCCTTTGACGAAGAGGGCAATGGCCAGATCAAGGCCGAGGCCACGTCAGGCGAGCTTGAACCGTTTCTCGGGTTGCACTTTCCGTCTTGGGATATTCCGGCCCAGGCGCGTGAGATCATGATGCAGATCCCGTTCCGCTACATTGCCAATATCGACGCAACCCCCTGTCCCGTCATTGCTGCGGATGGATATGACACCGCACTCGATCTGACCAATGCGCACCTGCGCGGCGTCTCGCCGGTGCACATGCGGTATCTGAAAAACATGGGCACCCAGTCCTCGTTTACGCTGAACGTGGTGGTCGGCGGCCGGTTGTGGGGCATGATTGCGTTGCATCACACAAAGGCAAACGTGCCGGATCAGTCGGCGCGCGAAGTGTGCCGCAACTTTGTCCGGTTGTTTGAGCTTAGCCTCGACAGCATCATCCAGCGCGAGCGGATCGAACGCCTGCACGAAGCGGGGCGCGTCACGTCCGAACTGAAATCACAAGCCTCCGCCGACACCAAAGCCTCGTTCTTTAACCAAACGATCCTGGACCGTCTGCGCGAGACGATGCAGGCGGACGGGGCTGTGCTGGCCAAAGACGGGGTGACCATGTGTTCAGGCACCACGCCAGCGCAAGATGATTTGCCGGGTCTGATCACCTTTGGGTTGGGTCTGAAAGACCCGTTTTATTCGCACAAACTGGCCACCGATCATCCCGAGGCGGCAGAAAGTGTCGGTCCGAACTTTGCCGGCTTGCACATCACGCCGATGGGCGAGCGCTGCTTTATCGCCTTTCTCAGACGCGACCGCGAGCAGGTCACCGAGTGGGCCGGCGCACCGGAAAAGACAATTGTCGGCAGCGGTGCAGACGCGCGGCTGAACCCGCGCGGGTCATTTGCCACCTACAAACAAAAGGTCAAGGGCAGTTGCGCCCCCTGGAGCCCGGAAGAACACCAGATCGCCAGCGACGTCTGGGCCATCCTCGTTGCCTCGGAACGTCAGGCCTTGATCCAGCAGACCACGCGCCAGCAGAAACTGATCATCGACGAATTGAACCACCGGGTGCGCAACATCCTGACGCTGATCCGGTCGCTGTCGCGCCAGTCGCGCTCAAGCACCGACAGCATCGATGAATATGTCGAAACGCTTGAGGCGCGGATCGAAGCGGTCGCTAACGCGCACAGCCTGGCGGTGCAAAAGCCCGACGCCTTTGTCAGCCTGCGCGCCATTTTTGACATCGAGAGCGCGCCTTTCAACATGGACGAACAGCGCATTTCGCTGATCGGCTCTGATTTCGGCATCCGGCCCGATGTGGCACCGGTCTTTGCCCTTGTGGTGCACGAATTGATGACAAACGCGGCCAAATACGGTGCGCTGTCACAGCCCGGTGGTACGCTTGTGGTCGACTTTGTCGAAACCGATGGTGGCCTGACCCTCAACTGGCGCGAGCGCGATGGCCCGCCCGTGGCGCAACCGACCAAAGAAGGCTTTGGATCGACCCTGCTGGCCAAGGCGGTGCCCAACGAGATTGGCGGCAAAATTGCCATTGACTTCGAACCCACAGGCGTAGAGGCGTCGATCTTCTTGCCACAGGCGGTGTTCACCGGCGCCCGCTTTATCAGTGTTGCCGCGCCCCGACCGCCCGCTGCCACCACCGCGCGCGCGCCGTCGCAAGCGTACGGGTCACGCAGCGCGTTGCGCAGCCTTCTGCTCGAAGACAGCTTTGTTGTGTCCATGGACACCCTCCGCGTCATGAACGAGGTCGGCATCGAACAGATCCAGACCGCCATGACCGTGGACGAGGCGCTGTCCAGCATCGACGCAAGAACGCCCGATTTCGCCGTGCTCGACGTCAACCTGTCAGCCGGTCAGACCTCCTTGCCGGTTGCGCGTTATCTGATGGAACGGGGCGTGAAATTTGTCTTTGTCACCGGCTACGGATCGGACGCCGTTCCCAATGATCTCTTCGCCGATGTGCCGATCTTGCAAAAACCGCTGCAACGGGCTGTACTGGAGGCGACGTTAAAAGAGATGAACCTATGACCCGCCAACACGGTCCGACGGTGCGCCAGTTCCTGGCGCGGGCAACGCGCGACATCCACGAAACGCTGCACCATGATCCCATTCTGTCGCGGCTCAATTCTACGCATATCCGCCCGGATGAGTATCACGCAGCGCTCACCATCCTGGGCCGGTTTGTCTGTGCGGTGGAACGCGAACGGCTGCGCTATGATCTTTTTGCGGCGTTTACCCTGGACCCGCTCTGCACCGCTGTCAGCGCGGACTTGGGCGGGCCACTTGCGGCCGAGGCACCCTTGGCCCTGCGCGACCCCGCCGCACTGCTCGGCGCGCTTTACGTGGCGCATGGCGCCGCGTTTGGCCGCAACAGCTTTCGCAAGACCGTGACCCGCGCGCTGCCCGAGATGCGCCACGCCTTTGTCAATCTGCGCATGGCGACGGCCCAATGGCAGGGCCTGATCGCCGCGCTTGAAGAGGCGGGTGAAGATCCGGCCGGGCTGAACAGTCTGCTGCTCGGCGCGCAAAGCGCCTTCGACTGTGTCCGCCACCTGTGCGACGCCGCACCCCTGCGCCCCGTGATCGCCGAATAGCGCTGCAGCAAGTGAGCCGGCCCGTACGCACCCTGTCGTCGCGAGACGGCACGGCCGCGCGTAAACAAAGCGCACATGCTTTATTCCGAAGGTGAATTTGGAGCGGGCGATGAGATTCGAACTCACGACCCTTACCTTGGCAAGGTAATGCTCTACCCCTGAGCTACGCCCGCATCCGATGGGTTCCGGTCGGATAATATGACGCGCCAAGCGCTGCAAGCGGAAAATGAGCGTTCGGGGAAAATTCAATGCGCGCGACGGAAGCGGCAATTGCCTACGTTGAACGCGTATGACACGTCTCGCATCTCTCTCGCTGCTGCTGTTGGTTTTGCTCGGGGCCATCGCTGGCCCTGCACCTGCCCATGATGGCGCGCACGGCCCGTTTGTGCTGGCCAAAGTGGTGACCGCACAGCTCGACGGGCGCGCCGTTGACGTGGTGCTGACGCTCACCGGCCTGGACCCCGACCACAGCGCGCGGGTCAACGGTTTGGCAGCCGATGACGCAGTCAGCCTGCCGCTGGCACGGCCGGTGGAGGTGCCCTTTGCGCAGGATGTGACACTGCGCACCCGCCTGCGCTTTGACGGTGCACCACCGGGGATATTCACCCTCACACTTGATTTCGGCGCGGACGGGCAGGGCGGCGTTGCCGTCATGCCGGTGCCCGCGCCAACGCGCGCGAACGACTGAAAGGACCGCTCATGACAACCGATTGGATGATGATCAAAACCATCGCGCTCAGCGTGACCATTGTTCTGGGCCTGGCCGCCCAAGCGCACGCGCAACAGCCGCCTCTGCGCCAGCACACCGCCACCTCGGCCGAGGCGCTGACACTCAGCGCCGCACGCAAGCGGGTGCGCGGCGCGGACGTGTCGATGAGCGTCCAAGGCGGCACGCGCATCATCACGGCAAACGGGCTGCCCAGCCACAAGGTCGGCACCTTTCCCAATGCGGGCAATCCCAACCGGATTGTCGCGCAACGCTACAGCTTTCGGATGCCGGTCAGCCCGCGCCCGGGCCGCGCACGGGAATTGCCGCCGACAACCGCCTTTGGCGTGGCCGTTAATGGCGTACCGTTTGATCCCAACGCGGCGGAATACTGGCGGGGCAATCCGCGCGCGGGTTGGCAGTATAACGCGCTGGGCGGTGCGGTCTCGCTCGGACTTGATGCCAATTACGGCCACGTGCAGCCCACCGGGGCCTATCACTACCACGGCCTGCCCGTGGGCCTGATGCAACAGCTCGACTGGTCCGCCAGCACGCCCTCGCCGCTGATCGGGTTTGCCGCTGACGGCTTTCCGATCTACGCGCTCACGGCCACGGTGAACGGGCAAGTGGTGCGCATGACCTCGTCTTACCAGCTCAAATCAGGCGCGCGCCCCGGCGGCGCGCAACCGGGCGGGCGCTATGACGGCGCGTTTGTGCAAGATTACGTATACCGCGCCGGGTCTTGCACGCTAGACGAATGCAACGGCGCCACCGTGCGCACCGCCGAGTATCCAAACGGCACCTACGCCTACTTCCTGACCGACAGCTTTCCGGTGATCCCGCGCTGCCTCAAGGCTGCGGTGGGCGAGGGGTTCGCCAAAGGTGGCGGGCGCCGCTGAGCGCGGTCACAAGAGCGCGCCGATCCCCAGCGCCAGCGCGCTGGCCAGGATCATGGTCAATGTCAAAACCATGCCGGGCACCCGCAGCCCCATGATCATGGGAAAGCGGGAAAAGGCATAGCCGTGCAGACACCGGCCGATCAGCAGCATGCACCCCAGCCCGTGCAGCACCCACCCCGGCATCGCGCCCTGCATCTCGGTCAGCGCCAGCAGGACGATGCCAAAGGTGCCGTATTCCGCGCAGTTGCCATGCGCGCGCACCAGTTGGGCCAGCTCCTTTTGCCCGCCATCCCCAAGGCTGACACGCGCCTTGCGGCGATAGGCGATCACCTGCGCAGACAGCGCTAGATATAGCAACGCCAGCACAGCGGCATAGATCGGCGTGACGGTCATGACGGTCCCCCGCTTGGTTGGATCAGGTCCCAGCGATTGCTAAAGACATCGCGAAATACCGCCACCGTACCATAGGTCTCGTGGCGCGGCGCTTCCTCAAAGGTGATGCCCGCAGCCGCGGCCAGCCGCGCGTGATCGCGGGCAAAATCATCGGTCTGCAGAAACAACCAGACCCGACCGGCGCCCTGCGCGCCGATGGCCGCGCGCTGCATGTCCGTGTCGGCGCGCGCCAGAACCAGGCTCGGACCGCCGCCGGGCGGGCGCACCTCAACCCAACGTTTGCGGCCCTGATCCTCGTCCGCGACCAGGTCAAATCCCATCAGGCCGCAATAGAACGCAATCGCCGGATCATAGTCCGGCACGATGAGAGAGAGGGACCGCAAGCGCATGGCACGTGGTCGCGCGAACCGCACGCCAATGCAAGCGCTGCGATGGGCAACCCTACCCAGTTCTACGAGTTGTCCCCCTCACGCAAACGTCATACACAGCGCTGCAACTGCAAAATCGCCCGGGGGACGCCGCAAATGCCTGATTTCCAGAAAATCCTGATTGCGAACCGCGGCGAAATTGCCATCCGCATCATGCGCGCCGCCAACGAGATGGGCAAGAAAACCGTCGCTGTCTATGCCGAAGAGGACAAGCTCGGCTTGCACCGGTTCAAGGCGGATGAGGCCTACCGCATCGGTGCCGGGATGGGGCCTGTTGCCGCCTATCTCAGCATCGAAGAGGTCATTCGCGTGGCCAAGATGTCGGGCGCCGATGCGATCCACCCCGGCTACGGCCTGCTTAGCGAAAACCCCGATCTGGTCGATGCCTGTGACAAGGCGGGCATCGCCTTTATCGGGCCCAAGGCCGACACCATGCGCGCCCTTGGCGACAAGGCCAGCGCACGCAAAGTGGCGATTGCCGCCGGTGTGCCCGTGATCCCCGCGACCGAAGTGCTGGGCGACGATATGGAGGCCATCCGCGCCGAGGCTGCCGATATCGGCTATCCCCTGATGCTCAAGGCGTCCTGGGGCGGCGGCGGGCGCGGCATGCGCCCCATCGCAGGCGCAGACGAACTCGAAGAAAAGGTCCTCGAAGGCCGCCGCGAAGCCGAAGCCGCCTTTGGCAACGGTGAGGGCTATCTGGAAAAGATGATCACCCGCGCCCGCCATGTCGAGGTGCAGATCCTCGGCGACAAGCACGGCGGCATGTATCACCTCTTTGAACGCGACTGCTCGGTCCAGCGCCGCAACCAAAAGGTCGTGGAACGCGCGCCCGCGCCGTATCTGACTGACGCGCAACGCGCCGAGATCTGCGAGCTGGGCTACAAGATCTGCAAGCACGTGAATTACGAATGCGCCGGCACCGTCGAGTTCCTGATGGATATGAAAACCTCGCAGTTTTACTTCATCGAGGTGAACCCCCGCGTCCAGGTCGAACACACCGTGACCGAAGAGGTCACCGGCATCGACATCGTCCGCGCCCAGATCCTGATCACCGAGGGCAAGACCGTGGCCGAGGCCACCGGCAAGGCCACCCAAGCTGACGTCCGCCTCAACGGCCACGCGCTGCAGACCCGCGTGACCACCGAAGACCCGCAAAACAACTTTATCCCCGACTATGGCCGCATCACCGCCTACCGCTCCGCCACCGGCCTCGGCATCCGCCTCGACGGCGGCACCGCCTATTCCGGCGGCGTGATCACGCGCTACTACGACAGCCTGCTGACCAAGGTGACAGCCTCCGCGCCCACCCCCGAAATGGCCATCGCCCGCATGGACCGCGCCCTCCGCGAGTTCCGCATCCGCGGGGTCTCCACCAACATCGCCTTTGTCGAAAACCTGCTGAAACACCCCACGTTCCTGTCGAATGAATACACCACCAAGT
The DNA here is from genome assembly GCA_039026855.1 of Pseudomonadota bacterium. Lineage (GTDB taxonomy): Bacteria > Pseudomonadota > Alphaproteobacteria > Rhodobacterales > Rhodobacteraceae > Tateyamaria. Next base: position 83,991 of record JBCCLL010000003.1, on the reverse strand, counting down.
TCATCGACGAGACGCCCGGGCTCTTTGAATTCCAAAGCCGCCGCGACCGCGGCACCAAAGTGCTCAACTACATCGCCGACATCACCGTGAACGGCCACCCGGAGGTCAAGGATCGCCCCCGCCCGCGCGCAGACCTCAAGGACCCGCGCCCGCCACGCCTTCAGGCCGACCCGTCGCACCAGATGGGCACCCGCAATCTCCTCGAACAAAAGGGTCCGCAAGCCGTCGCCGACTGGATGAAGGCGCAGCAACAGCTCCTGATCACCGACACCACCATGCGCGACGGGCACCAGTCCCTGCTCGCCACCCGCATGCGCAGCTACGACATGATCAAGGTGGCCCCCACCTACGCCGCCAACCTGCCGCAACTCTTTTCCATGGAATGCTGGGGCGGGGCGACCTTCGACGTCGCCTTTCGCTTCTTGCAGGAATGCCCGTGGGAACGGCTGCGCGGCCTGCGCGAGGCGATGCCCAACCTGATGACCCAGATGCTGCTGCGCGGCGCCAACGGCGTGGGCTACACCAACTACCCCGACAATGTGGTCCAAGAGTTTGTCCGCGTCGCCGCCACCACCGGCATCGACGTCTTCCGCGTCTTCGACAGCCTCAACTGGGTCGAGAACATGCGCGTCGCCATGGACGCCGTGATCGACCAGAACAAGATCTGCGAAGGCACAATCTGCTACACCGGCGACATCATGGACCCCGACCGGGCCAAGTATGACCTGAAATACTACGTCGACATGGGCCAGCAACTGCGCGACGCCGGCGCCCACGTGCTGGGTCTCAAGGACATGGCGGGCCTTCTGAAACCCGGGGCCGCCCGCGTGCTGTTGCGCGCCCTGAAACAAGAGGTCGGCCTGCCGATCCACTTCCACACCCACGACACCGCAGGCATCGCCTGCGCCACGATCCTCGCCGCGGCCGAGGCGGGCGTGGACGCGGTCGACTGCGCCATGGACGCTCTGTCCGGGAACACGTCGCAGGCCACCATGGGCACCGTCGTCGGTGCGCTCAAACACACCGACCGCGACACCGGGCTGGACGAAAAGGCGATCCGCGAAATCTCCGACTACTGGGAGGCCGTGCGCGACCACTACGCCGCGTTTGAGTCGGGCATGCAGGCCCCGTCGTCCGAGGTCTACCTGCACGAAATGCCCGGCGGCCAGTTCACCAACCTCAAGGCACAGGCCCGCTCCATGGGGCTCGAGGACCGCTGGCACGAGGTGGCGCAGACCTATGCCGACGTGAACCGCATGTTCGGCGACATCGTCAAGGTCACGCCCTCGTCCAAGGTGGTGGGCGACATGGCCCTGATGATGGTCAGCCAGGGCCTCAGCCGCGACGACGTCGAACACCCCGACAAGGACGTGTCGTTCCCCGACAGCGTGATCGATATGATGCGCGGCAACCTCGGCCAGCCCCCGGGCGGCTTTCCGGCCGCGATGGTGCAAAAGGTGCTCAAGGGCGAGGCCCCCGTGACCCACCGCCCGGGCCGCGACGTGCCGCCCGTCGATCTGGAGGAAACGCGCGCCACGCTCTCAGCACAGCTGAACGGCAAACAGATCGACGACGAGGATCTGTCGGGCTACCTGATGTATCCAAAGGTTTTCACCGACTACATGTCCCGGCACGAAACCTACGGGCCGGTCCGCACCCTGCCGACCAAGACCTTCTTCTACGGCATGCAACCGGGCGAGGAAATCTCGGCCGAGATTGACCCCGGCAAGACCCTTGAAATCCGCATGCAAGCCATCGGCGAAACGCACGAGGACGGCGAGGTCCGCGTGTTCTTTGAACTCAACGGCCAGCCCCGTACGATCCGCGTGCCCAACCGCATGGTCAAATCCGCCACCATGGCCCGGCCAAAGGCCGAGGACGGCAACGCCGCCCATGTCGGCGCGCCGATGCCCGGCGTGGTGGCCAGCGTGGGCGTCACAGCAGGCCAGGAAGTCAGCGAAGGCGACCTGCTGCTGACCATTGAGGCGATGAAAATGGAAACCGGCATCCACGCGGAACGCGACGCGGTGGTGCGCGCGGTCCACATAGCCCCCGGCGGCCAGATCGACGCCAAGGACCTACTGGTCGAACTAGAGTGACGCCGCCGCTAGAGGCTTGGGGGCTGACGGGCACGCCGGTTCCCTTGCCCGGTGGCCATCGCAACACGGTCCTGCGCGTCGGGCACCACGTGCTCAAAACCACCCGCCGGTCCGAGGCGGCGATTGCCTGGCTCCTTCCGGTGATCGACGCGCTGGAACGGGTTGATCTCTCGGCGCCGCGCCCGATGCGCAGCACGCGCGGAACACTGATCACAAACGGTTGGAGCTGCGAGCCTTTTGTCACCGGCGCGCCCTGTGATCCGCCCCGTTTGCAGACCCTCTGGCCGCTCCCGCGACAGGCTGTCCCCGCCATACCGCAGCGCCCTGGCTTTGTCGCTGCCAAGGCGCTCTTGCGGGTCTCGCGCGGTGGCGACATCGACCTGACACAACTGCCTGCGCCGCTCACTCGCGCCATCCGCGCCGCGTGGCGCGCACTGCCCCTCAGACCGCCATGCATCGTACACGGCGATCTTAATGCTGCCAATCTGATCCAGAATGGCGACAGCATCACCATCATCGATTGGGACAAGGCGCGCGTGGACCACCCGGGCTTTGACCGCGCAGCCCTTGGCCTCGGCACCCCGGCGGAACGACACGCCGCGACCGCCTGGGAGATCGCTTGCAGCTGGCACCTCGAACCCGACCATGCTCGCGCCTTGGTCAAACCGTTTCTCGCACACCACATGCAGCACAGAAAACCCCACCGCCCCTCTTGTTGATGGCTGCGCTTCCGCGCAAGAAGACACCCATGTTCAGCAACCTCCTCGGCTCCAGCCGCTTCATGATCATCCTCGCCGTCCTCGGCTCGCTGCTGGCGGCGGTGACGTTGCTGATCTACGGCCTGCTCGAAACCGCGCAGCTGATCTGGGTCACCATCGAATCGGGCGAGGTCTCGCGCAAAGGCGCCAAGGCGCTGTCGCTCGAGTTCATAGAGATCGTCGATCTCTTTCTGCTCGGCACCGTGTTCTACATCATCGCGCTAGGCCTCTACGAGCTCTTCATCAGCACGGATGTCTCCGTCCCCGGCTGGCTCACCATCAAGACGCTGGATGATCTCAAGAACAAGCTGATCGCGGTGGTGATCGTCGTCATCGGCGTGCTGTTTCTCGGCCAGGTCGTCGGCTGGGATGGCGAACGTGACCTCCTGGGCTACGGCGTGGCCTGCGCGCTGGTGATTGCCGCTCTAACCTATTTTCTGGCCAACAAGACCAGCTCGAAGTAGCGCGGGCGAAGGGCAAACCTTACCGGATCGTTAAAGCGCATCGGCAAAGGTTAACGCGGGCCAGATCTTAACAAGACGTAACCGGCGCCGCGGGCGGCGTTTTGTACAAAACACCCCCCGTTTTCATCAAACCCCGCGAAGAGGGCCGAATAGGCCCCGATGAGCGTCCGCCGTTTTGTACAAAACCCATGTCCCATTGAACAAAACCCGCCTGAACACCCACCGCACGCCCCGTTAACCCCCGGCCTCAGACAGTACAATCGGCTCCGGCAAAGCGCTTAGATCGGTCATCCCCAAATGCCCCATCTGCGCCTTCAGATCAGCCCTCAGGATGTGGCCCAGATGATCAATGCCCGCAGCCCCCAGCGCCGCGACTGCATAGTGCCACGCCCGCCCCAACATCACAAAATCCGCCCCCAGCGCCAGCGCCCGCAAAACGTCGAGACCCCCCTCGACGCCACTATCAAAAACAAGGGGAAGGCTGGTCGTGTCCCGCACCTCCGGCAGCACCTCAATTGCCCCCGGACCGCCATCAAATTGCCGCCCCGCATGCGTCGACACCCACACCGCATCCACGCCGCACTCCTCCAGCCGCTTGGCATCCGTGCCGCGCATCACGCCTTTGATAATAAACGCTTTATCCCACTCGGCGCGCAGCGCATCCACATAAGACCAGTCTGGCGAGGTGCGCAGCATGTACCCCGCATGCGCCGTGGGCGACATCGCGCGTTTGGTGTCGGGCGTATAGGCATCGAGCATCCGCATCCGCGGCATCCCCGCCCGCGCGGTGGCCAGCGCCCACGCCGGTCGCATCGCCACCTGCGCCATCAGCCGCGGGGTCAGCCGGGGTGGGCTGGTCAGCCCCGATCGCGTCTGCCGCTCGCGCCGCGACGCCACCGGCACATCCACCGTCAGCACCAGCGTGTCAAACCCCGCCCGCTTGGCCCGCTCCAGCATATCCGTGCGAATGCTGGCATGCTTCGGCGGATACATCTGAAACCATGCTGAACCATTGATATCATTGGACAAATCCTCCGGCGCTGCCGCTGCCACCGTGGAGATCCCATAGGGTATCCCCAACCGCGCCGCCCCCGCCGCCAGCATCCGCTCCGCCCCTGGCCAGATCAGTCCCGACATGCCCACCGGCGCCATACCCACAGGCATCGGATAGCGCTGGCCGAGAAAGTCGACGCTGGTGTCGATCTCAATCGGCCCGTGCAGGATCGACGGCATGAAACCAACGCGATCCAGCGCCGCCCGATTGCGTCGCTGCACCGCCTCAACCCCTGTGGCGCTATCAAGATAGTCCCACACAAACCTCGGCACCCGCGCCTGCGCTCGGGCGCGTAGGTCTGAAATTGCTGGATATTTTGCATCGAGCATGACGCGACGCTGTGGCCCCGCAGGCTGCTTGTCCAGTGTCTCTCCAATCTTCAGCAAAATTTAAGAGCATTGGGTCCATTCTGCGACTCAACGGAACATTTGCAGGAAGGGCAGAGCCAGATGCAGGTACTGATAATCGACGAGCGGACCGAACGGCGCGACCGCACCATGATGGCGGGATTGGAACGCAATATCTTTTCCACCGCCACGGCCAACCTCGCCGTAGGGGAAGAGGCGCTGACCCGGCTGCCCGTGGATATCCTGGTGGCCAGCTCAAGCGCCTTTGGCGATGCGCTGGGCGATCTGCTGGGGCTGGCAGAGGAACGCAATCCCGGCCTGACAACGGTGCTGTGGTCGCAGGATGTGAATTGGGACCTCGACATGCTGTCAGAGGCGTTTCCCAGCCTGTGCGCCGTGCTGGGCGATGATGTGGGCGCTGATCTGGCCCTGCGGATCGGCTTGTCCGGGGCACGCAGCAGCGTCGCCGCCGCGCAAGAGGCTGCATCGCATCAAGAAACCTATCCAATCCCGCAGGCCTTTATCGACGCGCCACTGCCGTCGTCACACGAACTTGCCGCGCGCAGCGCCGCCTAACGGGGGTAACGCCGCATAAGTGCGGGAACATTTCGCGAACAGGCTTTCCTTTTGCGGGGCTGTCGCGCTACATTGCTGTGCATGAGCAGTTTTGATGAAATGGACGCATTTGAAGGCGCATCGCTGTCTTCACGCGCGATGGCGGCCCGGCCGCAGCCCTATCTCGACGGGTTAAACCCGGCGCAACGCGCCGCCGTGGAAATGCTGGACGGTCCGGTGTTGATGCTGGCCGGTGCGGGCACGGGCAAGACCCGGGCGCTGACCGCGCGCATTGTGCACCTGCTTAACACCGGCCGTGCACGGCCCAATGAAATCCTCGCGGTCACCTTCACCAACAAGGCCGCGCGCGAGATGAAAAACCGCGTCGGCGGCATGCTGGGTCAGGCGATCGAGGGGATGCCTTGGCTGGGCACGTTTCATGCGATCTGCGTTAAGCTATTGCGGCGACACGCAGAATTGGTGGGGCTCAAGACCAATTTCACCATCCTGGACACCGACGATCAGATCCGCTTGCTCAAACAGCTGATCTCCGTGGCAAACATCGACGAAAAGCGGTGGCCCGCCCGGCAGCTGTCCTCAATCATCGACGGCTGGAAAAACCGTGCCTTGACACCCGACAGAGTTCCCGCGGCCGATGCGGGCGCGTACAATCACCGCGGGCCCGAGCTTTACGCCGCCTACCAAGCGCGGCTGAGGGAGCTGAACGCCTGTGATTTTGGCGATCTGCTTTTGCACATGGTCACCATTTTTCAGACCCATCCTGACGTGCTGGCCCAGTACCAACGGTGGTTCGCCTTTATCCTCGTAGACGAATATCAGGACACCAACGTTGCCCAATACCTTTGGTTGCGGCTGCTGGCGCAAGACCACCGCAACATCTGTTGCGTGGGCGATGACGACCAGTCGATCTATGGCTGGCGCGGGGCCGAGGTGGGCAACATTCTGCGTTTTGAGACCGACTTTCCCGGCGCGCATGTGGTGCGGCTGGAACAGAACTATCGCTCGACCCCGCACATCCTGGCCGCTGCCTCGGGTGTGATCTCTGCGAATGAAAGCCGTCTGGGCAAGACGCTGTGGACCGACCGTGATGAGGGTGAAAAGGTACGTCTCATCGGCCACTGGGATGGCGAAGAAGAGGCGCGCTGGATCGGCGAAGAGATCGAGGCCGCGCAATCCGGGACCCGCGGCGTGCGCGCCATGAACCTGGATGAAATGGCGATCCTCGTGCGCGCCAGCCACCAGATGCGGGCCTTTGAAGATCGGTTCCTGACTATCGGTCTGCCCTACCGCGTGATCGGCGGTCCGCGGTTTTACGAACGGATGGAAATCCGCGACGCGATGGCCTATTTCCGCGTCGTTGTCTCACCCGATGACGATCTGGCGTTCGAGCGGATTGTGAACACGCCCAAACGTGGGCTTGGTGACAAGGCGCAGCAGACCATACAGATCGCAGCCCGCGCCAATAGCGTCAGCCTGGTCGAAGGTGCGCGGATGGCGTTGGATCAAGGGCTGATCAAGGGCAAAGGCGCCAGCGCTTTGCGCGACTTGGTCGACGGCATCGCGCGCTGGCATGGCAAGCTGCGCGGGCCACGGATTGAGCTGACCGATGATAGCGTCATCGATGAAGGTGGCCCGGTGCGCATGGAATACGGCCCGCCACCGGTCAGCCACGTCGAACTGGCCGAGATCATTCTGGATGAATCCGGCTACACCGCGCATTGGCAAAATGACAAGACGCCGGAGGCGCCGGGGCGGCTCGAAAACCTCAAGGAACTGGTCAAGGCGCTGGAAGGCTTTGAAAACCTGCAAGGGTTTCTCGAACACGTGTCGCTGATCATGGACAACGAACAGGACGACGGCGGTGCCAAGGTGTCGATCATGACGCTGCACGCGGCCAAGGGCCTGGAGTTTCCGTGCGTGTTCCTGCCCGGTTGGGAAGATGGGCTGTTCCCGTCGCAACGCAGCATGGATGAGAGCGGGATCAAGGGCCTCGAAGAAGAGCGGCGGCTGGCCTATGTCGGCATCACGCGCGCCGAAGAGGTCTGCACCGTGTCTTTTGCCGCCAACCGGCGCGTGTTTGGGCAATGGCAGTCGTCCATGCCATCGCGGTTCATCGACGAAATGCCCGAAGATCACGTCGACGTGCTGACCCCGCCGGGTCTTTATGGCGGTGGTTTTGGGGCCGCAGCACCCGGTGGCGTGCAATCCACGCTACACGAGGCCGCGGCCGAGGCGAATGTCTACAACTCTCCGGGCTGGCGCCGTTTGCAGGCGCGCAGTGCCGAACGGCCGGTCAGCCAACCTCGGGAAAGTCGCAACACGGTGATCGATTTGAACGCTGTCTCCAGCTTTACTGTTGGCGAAAGGGTGTTTCACCAAAAGTTCGGCTACGGCGCGATCATTGCGATCGAGGGCGACAAGCTCGACGTGGACTTCGAGAAAGCCGGACAGAAAAAGGTTGTCTCGCGCTTTGTCTCGGGCTGCGACGACATCCCGTTTTAGGTCCCTGCGCAAAAAAACGGCGGCCCCAGGGAGGAGTGGGGACCGCCGTTCTGCTCACATCATGCGATCAGGGAGGAAGGAGATCGCGCTGATGTATCCGGGTGTGAAAGTGCGGCAGCGCCAGGGAGGAGGAGGCGCCGCCGCCAATCACAGGTGCCTCAGGGAGGAGGAGAAGCACCTGATCCGTGTGTTCAATTCGGTACCGCGTCGACTGCAGCGGTCCATGCGATGCGCTTCAATTCGCTGCGATGCAGGCCAAGGTCAGCCAGCTCGCGGGACGACAGCACGCTCATCTCGCGCATCGAGACGCGAAAGACCCGGTTGCGCGCACGCCGCGTTGCAGCGTCATTAAAGAGTTTCGCCGCAGTGGCGAGCAGCCGTTCCAGCACGTCGGTGCGCTGTGCAATGTCATTGTAATAGGCCATGTGATTGCCTTGTCGCTTACAGGGTTACGTCGTTTCGTTGTGATTAGAATGTAGGTCATGCTGCGACTGCACAATAGCCAGAGTGACAATGCTGCCATGCAGCATTTGCATGACCCAAACGTTGAATTGTTGTGCATGTCGCATAGCGGTTGTGCGCTTTGGGGCAAAACGGCGCGGACCCTTGCGCTTGTCGCGAGATATGCCAGTTATAGCGGCAGTCGCGAACGGACGTGCCATGCCGATAAGCAAAGATGAAATTGAACGGGTCCTGGCTCAGGTCGCGGTGCCAGACGGTGGAACGCTGATCAGTCGTGATCTCGTCCGTGCGATTTCGATTCGTGACGATGTCGTCCAGTTTGTGATCGAAGCACCCGATGCCGGTGCTGCAGCGGCCCTGGAACCCGTGCGCAAAGCGGCGGAGGCCGCGGTTTTGCAATTGCCCGGGGTGGCCCAAGCGCGTGTCGCGCTCACAGCGCACGGACCCGCGCCCAAAAAGCCGCCGCCGCCAAACCTAAAGATCGGCCGTCATCCCGAGCCGCAGGCCGGCCCCAGCAAGCCGGCTGGTGTTGCGCGGATCCTGGCCATCGGGTCGGGCAAAGGCGGGGTTGGGAAATCCACGGTTTCGTCCAACCTGGCGGTGGCGCTGGCCCGTTTGGGGCGAAAGGTTGGGCTGTTGGATGCAGACATCTACGGTCCGTCACAGCCGCGCATGATGGGCATCAACAAAAGACCAGCCTCGCCCGATGGCAAAACCATCATCCCGCTGCAAGCGCATGGCGTCACCCTGATGTCCATCGGTTTCATGATGGAAGAGGGCAAAGCGATCGTCTGGCGCGGGCCAATGTTGATGGGCGCTTTGCAACAAATGCTGGGGCAAGTTGCCTGGGGTGACCTGGATGTCCTGCTGGTTGATTTGCCGCCGGGAACGGGTGACGTGCAACTGACCCTGTGCCAAAAATCAGACCTCACCGGTGCGATTGTTGTCAGCACGCCGCAGGATGTTGCGCTGATTGATGCGCGCAAGGCGATTGATATGTTTGACACGCTAGGCACGCCGATCCTTGGGCTGATCGAGAACATGTCGCATTTCGTATGCCCCGATTGTGGCGCGCAACATGCGGTTTTTGGCCAAGGCGGTGTCGCAGCCGAGGCGGAGCGTTTGGGCGTGCCGCTCTTGGGTGCGCTACCGATTGACCTTGAGACGCGCGTGGCCGGGGACGGGGGCACACCGATTGCGGCCGGTTCCGGAACGATGGCAAGCGCCTATGCGCAGATTGCCGAAGGATTGATCAAAGGCGGCATGGCCTGACCCGAGGCGTGCGGTGCGCGGATCGGTATGGGAATTCATGGAACAGCGATCGGTTTGTTCCCTTTGATTCGAATCAAATTGGCGACTTTTTGGGAAATTGGCGTCTGTGTGCAGTTTTAGTATGAGAACAAAGCAAAAACAAATTCTGCCAATTCCGATACGGTCAAAAAAAGTGGGAAAATGTGGGCAAATGTGACTGTGCGAGACGTATAACTACATATTGTGCCTTAATCAGTTCAGACATCTACATATTTTCAATTTGACGAGCCCGTTAGCGACTTTTCTCAACTTAAGATGCATCGGCGCCGCGTCCCTGCGGCTATTTCCCCGAAAAAACCATTGCGTACCATATATTCCCATGTCATCCATACAGGACAAGATGAAAACGAGCCGGGGCATCCAACGACCCCAAAAAAATAAAACTCTAGCAGGTTTCATACAGGCACCTCGCTTTCATCAAAAAAGAGATCCGGCGCGCGAGCGAGCAGACATCCCCCCAGGTGGCGCGCGCAGCTGGAGATCCCGCCAAGCGGGAAAATGCGGCGGGTTGATCAGTGGCAGCAGATCAACCCGCCGTTTCAATTTCGGGGGCAGGCATTGCGCGGGGGCGCGGAAACGATACGAGGGACGGGCCAACCGGTGGCACGCAAGTTCAGAGGCGAGAGCGACCACAAAGTGGACGCCAAGGGCAGGGTGTCTATCCCGGCCTCGTTTCGCCGTGTGATCGAGGCGTGTGACCCGGAATGGACCGAGGGCCTCGCCCCGCGCATCATCATCGTCTACGGCGGCGCCACGCGCGATTACCTCGAAGGGTTCACAATCGCGGCGATGGATGAGGTCGACGAAAAGATCGCAAAATTTCCGCGCGGCAGCGCCAAGCGCAAAGCCATGGAGCGTCTCTATTCCGCGCAGGCGGTTGATGCGGTGGTGGATGACACCGGTCGGATCGTTCTGCCCGCAAAACTGCGCGCCAAAATCGGGCTGGATACGATGGCGCGGTTTGTCTCTTCGGGTGACACGTTCGAGATCTGGAAGCCCGAAGCCTATGACGCCTCCATCGAGGCCATGGGTGATGACGGGTACGATCCGGATCTTGACCCATCTGCCTATCTTGACGGGGATTTGGAATAGGCATGGCTGGGGGGCCACATATTCCGGTTCTCATCGACGCAATCCTGGATGCCTGCGCGCCTGTGTCGGGCACCTGGCTGGACGGCACCTTTGGCGCGGGTGGGTACACGCGCGCATTGCTTGATGCCGGAGCGGCGCAAGTGATTGCGGTAGATCGCGACCCGCTGGCCTTCGAGATGGCCGCCAGTTGGACGGCCGCTTACGAGGACCGCATCACCTTGCAACCCGGCGTGTTTTCGCAACTTGATACATACGGCGCGGGCCTTGACGGCGTTGTGCTCGACCTTGGCGTAAGCTCAATGCAGCTCGATCGCGCCGAGCGTGGGTTTTCGTTTATGCAAGACGGCCCCCTCGACATGCGGATGAGCCAGGACGGCCCCTCCGCCGCAGATGTCGTGAATAGCGCGGACGAGGGCGTGCTGGCGGACATCCTGTTTCACTACGGCGAAGAGCGTGCCAGCCGCCGCATCGCGCGCGCCATCATCACGGCGCGCCCGATCACCACCACATTGGAGTTGGCGGCCATCATCGAAAAATGTTTGCCGCGCGCCAAACCGGGCCAATCGCACCCCGCGACCCGCAGCTTTCAAGCACTGCGGATTGCGGTCAACAATGAGTATGATGAGCTCTACAAGGGCCTGATGGCGTCCGAACGGGCCTTGAAACCCGGCGGGCAACTGGCCGTTGTCACCTTTCATTCGGTTGAGGACCGGATGGTCAAACGCTTTCTCACCGCGCGCGCTGGCCAAGGCGGCAACGCCAACCGTTACGCCCCGGCCACCGAACAACCCGAAGCAGCGTTTGTGATGACCCGGCGCAAAGCCATTGTTCCTTCGGCAGCGGAAATTGCCGCAAATCCGAGGGCCCGTTCCGCCAAGCTGCGCGTGGCCACGCGCACCGATGCGCCCAGCGGCGCGATTGACCCCAAATCCATTGGAATGCCGCAGGTGAAAGGACGCGCTTGATGCGAACGGCTTTGTTCATTTTGACCGCGCTCGCGGTAATCGGCCTGGCCTTTTGGGCCTACCGCGAAAACTATGCCACGCAAGCGGCCTTAAACGAGGTGGATACGTTGCATGCCGATATTCGCGCCGCGCATGCGCGGTTGGCTGTGCTCCGGGCGGAGTGGGCCTATCTCAACCGCCCCGACCGTTTGCGCGATCTGGTGGATCTGAATTTTGACCGGCTGGGCTTGCTGCCGCTCCGCTCGGGTCAATTTGGCCATGTCGATGAAATTGCCTTTCCTGCGCCGGACTTGCCTCCTGTCACGGATGCGGTCGAAACCTCCGGCCGTCTGCCCGACGAGGACCGGCCATGACACGCACGCCCCTGCGCCCGCTGGCGCGTATCCTTCCGGCGCGCGACGCTGGCGAAAATCCGGATGTGATCGAACGCGAAAACACCGCCCGCCGCCATGCCGAGATGCACAGCAAGATGCGGGCGCGGGCCGAAGGGCGCCTTTTGGTGCTGGGCGGCTTTTTCCTAGCGGCATTTCTGACGGTGGGCGTGCGGATGGGGCTTTTGGCCACAACCGACCCGGTGGAACCGCGCGCCAACGTCCACAGCGCGGCGATATCGGCCTTGCGCGCCGATATCGTGGATCGCAATGGTCGCCTGCTGGCCACCAACTTTGAAACGCACGCGCTTTACGCGCAACCGCCGCAGATGATTGACCCTGCAGGTTCGGCGCGAGGCTTGGCGGCGATCTTTGACGATCTGAACGAGCAAGAGCTGCTGGCCGATTTCACGGGCAAGCGCAAATTCCTCTGGGTCAAACGCAAAATCAGTCCCGAACAGATGCAAGCGGTGCACGAGTTGGGCGATCCCGGTCTGCTCTTTGGTCCGCGTGACATGCGCCTTTATCCCAACGGCGCGCTCGCCGCGCACGTGCTGGGCGGCGCCAGTTTTGGCAAAGAGGGGGTTAGCGCCGCCGAGGTGATCGGGGTTGCTGGTGTTGAAAAGCACTTTGATGACTATCTGCGTGATCCCGCGAATGCGGGTCAGCCGCTGCGCCTGTCGCTCGACCTCACGGTGCAGGCGGCCGCCGAAGAGGTGCTCTACGGTGGCATGAAACTGATGAATGCCAAGGGGGCAACATCCGTCCTCATGGATGTGCACACCGGAGAGGTGATTTCTGTCGTCTCTCTGCCGGATTTCGATCCCAACAACCGTCCGCGTCCCGCAACCCAGGGCGACCAGAGCGACAGCCCGCTGTTTAATCGTTCGGTGCAGGGCGTGTATGAATTGGGGTCGGTGTTCAAGATCTTTGCCGCCGCACAAGCCGTTGATCTGGGGCTCGTGTCGCCCTCGACCGAAATAGACACGTCAGGCCCCATGAAGGTCGGCGGGTTTCGCATCGGTGAGTTTCGCAACAAGGACTACGGCACTCTGAGCGTTGGCGATATCATTGTGCATTCGTCAAACCGTGGCACCGGGCGGCTAGCGCTGCAAATTGGTGCCGAGCGGCAACAGGCATTCCTCAAAAGCTTGGGCTTTTTCGAGGCGACGCCGTTCGAAATTGTCGAGGCGCGCGGTGGCAAACCGCTGTTGCCGAACCGCTGGACCGAACTCAGCTCGGTCACGATCAGCTACGGCCACGGGTTGTCGACATCGCCCATGCACCTGGCTGCCGGCTACGCGACGCTGGCCAATGGCGGCTACAAGGTGTCGCCGACGATCCTGAAACAATCGTTTCCCCAGCGCGGCCCGCGAGTAATCAGCGAAAGCGCTGCGAGTGCTGCGCGCGACATGTTGCGAGCCGTTGTCACCGATGGCACCGCATCGATGGCCGAAGTACCGGGATATGCTGTGGGCGGCAAAACCGGGACCGCGGATAAGCCAAAACCGCGCGGCGGCTATTACGATGACAAGGTGATCGCTACCTTTGCGACCGTGTTCCCCGCGCATGATCCAAAATATGCGCTGGTGGTGACTTTGGATGAGCCGGTGGAAACCTCGGGCGATAAACCGCGTCGCACCGCAGGCTGGACAGCGGTGCCAATTGCCGCCGAAATGATCGGCCGGGTGGCCCCGCTGCTTGGGCTGCGTCCGGACGTTGAACCCAAATCACTGGCTGATATAACGCTGACACGCAGCAACTAGAGCAGGCACATGGGCGAGCAGCCAAGGCCTCTGAGCGCGCTGGGGCTGACCGCGCGCGGCGGGGCAAACCCGCAAATCACCGGATTGGCCGTAGACAGTCGTCAGGTGCGCGAGGGATATCTGTTTGCGGCGATGCCCGGTGCGCGGGTGCACGGGGCGGAGTTTGTGCAATACGCGGTCCGCATGGGCGCGGCGGCTGTTTTGACGGATATCGCAGGGGCGCAAATTGCGGCCTCGGATTTGGGCGACGCCGCGCTGATTGTAACGGACGCTCCGCGCGAGGCGCTTTCCTTGGGCGCCGCACTGTGGTTCGGCGGTCAACCCGAAACCATGGTCGCCGTCACCGGTACAAATGGCAAAACGTCCGTGAGCACATTTGTGCGGCAGATCTGGATCGCTTTGGGGCTGCAGGCCGTCAATCTTGGCACCACCGGGGTTGAGGGCGCGTGGAGCGCGCCGCTGGCCCACACCACGCCCGAGCCGATCACGCTGCACCGCACGCTCGCAGCCGCACGTCAGGCTGGCATCACCCATGCCGCGATGGAGGCATCTTCGCACGGGCTGGATCAACGCCGACTCGACGGGGTTCGGCTGGCGGCGGCAGGGTTCAGCAACTTTACCCAAGATCACCTGGACTATCACAAAACGTTCGAGGCGTATTTCGACGCCAAAGCCGGGCTTTTTGCCCGCGTGTTGCCCGAAGACGGGGTCGCAGTGGTCAATATTGACGACCCGCGTGGCGTCGACATCGCCGCCATCGCCGAAGCGCGGGGGCAGGAGGTGTTGACCGTGGGCCGGAGCGGCGGACATCTGCACCTATCCGGCCAACGCTTTGATGCAACTGGACAAGACGTGCGGTTCAGCTTTCGCGGGGCGGCATATACCGCACACCTGCCGCTGATTGGCGGATTTCAGGCGGACAATGTGGCGCTGGCGTGCGGCCTGGTGATTGCCGCGGGGGCCGATCCGGAGGCGGTGTTTCGCACCTTGCCGGAGTTGAGCACCGTGCGCGGCCGGATGGAGCTGGCCGCCACCCGCGCCAATGGCGCAACGGTGTTTGTAGACTATGCCCATACGCCAGACGCCGTCGCAACGGCGCTGCAGGCAATGCGCCCGCACGTGTTGGGCCGTTTGGTGGCCGTGATCGGCGCCGGCGGTGATCGCGATGCGGGCAAGCGCCCACTGATGGGCGCTGCGGCAGCGCGATATGCCGACGAGGTATTTGTCACCGACGACAACCCACGCAGTGAAGACCCCGCCAATATCCGCGCCGAGGTGATGGAGGGCTGTCCTGACGCGCGCGACGTGGCAGACCGGGCCGAGGCGATCTTGCGCGCGGTGGATGCGCTGGGGCCAGGTGATGCGGCGCTGATCGCGGGCAAGGGGCACGAGACAGGGCAGATCGTCGGCGACGACGTTTTGCCCTTTGACGATGTTGAGCAGGCCAGCGTGGCGGTTGCCGCACTCGAAGGACGGTTGACATGACGCTTTGGACAGCGGCGGAGGCGGTCGCGGCCACCGGGGGTGAGACACCCTGTGATTGGTCGGCGACGGGCGTTTCAATCGACACGCGGACCCTGCAGCCGGGGGACTTGTTCATCGCATTGACCGCGGCGCGCGACGGGCACGATTTTGTGGCTCAAGCGCTGGACAAGGGTGCAGCAGCCGCACTGGTCAGTCGCGTGCCTGTCGGTGTGCCACAAGATGCGCCGCTCCTACATGTGGCCGACGTGCAAACCGCGCTCGAGGCGCTGGGCGTTGCCAGCCGTGCGCGTAGTGCTGCCCGCGTTGTCGCGGTGACCGGGTCGGTGGGCAAAACATCGACCAAAGAGATGTTGCGCGAAATGCTGGCCGATCAGGGGCGCACCCATGCCTCGGTTGCCAGTTACAACAACCACTGGGGTGTGCCGCTGACCCTCGCGCGGATGCCGCGCGACACCGAGTTTGCGGTGATTGAGATCGGGATGAACCACCCGGGCGAGATTGCGCCGCTCGCCCGCATGGCGCGCCCGCACGTGGCGATGGTGACAACCGTGGGAACGGCCCACCTCGAAGCGTTCGGTGCAATCGAAGGCATTGCCGCGGAAAAGGCATCGATCCTCGAAGGTGTCACACCGGGCGGCACGGGCATCCTGAACGCTGATTGCACAACCGCCGCAATCCTGCGCGACACCGCCGCACGATTGGGCGTCACAGCGGTTGGGTTTGGCGAGAGCGCGCAGGACTTTGCGCTGCACTCAATCGATGTGCAGCCCGAAGCGACGGTGGTTCAGGCCACAGCGCACGGTGCGCCACTGCTCTTCAAGATTGGCGCGCTGGGCCGACACTACGCGATGAACGGGCTAGGCGCGCTAGCCGCGGTTGAGGCGCTGGGCGCGGACCTGGCGCTGGCGGCGCAGACTTTGGGCCGTTGGTCGCCGTTTGAAGGGCGGGGCGCGCGCGAAACAATCACGCTGGATCCGGTGGAAACGCATCTGACGCTTGAACTTATCGACGACAGCTACAACGCCAACCCGACCTCGATGGCGGCCGCGCTAGAGGTGTTGGCCGCCGCCGGTCCGCAACGCAGCGACAAGCGATTTGGCGCCACCCGGCGCATCGCTTTTCTGGGCGATATGAAAGAGTTGGGCCGCGACGCTGATGCATTGCACAAAGACTTGGCGCAGCTTGATGCGATGCCGCGCATCGATATCGTCCACTGCATCGGTCCGTTGATGCGGTCGCTATATGACGCGATACCCGAGGCGCATCGCGGGTTCTGGACCGAAACGGCCGACGAGATGGTGCAAACGGTGCGCCAACAGCTGACTGGTGGCGACGTCGTGTTGGTCAAAGGATCGCTCAGCATGGGTCTTTCGCGCATCGTTGCCGCCATCCGCGGCCTCGACCGCGCCACCGATGCCGGTCTGTCGCGCGCCGGAGATGTCGGTTGACGGTTGCCAGCGCATACGCCGCTGTGGCAGCGAGGACGGCGTGACATTCGAAAAGACCAGATTGCCCATGCCTGATAACCACAGACCACACCGCCTGTTTCGGAGCCTGTCATGATTCCGGTGCGCGGACTTGCAGGCGCGCGCGTGGGCGTTCTAGGCCTCGGGCGCACCGGCCTTGCCGCGGCGCGGGCGCTGGCTGCGGGCGGTGCGGAGCCGCTATGTTGGGACGACAACCCGGATGCGCGCAGTCGTGCTGAGGCGCAGGGCTTTGCCGTGCACGACTTGCACAGATCGGGTGCGCTCGACGATGTCGCGCGGTTGATCGTGTCGCCGGGTATCCCGCATCTCTTTCCCGATCCCAACCCGATCATCGCAGCGGCCCTGCGCGCGGGCGTGCCTGTGGACAACGATATCGGCCTGTTTTTCCAGAGCTTTGCCACCGACGACTGGAGCCGTTTTGACACCGCGCCGCGTGTCATCGCTGTGACCGGATCAAATGGCAAATCCACCACGGCCGCCCTGCTTGACCATATCATGCAGGTGGACGGACGTCACAGCCAACTGGCCGGCAATATCGGTCGCAGTGTGCTGGACATCGACCCGGCGCAAGACGGCAGCATCGTGGTGCTCGAATTGTCGAGCTATCAAACCGAACTGGCGCGCAGTCTCACGCCAGATGTGGCTGTGTTCACCAATCTCAGCTCCGACCACCTAGATCGGCATGGCGGCTTTGGCGGTTATTTTGCGGCCAAGCGCAGGCTATTTGCCGAAGGTGGGCCAGACCGCGCCGTTATCGGTGTTGACGAAATGGCCGGCGTTTTTCTGGCCGGTCAACTCAGCGAGGGCCCGGCAGATGACCGGGTGATCCGCATCTCGTCTGGCCAAAAGCTGGGCGGGCCAGGCTGGCATGTTTTTGCGCGCAAGGGCTTTTTGTCCGAACAGCGCAAAGGTCGGCAGATCGCGTCCATCGATCTGCGCACAGTGCCGGGACTGCCGGGCGCGCATAACCACCAAAACGCCTGTGCCGCCTACGCTGCGACCCGCGCGGTCGGAGTGTCGCCAAAGGTGATCGAACGCGCCTTTGCCAGCTTTGCGGGCCTGCCGCATCGCAGCCAGTTGGTGGCTGAGAAAAATGGCATACGGTTTGTCAACGACAGCAAGGCAACCAATGTCGACAGCGCCGTCAAGGCACTGGCCGCATTCGACAATATCCGCTGGATCTGCGGCGGGCTGGAAAAAGAGGGCGGGTTAGACGCTCTGGCCGATGCATCCGCAAAGGTCAAAAAGGCCTATGTGATCGGTCGTGACGCCGCCGCATTTGCTCTGCAGCTCAGCCCCGAAACACAGGTGTGCACAACTATGCGTGACGCTGTGGACGCTGCGATGAGCGACGCCGAACCGGGCGACGTTGTCCTGCTGGCGCCCGCAGCGGCAAGCTTTGATCAGTACGACAATTTCGAAACGCGCGGCGCAGATTTCATCGCCTGCGTCAAAGCGCGGCTATAGGGCCATCAGCCCCGTCTGCACGTTTGATACCGCTAAGGGCTGAACAGGTGAAACACCGCATCAATTGTCGTTCTATCTCAAATGCATCGGGCAGCGCCCGGCCGTCACATCACAAACGCCAGAACTGCATAGTCTCGAAAGCTTTTACCGGGTGAGGATAGCACCGCCACGCGCCCCGAACAGTTGCATTGGCGTCTGACGCTAGATCTGCTCCACCGTGATCGCGTCGCCGGTGTAAAAGGCAACGTGATCTTTGATCCGATCCACCTCAGCTTTGGGGTTTTCATAGGACCAAGCCGCATTTTCAATGACGGTCGATTTGGTCACCACCGAGAAATAGCTGGCGTCGCCTTTATGCGGGCAGTGTGTGGACTTGTCCGTGCTGTCCAGAAAAGCCATGGCAACATCAGAGCGCGGGAAATAGATCACCGCCGGATACGCGCCCTCGCTCAATTCCAGCGCGGCGTTGCTTTCACCCAGCACTGCGCCACCGGCGCGAATGGTCCAGGTGCCTGGGGCCGTGCGGATCGTGATATGACTTGCCATGGCAGGGTCCTTTCGCGTCTCAATTCATCGGGTTAGGCAGCTGTTTAGCAGGGAAAGCAGCGCGGTGACACAACCAAATGTCGCAGTGTTCAAAGCGGCGCACATGCCGTTTCGAGCCATGATCTGGCATCATCCGAAACTCTTGACGACATATGCTCAGCCACTTGCGCGTGATAGGCGTTCAGCCATGCCACCGACGGCCCATCCAGCATCTCGGGCACGATCAGTCTGCGGTCAATCGGCACGTAAGTCAGGGTCCGCCAGCAGAGCATGTCGCGATGCGCGTCGCCGGTTTCGGGCGGTTCGGCTTCTTCGACAACAATCAGGTTTTCGATGCGGATGCCGAATGCGCCCTCCCGGTAATACCCCGGTTCATTGGACAGGATCATGCCCGGTTTCAGGGGCACGTCGCTCACCCGGCTCAGCCGTTGCGGGCCCTCGTGCACGCTCAGATAAGCGCCCACACCGTGGCCCAGCCCGTGGTCGAAATCCTGATGGGCATACCACAGAGGGGCGCGCGCCACCGCTTCGATGTCGCGTCCGGCCAGCCCTTTGGGCCAGCGCAGCCGCGACATGGCGATCATGCCCGCCAGCACGCGGGTAAAGGCCGCGCGCGCCTCCTCGGGTGGGGGGCCGATGGGGATCGTGCGCGTGATGTCCGTGGTGCCGTCCAGATACTGCCCGCCGCTGTCGAGCACCAAGAGCTGCCCGGTTTGCAGCACAGCGTCGGTGTCTTCGGTCACCCGGTAGTGCATGATGGCGCCGTGCGGCCCGGTGCCTGCGATGGTCTCAAAACTGATGTCGCGAAGCGCATTGTCCTGTCGGCGCGCGGCTTCTAGCCGGGTGACCACCTGCGTCTCTCGCACGGTGCCGGGCTCTTGCGCGTCGAGCCAGGCCAACAGCTCGATCACCGCCGCGCCATCGCGCAAATGCGCTGCCGCCGCGCCGGCAATCTCGGCGTCGTTCTTGCACGCCTTGGGCAGCGCACAGGGGTCCGCACCCCATGCAACCTTGTCGCCCAGGATGTCGGCCACGGCCACCGGCACGGTTGATTTTTCCACCTGGACCGGTCCTGCCAACACGGCCAGCTTGTCGCTGAAGGCATGCGGCGGATGACACTCCACTGTGTCGCCCAAATGCACGGCCAGCCCGTCCAGCTTGGCGGGCGCCATGAACAGCTCCACCCGACCGGTCGCGTGCAAGATCGCAAAGCCCTGCGCCACCGGGTTATGCGCGATATCCGCGCCGCGTATGTTCAGCAGCCAGCAAATCGAATCCGGTAGCGTGAGGACCGCGGCATTTCGGTTGGCACTGTGCAACTCGGCTGCGAGCCGCGCGCATTTGTCCGTGTGGCTTTCTCCTGCAAATTCCAAAGGATGGACTGTGGCGGGTGCCGCGGCCGGTTCGGGTTGATCGTGCCAGATTCGGTCCACCAGATTGTCGCAGCGCTGCAACGTGATCCCCGTGCCGTCGAGCGTCTTTTCCGCCTGCGCAATCTCAGCAGGCGTGTGCAACCACGGATCAAACCCGACGGTGCCCCCGTCTGTCAGCTGATCTTTCAACCAGGCGGCCATCGACGTCTCCGGCCAAGGCACCGGGGTGAATGCATCGGCAACCTGCGATTTTACTTGCGTGCGGTAGCGGCCATCGACAAACACGCCGGCCACGTCCAACAGCGCCACACAAAACCCAGCCGACCCGGTAAATCCGGTCAGCCAAGCCAGCCGTTCATCGCGCGCCGACACGTATTCACCGCGATGCGCATCCGCCCTTGGCACAAGAAACCCGGCCAAGCCTTCGGCCCGCATCTCATCGCGCAGCGCCTGCAGCCGCGGCGGCCCCTGTTCGGGCCGCGCTGTGACCTCAAAGCTCTGAAACATCTGCTTCACGTGCCCGACCGCCTGCTATGCGATACAAACGCAGCACGCCCCTTCTCTGTTTCAAAAAATCCTCCCCGAAGGGCCGATCCGGGCGGCGCGCAACATGGCTCATCCAGCGCGCCGCATACCCGTAACCCGCGCCCGGGCGCGCGGGTCGCTGTCAAACAGCGCGGCCAGCTGCTCGGTCATCGCACCGGCCAGCTGCTCCACATCGGTGATTGTCACCGCGCGGTCGTAATACCGTGTGACGTCATGCCCGATGCCGATGGCCAAAAGTTCCACCGCCCGCCGCCGCTCGACCATGGCGATCACATCGCGTAGGTGTTTTTCCAGGTAATTCGCGGGGTTCACCGAAAGCGTGCTGTCATCCACCGGCGCCCCGTCCGAGATCACCATCAGGATCTTGCGCGCTTCGGGCCGGCTGACCATCCGGCGGTGCGCCCATTCCAGCGCCTCACCGTCGATGTTTTCCTTGAGCAAGCCCTCTTTCATCATCAAGCCCAGATTGGGCCGCGTGCGCCGCCACGGGGCATCCGCAGATTTGTAAACGATGTGGCGCAGGTCATTGAGCCGCCCGGGTTGCACGGGGCGACCGTCATTCAGCCACGCCTCGCGTGCCAGCCCGCCTTTCCACGCCCGGGTGGTAAAGCCCAGGATCTCCACCTTGACGTTGCAGCGTTCCAGCGTGCGGGCCAAAACATCCGCACAGATCGCCGCAATTGAGATCGGCCGCCCGCGCATCGACCCAGAATTGTCGAGCAGCAACGTCACCACTGTGTCGCGAAACTCGGTGTCTTTTTCGACCTTGAAGCTCAGCGGCGTGGTCGGGTTGGCCACCACCCGCGCCAGCCGACCCGCATCCAGCATGCCCTCTTCGCGGTCAAACTCCCAGGATCGGTTCTGCTGTGCCTGCAGCCTGCGCTGCAGCTTGTTGGCCAGCCGAGACACAGCGCCTTTCAGCGGCTCAAGCTGCTGGTCAAGGTAGGCGCGCAAGCGCTCCAATTCGACCGGCTCGGCCAGGTCTTCGGCCATGATCTCTTCGTCATGATCGCTGAGATACACTTGATAGTCGGGATCAGCTTCGGACACCGGCTGCGGTGCAGGCGGT
The DNA here is from genome assembly GCA_039026855.1 of Pseudomonadota bacterium. Lineage (GTDB taxonomy): Bacteria > Pseudomonadota > Alphaproteobacteria > Rhodobacterales > Rhodobacteraceae > Tateyamaria. The sequence goes on along the minus strand of JBCCLL010000003.1, from coordinate 62,251 downwards.
TCGAGAGGCGCCTCGCCTTCGGGCATTTCCGCCTCTTCGCCCAGTTCCTGATCGGCCATGTCGTCCATCGACACCGACGCTTCAGAGGCGTCCTGCTGCTCATCCTGGCTCGACTCTGGGGCGGCTTCGGTGTTGTCATCACCGTCCTCATCGTCGCCCGAGCTGTCAGGCTGTTCGTTTTCGTCTGCGCTTTCTTCGGCGCTGTCCTCCTGCTCATCGTCCATCTGATCGGGGTCGTCGCCGAGCTGATCGCCATAGCCGAGATCCGAGATGATCTGCCGCGCAAATTTGGCAAAGGCGTTCTGGTCGTCGAGAATGTCGTTTACGTTTTCCAGCGTGCCGCCGGCCTGCTCCTCGATAAACCCGCGCCACAGCTCCATGGCGTTTTGCGCGCCGGCGGGCATCTCACGCCCGGTCGCAAGGTGGCGCAGCAAGTATCCCGCAGCCGCCTCCAGCGGGACGTCCGAGGCTTGTTTGCACTGCTCGTAGCCTTTGCGCGCAGCCTCATGGGCGATCTTGGCGTCGATATTGCCCGCGGTGCCCGGCATGTCGCGTGCGCCCATCGCCTCGCAACGGGCGGTTTCCATCGCCTCGTAGATGGCCCGGGCCATCTCGCCTTGCGGGGCATAGCGGGCATGGGTTTGCCCGTCGTGATAGCGCCGGTTCAGCGCCAGCGCGTCGGCCGTGCCACGGGCCAAAAGCACCTCTTCGCGGGTCATCCGGCGCGACACCTGCGGCAGGCGCATTGCATCACCCGACAGACCCGAGGGATCCACCGAATAGCTCACCGACAACTCGGGATCGTCGGCCATCACTTTGGTCGCCTCGGCCAAGGCCTTTTTGAACGGATCAGCGGGGTTGTCGTTTTGTTGCGCCATGCGCCAGCAATTGCGCCTTTGGCGCCGAATGGCAAGGGCAAGCGATGCCCGCAACGCCAGCTTTTCGCGCATTCGGCGGGTCGCTTCAGGCGCTCTTGCCCCCGGGTGCGCGCACAAGGTAAGAGGGGCGCAAATTCGGGGCGAGACACCGGGACATGCCCGGCAAGGGAGCAGGGCGTGAGCGACACCGACAGCTTTATCGACGAGGTTAACGAAGAGGTCCGCCGCGACCGGCTGTTTGGCTATTTGCGCCGCTACGGCTGGATCGGCGCAACCGTGCTTGTGCTTGTTATCGGCGGTGCCGGGTTCCTAGAATATCGCAAAGCCCAAGCCGAAGCGCAGGCGCAGGCGCTGGGTGACGCGATGCTGCAAGCGCTTGCCAATAATGACGCCGCTGCACAGGCGGCTGCGCTGCGCGCGCTGGAAGCTGGCGGATCAGAAAGCGCGGCCATGTTGGCCTTTATGCTGGCCAATGCCGAAGCGGAGGCGGGCAACACCGATGCCGCAGTCGCCGCGCTGCAAAGCGTCGAAAATGCCGCTGATCTGCCGCTGGCCTATCGCCAGTTTGCCGCATTCCGCGTCCTATTGATGCAAGGCGACAGCCTCGATCCCGCAACGCGCCGCGCGCGGTTTTCGGAACTGGCCGTGCCGGGCCTCGATTACCGGCTGCTGGCCGAAGAACAACTTGCTCTCATTGACATCGAAACCGGTGATACCGAAGCCGCCATCGCCCGCTACCGCGCGATCACCCAAGACGCCGAAGCGAGTGCAGGCTTGCAACAGCGTGCGGTACAGGCGATTGTGGCGCTGGGGGGTACGCTTGATGAAACTGGCGGCTCTGACAGCGACGGCAAATAAGGGGCAGGGCATGGGACTTTTACGAATGACAAGGGCCTTGGCGCACCAGCCTGTGCGCATGATGCCGCTTGCATTCGGCTTTGTCGCCACGCTGGTTGTCGGGGCCTGTCAGGACCGCGAGGTTATTATCCCGGGCGTGCGCGAACCGGTCGAAGCCGCGCTCAGCGGGGGTGATGCGGCGACCGATGCCGCGCTTGAGGTCACCGATGCGGCGCGCGCGATCAGCTTGCCCGCGCAGATTGCCAATACCAGTGCGCCGCAGGGCACCGGGACGCAATCGTTTCGCACTGATCACGCCAGCCTGGGCACCGCGCTGACACCGATCTGGACGGTCAATATTGGCGCGGGCGACAGCCGCAAACACCGCATCAACGCCGATCCTGTGGTGGCCGATGGCCGGGTCTTTACCCTCGACAGCCTGACCACGGTATCCGCCGTCTCAACCGGCGGGCAAGTGCTTTGGCAGGCCGACATTCGCCCGGATGAAGCCGACGATGATGACGCCACAGGCGGCGGTTTGGCAGTGGATGCGGGGCGGCTGTTTGTGACCACGGGTTTTGGCGCCCTAACAGCTCTAGACGTGGAAACCGGTCGCACGCTCTGGAGCCAGGATCTCAACGCCACCGCCTCGGGCCGACCGACTGTATTCGGCGATCTGGTCTATCTGGTGGCGGGTGACAACACCGGCTGGGCCATCGAAAAAGACACCGGCCGCATCGCATGGACGATCACCGCGTCCGAAAGTGTCACCAACGTGTTGGGCGCCCCAGCGCCGGTTGTGGTTGACGGGCTGACGGTGTTTTCCTTTGGCTCGGGCGAGATGCAGGCCGTGTTCCGCCAGGGTGGTTTGCGCCGCTGGGACAGCTCGGTGTCTGGCCGCCGCACTGGCCGCGCGCTGGCCAGCTTTGACGATGTGACCGGCCGCCCCGTGGTCGCGGGCAGCACCATCTTTGCGGGCAACCAAGCGGGTCGCACCGTCGCCATCAACGCGGTCAATGGTCGTCGGATTTGGACTGCCACCGAAGGCGCGCTGGGTACCGTGCTGCCGGTGGCCGGCAGCGTGTTTCAGGTCAGCGACCGCAACGAATTGCTGCGCCTAGATGCGACCGATGGCAGCCGCATCTGGGGCACCCGGCTGCCCAACTTTGTCAAAGACCGTCCGCGTCGCGTGGCCGAGATCTTTAACCACCACGGGCCGGTTCTGGCCGGTGGCCGCCTGATCCTCGCATCCTCTGACGGCCTGATACGCAGCTATGACCCGGCCTCGGGTGCGCTTGTTGGCGCTACCGAGATTGACGCCGGTGCCACCACGGCCCCAGTTGTTGCGGGCCGCACGCTCTATGTCGTGGACCGCAAGGGCAATCTGATCGCCTACCGCTGAGGCTTTCGCACCGCGGCGGAATGCGCTAAGCGCTGCGGCGCAGCTCAGGACGTCCGCATGACCTTCACCCTCGCCATTGTCGGCCGCCCGAACGTGGGCAAGTCGACGCTGTTCAATCGCCTCGTCGGCAAACGCCTCGCTCTGGTTGATGACCAGCCCGGTGTCACCCGCGACCTGCGCGAGGGCGAGGGGCGGCTGGCCGATCTGCGCTTTACCGTCATCGACACCGCGGGTTTGGAAGAGGCGACCGATGACAGCCTGCAAGGGCGCATGCGGCGGCTGACCGAACGCGCGGTGGACATGGCGGATGTGTGCCTCTTCATGGTCGACGCGCGCAGCGGTGTGACTCCAACGGACGAGATCTTTGCCGACATCCTGCGCAAGCGTGCCGACCATGTCATGCTGGCCGCCAACAAGGCCGAAGGCGCTGCCGCTGATGCCGGCGTGCTTGAAGCCTATGCGCTGGGTTTGGGCGAACCCATACGCCTGTCTGCAGAGCACGGTGAGGGCATGACCGACCTATACGCGCATCTGCAACCGCTCGCTGATGCTCTGGCCGAGCGCGCGCAGGACGATACGCCCGAGACCGACGTTGATCTTGGCGAAGAGGGGGCGGACGCGTCCGATGAGCCGATGATTACAGCCGCCAAACCTTTGCAAGTTGCTGTCGTCGGTCGGCCCAACGCGGGCAAGTCCACCCTGATCAACCGCATCATCGGCGACGACCGCCTGCTCACCGGGCCCGAGGCCGGGATCACCCGTGACGCCATCAGTCTGCGCACCGACTGGGCGGGGGCGGATGGTGTTGCCACGCCGATGCGCATTTTTGACACCGCCGGCATGCGTAAACGCGCCAAGGTGCAGGAAAAGCTGGAAAAACTGTCTGTCAGCGACGGTCTGCGCGCAGTGAAATTTGCCGAGGTGGTTGTCGTTCTGCTCGATGCCGCGATCCCCTTTGAACAGCAGGACCTGCGCATCGCTGACCTGGCCGAACGCGAAGGGCGCGCGGTGGTTGTCGCTGTCAACAAATGGGACATCGAGGACGACAAACAGGCCAAGCTGAGTGATCTCAAGGAAAGCTTCGAACGCCTTTTGCCACAGGTCAAAGGCGCGCCACTGATTACAGTGTCAGCCAAAACCGGTCGCGGTCTCGACCGTCTGCACGGCGCCATCCTGCGTGCGCATGCCGTCTGGAACCGCCGTGTGCCCACCGCGGCGCTCAACAGGTGGCTGTCCGGCATGATCGAAGCGCATCCGCCGCCGGCGCCACAGGGCAAGCGGATCAAACTACGCTACATGACCCAAGCCAAAACGCGGCCGCCTGCCTTTGTCGTGATGTGCAGCCATCCCGACAAGATGCCCGAAAGCTACACGCGCTACCTTATCAATGGCTTACGGGTCGACTTTGACATGCCGGGCGCGCCGATCCGATTGTTTATGCGCGGTCAGGGCGCGGCCAATCCCTACAAGGGGCGCAAAAAGGCGGCACCGTCAAAACTGCGCAAGCACAAAGAGGGTCGGCGCGGCTAGGCGCGAAGGGCGCGCAGAGTCGGGATCAGCAGCAGCGCCGCGCCCGCAACTGCGGCAAGGCCCACGTGGGCAAAGTCATTTTGAACGCCCACCGCCAGCAGCGCCCAGATTGCTGCGGCCCCATATGTCGGCGCCCGCCCGAGCCGCCACTGCACCGCAAACGCCAGCGCAATCGCAACCGCCAGCATCACGTAAGCTGCCGCAGGCATTGATAAAAAGCCGTACCCTCCCAAGATCAGACCGATGGCCACGCAAGACGCCGCGCTGAGCCATCCGGCATAAAGCCCAACCGGCCAGGCCGCCGCCCAAGCCATCTCACGCGGCGCACGAAAAAGCGCGGCAAGCGCGGGCAGCAACATCGCCCAGATCAGGATCGTGGCCCAGATCGGGCTGATCGTGGCCACCGGCAACCACACGGCACCCACCGCCAGCGACAGTGCCAGCGGCCCGCGCATGGGACGCCACGCAGGGTCCGCGCGACGCGTCACCAGCGCGTATCCCGCGCCCACCACCAGCCACAGGAAAATCACGCCCCAGATGGCAAACGCATAGCCCGCGGGTTGCACCGGCGGATCGTTCTGCGGGATCGGAAATGCCTGTGGATCAAAGCCACCAAAATCGGGCACGATCAACGGTGATGCGGCAAAAGCCAGCGCCAGGATCAACACGGCTGGGGCGGTCCATGTCTCGGGTCGCATGTGTCTTTACCTTGGGTTGATTGCTGCTAAACTTGCCGTCAGCTAACGCACAAAACATTAGGATAAAAGGGTTTTTCGATGAAGCGCATCGTTGTGCTCTGCGACGGCACTTGGAATTCCCCCGATATCGAGGACACCACGCACCTGCCCGAGCTTGCCATTGCGCTCGATACAAGCGAGGCCCAGGTGGTCAAATATTTCTCTGGCGTGGGCACCGATGACGGACGATATGCCAGCTGGATTGGGCGCGGGATGAACCGGGTTTTGGGCGGCGCTTTGGGCACCGGGCTGGCGGAAAAGGTCAAGGCGGCTTACGCCGCTATTGCGGCGATCTACGAACCGGACGATGAGATTTATCTGTTTGGCTTTTCGCGCGGCGCCTTTACCGCGCGATCGGTGGCCGGGATGATCCGCAAATGCGGGATTGTCGACGACACCTCGCCCCGCGGCATTCGCAAGGCGTTTCGGCTTTACCGCACACCGGGCGATGGCAATGCGCCAGACGAACCTGCGATCCTCGAACGCCGTGCGGCGCTGTCGCCGCGTTTTGCGACCTCTCAATTCGACGCAGAAGCCCGGATGCAGCCGGTGCCCATTGTCAACATCGCCTATGTCGGCGTGTGGGACACGGTGGGCGCGCGCGGCATCCCGACGGCACTTTTCGGAGCGATTGCAGCATTTTACAATCGTCAGTATCAATTTCACGACATGGAATTATCCAGCTCTGTGCGTGCCGCGCGCCACGCGGTGGCCGCGGATGAAAAGCGCAAGTTTTACGTTCCGACGCTTTGGGAAAATACGGATCGGCTGAACCGAACGGCCGATCCAAGCGGGGCAACGACGCCCTATCAACAGCGCTGGTTTGTCGGCGATCACGGCATTGTCGGGGGCAGCGCCAATGTCGATGCGTTGTCGGTGTTGCCCAAGGCGTGGGTGGTCGCCGGCGCGCCAGATTTGACCTGGCGCGCGGGGATGGCCGTGGACGATAGCGGGGCCGACCACACCACCCCGTCGGACCGGTTAAGCGACCCTGGTGGGTTTTATAGCCTTGCCTCTAACCTGTTGGAATGGCGTCAAGATCCGCTTGAGGTGACCGAATTGCACGACAGCTGTGCCGCGCGGTTGAACGACGTCGACAGCTACCGCCCGACGTCGCTGCAGCGGTTTTTTGAAGCGCTGGGGCTACGCTAGGATGCCTTCCGCGGTTAGGGTTGTCTTGCCGCTCAGATAGGGTGCGAGGGCGGCGGGCAGGCTAACCGAGCCGTCAGCCTGTTGACCGTTTTCCAGCACCGCGATCAGGCAGCGGCCAACGGCCAGGCCGGAGCCGTTAAGCGTATGAACAAACTGCGGTTTTCCGCCATCAGCGGGTTTGAATCGTGCGTTCATGCGCCGGGCTTGGAAATCGCCGGTGGTCGAGACAGAGCTGATCTCGCGATAGGTATTCTGGCCGGGCAGCCAGGCTTCGATATCGTATGTCCGGCGCGCGCCAAAGCCCATGTCACCGGTGCACAGAACAACCGTTCTGTAAGGGATTTCAAGGGCTTCGAGGATGCCTTCGGCGCAGCGGAGCATGCGTTTTTGTTCCTCTTCGGAGGCGTCGGGATGGGTGATCGACACCATCTCGACCTTCTCAAACTGGTGCTGGCGCAGCATGCCGGCCGTGTCGCGGCCCGCGCTGCCCGCCTCGGAGCGGAAGCACAGGGTGTGCGCGGTCAGGCGGATGGGAAGCGATGCCGCGTCCAGGATGTCGCCCGCGACCGAGTAGGTGAGCGGCACTTCGGAGGTCGGCACAAGCCAAAGGCCGTCCTCGGTGCGGTAGCTGTCCTCGCCAAATTTTGGAAGTTTATCAGTACCATACATGGCATCGTCGCGGACGAGAACGGGGGAGTTGACCTCTGTCAGGCCGTTTTGGTCGACATGGGTGTCGATCATGAATTGGGCCAGCGCGCGGTGGATGCGGGCGATGGGACCCTTGAGCATGACGAAGCGGCTGCCGGAGGTTTTGGCGGCGGTTTCGAAATCCATGTGCGGGGCGACGGCGGGGATCTTAAAATGTTCTTTGGCAGCGTTATCAAAGGGTTGCGGAGTGCCCCAACGTTTGATCTCTACATTGTCAGCCTCGTCCGCGCCGTCCGGCACGTCCTCGGCAGGCAGGTTTGCGATGCGGGCGAGGGCGTCGGTGAGCTGGGTGTCCAGCGCCTTGGCCTCGTCCTGCATTTTGGCAATTTCTGCTTTCTTTTCAAATACTAAGGCGCGGAGGCGTTGAAACTCGTCTTCGTCGCCGCGGGCCTTGGCGGCGCCGACCTCTTTGCTGGCCTTGTTCTGGTCGGCCTGCGCGGTTTCGGAGGCGAGGATGCAGGCGCGGCGTTTTTCGTCCAATTCCAGTAGCTTAGACGACTGGGCCGCGTCCCCACGGCGCGCGAGGGCGGCGTCGAAGGCGTCCGGATTGGCCCGGATGGCGCGCATGTCATGCATGGGTCTGGCTCCTGCTTGGATGCAAAATTCTGGCGCTGCTATGCCCGATCTGCGGGATAGGGGAAAGCGGTTAACGACGCGTGCGGTGGGGGTGCGGGCGGGGTTTTGTTCAAAACGAGGGGTGTTTTGTACAAAACGGCGGTGCCTCATCGGGCCCTTTTCGGGCCTCTTCGGCGTTTTTGATGAAAATGGGGGGAGTTTTGTACAAAACGCTTTGCCGGATCGCGTTTAGAAACCGTTATCCTTTGAAGTGCGTTAAGGATTTGGCGCGGCGGTTAAGAGTTTGTTCAGGTGTGGTCGTGTTGCAGCGTCATGTGCCAAAGACATTCCAGTGCGGTGTCACCCTTTTTTGAACTTCACGCCTTTGCCCAGGCTTGCCACCATCTCTTCGGGTAAGCCCACGACATTTTCGAGGATCGCGCCGGTGAAATTTGCGCCTTCGATCTGCGCCCCGGTCAGGTTTGCCCCGGACAGGTTCGCGCCGGTAAGGTCGGCATTGCGCAGGTCGGTTCCGACCATGACGGCACCGGAGAGGTCTGCGTCGGTGAAGACGGCGCCATTAGCCTGTGCATCGGTCAAATCCGCGCCAGATAGATTTGCTCCCATCAAATTGGTTGCGTTGAAGTTTACGATAAAACTCATGCGGCGCCTTTCTTTTGACGAAGCATCACGTCAATTGCAGCCTGCACGTCGATACCCACCGGTTTATAGGCGGCACGAGACAGCTGCTGATTATGCATAATATAGGCGTTCAGGGTCATTAACACCAGTTCTCTGTCTTCGTCGGAGTCGCGCAATATGCGTTCAAGCTGAAGAATTGCCCCCACCCGGACGGCTGGATCGTCGTCGCCAAGCTGCCCAACGGCCGCGTTGGTACGATCAGTGATCAGGCCTTGTTCCTGTGCCTGGGTTTGCCGTTCGGTTATGGCAAGTCGCATCAAGGTTACAGGCAGGGCAATCACCGCACCCAGCACGGTGGTGAGGCCCGCGATGCGCAAGACGTAGAACAGGTAGTTGTCGGTGCTGGTCGCTGTCAGGGTCTGAAAGATCAGGCCGAAGAGGCCGAGCAGCAGGATCAGCGCGAGTGCGATCCACATGAGGGCGGCGATCACGAATATGGGCAGGCGCGGGCCGCCGAGGCCGAATTGCGCGGCCAGCGTGTCTTCGGTTTCGGGTTTGCCTTGGCGGATCAGGTGTAGCGCGATTGCGGCGATGGCGAGCGCTGCGGCGATCAGGATGCCGTAGAAAATCGGGGTTGGCAGGGAAAACTGATACTCGAAATGCGTCACGTCCATCACACGACTATGGCGCGAACCAAAATCAGTTGGAAGCGTGGCGGTGCAGTGCTTCGCGGACCCAGGCGCCGATGCGGACGGCGATGGCGTTGCCGCCGTCTTGGCTGGAGGTGACGGCGACCACTTCGTGGCTGCCGTCGGGGCGCGCTTCGAGCACGGGGCTGCCGGAGTTACCCCCGATCACGCGGCAGCCGACCGTGATCAGGCCCGGCTCAAGCGCGGTCAGCGGACAGTCGGTGCGGCCCGAGAGGCGGAAGGGTACGGCCTTGTGATAGCCCAGCAGGGCAAAGATATCGCCGTCGGGTGCGCCCAAGCTGAGCGGGGCGATGTCGGTGATCGGGCTGTCGAGCAGCCACAGGCCGATGTCGAAATCGGGGGTGTGGTGGCCCCCGCTGCGATAGATCGGGTTGCGGATCTGGCGCACTATCCGGCGGGTGGCGGCGGTATCGCTGTTGAAGGCGCCCGCCAGAAACTGGAGCTGGTCGTCAGGTTTGGGCCGCGTGGCGGCGCCTGAGCAGTGGCCTGCGGTCAGCACCACGTCGCGCGCCACCAGCGTGCCCGAGCAAAAGCCGCGATTGGGATCAAGCGGATCAAAGACGCGGCCGATGGCGGGCCAGTCGCGGGCCTCATCCTCGGGCAGGGGGAAGAGCGGCATCAGATGCCCGTCCGCCAGCGCGGGCAGGGCGGCAAGATAGAGCGGCAAAACCAGGGGCAAAAACAGCTTCATGGTGGCTAAGCTAGTGCGGGTGTGCGGCGGCGTCTATTGCGGCTTGCACCGCTGGGGCGCAGACCCTAGGTAGGGCCAACGTGACAGACCGATGATAGGACCCCCCGCAATATGGAAGCTTTTGGCCAGTTTATTCCACTGATCCTGATCTTTGCGATCATGTATTTCCTGCTCATTCGTCCGCAGCAGAAAAAGGTGAAGGAACATGCCGCGATGGTTGAGGCGCTGCGTCGGGGCGATCAGGTGGTCACGCAAGGTGGGCTGATTGGCAAGGTCTCGAAGGTCAAGGAAGACAATGAGATCGAAGTGGAGTTGTCCGAGGGTGTGAAGGTGCGGGTGGTCAAGTCGACCATCGCGCAGGTGCTGAGCAAGACCGAGCCGGCCAAGTAATGCTGCAGATTGAGGGCTGGAAACGGGTAATTATCTGGGCGCTGGTGGCGCTGGGGTTGATGCTGGCCCTGCCCAACGGGTTTTACACCCGCGTTGAGCAGCACAATGATGCCGCCCAAGCGATTGAGTTGGGGGCCGATACCGAGGACAATCAGGAGCGGCTGGCGCTGTGGCCGGAATTTATGCCGTCGAGCCTGGTGAACCTGGGGCTGGATTTGCGCGGGGGTGCGCATCTGTTGGCCGAGGTGCAGGTTGAGGATGTCTATGCCTCTCGCATGGAGGTGATGTGGCCCGCGGTGCGCGATATCCTGCGGGCGGACCGCGCGACGGTGGGCACGATCCGGTTGCAGCCGTCGGACCCGGACGAGCTGCGGGTGCGCATTTCGCAGCCCGAGGGGATGCAACGTGCCTTGCAGCAGGTGCGCACGCTGGCGCAGCCGGTGCAGACGGTCACCGGTGTGGGCGCCACTGACATCGTGGTGAGTGCGGATGGCGAAGTGCTGGTGGTCACGCTGAGCGACGAAGAGCGGCTCGCCTCGGACGAGCGGACGGTGCAGCAGAGCCTGGAGATCGTGCGCCGGCGGATTGACGAGGTCGGCACGCGCGAGCCAACGATCCAGCGCCAGGGCGCGCAGCGGATCCTGATCCAGGTGCCCGGCATCGGGTCGGCGGCGGAGCTGAAGGAGATCATCGGGACGACGGCGCAGCTGACATTCAACCCGGTGGTGACGCGCACCGCCGATGCCAATCAGGCGCCCGGGATCGGCAACCAGCTGGTGCCGAGCCTCGACGAGCCGGGGCAGTTTTACGTGGTCGAGAGCGCGCCGGTGGTCACGGGCGAGGATCTGGTGGACGCGCAGCCAAGCTTTGACCAGAACGGCAATCCGGCGGTGAATTTCCGGTTTAACACGTCCGGTGCGCGGCGGTTTGGCGACTATACGGCCGAAAACATCGGTCAGCCCTTTGCCATTGTGCTGGATGACGAGGTGGTGAGCGCGCCGGTGATCCAGAGCCACATTCCCGGCGGGTCGGGGATTATCACGGGGCGTTTTTCGGTTGAGGAAAGCACCAACCTGGCGGTGTTGCTGCGCGCCGGTGCCTTGCCGGCGGAGCTGGAGTTCCTGGAAGAGCGGACCATTGGCCCCGAGCTGGGGCAGGACAGCATCGACGCAGGCAAGATCGCGACGATTATCGCCTTTGCCGCGGTGCTGGTGTTCATGGGGCTGAGTTACGGCCTCTTTGGTCTGTTTGCCAATGTCGCGTTGATCATTAATATCGGGCTGATCTTTGGCCTTTTGAGCATGATCGGGGCGACGCTGACCTTGCCGGGGATTGCCGGGATTGTGCTGACTGTAGGCATGGCGGTGGACGCGAATGTGCTGATCTTTGAGCGGATCCGCGAAGAGTTAAAAAGCGCGCGCGGGCCTGCGCGGGCGATTGAGTTGGGCTATGAGAAGGCGCTGAGCGCCATTCTGGATGCCAACATCACAACGTTCATCACTGCTGTGATCCTGTTTGCCATGGGATCGGGCCCGGTGCGGGGCTTTGCCATCACGCTGGGGCTTGGGATCATGACGTCGGTGTTCACGGCGATCTTTGTGACGCGCTTGCTGGTGGTGATGTGGTTTGAACGCCGCCGGCCCAAGATGATTGAGGTGTAGGAATGACGACTGCCAAGTGCACGCGCCATGCTCGACCTCGGGGGGGCTTTGGCTGGATTGTTCAAAGCGCAGCACTTCAAAGCATGGATGCCGGATATTTGGTGAATGACATCGCCGTATGCCCTCCCGGGGGGGAGGTCGGGCATGGCGCGTGCGCGCCGGGTGCAGGCGGGGCCTGCCATGCGATTGGAAGGTTGCTATGCGTCTGAGACTGGTCAAACAGGGCACGTCGTTCGATTTCTTCTCGCGGTGGAAGATGTGGCTGGGCATTTCCGGCCTGCTGATCATCCTCGCTGCGGCGAGCTTTTTGTTGCAGGGGTTGAACTATGGCATCGATTTCCGCGGCGGCACCACGGTGCGGACCGAAAGCGCGCAGCCGGTGGACATTGGCCAATACCGCGACGCGCTGACGCCGCTGGAGTTGGGCGATATCTCGATCACTGAGGTGTTTGACCCGACCTTTGGGCCGGAACAAAACGTCGCGATGATCCGCATTCAGGCGCAAGAAGGCCAAGAGGCGGTCACCCCCGATACCATACGCGCCGTGCAGGGCGCGCTGGTGGCAGCGGTGCCGGACATGACGTTTCCGTCGGTCGAATCCGTGGGCCCAAAGGTCTCGGGCGAGTTGATTCAGACGGCGGCGATTGCTGTTGTCTTGGCCATTGCGGCGGTGCTGGTCTACATCTGGTTGCGGTTTGAATGGCAGTTTGCGCTGGGCGCTGTGGCGGCATTGGTGCACGACGTTGTGCTGACCATCGGCATATTTTCGGAACTGCAGATCAAGTTTGACCTGGCCATTATCGCGGCCCTTTTGACCATCGTGGGCTACAGCTTGAACGACACTGTGGTTGTCTTTGACCGGGTGCGCGAGAACTTGCGCAAGTTCAAGAAAAAGCCGCTCTCCGAGGTGCTCAACATCTCGATCAACGAGACGTTGAGCCGGACGGTGATGACCTCTGTGACCACGCTGCTGGCGCTGATCTCGCTCTATATCCTGGGTGGCGATGTGATCCGCGGGTTTGTGTTTGCGATGATCTGGGGCGTGATCGTGGGGACGTATAGTTCCGTTTTTGTCGCGTCGACCATCCTGCTGTGGCTGGGGGTCAAGCGGAACTGGGACAAGGCCGACCCGGCCAATACCGGCAACCAGTTCGGGAATGTGGATGCCTGAGGCGCTTGCCGCGGCCCTGGCCACGCCGGGGCTGTGGGCGATTGCGGCGACGTATTTCTGTGCCGGCGTGGTCCGCGGGTTCACCGGTTTTGGCACTGCACTGATCGTGGTGCCCGTGGCCGGCATCTATCTGGAGCCGCTGGCGATCCTGTTGATGATCACGGTCAGCGGCATTCTGTCGAACCTGTATCTGGTCCCGCACGCATGGCACGCCGCCGATCGCGGCGAGGTTGGCGCGCTGACTTTGGGTGCGGTGCCGGGCGTGCTGCTGGGCATGTTCCTGCTGAACTATGTCGAGCCGGTGGGCATCCGCTGGGTTGTGGCGGGCGTGTCGGCGGTGACGCTGGTGGCGGTCATCTCGGGCTGGCAATGGCGCGGGCGGCTGCGGGCCAAGGGGCTGGCCACCGTGGGCGCTGCCGCCGGCACCGTGGGTGGGTTAACCGCGCTGACCGGGCCGATTGCGATCATGTTCTATCTGGCCAATGCGCGCCAGGCGCAGGCGGTGCGGGCCAATATGATCCTGTTTCTGGGGGCACTCGACGTGCTTTTGATCAGCAACATCGCAGTGACCGGCGCGCTGACGGTGCAGGGCATTTGGCTGGGCGCGCTGGTGTCGGTGCCCTATATCACCACGATATTTGTCGGCCAGGCGCTGTTTGATCCCAGCCGCGAGCGCGCCTATCGCATCGCAGCTTATACCATCGCCATTCTGGCCCTGCTAACCGGTCTGCCGATCTGGGAGTGATGCATGCGTTTTACCGAAGTGGAATATACCGACGCCGCCCCGGTTGAGGGCTATGGCCCAGGCTTTTTTCGCATCGGGGGCGAGGTGATCCAGGGCGGTGCGGTCACCGGACCTGCCGGGACAGGCCCGTGGGGCGGGTTTGACGATCTGGAGGCGCTGCGCCCGATGGCCGGCCAGATCGACGTGCTGTTTTTGGGCACCGGCGCCGAGATCGCCAATCCGCCTACGGCCTTTCGGACGGCGGTTGAGGCGATGGGGTTCGGCGTCGAGGTGATGGCGTCCCCGGTCGCTGCGCGGACCTACAACGTGCTGCTCAGCGAGGGGCGGCGCATTGCGCTGGCGGTGCTGCCTGTGTGAGAGCGCTTGAGTGGGGGCCAGCCCGTCGCCATTTTCCGCTCGGACCAATGGCGCGCAAAATGGCAACCCCCCGAGGTATTTTGAGCCAGAAGAAACAGGGGACTTTTGCCAGTGGTGGCTTTGGGTTAGCCACGGGGCATGACGTTGAGCGTGCGCGATCTGGCCGTGGGGCGGGGCGGGGTGCCCCTGCTTGCCGGGGTGAGCTTTGAGCTGACCGCCGGGCAGGCGCTGGTGCTGCGCGGGCCGAACGGGTCGGGCAAGACGACGCTCTTGCGCACGCTGGCGGGGTTGCAATCGCCGCTGCAGGGGACGGTTGCAGGCGCCGAAGAGCGCATCGCCTATGCCGCTCATGCCGATGGGTTGAAGGCCGCGCTGAGTGTTGCGGAGAATTTGCAATTCTGGGCCGCGGTGTTTGGACAGCGCGAAATCGCGCCGGCGCTGGAGGCGTTTGATCTGCGCGCGTTGGCCGGGCGGCGGGCGGCGATGCTGTCGGCAGGTCAGAAGCGGCGGCTGGGGCTGGCGCGGCTGATGGTGACCGGCCGGGCGATCTGGCTGCTGGATGAACCGACGGTGTCGCTGGATGCCGCGTCGGTGGCGCGGTTTGCCGACGCGGTGCGCGGGCATCTGGCGGGCGGCGGCATGGCGGTGATGGCCACCCATATCGATCTGGAGATCGAGGCCGCGGTGCTGGATGTGACGCAGTTTCAGGCTGCCGCGGCCGCGCTGGTCGCCGAAGACGGGGCGTTTTTGTGAGGGCGCTGTTTTTCCGCGATCTGCGGCTGGCGTTGCGGGCGGGCGGCGGCTTTGGCCTGGCGCTGGCGTTTTTCCTGATCGTTGTGGTTTTGGTGCCGTTTTCGGTGGGACCGCAGGCGGCGCTGTTGTCGACCATCGCGCCGGGCGTGCTTTGGTTGGGCGCGCTCTTGGCATGCCTTTTGTCGCTGGACCGGCTGCTGGCGGTGGATTTCGAGGACGGTGCGCTGGATCTGCTGGCCACGTCACCGTTGCCGATGGAAGCGATTGTGGCGGTTAAGGCGCTGGCGCACTGGGTGACCACGGGGCTGCCGCTGGTGGTGGCCGCACCTTTGCTGGGCGTGCTGTTGAGCCTGCCCGCGCCCGGCTATGGCACAGTGGTGCTGAGCCTTGCGCTGGGCACGCCGGCGCTGTCGATGATCGGGGCGTTTGGTGCGGCGCTCACCGTGGGGATCAAGCGCGGCGGGCTGCTTTTGTCGCTGTTGGTGCTGCCGCTTTATGTGCCGACGCTGATCTTTGGCGCCGAGGCGGCGCGGCGGGCGGCGGCTGGCCTTGATCCCGGCACGCCGCTGCTGCTGCTGGGGGGGATCAGCGCGGGTGTGCTGGCCTTGATGCCCTTTGCCGCAGGGGCTGTTTTGCGGGTCAATTTGCGGTAAATGCCATCGCAGCGGACGGAGGAGCGATGTCTCTCTGGGAATATGCCAATCCGGTGAAGTTTCTGGGCCTGAGCGCGCGGCTGTTGCCGTGGCTTTGGGGGCTGGCAGCGGTGTGCCTCGTCGTGGGCCTTGTGTGGGGCTTTTTCTTTACGCCGGATGATTTCCGGCAGGGCGCATCGGTCAAGATCATCTATCTGCATGTGCCATCGGCGCTGATGGCGATCAACGCGTGGTTTATGATGCTGGCCGCCTCGCTGATCTGGATTGTGCGGCGGCACCACGTGTCGGCACTTGCGGCGCGTGCCGCGGCGCCGGTGGGCATCGTGATGACGCTGATTGCGCTGTTCACAGGGGCGGTCTGGGGCCAACCGATCTGGGGCACCTGGTGGGTGTGGGACCCGCGGCTGACCTCGTTCCTGATCCTGTTTTTATTCTACCTCGGCTACGTTGCGCTGTGGGAGGCGATTGAGGACCCCGACACGGCCGCCGATTTGACGTCGATCCTGTGCCTGGTGGGCACCGTGTTTGCCGTGCTCAGCCGCTATGCGGTGCTGTTCTGGAACCAGGGGCTGCATCAGGGGGCCTCATTGAGCCTGGACAAAGAAGAGAACGTGGCGGACGTCTTTTACATCCCGTTGCTGGTGTGCATCGCGGGGTTTGTGGCGCTGTTTTTGGCGCTGGTGCTCTATCGCACTGGCACCGAAATCCGGGTGCGGCGGACACGCGCGCTGATGGTGCGGCAGATGCGGGCGGAGATGCGTGATGCCTGACCTGGGCAAATACGCCGACGTGGTGCTGTCGGCCTATGCGGTGTCGCTGCTGCTCCTGGTAGGCATCGTTGCGCTGAGCCTGTGGCGCGGTCGCCGGGTGCGCGCCGAGATGGAGGAAATGGAGCAACGGCGCGATGGTTAAGCCGTTGATGATCCTGCCGGTGGCGATCTTTGCCGGATTTGTCGGCCTGGCGGCGGCGGGCATGTTAATGGGCCGTGATGATCTGCCGTCGACGCGGGTGGGGGCGCAGGCACCTGCACTGCCGCAAACCGGCCTGGCCGCCTTCGCGCCCGTCGCGCCCGCGGATTTGGTGCGCGGAGAGGTGACGTTGGTGAATTTCTGGGCGTCCTGGTGCCCGCCATGCCGCGCAGAGCATCCGCGTCTGTTGCAGATGGCCGCCGACGGGATGCCGATCATCGGGGTGAACTTTCGCGATCAGGCGGGCAACGCGGCGTCCTATCTGCAAGACGACGGCAACCCGTTTGTCGCCGTGGCCTTTGACCCCGATGGCGCGGGCGCGATTGACTGGGGAGTGACCGCACCGCCCGAGACGTTCATCCTCGACGGTGATGGCACGGTGCTGTTCCGGTTTCAGGGCCCGCTAGTTGGTTCGGACTATGAGCAGCGGTTTCTGCCCGCTTTGCAAGACGCGCTGTCCAGGTGACTGCGCCGGTATTGCGCTGCAAGGGTCCATCTTCTCTGTTTCAAAAAAATCCCCGCCGGAGGCTCCCACGGAAATGACAGGAGCCTCCGGCGGGGATTTTTTTGAAACAGAGAAGTCAGGACCGTGGCGCGTCAGGGCGAGGTTTTGTGTGGTTGCAACCAGAGCGGGATGGTTGAGAGCTGCCGCAGTGTTTTGCCCTGTGCTGGGTCGCGTTTGGCGATGCACGCAATGACACAAACTCTCAACAAAGCTTGATTGGCAACGGCGCGCCCGGCTGGTTATGTGCGATGGGGGCACCCCGCAGCCAACTCTGAGCAGCCAATGAAACGGGCGAATGCAGTGAACATGACACGATCGATAATTCGCGGGCTGATGGCCCTTACCCTTGCCGTGACAACCACATTTGGGAGCGCTGCGTCGGCGCAGTCGCCTGTGGTGGTTGAGCTATTTACCTCGCAGGGGTGTTCGGCCTGCCCGCCTGCCGACGAGATGTTGCACGCGCTGGCCGATCGGGATGACGTGATCGCGCTGGCGTTGCACGTGGACTATTGGGATTACATCGGTTGGGCGGACCCGTTTGCCGACCCGGTGCACGCTGAACGGCAGCGCGGATATGCCATGCAGGCTGGGCGGCGGTCGATTTACACGCCGCAAATGATCGTGGGCGGGGTGACGGACATCGTCGGTCACAAGCCGATGAAATTGGCCAAGGTGATCGCCGAACATGCCGCGTTGCAGCAGACCGTAACGGTTGCCGCGCAGCGCGCGGGCGCGGGCATCGTGATTGAAGCTGAGGCACAAAGCGCCGGGCAGTATCTGGTGCAAATGCTCCGCTACACGCCGCTGCAGACCACCATGATCAAGCGCGGTGAGAACCGCGGCAGAACCCTGGATTACGCCAATGTGACCGACGGCTGGCAGGTGCTGGCCGAGTGGGACGGGGTCGCGCCGCTGTCGCTGGAAGCGGCAGCGCCCGGGGACAAGCCGGTTGTGATCTTGGTCCAGGATGGCGCTTTCGGCCGCATCCATGCGGCGGCTGTGGTGCGTTAGCGGCAGTTTCGTGGTCAAAGCGCGCCGTGGTGCACGGAGTATCTGCGTTTCCGGACATATGCCACGGACGGGCGACGCCTAACTGCTCTGTGAATTTTCTGAGATGCGCGCGCTGGGGCGTTTTTTGCGCTCAGCCTGTCTGAGCTATGGGTGGCGCAGCACGGGTTAGAACTACGAACACGCGCGGCGCCGGGCCCACCGTTTGAAGTGCAGTTTGCGCTGTATACCTGGGGTGTTTTCAAACGGTTGGCCTGGGGCGCGTTTATCAAGGCAGCACGTGCGGGCGTTATGCCAGGTGAGAAGGTCGCGATCTCGGTCCGCTTGTGGTGTGGGAGGAATTTCCGGCAGCATTTGCAAGCGGCTTGCATGCTTTGGCTGGCAGAGCGCGTTGTCCGCCTTTTGGCGTCTGGTGCGGGCAGCGGGGTGAAGCACCATGTCGCGCGCGCTTCTGGTGTTGCCTGTGGCCGCGTCGGGCACAAGACGGCCTGGGCCTGGTCCGTAGAGGGTACGCTATGCCGATGGCCGCGCTGTACTTGTGAGAGCGTGCACTGTCAGGTCGGTGGAGCCACACATCAACGTTCCCGGCCCTGCGGTGGCGGGGCAGTGTCAGCTAGGCTATGGCTGTGATCGAACGGGGGCGGTGGCCGTGGTCGCGCGGTCAGTCTTCTGCCTCGTCAGTGATCAGCAGCAACTCGCCGCGTTGTTCGAGATCGCGGATCGTCTGCACGATGGCTGCCATCGCCTCTTCGGTCTCGGCGGGTTTGGGCGTGCCTTTTTCGCCGATCTCCTCGCGTAGCTGATCGGCCATGCGCGCGGACATGTTGGTGAGGATGTATTCGGACGCCTCGCCCATGCCGGCGGCCTCGGCACCAGCCAGCGCGGTGACAAGAGCGGCCTGATCGATGTCGCGCAAGATGCGGGGGATATCGCGGACGGCGATGCGTTTGGGGATGTTGGAAAAGGTGAAGATTGCCTTGCGCACGGCATTGGCGAAGCCTTCGTCCTTTTCATCGAGCCCTTCCAGCACATCTTCGCGTGTAGCGGCGCGCGAGGAGTTGAGGATGGCGCCGACGCGTTCAACCGGTCCTTCGTCAAAGGCGCGCAGGGGGCGGGCGGCAAGTTGGCTGGCCAGCGACAGGCCGATGCGATCCACCGCTCCGGGTGTGACAACGCTGGTTTGGCTGACCGCATAGGTGATCTGGCGCGCGCGCGGGCCGGGCAGGTTGCCCAAAAGCTCGGCCGCCTTTTTCACGTCGAGTTTGGACAGCAGGACGGCGGCGACCTCGATGCTTTCGTTTTCCAACACGGGGACCAGTTCGTCATTGCCAATCTCGCGGATGCGCGCCCAGGGGTCGCCGGCCTCGCGCACGCCTGCCTCTTTGCGCAGGCGGGCGGCTGTCTGGGGGCTGATCTTGCCATCGAGCGCGTCGAGCGCGCCGGCCATGCCGCCGGGAAAGGACAGGCCGATGCGCTCAACCTCGGCGGTGAATTCCTCGACCACCTCGGCCAGGGTGTCGCGGTCTACGGTGCGCATCTGGCCCATCGCCTTGGTCAGTTCGGCCTGCAGCTCGTCGGGCAATTCCTCGAGCGGGATGTCGGCGCCTTCGTTCACGAGTAGGCGCACGACGATGGCGGCCTTGGCCTTGCGGCTGAGCTGGTGTGCGCCAAGTGCTGCGCCGCCGCGGGTCGCCGGAAGGCCACCTGCGGCGGGGGGTGGTAAAAGAGCTGTCATGTCCTGCCTCGGATCGGTTTTGTCCTTACCTGGCAGGCAAAGGTTGAGATACCTTCAATGCGACAGCGGATCAGTAGTTATATGTGGTCCCGTTTTCGATGGCGCGGCGCAGGGATACCTCGGACCAGGTGCCGGTGCCGCCGCGGGCCTGAATTTCGCGCAGTTGGGCCAGTGCGGCGACGCTGTCACCGGCAGCAACATAGCCTTGACCCATGTAGGAGCGCGCCAGGATGTTGTCGGGGTTCAGCGCGATAGCCTCTTGGTAGTAGGCCTCGGCCTGGGCCAGCTTGCCTAGCTTGCGGGCGGTAAAGCCGCGATAGGTCATCACCTGATCGGAGGTCTGGTCGGGCATCTGGTCGAGCACGGTGATCGCGTCGTCATAGCGACCGGCATAGGCCAGTTCGCGCACGGCCTTATAGAGCGTGTCCTCGCCCAGATAGCCAGTGCGGTCGGGGCGGACGCATTTGCGGATGCTTGCATCCCACACACCATTTACAGGCTGGGAAAAGCGCACCCATTTGCCGATCTCGGGGTCCCATTGGCGGGCCTGAAAGCAGTCCTTGGTGGTTTGGGTCTGCTTGGGCGGGCTGTCGTCGCCCTTAGCATAGGCGAGTGTCGGCAGAGCGATGGCAGTGGTCAGGATCAGGGTGCGCAGCATAGGAAATCCTCCGGGGTTGGTGCGGTGCATGACATACCAACCCGGCTGGGGCGGTTTTATTCGGACAAAATGTTCGGGAAAGAAAAAAGGTCCCGGCCGAGGGAAAAAGGCCGGGACAAAAAGGCGTCAGCTTGTGGTCGGCACGCAGGTGTTTGACGTGCTGTCAAAGATGGTGCCGGGGGCGCAGGACATCGCCTGCTGCTCATGCTTGCCGTACTGGCAGCCCATGGCAAAGCTGAGTGTGGGGGCGATGGTGAGGGCCAGCGCGACTGCGAGGGTCTTGGTCTTCATCGGTCGTCTCCTATTGCTTAGGTGACGTAAGGGTAGGGCACATGCGGGTGCGTGCCAAAGAAAATGTGCTTATAATGCCCAGAATGCGTTGTCACAGGGCGAAACCGTCCTTGGAATGGGCAATTTGGTCCAAACTGCACATTCGCCCTCGATGGTGCACGTACGTCACCAAGGGTTTGGTCAATCCCGGGCAGCCTTGTTTCGCCTTCGGCACAGCCCTAGGTGCTATGGCAGATCATGAGTGACTTGCTTACCTCCATCTGGGGTGCCATGCCCCCTACCGCCTGGGCGGCCAACGCGATCCTTGCGACCATCTTTTTGCTCATCGGTGGGGTGATATTCAATTGGCTGCCTGCCTTGGTGCAATACCGGCGCAGCAAATCCGCAGATTTCAGCGGCACGTGGGAGAATATCCTGTATTCGCCAGAAAACGTGGTGGCCAAACGCGACACGCTCGAGGTGTTCCAAAAAGGCACCGAGCTTTACGGCACCATCAAACGCAATGAACCCGCCCACGAAGTCCACCGGATTTTCAAGTTCCGGGGACAGCTCAAAGCAGACCGCTTTGTGGCGACCTATTGGGCCGTGGATCAGACTGTGAACCGCGCGGGGTCCTGGCATGTGCGTCTTGTGAATGATGGATATTATTCGGGGCTCTATGTGACCGTTACCCCTGACAACCGGATCGTTGCCAAGCGACTGGATTTCAGACGCAAAGACAGCAAGGCGCCTGCGTGGCTCGATGACTATCACGCGCGTCTGTCCGCGCATCTGGCCACAGGTGGCGAGATCATTGCGCTGAATATGCCGTCCGAGGCAGTGTCAAACAGCGGGTCTGGCGGTTAGAACCGTTAGCGTTTGGTTGAGATCGCAAGAAGTCGTGGGCTTCGGCAGACAGTATGCCCTTCATTCGTCGCCGAAGACCCGGGCAAAGATCGTGTCGACGTGTTTGGTGTGGTAGGCCATGTCGAATTTTTCTTCGATTTGCGCTGTGCCCAGAGCGGCGACTACATCGGCGTCGGCCAGCAGTTCCTCTTTGAAATCGGTGCGCTGTTCCCAAACCTTGAGCGCGTTGCGTTGGACCATGGTGTAGGCGTCCTCGCGGCTGACACCGGCCTGGGTGAGGGCGAGGAGCACGCGTTGCGACATCACGAGGCCGGGGAACTTGTTCATGTTGTCGAGCATGTTATCGGGAAAGATCAGCATCTTGTCGATCACGCCGGTGAGGCGGGCGAGCGCGAAGTCGAGGGTGATGGTGGCGTCGGGGCCGATCATGCGTTCGACGGAGGAGTGCGAGATGTCGCGTTCGTGCCAGAGGGCCACGTTTTCCATGGCGGGGATCACCGCGCTGCGCACCATGCGGGCAAGGCCCGTGAGGTTTTCGGTGAGCACCGGGTTTTTCTTGTGCGGCATGGCGGACGAGCCTTTTTGGCCCATCGAGAAGAACTCCGCCCCTTCGAGCACCTCGGTGCGCTGCATGTGGCGGATTTCGGTGGCGATGTTTTCGATGCTGGAGGCGATGACGCCGAGCGTGGCAAAGAAGGCGGCGTGGCGGTCGCGGGGGATGACCTGGGTCGAGATGGGTTCGGGGATCAGACCGAGCTGGGCGCAAACGTATTCCTCGACGCCCGGGTCGATATTGGCAAATGTGCCCACCGCGCCCGAGATGGCGCCGGTGGCAATCTCGGTCCGCGCTGTGCGCATGCGGGTTAGGTTGCGGTCCATTTCGGCGTAGAACCGGGCAAAGGTGAGGCCCATGGTGGTGGGTTCGGCGTGGATGCCGTGGCTGCGGCCCACGCGCAGGGTCATCTTGTGTTCCATGGCGCGCTTTTTCAGGGCGGCCAGCAGCGCCTCGATATCTGCGATGAGGATGTCCGCGGCGCGGGTGAGTTGGACGTTGAAGCAGGTGTCGAGCACGTCCGACGAGGTCATGCCCTGATGCACAAAGCGGGCTTCTTCGCTGCCGACATGTTCGGCGAGGTGCGTGAGAAAGGCGATGACGTCGTGTTTGGTCACGGCCTCAATCTCGTCGATGCGGGCGACGTCGAATTCCACGTCTTTGGCCTTCCACACCGCGTCGGCATTTTCGCGCGGGATCACGCCCAGATCGGCCATGGCGTCGCAAGCGTGCGCCTCGATCTCGTACCAGATGCGGAACTTGGTGGCGGGCTCCCAGATTGCGACCATGTCGGGGCGGGAATAGCGTGGGATCATCGGGCACCTTTTGTCTGGCAGTGATGTGCGTGCCTTAGCCCGGGGGCGTGCTGTGGACAAGGTGGCGCCTTGCGCTGCTGTCGAAAGGGGTCGCTGGCGCGACACGTGATATTTGCACTTTTTTCCAAAAAGTGCGTTGTGCCTCCGGCGGGGATTTTTTGAAACAGAGAAGGGGGCGGGGTGGCAGGTCGGGTGTTGTCAGATTTTGCCGGGCTCTGGGCGCTGAGCCGGGTGATAGCGCCGGTGGGCCAGCCCGAGGCGCAGTTTAAGGGGGTGGCGGCGTGGTCGCCGGGACCCGAAGGGCGGTTCGCCTATGTCGAGAGCGGTGTGTTGCGCGTGCCGGGGCAGGCGGAGATGCGGGCCGAGCGGCGGTATATCTGGGATGCTGAGCTGAACGTTTGGTTCGATGACGGCCGGTTTTTTCACACTGTGCCCGCAGCGGGCGGGCAGGCGGAACACTGGTGTGATCCGGATTGGTACCGTGTCGAATACCGTTTCGCGGCATGGCCTGAGTTTGAGGTGACGTGGACCGTGTCGGGGCCGCGCAAGGAGTATGTGAGCCTGTCACGGTATACGCGCGACGCGTGAGGGGGACTGTTTCGCACTTGCAGAAATGCGGGTGCGTTGGCACAAGTGCGCAACACCAAGGGCATGATGAGGGACCCCCATGGAAAATACGTGGAACAACAAGGTGCTGAGCGATGTGCTGGGCGCAACGGAAGGCACCGCGCTGCGCGTCAAGCAGGTGCTGCTGGTGCTGGCGGGCATTGTGATCCTGGCGGTTGCGGCGAAAATCAAAGTGCCGATGTGGCCGGTGCCGATCACCATGGGCACGTTTGCCGTGCTGACCATTGGTGCTGCTTATGGGGCGCGGCTGGGGCTGGCGACGATCTTGGGATATATGATCGTGGGCGCGCTGGGCTTTGACGTTTTTGCCGGTTCCTCTGCCGAGAGCTTTGGCCTGACTTACATAATGGGTGGCACGGGCGGCTATCTGGTGGGCTATGTGCTGGCCACCGTGGCGCTGGGCGCGCTGGCGCAGCGCGGCTGGGATCGCAGCGTGGTTTGGATGGCGTTGGCGATGCTGCTGGGCAATGTGCTGATCTATGTGCCGGGTCTGGCGTGGCTGGGACAGCTTTATGGTTGGGACAAGCCGATCCTGGAATGGGGTTTGACACCGTTCCTGCTGGGCGATGCGATCAAGCTGGCGCTTGCGGCGTGCGTGTTGCCGGCGGCGTGGAAACTGGTGGGTCGCGCGCGCGGCTGATAGCGGCACAGACAAATGAAAAGGCGCGGTGCCGGATTGGCCCGCGCCTTTTTTGTTGGGTGTTTTCCGAGCTAGGCGAGTGTGGACACTAGAGGGGCGAACGCTTGGTGTGTCTTGGTCGCGGGGCCTTGTGCCGGGGATATATCAGGACACGGGGCTGGGGGCTGCGAGGGTCTGTTCGGTTCGCTTTTGCGGCGGGCGTGCGGGCAGTCAGGTTGGCCTGTCGGCCTGCGCCGTTGGCACCGCTGTCATGGCGATCTGTTGGGCCAGTGCAATGAACCCTGCGGCGGCATGCTTTGCCAGGGCGTGACCCTTCTCGGCTGTGGCCAGATGCGCTTCGCCGACGACGCCGTCATCTGACAAATCAGAGGCAATCCAGCCGTAGGAGGTTGGACCGATCGGTGGGATCAACGCGGTTTCCGCGCTGGACCGAAAGTCGCGGGCGGCGTGCATGTCGACGGTGTCGGGGTAAAACGCGCGCATGAGCGACGTTTCCCGGTCACCACCGTGAATGCCGTGGGTCTCTTCTTGCGCGCTGAACATGCCGGCGGGCGCGCCAAAGGCGGCCCACTGGGATTTGACCGCCAACATGCCGAAGCGGACCCGTAATTCGCGCGACAGGATGGAAATGAGATCCAGATTGCCGCCGTGCGAATTGATGATCAGCAGTTTGCGCAACCCGGCGCGGGCGACCGATTGGCCAATCTCGGTCCAGGCGCGCAATGCCGTTTCTGCCGTCAGCGTGCACGTCCCGGCAGCCCAGATGTGTTCGTTTGATTTGCCAACGGCTTGCACCGGTAGGATCAACAGATCGAGATCGTCGGGGCAGGCGCGGCGCACCGCATCCAGCATGCCCTGGGCAATCAGCGTGTCGGTGCCCACCGGCAGGTGCGGCCCGTGTTGTTCAATGGCAGCCGTGGGCAGGACGACAATTGTGCGGTCCGGGTCGAGCGTTTCAAATTCGGGCATCCGCAGATCGGCCCAGTCGCGCGCGCTCATGCGGTGGGCTTTGGCGCATAGGTCGCATCCAGCCGCGATGCCAGATAGTCGGCGGCGCGCACCGGCGGGTATTTGGCGGTGCCTGTGCCGGGCAGTGCCGCCACAAGCGCGTCGGGGTTTGCCTCGCAAAAGAAGGCAACGGACCGGCGTTGCCGTTGCGGTGGCAGCACGCGGTGCGGGGTTGAGACGTAGATATCGTTGGTCCAGCGCATCAAGCAGTCGCCGATATTGACCACATAGGCGCCCGGGACATGCGGCACATCGGTCCAGTCGCCGCCGCGCGGGCGCACTTGCAGGCCGGGTTCGCCATCTGTCATCAGCAAGGTGATGGCGCCATAGTCGGTATGCGCGCCCGCGCCGATTTCGCTGTCGGCCCCGGTGGCTGGCGGATAGTGCAGCAGGCGCATGGCCGACAAAGGGTGCGTAAAGTGCGCGGCAAAGTGGTCGGAGGCGAGTCCCAAATCCTCGGCCATCACGCTGAGCAGATCGAGCGCTTGGGCCTGGCAGGCGTTGTAATAGGCCAGCATCGCATCGGCAAATCTGGGGATCTCGGGCCAGCGGTTTACTCCGCGAAAAGGTTCATTTGACAGCACACGCGGATCATCGGGCGCCAGATCGTAGCCGATGTTAAACGTTTCTTTGGTGTCGACCTCGGGTTGCGTTTCGTCCAGCGACTCGTCGCCCGGTTTGGCCCACCCGCGAAAATGTGGGGTGTCGAGGATCGACAGCTTGGCCTTTTCAGCGCGCGGCAGGCTGAAAAACGCGTCGGCGTGTTTGAACACTGTGTCCTTGAGACCTTGCGGCACCTCGGCATTGGCCAGCAGAAAGAAACCCGTTTCGCGCACAGCCGCTCCCAGTGCCGCGGTAAAGCCTGCGCGGTCGTTGCGGGTTTGCGCCCAATCCAGCACTGGTATCATGCCGTTAGCCTCTGCATTCTGCCTGCCACCTGCTTAAGGTAGCGCGACCTTGAGGCGGTTGTCGAACTGTCCATCAAATAATGCGCGGCAAACACGGTCCGGCAGCGTTTTGCACAAATCGCGCGCAGCCCGCGTGTCAGCATGCGGCGGCCGGGCGATCCGATCAACGTGGTCAGCCACCAGGACGCGCCGCAGGTCGTAAACACGCCCAGCCGCGTGATATGCGTGAGGCCGGGGCGGATGTTGTCACCCTCGCCTTTGGGCATGACAAAGGCCACGCCGGGCACCAGCACGCGGTCGAGCCACCCTTTGAGCATCGCGGGCAGGCCGTACCACCATGTGGGATAGATAAAGATCAACGCGTCCGCCCATTGCACATCCTCGACGTCTTGGGCGACTGGCTGAGTGTTCCGGCTTTCGTCCAGATAGCAATCAAGCTCGTGCGCGGTGAGAACGGGCATAAAATTAGAGCGGTAGAGGTCGCGCAAGCGGTATTCGACGCCCGCGGAGGTCAAATGCGACGTGACCGTATCGAGCACGGCGGCGTTAAAGCTGTCTTCTTTGGGGTGGCAAAAGATGATGAGCGCGCGCATCAGAATGTCCTTAGCTGGTCTCCGACATGGGTCAGAAAGCGATGGCGGGTGTCATCTCGGGCCCGGTTCATGTCGTAAAGCGCAAGATATTTCGTCGTGCGGGGTCGGCAGACGTGCCACATGGCGCGGGTGACGCAGCGGCGCGGCGGGTCGCCGCACAATGCCGCGCGCAGCCGGGTGCCGCCATAGGTTGTCACCGCGGCAAGCCGCCTGATCCGTGTCAGATTTGGCACCACCTTGCCCTCGTCCAGCCGGAACGACACGCCGGGCAGAAAGACCCGATCGAGAAACCCTTTGAGGATGGCCGGGTAGCCAAAGTTCCACACCGGAAACACCAGCACCAGCGCATCGGCGGCCTGTAGGCGGTCGACATATGCTTTGACCGGCGCGATGTTGTCCGGCACGTCGTGATAGCCGCGCCGGTCGGCCTCGGACATGACGGGGTCGAACCGTTCGGCGTAGAGGTCGCAGTCGTCCACCTCCCAGCCGCGTCCGCGCAATGTGCGGACAACCTGGCTGTGCAGGGCGGCGTTGAAGCTGTCGGGCACCGGGTGGGCTGCCAACACCAGCGCGCGCACCGGGTCATTTGCCACTGTGGGCGCGGGGGTCATTCGGCGTCCTGCAGTTTGGGATAGGCGTACATGCGGCTGAAATCCCAATCGGGATCGTCCCACGCGATCATCTTGCCGGGATTGAGCAGCCCTTTGGGATCCGCCTCGCGTTTGAAGGTCAGTTGGCGGTCGTCGACGGTTTGCCGCCCGCCTTCTTCCAGCGTGTAGCGGTGCGGGTTGAAGATCATGGCGCCGGCGTCTTCGTGCATTTTCACGATCTCGTCCAACCGCTCTTCGGTGGTGAATTTGACCAGGCTTAGCCCGGCAAACATCACCTTGCCGTTTTCCTTGAGCACTTCGAGGTGTTGCAGCACTTCGGGTGACAGCGCATCGCGCATCTTTTCAATGAGGTCGAGATGCTCGGGGTATCCGTACCGCACCTGCAGGTAGGTGATCGAGGGGTCCACCTTGAGCGCGCGCAAGGTGGTGTGGTTCCAGCCGTATTCGAACAGGGTTCCGGGGCTGCGGTCCCAGGTGTGATCGTCGCTGCGGTAGATCAGGTTCAGCCCCTCATGGCGGCCAAGAAATGTCTCGAACCCGTCCATCGAGTGCGGCGCCACCATCAGGGCGATGAGGTGGTCATCCGCCGCGACATGCGGGGCCACGCGTTGAAAATAGTCCTTGGCGGTTGGGGCCTCGAAGACGGTGCCCAGTTTGATCAGGATCCCGGTTTCGTTGGCCAGCGCCTCGGTAAAGCGGGTGGCGGCCATGAAGTCCTTGGAGGTGACAAACATCTCGATCCAGTCATAAGCGGGGGCCAGCGGCACCTCAATTTCCGTGATGATGCCGTTGGTGCCATAGGCGTGGGATACGCGCGCCAGCTCTTCGCCGCGAAATTCGAGCACGCGCGGCTCTTGTTCCATTGTGACGACGCGCAGGCGGATGATGTTGCCCAGATCACGCAAAGAGCCCCAGGTGCATGACCCCACGCCGCCCGAGCCGCCGGCGATAAAGCCGCCGATGGTCGCGGTCGCCCAGGTCGAGGAGAACATACGGATTTCTTGTGCGGAGTGTGCCTTGCACGCGGCATCGAGGTCTTTGAGCAAGCAGCCGGGTTCCACGATCACGCGGCCAGGATGAATTTCCTTGACCGCTGTCATGTGGCGCAGGTGCATGACGCACCCACCCCGCAGCGGCATGGCCTGACCGTAATTGCCGGTTCCGGCGCCGCGCGTGGTGACGGGCACATCGTGAGTGTAGCAGGCTTTGAGAACTTCGATCACCTCGGCCTCGTTGCGGGGCCGGACGACAAAGTCCGCCATCACGTGGTCCAGCCGGTCCTTGAGCACGGGCGAGTACCAGAAAAAGTCGCGTGACGACGCGCGGATATTGGCCGCGCGTTCTTCGAGGTCGAGATGGGCAAGGGCGGTTTTGGCAGCGTCGATGTTCATGTTGGTTCCCACAGATGGTCGAGAGTGGCGTAGTCGGGCAATGTCCGATCAATTGCGTTTCCGCCGCGCAGCACAATGCGGTCCGATTGCGGGCGGGCATAAAGCTCGGTCCATTCGCGCGCTTTGAAGAGCACAAGATCGGCCGGATCGCCGGGGGTGAGGCCCTGCGCGGCAAACCCGCATGTCGCGGCGGGTTGCAGAGTAAAGGCGGACACCCAGTCATGCGCCGAATGATCCAGATGCGCGATGCGCGTGGCCTGTCGCATGACTTCGAGCATGTCGAGATCGCCATAAGCATAAAACGGATCGCGGGTGTTGTCAGAGGCAAATGACACCGGGATGCCGCGCGCTTTCATCTCGTGCACCAGGGTGACGCCGCGATTGCGCGGCGTGCGCGCGGTGCCTGCGACAGCGCGGTCTTGCAGATAGAGGTTGCACATGGGCAGGCTGACAACGTGCATCCCGGCCGCGGCGACTAGGTCCAGCGTGTCGAGCGCGCGCGCCTCGTTCTGGGTCGAGAGCGAACAGCAATGGCCAACAACGATGCGCCCGTCAAAGCCCACGTCCCGCGCAACTTCAGCGATCAGGCGCAGGGTTTCGGACGTGGCGTCCATCGTTTCGTCGACGTGAAAATCCGCATTCAGCCCGCGATCCGCGGCGAGACGGAAAAACCCCAGCAGCCTGTCGCGCAGATCCGGGACCGGATAGGTCACCATGCCCAGAACGCCGCCATGGTCTGCCACCAGATCGGCGGTCGCCCGGAAATCACCCGTTTCGGAAAAGTGGTCGCAGCCGATCAGGCACACGGCTTGCAGGTCGACCCGTCCGGTCCATGCCTCGCGCAGTTCGGCAAAAAGCGGCCAGGAGATCTGCGGCTGCGGCGGAATGCTGTCGATATGGGTGCGCACCGCGCGGGTGCCGTGGGCATAGGCGCAGGCGATGCCAAATTCCATCCGCGGGCGCAGATCGTCCACTGACCAGTTGGTATGATCCGTGCGCACACTTGTGAGCGCGCCCGCAAATGAGCCGTCCGGGTTCGCGGCACGTGGCCAAATATGGCCCTTGTCCAGATGCACGTGCATATCGGTAAAGCAGGGCAAAACCATCGCCCGCGCCATATCGATCCGTTCGCCGGGGCGGTCGCTGATGGTTCCATCGGCCACGTGCAGATCGGTTGTGACCAGATCGCCGTCCTGTCCCAGAAGGCAGGCAGGAACAGTGACGTTGGCGAGGGTTATGTGTCCGCTGGGCAGAGCGCGAAAGTCCATCAAGTCTCCCGCTTGATCGCGCTTTCGTGCCACTTGCGCAGCAACAGATGCGATAAAAGCGACAGCGCGGCGAAGATGAAGACGCCCATCGCCGCGACAATTGCCAGTGCTGCAAACATGCGCGCGATGTTTAGCCGGTATCCGGCCTCTTGGATGCGAAAGGCCAAGCCGGTTCCCACGCCGCCGGTGCCCGCGACAAGTTCGGCCACCACCGCGCCGATCAGTGACAGGCCACCCGCAATCTTCAGCCCGCCCAGAAAATAGGGCAGCGCAGAGGGCAATTGCAGCATCCACAGCCGCTGCCAGCGGGTGGCGCCGTAGATGCGAAATAGGTCGCGCAGGTTGTGATCAACCGAGTTGAGGCCAAGCGTCGTGGAACTGAGCACGGGAAAGAACGCCACGATCCAGGCGCAAAGCAGCATGCCCACCGTCTTGCTTTCGACATAGATGAAGATCAGTGGCGCAATGGCGACGACGGGTGTCACCTGCAGGATCACCGCATAGGGATAGAGCGACAGTTCCACCATCTTGTTTTGGTTAAAGAGGATGGCAAGGCCGGCGCCGCCGATAACGGCAATGGCCAGCGCCAGCAGCGTGATCCGCCCGGTCAGTAGCGCGCTGTCCCACAGGATCGCCCAGTCACCGGTCAGGCTGTTCCAAACCCGCGCGGGGCTGGGCAGGATAAAGTGGGGGATGTCGTTCCACACCACGATACGGTCCCAGAGCCAGATCATCAGCACCATGACAAATAGCGGCAGCACCCAGCGCGCCGTCTTTTCGATCCGGCGTTTGCGTGCGCGCCGCGCCTCTTCGGCGTCAACGGTGGGCGCGCGTGCAGATGCGGTTTGGTCGTTGAGTTCGGTCACGCTCATGCGGCGGGCTCCATCGCCAGTTCCAGCGCCTGCGAGGCGGCGCGGCAGTGCGCGGCGTATTCTGCGGATGTGCGAAACGCTTCATCGCGGGGGTAGGGGGCGTCCACGTGCACCTCTTTGATCACGCGGCCAGGGCGGGCGGCCATGACAACGATGCGGTCGGACAAAAACACGCTTTCAAAAACGGAGTGGGTGACAAAAATCACCGTGCAGCCGATCCGCGCCTGCATCTCAAGCAGGTCGTTGTTCAACTTGAAACGCGTGATTTCGTCGAGGGCGGCAAAGGGTTCATCCATCAAGATCAGCTTGGGCTGGGTCACCATCGCGCGAGCGATGGACACACGCATTTTCATGCCGCCTGACAGCTCGCGCGGGTAGGCGTTTTGGAATTTGTCCAAGCCGACCAGCTTGAGCACTTGCAAGATGTCGTCGCGCACCGAGGCGTAGCTGTTGCCCTCCAGCCGGAAGGGCAGGAACACGTTCTGGGCCACCGTGGCCCAAGGCATCAGTGTTGGTTCCTGAAACACCACGCCAAGATCGCCCTTTTCGCGGGTTTTTGCCCATTCGATGCGTCCGTTTGTGGGCGCCGACAGGCCTGCGATCAGCCGCAGGGCGGTGGACTTGCCACAGCCCGACGGGCCAAGCAGCGAGATAAAATCGCCCTCGCGCACCGCCAGTGACATGGCGCGCAGGGCCTGAACATCGCCCGGGAACACCTTGTCCACGGTGTCCACGCGCATCAGGTCCTGACGCTCTGCAAAAGGGGCGATTTTTGCCATCCACTTCTCCTGACAGGTCCGGTCGGGTGCGACCGGACCGGCATTGCTGGATCGCTGCTGTCAGGGCTTGAGGTCCATGCCAACTTTCTTGTTGGTGAAGTCGAGCGTGTAGGCCGCTTTCCAGTCGAGATCCGCGTCAATCACCCCAGCATCTACCATCTTTTGATAGAAATCACCGATTGTCTCGTCCGACATTGCGCCAATGCCCAGTTCCAGCGTCTTGCCGCTGTCCACGATGCCCTCTTCGCGCATCATGTTTTTGGCAAAATCGATCTTGTCCTGGGACATGTCGGCGTTGGCTTCGAGGATCAGCGCATCCGCTGCAGCGCTGTCGCCGTAGAGGTAGTTGTACCAACCGGTCAGGGAGCTGTCGACAAAGCAGGCCACCTGGTCGGGGTTTGCGTCGATTGTGGATTGCATCACCTCAATCGTGGTCGCGTAGGAGGAATAGCCGTTGTCCGCGATCAAGAAGACGTTGGGTTCGAAGCCGGCCTCTTTTTGCACCAGATAGGGTTCAGACGACAGGTAGCCCTGCATGGCAGTGTCGGTGTTGGCAATGAACGGGGCCGGGTTAAACGTGTAGGGCTGGCGCTGGTCAGCGGTAAAGCCGTGTTCGGCAATCATCCACTGGTAGTAGCTGGAGTAGCCGTTGTCGCCGATCAACAGGGTTTTGTCTTTCAACTCTTCCCAACTGGTGACGTCGGGGTGGGCGACAATGACCTGCGGGTGCTTTTGAAAGATGGCGGCGACGGCGACCACGGGGATGTCTTCTGCCACGGCATTGAACGCTTGCAGCATGTCGCCGCCCATGTGGTACTGGATCCGGTCAGCGAGCAAGAGCGCGCGGTTGTTCACCTGCGGGCCGCCCGACACGATGGTCACGTCAAGCCCACAGGCGGCGTATGTCCCATCGGCGACGGATTGGTAAAAGCCGCCATGTTCGGCTTGCGCCAGCCAGTTGGTGCCAAACGTCACTGGCGTGAGGGTCTCATCGGCCTCGGCTGCGAAGGGGATCGCGACAAGGGCTGCGGTCAGCGTTGCTTTGTTCATAAGAAAAACCTCCTGAATGCTGGGCGCTACCGTAGTAGAGAAGATGACCGCGTGGTGCGCGAGGAAGGGCGGGCAGGCGGCTTGGTCCTTCACTTCCCGTTGAAATTGGGAAAACTGCCGGGAAAATTGGCGCACCGCTTAATTATTGCGCGATTTTGGGGGCGTGACGGGGTGTGTATGCTTGCGGTGCACCTCTCGGAGGTGTGAAATTTCTGTGGTCGGATCGCTGGAAGGTGTCAGGTGTTGTGCTGGCCTTTCGGCCGGTTTGGCTTGAAAGCAGGGCGCACGTGCGTGGGGCCATGCGGTGCCGTTCACCTGCCGCAGAACTTGAGGCCTTGGCGATCGTTCACGGATGTTTTTTCGTAGATGGCTGAACCGTATCGCTTGAAAGGTCTACGCGCGTCAGCGATCTGCCAGGCGCCACTCATCCGCTTAACGCGCTGCACGTCTGCCGCACCATAAGCTCTGGCAGCAACAATGCGCCGACGTCGGCCTGACCGGCGCTGGTGATAAGCTGAACAACCGCATCTGCCGCTTTGGCGCCAATTGTGCGGGCCGGGATGCGGATCGTGGTCAGCGCCGGTTCGAAGTCCTTTGAGCCGTTGAAATCGCCGATGCCCGTCACCGACATCTGCTGCGGCACGTCAATCCCGGCGCTCGAGAGGGCGTGCATCGCCCCCCAGGCGAGAACGTCATTGCCACAGATAATGGCGCTGGGTCGGTCATCGGATGCGATCAGCGACAACACCGCAGACTTGGAGGCGGCGACAGTGTAAGGGGTCTCCAAACACCAAGTGCTGCGCGTTTCGATTCCCGCCTGGCGCAGCGCATCCGTGACCCCGCGCAATCGCAGCGACGCCCGGTCATTGCCTTCCTGTGGCGGAAAAATCGTGGCAATGCGCCTGTGACCAAGCCCCGCGACGTGCTGCCCGATCAGAAACCCCGCTTGGTAGTTGTCCGAGCCGACGCATGGAAACGGCGCGTCGGCGGCGTAGTTCCACAGCAGGAGCGAGGGCACGTTTTGCTGCGACAGCAATTCGAACGTGTCGTTCGAATGCTCAATGCCGATCAACCCGACGCCGTCCACACGATGCTCGAGCATCTTGCGGGTCAGGGCATATTCCCGTTCCAGGTTGTAGCCGTGTGAGGCCAGCAGGATGGTGAACCCCTTTTCCTCGACCGCCGACGAAAAGCTCTGGATCAGTTCGGCAAAGATCGCCTGGTCTATGGTCGGGACGATGAGGCCGATAGTACCGCTGCGGATGCCATGTATCGTTTGCGCCGCGCGGTTGCGGATGTAGCCGAGACGGCGCACGGCGGCGTCGATCTTTTTGCGTGTCGCGGGTTTCACCAGGTCGGGGTGATTGAAGCTGCGCGAGACGGTCGACGGTGACACCCGCGCCGCCTTGGCAACGGCCACAATGTCTGCCTGGTCCTTCATTTTACCTGCCATAATGGGCGCGGTGTGCCGAAAAATGAAAACATTTGCAAAACTATTTTCATTGCCTAGGCTACCAGATCAATCACGACAAGCCAGGATTTGGGAGGATGCGGCTTGGAGTTTCTGCTGTACTTCGGTGAGGTCTTTACGCCGTTCAATTTCATGCTGTTGCTGGTTGGGACAATCGGCGGGCTGATCCTGGGCGCAACACCCGGCCTATCGCCGACGATGGCGGTTGCGTTGCTCATTCCGTTTACCTTTCGGCTGGAACCTGCGCAGGGCCTGATCCTGCTGGGTGCGGCATATACCTCAACGGTTGCGGGCGGTGCGGTGAGCGCGATCCTGCTGAAGATCCCCGGGGCGCCGGCCAATATCGCCACCACGCTGGACGGGCACACCATGGCCCAAAACGGGCAAGGCGCGCGCGCGCTTCAGCTGTCTTTTCTGGCGTCTGCGGTGGGTGGCATTTTCGGCGTCTTCCTGTTGATTTTTCTGACACCGGTGCTGGCGCAATGGGCCCTCGCATTTGGTCCGTCGCAACTGTTCTGGCTTGCCATTTTGGGCGTCACGATCATCGGGTCGCTTGATTCAAGCTCGGTTGTAAAGGGGCTGTTGTCGGGCTGCATCGGCCTTTGGCTGGCGACGGTCGGGTTTGATGACATCATGGGCGCGCAGCGGTTTATCTTTCACTCCAGCGTTTCGGGTGGGATCAATGTCATTCCGGCGCTGATCGGGCTTTTTGCCATCCCGCAAGTGATCACCATGTTTGCCAAGGGCCGCAGGCGGCTGGATGCCGAAGTGCTGAGTGTCGAGCGACACCCGATCTCGCAGGCGTTCAGGGAAGTCTTTGCCCGATTTCGCGCCCTCAGCATCGGTACGCTTACCGGTTCGATCATCGGCTTGATCCCCGGGGTGGGCGGGCAGATCGCGGGGCTTGTTGCCTATGATCAGTCAAAAAAGCTGAGCCCCGAGCGGGAAAAATTCGGCTCTGGCCACAGCGAAGGCGTGATCGCCGCCGAAAGCGCCAACAACGCCATGGTCGGCCTATCACTGGTGCCGCTGTTGACCTTGTCCATTCCCGGGTCGCCGACCGCGGCGGTTTTGCTGGGGGGGCTGTTGATCCACGGCATTTTCCCGGGCAGCGATCTTTTCGATAACTATCCGGATGTGGCGTGGACCTTTATCAACTCGATGCTGATCGGGCAGATCCTGATGTGTATCTTTGGGCTTTACATCGCTGGTCTAGCCGCGCGCGTGGCGCAGGTGCCAAACAATGTCATGGCCGCCGTCGTGTTGGGCCTGGCGGTGTTTGGCAGCTATTCGGTGCAGAACTCGATGGGCGACGTCTACATCATGATGGGGCTTGGCACGGGCATGTATTTCCTCGAGCGCTTTGGCTTTTCTGCGGCACCTTTGGTGCTTGGCCTCATCCTGGGCCCAATTGCCGAAGCGAACTTTGTCCAGGGCGCGATGATCGCAAATGCCACGTCGAGCATTGGCAGCTATTTCTTCACTGGCGTGTTGAACCTGACGCTGATTGCCATTGTCGTGGGCTCCATCGGGTATTCGGTGTGGATGGAGCTGAAAAGCCGCCGCTACACCACCAAAGACGATGCGGTGGCCAAAGAAGAGGCGCTGTCATGACCGATCTGCCGCGCAACCAACACATCGTTGCCAGCGGTCTGGTCGCGGCCGTGGGTATCTGGGTCACCCATGTGTCTTACACCGCGCAACCGGCGGCTGCGTTCCTGTTCCCGCGCATCATTTCAACCGTATTTGTCGTGCTTGCGCTGTGGACGTTTGGCAAAGCGGTGTTGGGACGCACCAAGGTTGGCAATGGTCTATCTGCAGCCGCAATGAAAAGCATCCTGCCGGGGCTGATCATCGCCCTGGTCTTTGTCTACTGGGCGGCGGAAACCTTGGGTTTTTACACCGCCTCTACGCTGGCTTTTTTCATCCTTGTATCGCTCTACGATCCGGGGCCGCACGGCGCGGCCAAGAGCTGGATCAAGCGCTGTGTCATCACCGCCGGCTTTTGGGCGGTCATGTACGGTCTCTTTGCGATGTTGCTCAACGTGTTCACACCGCGAGAGATTTTCTTCTGAACCGCAATGGCGGCAGATCAAACTTCCTAGGGAGGAAAACAATGAAGAACCTAATCGCAGCCGCATCCATCGCGTTGATGGGTCTTACTGGTGCCGCAACGGCTGGCGGACATGAAAGCTTTCCCGAGCGTCCGATCATGATGATGGTCAGCTATGGCGCCGGTGGGGCAACGGATTTTCAGGCACGCATCGTGACCATGACAGCGGGCAACGAAGATGCGCTGGGCATGCCCATTGCCATCATCAACAAACCGGGTGCGGGCGGTCGCGTTGGCTGGAACTGGTTTGCCACGCAGGCCGAGGCGGATGGCTACACGCTGGGGGCCTACAACATTCCGCACTTTATCGCGCAGTCGATTGAAGGCGGCGTGGAGTATTCGGCCGACAGTTTTGAGCCGATTGCCAATTGGGGCGCGGACCCGGCCGTCTTTGTCGTTGCCGCCGACAGCCAGTTCAATACGATGCAGGATGTCGTGGACTACGCCAAGGCCAATCCCGGCGGGCTGACGTTTTCGGGGGCGGGTCTGTTTGTCGGCCACCACATTGCCGCCTTGCAGCTGGAAAAGGCCGCCGGCGTCAAGCTGGCCTACATCCCCAACAACAAGGGCGGCGCTGGCGCGATGAAGGCGGTGATTGCGGGCGAAGTGTTGGGCGGGGTCAACAACCTCTCTGATGCGTTCCGCGCGCGCGAAGCGGGCAACGTCAAGATCCTGGGCGTTTTTGACAACGCGCGGAACGCCTTTATGGAAGACGTGCCGACGATGAAAGAGCAAGGCTTTGACATCGACAATGCATCGGTGAACTTTCGCGGCGTGATGGTGCCAAAAGGAACGCCGCAGCCGATCATCGACAAGCTGGCCGAGATCGTCCCGACGATGTTCGAAAACGGTCGTGTCGCGGGCAAGATGAAAGCGGGAGGCAGCCCGATGCACATCATGACACGCGCCGAAGTGCTTGAGATGTGGGCCGCGCGCGAAGAGACGCTCAAAGAGCTTTTGGCGGGCCTTTGACCCAAACCTAGGGCGCGCGCCGTTCCGCGCGCGCCCGCATGTCCAATGAGATACCTGATGAACGCCGCTGATCCCTTGTCTGACCTCGATGCCATTGTCGCGCTGTCACGCGCCGCTCAGGCCGAATATGAACGCGGCGGCAGCCAGGCACGCTATGATCGCGCGGCTGCAGCCGTCGGCTGGGCCATTATGGAGCCGGGACGAAACGCGGCCCTTGCGCAGCTTGCGGTTGCAACCACCGGTCTGGGCAATGTGCCCGACAAGATTACCAAGAACCATCGCAAGACACTGGGCCTGCTGCGCGACATTCAGCATGTGGCCACCTTCGGTGTTATCCGAGACGACCGCGCCACCGGCATCACCGAGATTGCGCGCCCCAAGGGCGTGATTGCTGCTGTGGTGCCGTCGACCAACCCGGCGGCAACGCCCGCCAACAACATCATCAACGCATTGAAATGCGGCAACTCGATCATCATCGCACCCTCACCCAAAGGCGTGGCGACGTGCCAGAAGTTGCTGGACTTCATCTATGCCGAATTCGCCAAGATTGGCGAGAACCCGCACCTGGTGCAGATGGTCCCGGCCCCAGGGTCCAAAGAAAAAACCCAGCGGTTGATGGAAACCTGCGACATGATTGTTGCGACCGGCAGTCAAAATAACGTGCATCGCGCGCAGACCGCGGGCACCCCGGCGGTGGCTGTGGGCGCAGGCAATGTCACCGTCATTGTGGACGAAACCGCCAATCTGACCGAAGCGGCGGAAAAAATTCGCGCCTCCAAAACCTTTGACAACGCGACATCGTGTTCGTCTGAAAACGCGGTTGTGGTCGTCGATGCGGTGCGCGATGCGTTCATCGACGCCATGTCAGCGGCGGGCGGCGCTGTGGTGGATGACGAAGCTGCCGTGGTGGACGCGCTGTGGCCGGATGGTCATCTGAACAGAAAGGTCATCGCGCAAGACGCGGACAAGATGATTTCGGCGCTGGGGCTACAGGGGCAGGTTGCGCACGGGACAGAATACATCGCTGTGCCCACCGCTGGCATCGGACCGGGACACCCGTTGTCGGGCGAAAAGCTGAGCCGCGTTCTGGCGTTTTATGCGGCGCGCGACTTTGACGAGGCCGTCGCAACGACGCAGCAGATACAGGCACATCAGGGCGCGGGGCATTCTGTCGGACTGCACACAAGCGATGACAACCGGCCGCTGCTGCTGGCCAAAGCAGTGCCGACGAGCCGCGTTATCGTCAATCAGGCGCACACCTTTGCCACCGGCGGCGCGTTCACCAACGGGATGCCATTTTCCCTGTCAATGGGGTGCGGCAGCTGGGGCGGCAACGCGGTGGATGAGAACGTGCACTGGAAACACTTTTTGCAAACGACCAAGATCGTGAGGGAAATCCCGCCGCAGGAACCCACGCTGGATGCGATCTTTTCCGACTATTGGGATGCGGCGGGCAAATGACCCTCTCGCCCGATCTGCCGCCCGCGGGCACGGTGCGCGACTGGCTGGCCATGCGGGCCAAAAAGGGCGGTGTGGCGTTCGTTTTTCCCGAAGACGGAACCGAAATGCGCTGGGCGGAGCTTGCGGAAGACGCCACAGCCTTTGCCCGCCACCTGACAGCGCGCGGCGCGGCCAAAGGCGAAAGCGTGGCCATCGTCGCGCCCAATTGCCGCGACGGGCTGGTCGCGCTTTACGGCGCTTTAACAGGCGGTTTTCGGGCGACGATGATCAACCTGGCCGCAGGCAAGAGCGCGATTGCCTATGCGCTTGAGCATTCGGGTGCCCGCTTTGCCTTTGTGCATGCCGCGTGCGCCGATCTTTTTGACGCCGCCAACCCAACGGGGGTTCAACGCATCCAAGCAGATGCCGCCGGTGCCGCCCCCTTGCACGACATCGCGCCCGGCGATCATGCGCTTTTGATGTACACTTCGGGCACCACGGGCCGCCCTAAGGGCGTGTTGCACAGCCATGCAAGCCTGCTTGCCGGTGGCTGGACAACAGCCATCGCACACGCGCTTGATGACAAGGATCGCGGGTTCTGCGTGCTGCCGATTTACCACATCAACGGCCTGTGCGTGACGGTCATGGGCGCCTTGGTCTCGGGTGGATCGCTGGCGGTTGTGTCGCGGTTCTCGGCGTCACAATTTTGGGCGCAAGCGTCTGCAAGCTGCGCGACGTGGTTTTCGGCCGTGCCAACGATCATTTCGCACCTGCTGCATGGTGACGAAGACCCGGATGCCGTGTGCCGCGCCCGGCTGCGGTTTGGCAGGTCAGCCTCATCCGCGCTGGCGGTTGAAACGCAGACCGCCTTTGAGGCGCGGTTTTCCGTGCCCATTGTCGAGACGATGGGTCTGACCGAAACGGCGGCGCAGATCCTGTCCAACCCGCTGCCGCCGGGTCCGCGCAAGATCGGCTCACCTGGGATCGGGTTTGGCTGCGAGGTGGAAATACAGAACATCACCGGGCAGCGCGTCGTTGACGGGAGTGAGGGCGAAATTGCCATACGCGGTCCAAACGTCATGCTGGGCTATCTGAACAATCCCGACGCGACGCAAGCGACGTTCCGCAATGGTTGGCTGCGCACCGGGGATCTCGGGCGCATGGACGAAGACGGCTATGTTTTTGTCACTGGACGGCTGAAAGAGTTGATCATCAAAGGCGGAGAGAATATCGCGCCGCGAGAAGTGGACGAGGCGCTGTACACCCACCCGGACGTCATCGAGGCAGCAGCGTTCGCGCGCAAATGTGACCGATACGGCGAAACCGTCGAAGCGGCGGTGTGCGTGCGCGCAGGATCAGCGGTCGACAGCAGCGCGCTGATTGCGCTGTGTCGTGAACGTTTGGGTGGCTTTAAGAGCCCGGATGTCATCCACTTTCTCGCCGCGCTGCCAAAGGGACCGTCCGGAAAGATACAGCGGCTGAAATTGGCCGAATTGATAGACGCATGAGCGCAGGGGCGACCTATCTGATCGGCTAAGCTGACGTGCTGCGGCGCCTCTGTTGGCTGGGTTGGGTGCCAGATTGCGGTGCCTCAAGACCCAACGAATTTCGCCTACACCGCCAATGAGAATATGCAGATGCGCTTGCGTGCGCCGCCGCGATGTCTGTCAGCTTGTTTCCAGCGCGGCGGGTGTGGGGGCCAGCTCTGTGATCACGTGGGAGGCACGTTCCAGCGTGAGGTGCACCGGGCACCGGTCAGCGATCTGCAGCAGGCGGGTGCGCTGATCATCGGATAACCGCCCGCTTAGGGTGATGCGGCGGTGCCAGCTATCCACCTTGGTGTCGGCCACTGGGTCGGCATCTTGCGCATGCACTTTTTCGTGGCTGACATCGACCGAGACATGCGCCAGCGGCCAGCCCTTGCGGCGGGCGTACATGCGGATGGTCATCGAGGTGCACGCGGCCAGCCCCGCACTGACCAGTCCGTAGGGGGACAGCCCCTTGTTTGTGCCGCCATAGGCGCGGGGTTCGTCGGCCAATATGTGGTGACGGGTGCCGTGGGTGATGTCCTGCAAGAACCCGTCGGGGTCCGCTTCGGACGCGCGCACGATGCCTTCGGGGACGCCGATGGGCGGTGCCGGCGGTTTCAACGCCAGATACTTTCGCGCCCATGTGGCGATAATGTCAGCGGCATATTCGGCATGTTCTGCGCTGGAAATCAGGTGGTCGGCATCGTCGAGGGTGACAAAGCTCTTGGGGTGTTTGGCCGCCAGAAAAATCTGGCTGGCGTTGTCGATGCTGACAATTGCGTCGCGCGGGGCGTGCAGCACGAGGAGCGCGGCGTTGAGCCGACCGATGACCGGCGCCAACTCTTCGGCTTCGACGTCCTGCACAAATTCCTGACCGATGCGAAAGGGCCTGCCGCCCAGGCTAACCTCGGCGCTGCCATGGGCTGCGATGTCGGGCAGGGCGTCGGCGAAATTGTGGGTGACATGCCCGGGATCAAACGGCGCACCCAGCGTGGCGACGGCTTTGATATGGGGCAGGTTCGCCGCGGCTTTGAGCACGGCCGCGCCGCCCAGCGAATGGCCAATCATCAGAGTTGGCGGCATCTCGCGGTGTTCCAGATAGGCGACGGCCTGTTCGAGGTCGCGGACATTGGAGGTGAAGCTGGTGTTTTCAAACTCGCCCCCGCTATGTCCCAACCCGGTGAAATCGAACCGCAGCACGGCAATACCCATGGTTGTCAATCGCGAGGCGATGCGGCGCGCGGCCGGGATATCCTTGCCGCAGGTAAAACAGTGGGCAAAGATCGCGGTCGCCAGATGCGGCCCCTCGGGCATATCAAGCCGGGCAGCCAAAGGGCCTGCGTGACCGTCGAAGGTGATGCGTTCGCTGGGCATGGGCACTCTCCTTTGTCGCAAGGATGGGGCGCCGTCGGGCCGCTGGCCAGTGATTGTTACATTGCTCACGCAGTGGTGTAGCGCGGCACAGTGGGTGGCGGTCCGCCTCAGGCGCCCATCAGAGCCGCATCAAACGGGTAGCTGATCAGGTTTTCATATCCGGTTTCGGTGACCAGGACCTGATCTTCGAGCTTGATGGTGAAATCGCCGCCGACCTCGCCCACGGCCGCTTCGACGCACAGCACCATGCCCGGCTCAAGCGGGTAGTCAAAGGCACCGGGCACCGCTTGGTCCGGGTAGGCCACAAGCGGCCATTCATCGCAGAGGCCCACGCCGTGCATCAAACAGCCGTATTTCTGCGCCTGGAACTTGTCGTCCAACACATGCGTGTTTGCGGTGAGTTCCGGGATGGTGACGCCCGGTTTGATCATCTGCATGTTCTGCATGATGTGCTCATGGGCGTGCTGCATGGCGTAGATCATGTCTGGCCGCGGTGTCTGGTCGCCGATCCACCACGAGCGTGAGATGTCGACGCAGATGCCATAGCTGCCCACCAGATCGGTATCGAAGCTGATGATCTCGTTGCGTTGACACACGCGCGGCCCGCATTCCTGAAACCACGGGTTGGTGCGTGGGCCAGAGGCGAGCAGGCGGGTTTCGATCCATTCGCCGCCGCGTTTGATGTTTTCGCCGTGCAACACCGCCCAGACGTCGTCTTCGCAGGTGGTGCCGTCGCCCACATGAGCGCGCGCGAAATCTTCCATCGCCTGCACGCTGGCTTCGCAGGCATGCACGGCGCAGCGCATGGCCAAGAGCTCGTCCGGGCCTTTGATGCTGCGAGACTTTTCGGTGACTTCCTCGCCGTCTTTGACGGTGAAACCCTGCGCTTCGAGCGCGCGCAGACCGTGGACCATCGGTTTGTCGACTGCCAGCCGCATCTCTCCGGGTGCGTGTTCGGCGCAGAGTTCGCGCACTTCGTTTGCGAACACGTCGGCAGCCACGTCGACCTTGTCGCCGCGGTCAAAGTAAAACAGATCGGCGCCCGAACGGACCTCGCGCACCAGCGGATTGAAGCTGCTGAGAAACGGAGCGTTCTTGTAATCCCAGATCACCATGTAACCGTCTGCGCAGAGCAGCACGGCGCGGAATGGGTTGTGCGCGTTCCATAGCTGCATATTGGTGGTGTCGGTGGCGTAGCGGATGTTGAGCGGGTCAAACATCAGGATGCCAGCATAGCGGCGCTCGACGACATGCCGGGTAAGGCGGCGCCAGCGGTACCGGCGCATGGCGTCGAGATTGGGCAGGGTCAGACCGGCAGCCTGCCAGTCGCGTTGGGTGGCAAGTGGCGGGCCGATCTCAATCCGGTTGGTATCATTTGGGGTGCCATCGAGCAGCGTGTCGCCGCGAGTGGGGTCGATTTTGCGGGTATCGCGGTAATGGTGGTTCATCGGCGCCTTCCTACCGTCAGCCTGCGGGTGGAACGCGTGCCGGTCGCTTGCATTTGCGACGCCTGACGCGTCGGTTTTGGGGCGTTGTGAGCGTTTGGCGGATGTGAAAAGCTGTCTGCCATGCGCCCGGTTCTTCAGCAAAAACTCCCCGATGACATGGCTGTGTCGCGTCCTT
This sequence comes from Pseudomonadota bacterium, assembly GCA_039026855.1. GTDB lineage: Bacteria > Pseudomonadota > Alphaproteobacteria > Rhodobacterales > Rhodobacteraceae > Tateyamaria. The sequence goes on along the minus strand of JBCCLL010000003.1, from coordinate 19,030 downwards.
TGCCGGGGGTGCGTCCTGAAACTGGGCCGTGGGTGCGGGTGGACGAGGCCTATGCCGGGCAGATGGCGCGGCGCGCGGCATTGCTGGCCGAAAGACCTGATGAGGTGCTTTATCTCGACCCGACGGCGCGCCCTGCGGCCGAAGAGCTGTTGGCAGCGGTTCTGATGCAATTGCCGGGGCTTGGTTTCGTTGTCGATGACATGCGGGTCACATGCCCGGACGGGCGCGTGGTGGCGGTGGAGCGGGCGGTCCCTATGCGCACGCTGGGGCTGTTGTGTCAGGCAGACTTTGTGATCATGGAGAAACGTGACGACGCCCATGTGCTGACGGGTGCAGTGCTGTGTTTTCCGGCGTCCTGGCGGCTGCGCGAGAAGGCGGGGCGCGCGCTGATCCCGATCCACGCAGAGGTGGCGGAATACGATGCGCGTCTGGCGGGGCGGGTGCAGCGGCTTTTTGACGGGGTGCAGGTCGGCCGACCGCTGTGGCGGTTCAATCAGCTCTGGTATCAGGATCCAGAACTATATCAGCCGCGCTCTGTCAATGCGCCACGGCGCGTTGGGGCAGGGATGACAACCGGCCCATATTACCGCAGCGAACGGCAAACCATTTTACGGCTGCCGGAAACCCGGGCGTGTGTTTTTGTGATCCACACGCTGGTGCTGCGCGCCGACGATGTGCCGATGCTCAGCACGCTTTAGGCAAGCGAGGGGCGCGTTTTGCAAATCGGCCCTTCGGGGAGGATTTTTTTGAAACAGAGAAGATGTGGTTGGTTTGTGCTGCGCTTTTGGGGCACGCGGGCGCTTATGGCAGAGCAGGGGGGTCGACAGGGCCGTCACAAGATAGGCGCGCATTATCAGACGGTATTTGGTCTAGCGATCGATGCGGGCGGCCATGAGGGCGATCGACTGTTGATAGACGGTTGCGGCGTTCCACTGCTGGATTGCTGCGAAATTGGGTTGTCCCTCTTGATAGCCTTTGCCGGGTTTCCAGCCTTTTTGGCGCAGGAAATTGGCGGTTGATGACATCGCGTCGGTTAGGTTGTAGAGATCTACGCGTCCATCACCATTGCCGTCGATCCCGTAGGTCAGTGCGTTGCCGGGCAGGAACTGCGTGTGACCCAATTCGCCATGTTTGGCACCGCGCGTCGCGCCGGTAATCGAACCTTGGTCCACCAGTTTCAGCGCGCCAATGGCGTGCGGTTTGAAAAAGTCCGACCGGCGGCAATCATAGGTCAGGGTAACTATGGCCGAGACCACGGCGCTGTCGCCCATAAAATTGCCAAAGGCGGTTTCCATGCCGTGGATTGCGATCAGCACCCCGGCGGGCACGCCGTATTGGTGTTCGAGGGCTGCGAAAAACGCGGGGTTGCGGGCTTTGCGCTTGCGGCCTTGGGCCACAATCGTGTCGGCACCGCGGATCTGCATGAATTTGTCGAGCGTGTAGCGAAAGCTCTTCTGGTTGCGGTCGGCGGCGATGGTGCGGGTTGCGTATTGCGCGTTGGCCAGTGCTTGCAGCCCCGCGCTTTTTACCCCGGCTTTACTTGCCTCGGCAGCAAAACCTGCTTTCCATGCCTCAAACCCGGCGCCGGAGTTGCCGCAACTGGCAAAAGCCGCGCTGCCGGTGAGGAGCAACGCCAAAAAGCTGGATCTTAAAAAACGCATGACAAATATCCTCGCACAGCAATGCGCTGAGTCTAGCGCGGTGCAGGTGCGGCGGCCAAGGGGAATGTGCAACGGTGTCGTTGTGGGGCGTGATCTGCCGCGCCTAAGCAGTGCTGCGGTGTCAGTTGCGTGGCTGGCGCTTGCGCAGGTCAGCCAATTGCGCCCGGTAGCGTGCCTCATGTGCTGCGAGGCAGTTTGAGGTTGTGCACGCGTCCATCTTGCGCTTGATCTCGGCGGCGAGAAACGGCTGGCCAAGCGCGTCAGCCTCCATCACCAGCATCCCGCTCATCGACCCGCGCATCACGTCGGCAGCGGTTTTGCCTTTGTGCTGTGAGATAAAGGCGCGGGTCTTGCGCGCCTCATCAGGGGTCAGATCGCCGCTGGCGAGCCGCTTTTCGGCCTTGTTGACCGCCGATTTGAAGGCGATGTTTGGCCCCATGTCGCCGCCGATCATCATGCGCGCCAGGCTCAGCCGGTTGTTGGCCTCGTCATCGGCGGCTTGAACCATCGCGCCAACGCGTCGTGTTTCGTCTGACATCATGAACCAGGCGAGCGCGGCAAAGCATACGGCGCCGATCTTGATAGCAGTTCCCAGCGCGCCAAAGGCGGAAAAGATGCCCTTGAGCACGTATTTGAGGTTGCTGTCTGCCAATGGCGCTTTTGGCAGCATGTGTTGTGGGCGGGCGTCGATTGCCGGTGCCGGCGCGCTCCGGTCTGGTTGATGCCCATCACCCCGAGATTGTTGGATGCGCGCGATACGCTCTTCAAAACTGGTTTGGCTCATGTTTCGGCCCGTAGGTCTGTGTTAACCAGCACAAACGTGACAGCGAATTGTGGCAAGACTTCAATCTGCGCGTGAAACAAACATGGCGCCGCGAGGGGAGGTGTAGGTCTGTTTTATCGGCCGGTTACACTGCGCAATGAAAAAGGGCGCACCCGAAGGCGCGCCCATAGGTCAGCTGCGAAACAGGGAGGAGTTAGCAGCTGTAGTACATTCCGAATTCCACCGGGTGCGGCGTGTGTTCGTATGTTTCGATCTCTTCCATCTTGAGCGCGATGTAGCCTTCGATCTGGTCCTTGGTGAACACGTCACCGGCCAGCAGGAAATCCATATCGGCTTCCAACTCTTCCAGCGCTTCACGCAAGCTGCCGCAGACGGTTGGAATGCCCGCCAGTTCTTCGGGTGGCAGATCGTAGAGGTCTTTGTCCGATGGGTCGCCGGGGTGGACCTTGTTCTTGATCCCGTCGAGGCCGGCCATCAGCAGCGCGGCAAAGCACAGGTAGGGGTTGGCGCTCGGGTCGGGGAAGCGGGCCTCAACGCGTTTGGCCTTGGGCGACTCGGTCCACGGGATCCGGACGCAGCCCGAGCGGTTGCGGGCCGAGTAGGCGCGCAGCACGGGGGCCTCAAATCCTGGGATCAGACGCTTGTAGCTGTTGGTCGAGGGGTTGGTGAAGGCGTTGAGCGCCTTGGCGTGTTTCAGGATGCCGCCGATGAAGAACAGTGCCTCGTCCGACAGATCCGCGTATTTGTCGCCTGCGAACAGGGGCTTGCCGTCTTTCCAGATCGACATGTTGCAGTGCATGCCGGTGCCGTTGTCGCCTGCGACGGGCTTGGGCATGAAGGTCGCCGATTTTCCGTAGGCTTGGGCGACATTGTGGATCACGTATTTGTATTTCTGCAGCTCATCGGCCTGCTTGGTCAGGCTGTCGAAGATCAAGCCCAGCTCGTGCTGACAGGACGCCACCTCGTGGTGGTGCTTGTCGACCTTCATGCCGAGACGCTTCATGGTGCTGAGCATTTCCGAACGCAGGTCCTGGGACTCATCCGTGGGATTGACGGGGAAGTAGCCGCCCTTGACGCCAGGACGGTGACCCATGTTGCCCATTTCGTATTCGGTGTCAGTGTTCCACGACGCGTCCGTTGCATCAACTTCGTAGGATACCTTGTTGATGCTATTGGAAAAACGCACGTCGTCGAACAAAAAGAATTCCGCCTCGGGGCCAAAGAAGGCGGTGTCGCCGATGCCGGAGGATTTCAGATAGGCCTCAGCCTTTTCGGCGGTGCCGCGGGGGTCACGTTCGTAGGCTTCACCGGTATCGGGCTCGACAACCGAACAGTGCACACAGATGGTTTTCTCGGCGTAAAACGGATCGACATAGGCGCTGTCCTGATCTGGCATCAGCTTCATGTCGGAGGCTTCGATAGACTTCCAGCCTGCGATGGACGAGCCGTCGAACATAAAGCCTTCTTCGAGGAAATCCTCGTCGACCTGGTCGGCCATCACTGTCACGTGCTGCAGCTTGCCGCGCGGGTCGGTAAACCGGATGTCGACATAGGCCGCATCTTCTTCTTTGATCATGTCGAGAACAGGGTTTGCCATGTTCGAAACGTCCTTCCTGGAGTTGATATTTGGTTACAGCGCGTCCGATCCGGTTTCGCCGGTCCGAATGCGGATGGTTTGTTCGATGGAGGTGACAAAGATCTTGCCGTCGCCGATTTTCTCGGTTTTCGCAGCGGCGACAATTGCGTCTATGGCGCTGTCGACCTGATCATCGTCGAGCACCACCTCGACTTTGACCTTGGGCAAAAAGTCGACAACGTACTCGGCGCCGCGGTAGAGTTCGGTGTGACCTTTCTGACGGCCAAAGCCCTTCACCTCAACCACGGACAAGCCCTGCACGCCAACCTCTTGCAAGGCCTCCTTCACCTCATCAAGCTTGAAGGGCTTGATGATCGCTTCGATCTTTTTCATGGCAGTGCCTCCCTGGCGCACGTGAGTTCGGCTAGCGGTGGAACATGACCGCGCGGATGGGTCCATGCGATAGGCGTTGAAATCCAAGCTGCGGCGGTGTGCATTGGTGTGCGAAGGTTTAATATTGTGCGATGTGATGAAAAATTATGCAACATGAGAACTTTTGCGGTTGAGCCATGGCGGAGCTGTTAACCGCCGCGCAAATGCGCGCCCATGAGGCGGCAGCCATGGCGTCTGGCGCGGTCAGTGGGCTGGAGTTAATGGAGCGCGCCGGTCGCGGCGTGGTCGCAGCGATCCTTGCGACATGGCCAGAGCTTGGGCAAGGCACGCGGCGCGCGCGCGTCTTGTGCGGACCGGGCAATAATGGTGGCGATGGATTTGTCGTTGCGCGACTGCTGATCGAAAAGGGGTGGCAGGTTGAGGTTTATCTCAGTGGAGATGCAACGCGGTTGAGCTCGGATGCGCGCGCCAACCACGATCGCCTGGTTGGACCGGTGTATGACATTGCGCAACTTGCTGCGTCAGACGCGCGGCCTCCTGATCTTGAGGTTGACGCGCTTTTTGGCACCGGTCTGACCCGCCCCCTTGCCCCCGCTGTGGCGCACTATGCCCGCGCAGAAGATGTTCCAAGACGCGTGGCCATCGACATTCCTTCGGGCTTGTGTGCGGACAGCGGACGCGTGCTGGGGGACGCGGTATTTCGATCTGATCTTACCGTCACCTTCCATAGCGCTAAGCCGGGCCATCTGCTGGCACAGGGCCCGTCGGCGTGCGGCAAACTCATCATCCACGATATTGGCCTCGGTCCAGTCGCTGTTTCCGACAGTCCTGGCCAACGGCATGACGCCCCGGTTGCGACGCATGTTGAGCGCGCCTCTTTGCCCAGTCTTGCAAAACACCAGGGGCACAAGTTCGATCACGGTCATGCCTTGGTGCTGTCGGGCGGGCCCGGGCGCACCGGCGCCGCGCGGCTGGCCGCGCGCGCCGCGTTGCGGGTGGGGGCGGGGCTGGTGACGCTGGGCGTACCGCCTGCCGCGCAGCTTGAGGTCGCCGCGCAAGTCACTGCAGTGATGCTGGCGCGGGTAGAGGCAGCTGAGACGCTGAAACAGCTGCTCACCGACGCCCGCTACACCGCGCTCTGTTTGGGGCCGGGCTTTGGCTTAAGCGATGAAAAGGCGGATCTAACAGAGGCGGCTTTGAAGAGCGGTCGCTGGGTTGTGATAGATGCCGACGCGCTCACGCTCATCGAGCAGAGACCTGCGCTCTTCGCGGCTTTGCATGACCGATGCATACTGACGCCGCATGGCGGTGAATTCGCACGTCTCTTTCCGGACATTGCCACGCGGCTGGCAGCGCCGGTGACGACAGGTCCCGTATATTCCAAGCTGGACGCGACGCGGGAAGCTGCCACGCGCTGCGGCGCCACTGTGCTTTACAAAGGTGCCGACACGGTCATCGCGCACCCGGGAGGCCCCGCCGCGGTGCATGCCGCCGCGTATGGAAGGGCAGCGCCATGGCTGGCCACGGCTGGCGCCGGAGATGTGCTCGCAGGGATGATCGCCGGGTTGCTTGCTCGCGGTTTCGATCCAATGCACGCAGCACAGGCGGCCGCGTGGTTACATGTCGAATGTGCACGCAGCTTTGGTCCCGGCTTGATCGCCGAGGATTTGCCAGAACAGCTCCCGGTGGTTTTGCGCACCCTCGGCGTTTAGGCCGCTGCCTCCTGGCTGACCGCCTGCATCGCCGGGATCGCCAGTTCGATGCCGTCGCCGTAGATCACATACGGTGCGTCAAAACCCAACTGCACCAGCACCATCGACCGCTCACCGAGCGAGGTGATGCCATCGTCATCCACCAGGCAACCCGCTGGCATCACAGCCTGTTGCGCCCCGCGCAAGGCTTGCGCGCGGGCATCGCGGACCAGAACGGTTTGCGCGGCCGGCATCATCACCGTGTGTTGCGGTCTGATATGCCCAAGCGCACCTGCGTTGATCCGCACCGCTTCCAGCTTGACCCGTTTTGTTGCCACGTCGCGCAGATCGACCATTCCAGCATTGCGACTGATGATGCGGTCGCCCGGCGACAAAAACTCCACCGGCATTTCGCCGTCCGCTGTCATCACAAGCGTGCCGGCGACTAGTCCTATATGTGAAATAAACGTGCTCTGTTGCGTGCTTTGCCCGCTAGATGCACGCCTGACCGTTTTCGGTTTCATGGCGTATCACTCATTTTTATCTGCCTCGATTGATCACAGGCTAGATGAAATCTCGGTTAATGTCGTGCATTTTCTGTCTGTTTTTCCGGGAAATGGGTCTCGCCAGCGCGGGTGCGACTTGTTAGACACCGCAGCGTGCGGGCGTGGCGGAATTGGTAGACGCACCAGATTTAGGTTCTGGCGCCGCAAGGTGTGGAGGTTCGAGTCCTCTCGCCCGCACCAAAAAAGACCTTAGGGTCTGCGATGCCCTTTAACATCCTGAATGGAAACGCTATTTCGGCGGTTCTAGCACCTGTATTTCTGCAATAGGCAATACGGTCACCGAGGCATAGACGAAGCACTACACGGCGCGTCGAGATACAGCCTGTTTGCCAGAGTTTCCAAGGGTTTGCGAGGAAGGTCAGGGCTGGTTCTAGCTGCTCATCGTAACTCGCGACCGGTTCGGCTTTTTTTCCAGCTGTTTCAATCAGCCTAGCTTTTTCCGTTTCGAGTAAACCGATTTTCTCCTCGTACTTTGCAATCACTCGTGTGTTCTCAGATGCAATGATAAGGTCGAGTAGCTTTTCGATCTCCTTATCGATGCTCGTGATTTTACGCTGAGCGCTTCGCACGATTTCGGCTGCTTGTTGCCGGTACGCCTCCCAAATGTGACGGAACATCTTTCGGGCGAGCATCATCACGTCTTCGGTCGGTTGCAGTCTCTTGATGATCTCGCCGACGTCTGCTTCGAGCTTGTCCCGCCGGATCGATTTTCCGTAGTGGTCGCAACCGCGGGTTTGACACAGGTAATACGGGTGTTTCGTCCCGTTGCGGGCGCGCGAGAAGGACGAGCGCAAAGGCACGCCACAACCGCTACAGGTTGCAATGCCGCGCAGCGCGAAGGCGTCACCAATATTCTTGCGTTTGGGTGCTTTGGCCGTACCTTTGCGACGCTCTTGCACCTTGTCGAAGGTTTCCAGCGATACGATCGCTTCGTGCTGACCATTGAGCCAATGGATGCCATAGCGCTCAGAGCAGATATGACCTGTGTACACTGGCTGCGTCAGTATATCCGTGACACGCTGTTGCTTAATCTCGCCGTGTTTGTTGCGTGGGAAGTCTGGGAATGTTTCCAAAAAGCGTTTGACCTCTGCTTGTGTTTGGAAGCGACCTGATGCGTAGCCTTCAAAAGCCTCACGTATGATCCCGTCAAACGGGGGATTGGCCACCAACATTTTGCCGCGACCTTTGACCGTTGTGTACTTGAAGCCGATAGGCGGGTTGTGGATCCAATACCCAGACTCCATACGCGCTCGCATTTTCTGACCAACCTGTCGTCCGTTTTGCTTGCGCTCTAATTCGCCCTGGGCTGCAATAACTGTCTCGATAAACTCGCCCTCAGGGCTTTCGTCATCGAACTTGAAGTTAAGGCACTCCAGGGATGCGCCCCGGTCTCGGAAAGCATCGCGCAGTTCGATGTGGAACCGGGTGGACCGTGCAAGTCTTTTGGGGTCATCCAAAAGAATAATGAACTTTTCGTCTGGCTGCGCGTCAAGGAAAGCGAGAAGCGCTTTCATGCCCGGGCGCTTCATGTAGTCGATGCCGCCTGTAATCGTATCCGAGAAGCACATGGCCACCGAATAGCCTTGCTCCGACGCATAGTCGCGGCACCGTTTTTCCTGACTGCTCAAACCATGGCCTGAGGTGGCCTGCGCACGTGAGCTCACGCGCACGTAGATGACTGCTTGTTTAATCATACCTCCTCCTTTTGCTGTTCTTTTGAGTTTAGCACGGCGGCGGTCAGCACGGCTTTGAGATCAAGCGCTTGTCCACAGGTTTCTGGGGCGTTGGACGCACTGACGTCCCATCCGAGCTCGACAAAGGCGGTCATGATCGCCCAGAGGGTTTCGATGAGGTGGCGTTTGTCCTCCAGACTGGCGTCAACATTTTCGAGGTCACTCAGCCATTCTGTCCAGTTGAGATGCAGGCTCGGCTTCGGCGGCGGCGTTGGGGGTGTTTGTGTCATATCAATTCCTTTCGTGTTTGCTCCTCCTTTGAATGAACAAAAGAGGAACATTAACACGCATCAGCAGGTTTCGGCAAGGATTATTTTCCCATGTTTCCATGGGCTTGGCGCTCAGCCGTAGGACTGGCTGTGGGTCTGACTTTGCAGCTTTTCAGCCTTGCGGGCCGCGATTTCCGCCTCGCGCACGGGCGTGTGATAGGCCTCTTCGACCTCTTTGCCGTGGGCGTAGAGCTCTTTGCCATGCTGTTGCGCGAACATCTCGGACATCAGGGATTTCGCGGCGTTCTGCGTAATGCCCAGCTCTTTGGACAAGGTTGTGCCTGCGCGATCATAGGCCTGATAGAAGGGCTGCGTGGGCGCCTTTTGAATGAGATCACCTATGGTTTCCGCGCAGGCCAAAGCACGCGTGCGGGCCGTCTCCGGCAAGTTCTGTTCCGCCTCCAACAGGCCCTCCCGCATTTGGTTCATCGACATACCATAGCGTGCGGTAAACGTATCGCGGATCATGGTTTCACCGCGCAGCGCATCGAACTTTTCATTGCGGGCAAAAGCATGGGCATAGTCCGTCAGATCGCCTTTGAACGACCCGCTGCGCTGGATCTCGGCCTCAATCACAACGGCGATGCCCATCGCCTTCTTGATCTGCGTGTCCGTCATTGTCTTGCCCGAGAAGGTCTCGCGGGCGGCTTGGGTATAGTCATTGGTCATGGATACGTCCTTTCTAGGTTTGGCTGGGACCGGATCGTGTCTGCAATCGGTCCTCGGACCGATCTTGGAAGGTCTTTCGGGCGGTTGCGGGCGCATCACGGGCGCGTATCTCGGCGGTGAGTTCCCGGAAGGCATCGGTCTCATCTCGCGTGATAGTCTCAATCCGGCGCTCATGGTCTTGGCGCACCCGCTCGCCCGCTTTGCGATCCAACGCATCGGCCGAGGAGTGTTTCTCGGCCCAGGGCGGCAGCGGCTCATCCAAACGGATCCCGTTCTCTTCGCGCAGGATCAGCTGTTTTGCTTCGGCCATGCGCTGTGAGAAGTCACGCTTATAGGCCGCTTGTTCGGCCATCAAACGCGCGTCAGCCTGTCGCTGGATGGTCTTCAAACGGTCCCAGTCTTCGCCCGTGCGCAGGGACTTTTGCAGGTGCTCCAGAACGGCCCGTTTGAAGGCGTTCTGGACAGCTTCTGTTGTGGATAACGGCATGGTTTTGCTCCTCAAATTTGTGCACACGACATGGCATCTGGTATCCTTGTGGCATGCAAAGCTTCGAGACGATTGATGATGTGCGGGAGTGGTTGGCACCGCTGGGCTACGACGCATTTTGGTACGCCGTAGCCCCGCATAGCCTTTTCAGCGACGGGGACCGGGCGCATTGCGACCGCACGGTTGCCGACGGCATCGCCACCTACGAGACGGTTCTGGAGGTCGTGAAGGCCATCGCCCGGATTGCCCTCACCGAGCGGCATGGGCTGCGCTATCGCAGTTGCCTGCCGCCAAAGGTGGAGTTGGCGGTGGTCAAATAGGCCCCGCATCACGCACCCGCCTTCATGATCCGCACCCAAGGGCACCGGGCCCGGGGAGCCGCGATGCGCTGCAGCCCATGCCAGCCCAGATAGGTGCAGTCGGTGTAGCGCCGGTGCGCCCAGGGGTTATGGACATCCCCGTTGTCGTAAAATCGGTAGCTCACCACGAGATGCGGCGTGCCGTAGGTCTTGGCGGCCTGCCAGACCCCAAGCGGGATCAGCAGCCACAGAAAGAGTGTCAGGTACTTCATAGCGCCTCCTAAGGGGTTTTGAGGGTAATCTTGGGATCCGGCGGCAACCGTCCGCCTTCGAGCGGGTTGTCGGCCAAAAGCGTGCAGTAGGGCGCAATGTTCGCCTGGCTCACACTCGGGCAGACGAAGAACCCGATCCCGCGCATGTGGACGAGCTGCATATCGGCAGGCATGGCAAGCAGTTCCGCCGCACTCATGCGCGGTTGCTTGATCAGGCTGAGATTGGTGGAGGCCTTCAGGCTCTCGCTGTCGAGCCCGAGACCTGAGGCCACCGCGTGCTCTTCGCCCATGGCCTTGGAGACCCGTTCGGCCTCTTTGAAGCTCGTGAAGGCACGCCAGATTTTGACCACCGCATTCTCTTCGATGGTTTCGCACTCCTGCTCGCCATATTTGCGGATGATCTCCGAGCGGGACTGCGCGATCATGTGGAACTCGCCGCCATAGGCCCTGAGGGTCGTAAGGGCCTCTACTAGCTCCTTAAGCGGCATGTTCGTGAACTCATCACAAACCGCCCGCAAGACGCCCGCACCAGAATACAGCGCGTCGCAGAAGCTCATGATATGAAGGGCGTAGTAACTGCTCAGATTGCGCATGCGCGCTTGCGGACCCACAAGGAAGATCACAGCGCCCTCGCGGATCAGGTCCGCATGGGACTTTTGAGCACCTTGCCCAGCCTCATGCAAACGAGTGCCCGGGCCAAACGCGTGCAAGGCCCGCTGCGCCTCCTCAAGATGCTGCGGCCAGTGCTCATGGCTCTCCATGGCAACAATCGCTTTTGCTTGAGCTTTGAGCTGCGGGTCGCCTTCCTTAGCTTCAATGCGCGCGAGGGTCAAAAACATTTCTGGGTCCGCCAAAAGCGCAGCGGTCGCTCCTGGCGTGGCAGCTTCGGGTGCGCGCTTGAGCATCATGCGATGTGCTGTATCGATGATCTTTTGCGGCCAAGCACGGAAGTACTGGTTCTTGGCATCCCCATCCTTTGGTTCGGGGATCAGCGTTTTTTTGACCATCTCATTGGCAAACAACACGTCTTCCGGAGCGCGCTTGAACGTTTCCACGGACGCACCGAAAGCGTTCAAAGCAATCTTGAACGCAGCCAGTTCCGGGCGAACATTGAAGTCGTCGATGACATAAACTGTCCGCCCCATGTCCGAGAGCATCTGGGCGCACTGCGCTGCCAACTCACCCTCTTTGCCGTCGAATACGAGAAGCGCGTCCTTGATCTGACTGGCAAAGCTAAAAGTCGCTGGCATCGCCACGCAGGTGGTCTTGCCCGCCCCATTTGGGGCCAGACACAAACTATGACCGCGAAGGCCAAGGAGAGCGCTCTTGCGGTCCTCACTCAGCCCAATGACACGTTGACCGGCTGGGTCTACCAGCCGGTCTCTGCCAAAGCGTGTCCAGCGGTTCACTTGACCAGCCCGTTTTTGCGCAGCGCTGTCTCAGTGGGTTTCGGGTCAGCTTTGGGCTTGGCGGCCTCGGGATGATACTTGGCGAAGACAAGATCAAAGATCAGCAGCTTGCCGAGTTCCCAAACGCCTTTGCCGACGCACGCAATAGCGCCGATGGCAAAGCTCGCCGAGAAGAAGCGCACAAAGCCCCATTCCCCGACACCGATCTGCCAAAACGCCCACGCCACAAAGGCAAGAATGCTGGCGCCGAAAAACTGGAAACTGATCAGACCAACGGTCTTGATAAAGGTGAACCACGTCATGTCGAGAGTGCTCCTATGCAAAGAGAAAGATGCGCCGCGCGTTCCGCGCGGCGCATCTGCACTGTCCTGCGATCAGATCTCCCGCGTGGGCGTTCAGCGGGCGACTGGCGGGCGGTTTGTACGCGCCGCCCGCCCGGGGCGCTTACCGCGCGCCGATCACCTCCAGAGCATCGACGATGATCCAGGCCGTGTTTGGCGCAGTGTTCTCACGCACGACCGTCTCGACACCGTTTCCACGGTTCCCACGGCGCGCCGTGATGCGGAACGGCGCGGCCCAGACCTCGTTACCGATAGCCAGACGCAACTCCCCCCGGACACCAGACGAACTTTGCGCACCACCATAGTAGTTCACCGCCAGATGCAGGCGGCTCAAATCAACGGGCTGCTTCAGGGCGACCGTCTCAAAGCCCGTTCCCGGGCTCAACGTGAAGTCCTTAAACATGCGGCCTTCCGGCGTGTCCGCATTGCTGAAGTAGATGACATCCGCCGATGGGCTGGGGCGGACATAGAGATCCAGATCCGCCCCCTCGACTTCCCAAGTAATCCCGATGGTCACGCTGGACGCTGCGCGCCAGACCGGCTCCGGAGCGGCGGCTTCTTGCAGGGGCGTCCTGAACAGATCCGGGACCGACCCATCATCCGCCGCAAAGGTCAGCATCTCGATCTTCTCGTCGGCCCGCAGCGGCTCCTCATGGGGCGCATTAGGCGTGTCCCGACCCGCGCGCGCATAGAGCGTCGCAAGATCATCGCCGATGTAAGCCATTGAAGCCCCATGCCCCTCCAAGCTCAACGTCCAGAAGCGCTTCACGTGATGCGTATAGGGCGGCGAGACGGACCAATCGCCGCCCAAAAGGCCAAAGTAGACATCATAGCCTTCCAGCGAACCCGGCAGCCCCTGGGTTGCGTAGACCGACTGAGCCGGTGTGGCCGCGATATGCCCGTCCGATGGTGCACGCCCGCCCAGCATGGATTGCGAGGGCGCCTTGGAGGGATTGTGCACCGGATGGCCGATAACAATTAGATCTGCACCAGCCTCGCCCGCGGGTGTGTTCGCGCGCAGCGACCGCAACAGCCCGGGCATGTCAATCTTACCCGGTGCGCCAGGGATTTGCTCAGCACTGCGGATAAACCGGCCCAGTGCGGCAATACCAGCCTTGTTGTGATTGGCGAGACGCCGCGCGGACCAATCCCCAGCCTCCTTCGGCACTTCAAAGGTCCCGATACGGCGCACCGCAGTCGCATCGTAGAAGTGGGACGTCTCGCCCGGCGCCATCGTCTGGATCAGATGTTGCAGTGCCTGTTCGGCCTGGGCTTTCAGCACGATCTCAGCTTGGGCGCTTGAGAGCGCGACGACCGTGTCACGGGCTTGGGCGGGGGAAAAGGCTGCCAGCGTCATGCTGGCCGCCAGAGCAAAGATAGAGAGTTTCATCTGGTGTCTCCTGTCAATTAGAGGATGGGATCGTTCGATTGGCCGCGACGGGCCTCATGGGAGAGCCGCGCCAACTCAATCTGCGTGCCGAGAGAGGCGTCAAAGGCGCTCAACGCGCCGGTCAGTGTGCCTGCACGGACGACCAAGGCCTGCCATTCGGCAGAGATGGCCTTCCAGCGTTGCTCAAGCTGGGTGCGTTCCCGGTTAGTCTGCCAGCCGTCACCGGCATACCGGTCTGCAATCTTCGAGAGCCGCAGCGCCAGGACTGCGCCCACGAGGATTTCTGTCGACAGGCTGAAGACCACAAAGCCCGTTTGCTTGAGCTCGCTCCAGAGGGACGCATCTTCCAGCAGCCCGCCGATATCGAGCTCAGTCCCCAGGCCGTGATAGTTGATGGCAAAGAGCACCGCCCAGATGACGATCGAGATCACCATCGACAGCAGGAGCCAAAGGACAAACGCCAAACGCAACAGATCATGGGTCAGATGCGCGTAGATTGTCTTCAGCGCGACGGCCGAGATCGGCGCAAGGCTCGCCATACACCAAGGCAGCAGCGGATACTGGCGGAACACATCCAGTTCGGTGCCAACCAAGTTTGCATGGGCAGTCAGCCAAGATGCCGGCAAGGCCAGGCCGAGGATGATCAGGATCACCACTGCCTCAAACTTGTCGCGCATCTGCCAGGCGGAGACCGGAAGCTCGGAATTGTCCTCAGGCTGAGCACCACGCCCAGGCGCCACCCGCACTTCTGGCGCGCAAGACGACAGCAACATCCAGATATGATCTTTGATGTCTGCAACGCGCTTGAGCTCAGACTGGACAGCCTCCAGCTCAACCCGGACCTGTTCATGCGCGGCACCATAGGTTGCCCAAAACGCCTGGGTGGTCAGCTTGACCAGGATCTTGTCGGCTTTACCGGCATCCACAATCCGCAACGCAGACAGCACGATGACCGGCAACTGCTCCTTGATCGAATGCGCGATATAGCCATGTGGACCCATGAAGTCGCGCTCCGGCGGGTCGTTGGTTGTGTCGGACATAGCGTCCTCCTTTCGCAAAAAACCGCACAAAGGCGGCGGTTCTTGCGTTCAAGCAGGTTGGCTATGGCAGGGTGGGCTTACAGCGGGCGGTCGGCGGGCGGGTCAGTCGCTGGAGGGGGATGAAGCCAAAAACACCAGTGCGACAACGATCAAAAACAAGGCGAGCAATCGCTTCTGACTGAACGCGTCACCGAACCAGAGAAGACCGATTGCATTGATGAAAAGGGGTCCGACCGTGCTCATCACCGTAGCAGCAGCCCCCAGATCCATTCCCTTGCTGGATGCAAAACCAAATCCCACCGCCGACATACTCCAGAGAGAGCTTGCCACCACAGCAAGGGCGAGGCTGGATTGATCTGCCGTTACGCGCACCAGAACTGTGCCAACAGTTGATGCCAATGCCGCGGCACAAATGATGCTCAAGGCTGTCCAATATTCAATCATATCGATCACCTGACCAAGTTGCCCTGCCGTTCGTCCAAATCAGAGGAGTGCCAACCGCTTGGGTGGGAACCGGGCGGGGTGAGCCGCCCGGCAACGGGGTTCAAAGTGCTTTCAAACCAGCGCTGCGCAGAGCAAGGTCGAAGCGCGCCAAGCGCGTGTATAAGCGTTTTGCAGGCGCTTTGCTCAAGCCTCGCTCGCATTGAAGGGCAAAGTCCAGCAGCCACTTATCGGTAGGCTCCTTCGGCATGGTCTCGTGCAGGTATTCATCGTGGAAATCGATGATGTTGAAATCGCTGGTCAGAAGTTGCAAGCCCTGATCGATCTTGATGTCTACGCGATGGTGAAGCCGGTTCAGAACTTTGCGGCGTGGCCACTTCTGTTCCCACAGCAAGCGCGCAATCGCGTTTCCGATCCCTTCCGCATACGCGATCTGCAGGACGGTCGCCTCGGGCGCCAGGAGTTGAAAGCCTGGCTCTTCTTGCGCAACGGATTTTTCGTCGATCAGGTTCTGGCAGTAAGGGCACGCGAACGGCAGGTTAATCATCTTTGTCATCCTTCTCTCCAATCTGGAATTCAGACGACGGGCCCATCGTCAGGCGCTTCGAGCTTCAGGTTCGATCCAGCAATCTCCAGCACCACGGATAGAAAAGCAGACGAGAGGATGTGCGTATTCAGGCGGTATGCTCCGGAAGATGTCCGGAAAGCACCGGATACTCCGGAAATTATCTAAGTGTATGTTTTTTATTCATAAAAATTGACGCGAGTTAAGTAATTTGCTATTGTTAGATGTGAGCTCGGAGTTTGACGAGAACGGTTCCGGCGCATCTGGAGAACTGGTTTACATCACCAAGACCATCGTTCGCGAAGATGGCCATATCTACAAAGAAACAACTTTGGACGGTCTTATGCATGCCGGACCTTTGGGCGAGCCCTCAGCCGCGACGTATGATCCTGACGGATACCCGATTATGCACTCGTGGCATTTCGAGGGGAAAGAGCATCGCGACGGAGCTGCGTCCACAATCGCTTTTCATCCTGGGACGAAAATGCCGATGTCTCTTTCCTTCAAAACACACGGGAAAGCTCGTCGGCCAGAAGATGGCCCGTTCATTGTCAGGCTTGATAAATCTGGAACAGTAGTCGCCAACGAAATGCGAGATGGCTCCCCTTGGATAGATCCCGCAGCGCCTCGACACCTTGAACCTTAACGAGAGAAGTCGCATCGTCTATACTAAGCTACAGGTGAGTGGGTATGGCGTACAAAGAGAACTTTACTCTTCAAGAATTCGCAGACCAGTTACGACGGCTCGCCGGTAAATCTCTAGATGATGAAAAGTACCAAGTTGCAGCTGGGCTTAAGGCCCGAAAGGCAGCTTCGAAATTTCTCGACGGCGAAACTGTTGAGGAAAAGACAAACAATATTCCTAAATGGCTCGAGTGCGTGAGAGGTTTTCTTGGTGAATTCCCCGAAGCAGAATTCGAACGTGTAACAGAGAAGTTCAACTACAACCGCACAGAATACCTCATTGGAAAGAAATCAAAGGGCCTGAACAGCGCGCTCATTCTGCACTACCGGCTACACATGTACCATCTGCCAGATGATCTCAAACTCGCCGAGGAACTAGATAAAGAAATCATCCCGGGTCAAAAGACATTTCAAGCGGTCGTTGGCAAACCGGTCTTCGAATACGATCTCAGTGAAGTTTACGATGTACCCCCGATGAACGCACCGATGTCGCATCCGGGCTATATTTCATCTGAGAACGTGCGCCGAATACTGAAGAAAGACGCTGACGACAGCATTTGGCTCAATCCGTACAATCATTCCACGCTCACGCTGGAAGGTCGCGAGGAAGAGATGAAACGGCTCACACGTTTTGCTGAGCAAGACGGCATGTTTCGTGTGTTGCCTGTGATTGCCCCATCCGGTGCAGGCAAAACAAGGCTGATCTCGGAATGGATGCGGCGCTATTCGCCGAAGACAAACCTGGAGACCAAATGGGAAGCGGGCATTCTGTCTTCGGATGACAACCAAAACGCGCGCGATCCCAAACCCTGGAGCGAATGGGAAATCACACGCAACACACTGATCGTCATCGATTACACCTATGCGTTTGATGAGGTGGTTCGCGCGATTGCTGAGAGAGCTATTCATCGAAAAGACGGGCGCAACTTTAAAGTGAGGCTAATTGTCATTGATCACGTCATGCCAAAGATGCTGCAAGATGACTTCCTCTGGCAGAAAGTCGCCAGCAGCAAGCGTATCGCCGATCAGTTCCGCTCAGCGTATCTGGAACCAGAACTCATCCTGAAAAGTGCTGGCGACAAGTCCAAAATGCTGGGTAAAATTATAACCGCATCCGCCAAGGTGGGCGGGCGAGACCTTTCAGAGCACAGCCAGATAATCAAAGACGCTTTGGCTGAATTGGATCGCATGGGTAAAGCGCAAGGTGAGCGAGATTGCGTGCGCCACCCGCTTTTTGCAGCACTGATGGGGCGCGCATTAAGAGATCCGGGTTTCCAGATGGATTTCAGTAACTGGACAAGGCGAGATCTGGTTCAGCAGTACTTCACCGGTAAGGATCGTCTGCCATGGACAACGGCGCAATCAGAACCCGGTGAGATCGCGAAACGAAGTGCAATGCGCGGTCTCAAAGCAGGCGCGCTTGTGTCTGCAGCAACACTGCGACGTGGCTTGGACCGACACGAGGTGAAACCGCTCCTAAACGAAGACTTTGAAGCGAGCTTTCAGGTCGCGCAGCGTATCGTTTCATCATCTAGTCCGTTTGAGGTTGGCCCGTTCCTACCAGATATTCTTGGTGAAACGTTCTTGCTCAAGTTTCTCGCTGAAACCGAAAGCCGACCCGAGGGATTTGAGAAAATACTGGACTTGTTGAATCTGCCAGGAACAAAGTCAGCGGAGCCCGCGCGCAACTTTCGGGAAACTATCGCCCGCCTTGCCCGAAACCTCTCCGGTGATGATGTTGCTCTGACAGAGGTGCAAGACGATTGGGCAAACCTTGTCAGACTATTGAACCCAGCCATGATTGCCGAGGAGTTGCCGCTTCGAACATATGTGTCGTTTGCCATTGGCGATGTAATGGAGAGCCTAGCGAAGACTATTGAGCTGTCGAGAGAGCACGAGGGGCTCGTACAAGGATATCAAACGCTTTTGGAAAAACTCAAAGGTCAGGCGGAACACGAAAGGATTTTTGTGCAGCCAGGGGGCGAAGATCTAACGGCTTGGACCCGGACGTGTTTCAAGTTCTTTGAGCATTCGACAGAACAAAAGTTCGTAAATGAAATTGTTGAAGTCAGCAGGCTTTTTTCACAGTTTAATCATCAGAAATGGACAGCAATTCTACTTGCTGCGCTTGATGGTCGCTCCAAAGTGTTGCGAACAGTGTTTCCCGTTTTAGATGAAAACGTCAATGCGACGGTTGTAGGCGGCTGGACCGCTGCGATGGCTGCCAGCCTGAACGGCCATCTTGAGGTCCTGCGCTATCTGAAGGAGGATGGTGGCTGCGATCTGAACGCGCGTATGGACGATGGCGGGACCGCTGCAATGCTGGCCAGCCAGAACGGCCATCTCGTGGTCCTGCGCTATCTGAAGGAGGATGGCGGCTGCGATTTGAGCGAGCGTATGGACGATGGCGGGACCGCTGCGATGGCTGCCAGCCTGAAAGGCCATTGTGACGTCCTGCGTTATCTGAAGGAGGATGGCGGCTGCGATCTGAACGCGCGCAGGAACGATGGCTGGACCGCTGCGATGCTGGCCAGCCAGAACGGCCATCTCGAGGTCCTGCGCTATCTGAAGGAGGATGGCGGCTGCGATTTGAGCGCGCGCAGGGAGGATGGCGGGACCGCTGCGATGGCTGCCAGCCAGAACGGCCATCTCGAGGTCCTGCGTTATCTGAAGGAGGATGGCGGCTGCGATCTGAACGCGCGCAGGAACGATGGCTGGACCGCTGCGATGCTGGCCAGCCAGAACGGCCATCTCGAGGTC
>JBCCLL010000002.1:0-170539 GCA_039026855.1 Pseudomonadota bacterium | reverse complement strand
TCTTTGAGGTTGGGATACCGGTCCAACGCTCGACCACCGCGGCAATCTGCTCGGGGCGCACAGCCTCCTCGACCATCACGTCGCCTTCGGACGCTTCGGCCTCGGCAAGGTGTTTTTCAAGCCCCGGGATCACTCCATAGCTCAACTCGCCCGCACGGCCCAAGTTGCCTTCGCGCTTGGCAATGTCGAGTTCGGCGCGCGCCCGGTCCAACTGCTCTTTGATCTCACGCGCGCCGGCCAGCTTGTCACGTTCGGCCTGCCACTTCGCCGTGAGCTGCGCAGACGTGTCCTGCAAATCGGCGAGATCTTTCTCAAGCGTGGTGAGCCGGTCCCGTGACGCCAGATCGTCCTCCAGCTTGAGGGCTTCTACTTCGATCTGCATTTGCAGGATCTGACGGTCCAGTTGATCCAACTCTTCGGGCTTACTGTCGACCTCCATGCGCAGCCTGCTGGCGGCCTCATCGACCAGGTCGATGGCCTTGTCCGGCAGGAACCGGTCAGTGATGTACCGATGGCTCAACGTCGAAGCTGACACCAACGCGCTATCGGAAATGCGGACACCGTGGTGCAATTCGTACTTTTCCTTGATGCCGCGCAAAATGCTGATCGTGTCCTCAACGGTCGGCTCGACCACCATCACCGGCTGGAACCGGCGGGCCAAGGCTGCGTCTTTTTCCACGTATTTGCGGTACTCATCGAGCGTTGTGGCGCCGACACAGTGCAACTCACCCCGCGCCAATGCTGGTTTGATCAGGTTGGCGGCATCCATTGCGCCGTCGGTTTTGCCCGCGCCGACAAGGGTGTGCATTTCATCGATAAACAGGATGATCTCACCCGCGGCTTCGGTCACTTCGGTCAGCACCGCTTTGAGCCGTTCCTCAAACTCACCGCGGTATTTCGCACCCGCGATCAGCGCGCCCATGTCGAGCGCGAGAAGACGTTTGTTGCGCAAGCTTTCGGGCACGTCGCCATTGATAACGCGCAGGGCGAGACCTTCGGCAATTGCGGTTTTACCGACGCCGGGCTCACCAATCAGCACCGGGTTGTTCTTGGTCCGACGGCTCAGCACCTGCATGGCGCGGCGGATTTCCTCGTCGCGCCCGATAATCGGGTCGATCTTACCCGCCTCTGCGCGTTCGGTCAGATCCTGCGCGTATTTCTTCAGCGCGTCATAGCCGTCTTCGGCACTTGCACTGTCCGCGGTTCGGCCCTTGCGAATGTCGTTTATCGCGCTGTTCAAGCCCTGCGGTGTGACATTGCCCGCCCGTAACGCATCGCGTGCGCCGGATTTCACCATGGCCAACGCCATCAGAATGCGTTCCACCGGCACAAAGCTGTCGCCAGCCTTCTTGGCCAATGCCTCCGCTTCGGCCAGAACCTTGGCGGTGCTTTGATCCAGATAGCTTTGCCCAGCATCGCCGGTGACCTTGGGCTGTTTGGCGACGTTTTCATCCACCTGCGCGGCAACGCGGACCGCATCACCGCCTGCGCGCGCGATCAAATTCGCGGCCAGGCCCTGGTCGTCATCCAGCAATGCCTTGAGCAGATGCGCGGGGATCAAACGTTGGTGATTTTCGCGTGTCGCGATGGTCTGTGCGGCCTGCACAAAACCGCGCGACCGCTCCGTGAACTTGGACAAGTCCATGGCATTCTCCTTTTATCAGCGCTCGCGGGTGCCGCGCCCAAATCCATGGCACACGGGCGGAGCGAGCCTACGACCATGATATGGGAAGCACACGGTGGCGCCACAAGAGCACGGCACGCGATACCGCCCCAAACGCACATTGCGGATGGTTTTCGCTGCACGTGCCCGGCCGAGTGCAACTGTCTCTTTGGTGTCCCTCGCACGGGGGTTAGGACGTGTCCCATGGACCTTGCCCCGCACAGGCCCTAAAGCGGGCCAAACGCAGGAGGGGAAAATGGCCGATGACAGGTTAATCGTCGCGATGGACGTGCCGAATGTGCTCGATGGGTTGGCCTTGGCGCAAACGCTGGGCGATACGGTAGGCTTTTACAAAATTGGCCTGGGCATGCTGACCGGCGGCGGCCTCGCGCTCGCAAACGAACTCAAGGCGGATCACGGCAAACGCATTTTTCTCGACCTCAAGCTCTTTGACATCGGAGCGACCGTCGAAGCAGCGGTACGCGGCATCGCTCAGTTTGACCTGGATTTCCTGACCGTACACGGCGATCCCCACGTGGTCCGCGCGGCCAAGGAGGGCGCAGCGGGATCAAATCTGAAAATCCTCGCCGTGACCATCCTGACATCGCTCGATCGTGCAGATCTCGACGCTGGCCTGATGCGCGACGGCGCTGTTTCGGACCTCGTACCAGAGCGCGCGCATCGCGCGTTTGAGGCAGGCGCCGACGGCGTGATCGCATCCCCAAACGAAGCGGCGGCGATTCGCGCTCTGCCCAATTCTGGCGGCCGTCTCATCGTTACCCCAGGCGTGCGCCCGGCTGGAAGCGACAAAGGCGATCAGAAACGGATTGCCACGCCTGCCGCAGCCATCGCAAACGGCGCGGATCACATCGTTGTCGGCCGCCCAATCTGGAAATCACCTTCGCCAAAGACCGCAGCAGAGGCGATTTTGAGCGAGCTACACAGCATCTAATACCCCGCGCAAGCGCTTGACTCTACGTAAGAAAATTCAGGTATCCACAGCCTTGTGCATCAATAGCTTGTGGCCAAGAGGCAACATAGCACACCATATTGTCGGGGTATTCCCGACATAGCTGTAATTTGGTGCAAATGAGTGGTATTTGAATACTCAGGTGATACTCCCCGACGAACCGGCATCTTCCTGAGGTTCGTCACCTCCCCCCGCCCTCCCGCGGGGGGCCTTTCGTTTCAGGACCGGTCGAATGTGACGCTGGCGACGCCTGCGAGGTAGTCTTGCAACCGCGGTTTGAACTGCGGCACCGACAGCGGATCGTCGAGGAAATCTTGCGGCGAAATCAGCCGCCATGCCTGGCCCTCATCGCCGAGACGGATGTCATGCGCGACCGAGACAGGGAGATGCCCGGCAAAAAACCAACTGATATCGCCGCTGCTGGACCCATAGTCGCGACCCCAGCGTATCGCAGTGGCCGGCACTTGGATCGAAAGCTCCTCCCGCGTTTCGCGCAACGCGCATTGCAAGGGAGTTTCCCCCGGTTCGATCCCGCCACCTGGCAAATCCCAATGCCCGGCCCAAAGCAGCCCCGGGCGGTCGTCCCGCTGCAGACTGGCAAGCATGTCACCGATAAACAGCGCCAGTTTTGCACCGATCACTTTACCTGCCATGGTATCCGTCTTGCTGCTTCGCTATTTTGATCAGGTAACCGCTTGGACCGCGCATGCCCAGCCTTTGCCGCACATGTCTGACCGAATTTGACGCCGGGCGCCGCTGCCCGTCTTGCGGCAGTCCGCGCGTTGTGCAGCATGATGAACTCTTCGATCTGTCCATCGCGCACATGGATTGCGACGCGTTTTATGCATCCGTGGAAAAGCGCGACGATCCCAGCCTAGAAGACAAGCCAGTCATTATCGGCGGTGGGCGACGCGGTGTCGTCTCAACCGCCTGCTACGTGGCGCGCATCCGAGGGGTGCGGTCCGCCATGCCGATGTTCCAGGCGCTCAAGCTGTGCCCGGACGCGGTCATCATCAAGCCGCGGATGGACGCCTACGCCGAGGCATCGCGCGCAATCCGCGCCATGATGGAAGAAATGACCCCGGCAATTGAACCGCTGTCGCTGGACGAGGCATTCCTCGACCTCACCGGCACCGCTCGGCTGCATGGCCATCCTCCGGCGTTTATGCTGGCCCGGCTGATCAAACGCATGCGCGACGAACTGGGCCTGACCGGCTCCATCGGGCTCAGCCACAACAAGTTTCTGGCCAAAGTCGCCTCTGACCTGGAAAAACCGCACGGATTTTCAGTGATCGGCAAGGCCGAGACCGTCGATTTTCTACACGACAAACCGGTGCGCCTGATTTGGGGCATCGGCCCCGCGGCACAGGCCGCTCTGGACAAAGCCGGTATTCGCACATTCGCTGACCTCAAACGTTGGGATGAAACGGATCTGGTGGCGCGGTTTGGGTCGATGGGCGCGCGGCTCTATGCACTGGCACGCGGGCGCGACGCGCGGCGTGTGACGCGCAATGCGCCGATGAAATCCATTAGCAACGAAACAACCTTTGGCGAAGATACCGCTGATCTGCACATCCTGGACGGACATCTATGGCGCATGGCTGAAAAGGTGTCAGACCGCGCCAAGGCCAAGGGGCAGGCAGGACGCGTAGTAACGCTGAAACTCAAACGCCACGACTTCAAAACGTTGACCCGCCGCGTGTCCCTGCGCGACCCAGCACAATTGGCCGACACGATCTATCGCACGGCGCGCGGGCTATTTGATCAGGTACAGGATGAGGGACCGTTTCGCCTGCTGGGCTGCGGCATCAGTGATCTGAGCGTGTTCGCAGATGCACCCGCGTCGGGCGATCTGCTCGACCCAGGCGCGCGTCAACGTGGCGAGGCAGAGCGTGCCACGGATGAAATCCGCGCGCGGTTCGGCCCAGATGCGATCATGAAGGGACGTGCGTTACGGTGATCCTGTCGGCTTAGGGATCAAAGTGCCGCGTCGCACGAATGCACCTTTGTGATGGCTCCGACCTTGCCAGACGCGGTGTCTGATCGCACTACATCGGCGAGCAAATGAGAAACAGCCGCTTCTAAGCGAAACTTACAAAACGGATGTCGCATAATAGCGCCTTCTCGGAGATCGAAGCTGCAAAGCTCAAACAGGCGGGTGCCGCCCCGGGCACCGTTTCCAGCACCAGAGCAAATACCCATTTCGCAGTGCGACGTGCAAGTAAGGAGCGCGATGACAAACGGCTATTCGGCCGCCAGAGGCACCCGCGATTGACCAATCGCGCTGATCTCAGCGATCACTTGCTGCAACTGACCACGCACCTGGTCGAATGACCCGTTGGGTTTGATCGTCTGCTCGTTCATGTAGAGCGAGCGATCGATTTCCACCTGTACCGTGTGTTGCCCACGTGACGGCCGACCGTAGGCTTGGGCGATGTAGGCGCCAGCAAATGGCGCATTGCGCGCGACGGTAAAGCCGGCATTGCTAAACGCCTGATCCACCACGTCCACAATCTCGCCTGACGCCGCTGCGCCAAACCGATCCCCCAATACGATGTCAGGCCGCCTGACACCGGAGCGTGCGATCCCATCCATCGCTTCATGCGGCATCGAATGGCAATCAATCAGCACAGTCTGTCCATGGGATTGATGCGCCCCATCAAGCAGCTTCTGCAACATTTGATGATAGGGACGCCAGTAGAGCGCAATGCGGCGCTCAACCTCTTTCATCTGCAACTTGCCACTGTAAATGGCGCGCCCGTTGGCCACGACGCGCGGCACCACACCTAGGCCACTGGCAACGCGCGGGTTGTGCCCTTGCCGCCGGATACCTTCGATCAGTGCCGGATCCAATTCGTCCGCGCTGCGATTCAAATCGATAAATGCGCGCGGCGCACCCGCTTTAAGAAGCGGCGCACCATAACGGGGTGCCGCGTCAAAGAGCTGGTCGACAAATGCATCTTCAGAGGATCGAATTGTATTCTCATCGAGCAGCGTGCCGCGCACAAAGCTCCACGGATAATCGCGCCCGGAATGCGGTGACGCAAAGACAACGCAACTGGTGCGTTTTTCCGGGTGCATGACCTCGTAGGCGACCTTGGGCATCATATCTCCTCTGCGGTGCAACATAGCCCGAGATCGTCAAAAACCAAAAGCCCTTGATCCTCTGTTCGACTCCTTTTATAGCACCGCTCACCCGGCGCGGATTTCCGCGCCCTCTTTATTCGTGGGCGTGGGGGCGGGTCGGAACAGTGGGCGATTAGCTCAGCGGTAGAGCACTTCGTTGACATCGAAGGGGTCACTAGTTCGATCCTAGTATCGCCCACCACCGTTTTATGCTGCTTTGCAGCGACCGTTCATCGGCGCATATGCGCCAGACCCGAAACCCGGCGCTGCTTCGCGCCATCAACCAGAGGGAAGAAGCGCCATGAAGGTTCGCAACTCGCTCCGCTCGCTGAAAAGCCGCCACCGCGATTGCCGCGTGGTCCGTCGCAAGGGCCGCGTTTACGTGATCAACAAAACGCAGCGCCGGTTCAAGGCGCGCCAGGGCTAAAGCGCGCGTTTAAGCAATCATCAAAGCCGCCTCTAGCGAGGCGGCTTTTTCTTTTTCACGAACCATTTAAGCAACAAACTGTTACTTTGTCGTCCGTACACTAGGTGGCGGATCAACGCAGTCTTGTGAGGCGTCCTACGCAACCATTCGATATCGTTTTGCAAAACAGCAATGCGCTTTGGTCACGATTGACCCGGAAACCGCGCCGCAAACCCGAGCGTACCGCCCCCATTGTCCCAACGTACACGCACAGTTTGCACGCATCTGGCGCGCAATCGCGGAGGTTGCGCCACGCTTCAGCCAGCTTAGATGTGTTGCACCACACAGCGAAAGGCCGTCCAATGTCCGACCCCACCTATACCCCGCCCGAAAAATGGACCTGGGACCAAGAAAGCGGCGGCAAGTTTGCCTCGATCAATCGGCCTATCGCCGGCGCCACACATGAGAAGGATCTGCCCGTCGGCACACATCCGTTCCAGCTATACTCATTGGCAACGCCAAACGGGGTCAAGGTCACCATGCTCTTTGAGGAACTGCTTGAGGCCGGCGAAACAGGTGCGGAATATGACGCATGGTTGGTGGACATCGGCGAGGGCGGGCAGTTCGGTTCGGGCTTTGTCGGCGCCAATCCAAACTCTAAGATTCCGGCCTTGATCGACCGCAGCGGCGATACCCCGCTGCGCGTGTTCGAAAGCGGGTCGATCCTGATCCATTTGGCGGAAAAATTCGGGCACTTTTTGCCCGCCAGCGGACCCGCACGTACTGAGGTAATGAACTGGCTGATGTGGCAAATGGGCTCCGCGCCGTTCCTGGGCGGCGGCTTCGGTCACTTCTACGCCTACGCGCCAGAAAAATACGAATACCCGATCAACCGCTACGCGATGGAAAGCAAACGACAACTCGACGTGCTCGACCGCGAATTGGCCGATAAGCCGTTCATTGCCGGTGACGACTATTCGATTGCCGATATGGCGATCTGGCCTTGGTACGGGCAGCTTTGCCTGGGCCGGCTTTATTCCGCTGCGGAATTTTTGGACGTGCAAAGCTACAAGCATGTGATGGCCTGGGCGCAAAAGATCGACGCGCGTCCCGCCACGTTGCGAGGTCGGATGGTCAACCGCGCCTTTGGCGAGCCCGAGTTGCAATTGCACGAACGCCACGCCGCGTCGGATTTCGAGACGCACACACAGGACAAAATCGCGCAGGAGGCATCATGATACGCCTTGCACTCTGTTTCGCCCTCGTCGCCACGCCGCTGGCAGCGGAGGTCACTGTCACGTTCCGCGACGGCGCACCAAAGGATCGCTTTACCCTGGACTATGCCGGCGACTGCCCGCTTGGCCCCACAGAAATGGTGATAGATCTGGGCACTGCACCGGCTGGGCTGATCTTTGACATCACCGCTGCCGGCGCCGGCGTCCAGGTTTTCCAACCGCTGGAATGGGTGCAGGGCGCGGCACGCACGTCTTCTGTCTCGGACGGGGACACGATGCTGACAATCGCTATGGACGACTGGCAACCGGGGGTGGCGCGGTCCTTCACTGTCGATATCGATGATACGACAAGCACCCGGCAGATCACTGTGGATGGGTCGGAAATGGCCGGGGCGACGCTGCGGATCGCAGGCGAAAGCGCGCTGTTTGATGCCACCGGTACCGCGCGCCTGATGCTCGCGGCCTGCACGTCTTAACGCCGGCCTACCTGACGGCAAATCAGGATGACCGGCAATAGGCCCACCGCCACGATGACCAAGCTCGGGACCGCTGCGCCATCCAGCCGCTCGTCTGAGGCGAGGCGGTAGGCCTGTACCGCAAGTGTGTCATAGTTGAACGGCCGCATGATCAACGTGGCGGGCAACTCCTTCATCACGTCGACAAAAACGATCAGCAAAGCGGTCAGCAGGCTGGGCGTCAGGATCGGTAAGTGGATCCGGCGCAAGGTAGCCATCGGCCCACGCCCCAGCGACCGGCTGGCCGCGTCCATGTTGACAGGCACCAGCGCCTGCCCGCTTTCATACGCGCCCAGTGCCGCCGCCAGAAACCGCACCATGTAGGCAAAGACCAACAGCCAGATCGACCCAGTGATCAACAACCCAGTCGAGATGTCAAAGGTCGCCCGCATCCACGCATCCAGTGCATTGTCAAACGCGGCAAACGGGACAAGCAGCCCCACCGCGATCACACCGCCCGGCACTGCGTAACCCAGCCGCGCGGCATATACCGCGGCCCCCGACGCTGGCCCAGGTCGTCCGCGCTGATAGTAGCCCACCGCAATCGCGGCAGCGACGGTCACACAAGCCGCCGTGCCTGCCAGCACTAGCGAATTCTGGATAAAGCGAACGTAACGCGGGCTCAGCAGGTCTTGTTCACTGCCCAAGCCCATCTCAACAAGGATAATCACCGGCAGCACGGCGCCAAAAAACACCGGTAGGGCACATAGCACCATGGCCCAGATTGCGCGCGCTCCGTGCAGCGGCATGACAGCTTGTCCAATGCCGGTCGCACGCGTCTCGTGATACTTCGCCGCCCCGCGCTGTGACCGCTCTAACACCGCAAGTGCCAGCGCAAAGCTGAGCAGGCACAGGGCAAGCTGCGCCGCACCGGCGCGGTCGGCCATGGAAAACCAGCTTTGATAGATACCGGTGGCAAAGGTCTGCACGCCAAAATAGGCCACCGTGCCAAAGTCGGCGATGGTCTCCATCACCGCCAGCAGCATGCCCGCTGCAATCGCTGGCCGCGCCATGGGCAAGGCGATCCGCCAGAAAGCAGCACCCGGCCCCGATCCCAGCGTGCGCGCAGCAACAAAAATGCTGCCGCTTTGTTGTAGAAACGAGGCCCGCGCCAGAAGGTACACATAAGGATACAGCACCAGCACCAGCATCAGCGCCGCACCGCCCACCGACCGGATTTCAGGGAACCAATAATCCCGCGGCCCCCAGCCCATCACGGCGCGCAGCGTGGTCTGAATCAACCCGGGGTGATCCAGCAGGTCTGTGTAGGCATAGGCCAGCACATAGGCCGGGAACGCCAGCGGCAGCACCAGCGCAATCTCAAAGACTTTTACGCCCGGAAACCGCGTCATGGTGACCAGCCACGCGGTCCCTGCACCGATCGCAAAGGTCCCCAACGCCACCAGCAGGACGAGGATCAGAGTGTTGCCGGTATAGCGCCACAGCACAGTATCGAGCAGGTGCGAAACCGTCTCAGTGCCACCGACAAACGCCGCCAGCACAGTGGCCACCATCGGCAACAAACAAATCAGCGCGACGGCCCAGCCAAGCGTTGGTAACAAGCGACCGCGCCGCGTCGCAACTGACAATGAAACCTGCGCCGTTGTCACGCCGCCTCCTGACCAAACGCCCGCAAAAGAACGCTGTCAGTCGTACACGCGCTGATCCTCGATCACCAGACCGTCCTTGGGCAGGGTGCCTGGTGGATGCAACTCGACCCGACCTTTCAACTTCAAGGCGTCGACGATGCTGCCCGCATAAGCTTCGGGATCTGCGGCAGGGGTTTCGAGCCGGACAATCATAACGTCCTGTTCGCCATCCCGCTGCGCCACCACGCGCGCGCGGCTCACATCATCATGCTTAGCCACAAGTGCTGCGACCTGCTCAGGTCGGACAAACATCCCCTTGATCTTGGTCGTCTGATCGGCGCGCCCCATCCAGCCCTTGATGCGCATGTTGGTGCGACCACAAGGGCTTTGGCCGGTCATCACGGCGCTCAGGTCCCCGGTGGCAAAACGGATCAGCGGATAGTCGGGGTTCAGCGACGTCACCACGACCTCGCCTACCTCGCCCTCGGGCACCGGATCGCCGGTGCCGGGGGTGACGATCTCGACCACCACGCCCTCGTCGACAATCAGCCCCTCCATCGCAGGGCTTTCATAGGCGATGTTGCCCAGATCGGCGGTGGCATAACATTGCAGGCAGGTGATCCCGCGATCCGCATATTCCTGCCGCAAGCTCGGGAACAGCGCCCCGCCGCCCACCGCTGCCTTGGTGAACTTCAACGGCAGACCCATCTCGTCGGCCTTGTCGAGGATAACCTTCAGATAATCCGGCGTGCCAGCGTACGCCGTCGTCCCGATGTCGTGCGCCGCCGTGACCTGCATCTCGGTCTGGCCGGTGCCCGCGGGCAGCACGCCAGCACCAATCGCGGTGGCCCCGTTTTCAAACATGATCCCCGCAGGCGTCAGATGATAGCTAAAGCAGTTCTGCACAATATCTTCGGACCCGATGCCCACCGCATGCAGGAAGCGGGCAAAGCGCCACCAATCCTTGCTGTCGTGGCTACCGGGTTCGTAGATCGGGCCGGGGCTTTGGAAGACATGCGAAAACTGCCCCACGCCGGTGGTGAACCCACCCAGCGGCGGATGCGCCTTTTGCGCGGCCCCCAGATCGGATTTGCGCAGCACCGGCAAAGCCGCCAGATCCGCTACCCCGTCGATCTTGAGGGCATCTACATCACCGAACCGGTCCGCATACCCTGCCAACACCTGCGCGCGCCCCACTTGGTCTTGCAGTGCGACACGTTGATCATGTGCGCGTTGATCCCCGCTACGGGTCTCCAGATCATCGTAAAAGCTCATATCTCACACCGCCCTGATCTGCTGAGGCCCCTTGACGTCGAGCCGCGCAATCTCGCCCCGCACTTCCATTTCCAGTTTGACGGTGACCACGTGCCATCCCAGCTTGCCCAAGCGTTCCAGATCGTCGGGCGCAACGATCTCGGCCACACGATCCTTCAGCGTCATCGCCTTAATCGGTCCAGCGGCCAGCGCCTGCAAAATGGCCGCCCACACTGCATCGAATTTCCAGGCGGGAATGCTGGTCACCCCGTCCCGGCCCTCCGCTGGCGTGCGGCAGGCCACCTTGTCCATCAACTCAACCAACGCTTGCGGCGCCTGTAGCTGCGCACATCGCGGAACGACTTGCGACCCTCTTCGGACATGCCGAGGTAGAACTCCTTCACATCCGGGTTCTCACGCAATTCCGCCGCCGGGCCGTCCATGACGACGCGTCCCGACTCCAGAATGTAGCCGTAATGCGCAAAGCGCAGCGCGACGTTTGTGTTCTGCTCGGCCAACAGGAATGTCACGCCCTCATTCTCGTTCACCGATTTCACGATCTCGAAAATCTGCTCCACCAGCTGCGGCGCAAGCCCCATGCTGGGTTCGTCCAGCAGGATGGTTTCAGGCCGCGACATCAGTGCCCGACCAATCGCGGTCATCTGCTGTTCCCCACCCGAGGTGTAGCCAGCCTGGCTTTTTCGCCGCTCTTTGAGCCGTGGGAAATAGTCATATACCAACTCGAGATCTTGCTGGATCGCTGCATTTCCGTCGGTGCGAGTATAGGCACCGGTCAAAAGGTTTTCCTCAACAGTCAGATGCTCGAAACAGTGTCGTCCCTCCATCACTTGCACCACTCCCGCCTTGACCAGATCCGCCGGATCCAGCTCGGCCGTGGCACGCCCATGATAGGTGATCGACCCCTTGGTCACTTCGCCACGTTCGGATGCAAGCAGACCCGAGATCGCCTTGAGCGTCGTCGTCTTGCCAGCACCATTCCCACCAAGCAGCGCCGTGATGCCGCCCTTTGGCACCTTCAGCGACACGCCCTTGAGCACCAGGATCACGTGATTGTAGATCACCTCGATATTGTTGACCTCGAGGACGGTGGTCTCTGTCTCGGTACTGTCCAGCATCTTCATCTTGCCAAATAAACTCAAAGTCCCGGCGGCAGGGTCAGCCCGCCGCCGGAGGAACAGATCAGCAGCTTGGATCAATCCCGTTTTCAGAGGCGTATGCCGCGCTGTCTTCTTCGATCAGCGGCCCGATGATGTCGCCATCGGTCGGCTTGAACTCCGAAATCAGCGACCATTCACCTGCCGCCGCGTCCCACTGGGTCACGCCCACCAGGGCATCGCCGCCGTGGTTGGCACAGCTCACCGAAAAGGACGGGCCAAAGTTTGGCAGACCCAGTTCGGCCATCTTGGCTTCGGTGATCTCCAAACCTTCCATGCCGTCACGCATCATGGCCGATGTGATCTCGGCGGTGCCATGGATGCCCTGCGCGGTTTTGGCAGCTTCGGCAGCCAACATCGCAGCATAAAGCCCGCGGTTGTAGAGCACCGTGCCAATCTGATCACCAGCGCCTGCAGCCAGACCCTTGTCGACCACATGTGTCTGGATCTCGTCAAAGACCGGGAAATCGCTGCCCACGCCATGGAAGGTGAGCGCTTTGTAGCCATTGGCTGCATCACCCGCAGGCAAAACATCGTTTTCCGAGCCTGACCACCAGATGCCGATGAAGTTCTCCATCGGGAAGCGGATGTTTGCAGCTTCCTGAATGGCGACCTGGTTCATCACGCCCCAGCCCCACATCAGGACAAAGTCCGGACGCTCGCGACGGATCTGCAGCCATTGCGACTTCTGCTCCTGACCAGGGTGGTCGACAGCCACTTCCATCAGCTCAAAGCCGTGCTTGTCCGCCAGACCCTGTAGCGTGCGGATCGGCTCCTTGCCATAGGCCGAGTTGTGGTAGACCAGAGCGATCTTCTTGCCACTGATGTCGCCGCCGTTGGATTCCAGCAAGTAATTCACCGCACCCGACGCGCCGTCCCAGTAGTTGGCCGGATAGTTGAAGATGTGGCTGAACACATTGCCATTCTTGGCCGAAGTGCGGCCATAACCCATCGAGTGGACGGGGATGTCATCGGCGGTGGCCTTGGGGATCAGCTGATAGGTGATGCCGGTCGACAGAGGCTGATAGACCAGCGCGCCCTCGCCCTTAGTGCTTTCGTAGCATTCCACACCCTTTTCAGTGTTGTAGCCGGTCTCACACTCCAGAACGCGGGCCGGAACGCCACCGATGCCACCGTCACGCTCGTTCAACATGGTGAAATAATCGGCATAGCCATCCGCAAATGGGATACCGCCCGCCGCGTATGGACCGGTCCGGTAGCTCAAGCTTGGGAACACGAGGTCCGCCATCGCCGGGGCCGCCGCCATCACGGCAGCTACGGCGTAAGTGCCTAGTTTCATTGTCATCGGTGTTTCCTCCCTATGGTTTTATCCGATGTTTCTCTCAATCCAGGTGCGCGGGGACCGCACACCCTACGGTGTAGGGTGCGCATTTATTGCGCACCTTTGGCCAGCCGCTAATGCGGGAATGGCCACAGTCTCAACTTCTCCTTCGCCACGCGCCAAAGCTGCGCGATCCCATGCGGCTCAAACCGCAAAAAGATGATGATCAACGCCCCCACGATCACCAGCTGGAAATGCGCCACGATGTCCGTGGGCCAGCCAAACAGGTCCACACCCACCAGCTTCAGCAGCACCGGCAACACCACGAGGAACGCTGCCCCTGCAAAACTGCCAAATATGCTGCCCAAACCTCCGATGATGATCATGAAGAGCACAAGGAACGATTTGGTGATGCCAAACACCTCGCCCACCTCAACCGCGCCCAGATAGACGGCAAAAAACAGCGCCCCCGACACGCCCACAAAGAACGACGACACCGCGAAAGCAGTGAGCTTAGCCTTCAACGGGTTCACCCCGATGATCTCGGCGGCGATGTCCATGTCGCGGATTGCCATCCACTCGCGCCCCAGCGCCCCGCGCGTCAGGTTCCGCGCCAGGATCGCCGCACCCACCGTGAACACCAAGCAAAACAGGTATGTGGCCCACGCGTCGGTGTTGGGGCCGGTCACTTCAATCCCGAACACCGTCCGCTCGGGCGCATTGATCTGGCCCGAGGCCGAATAGTTATAAAACCACGACACCTTGTTAAACAGCCACACGAGAAAGAACTGCGCCGCGAGCGTCGCCACAGCCAGGTAAAACCCCTTGATCCGCAGCGACGGCAAGCCAAAGAGCGTGCCCACCGCAGCCGTAATACCACCAGCCAAAATGACGTGGAAAAAGATGTTTACATCCGGAAACGCCGTCATCAGCTTGTAACAGGCATAGGCGCCCACCGCCATGAATCCGCCCGTGCCAAGGCTCACCTGCCCGCAATAGCCTGTCAGTATGTTCAGCCCAATCGCCGCAATGGCGTAGATCAGAAAGGGCAGAAAGATCGAATTGACCAGATAGTCGGTCATCACAAACGGTAGGATCAGCACCGCCACCGCAAGGACAAAGTAGTACCGATAGCGGTCAAACCGGATCGGGAAGGTCTGGCTATCCTGCGGATAGGTCGTCGAAAAATCACCTGCCTCACGATAAAACATCAGATCAGCCCTCTCTGCTCGCCCGTCCGCCCGCATGAAAACGAGATGTTAACCAGCCTATCAGGTTCACGTGCGCTGCCACATTCTCTCCCCATTTCGCGGCCATTTTGGCGCCGGGTAAGTGGAGTGGAGCAAATGACAGCCGTCCTGTCAGAAATGCGCAAGCTTGATGCGGCGCATGCACGTGGAGATATAAACGCAGTCGAGCTGGTCGAAGCCAAAGCCAAATTGATGGATTCGATCCCCGATGTGACGCCAGATGATACCGTCGAACCAGCGTCAGAGCGTTTTGCCGACACGCCCGTGGCAAAAAGAGCAGGGTCCGGGTTCGGACAGATCATGCTTTTTTGCGCGGTGATCCTTGTCGCCAGCGCCGGGCTAGCGCTGTTGCTGACGGGTGACGTCATGCTTTCGGCCACGCTGGCGATCACTGTGCTCGCAGCGTTTTCCGTCATGCTGTTTCGCCAGCTCGACAGTTGATCACACCCGCTCAATGATCTTCTCCCCAAAAAGACCCTGCGGCCGGAACACCAGGAAGATCAGCGCCAGCACATAGGCAAACCAGTTTTCGGTCGCGTTGATCGTAAACCCAAACAGCGCGCCCGCCAGGGCACTCGACGACATGAAAAACTCAAAGAGCTTTTCGCCCACCCCGATGATCAATCCGCCCACAATGGCCCCGGGGATCGAGGTAAAGCCGCCCAGCATCAGCACCGGCAACGCTTTGAGCGCGATCAGGCTCAGCGAAAACTGCACGCCCGATTTCGCCCCCCACATGATACCGGCAACCAGCGCCACAAATCCGGCAACCGACCACACCAGGATCCAGATAAAGTTCAGCGACACACCAACGCTCAACGCAGCCTGATGGTCGTCAGCGACCGCGCGCATGGCGCGCCCCTGCTTGGTGTATTGTGAAAAGACCACCAGCGCGATCACCAGCACAATCGCCACGATGGTCGCCGTGATATCAAGATTATCGATGAAAAAGCCGTAGCCAAAGAGGTTGAAGGTCGCCTCGTCAATGGCAAGGTTGATGCCCTGCGGCATGCAGGTCCCTTCGGACAGACACACGTCCAGCTTCTTGATCTCGGACCCCCACATCAGATCCGCGACCCCTTCCAGCAGATAGGCCAGCCCGATGGTTGCCATAAACAGGATGATCGGCTCCTGGCCCACCAAATGTTTGAAGATGTAGCGCTGCACCGCCCACGCTAGCACCACCATAACCGCCACAGTCAGCACGATGCCGATCGCCGAATGAATGTTCCAGCCAAAGTAATGCACCTTGGTGCCCAGCAGGGCATTGATCAGATGCGCAAACGGCACCTGCCCGTTCTGGATGCCGACGTAGGTCATCGCCGCAAACAGCGCCATAACACCCTGGGCAAAGTTGAAAATTCCCGACGCCTTGTAAATCAGCACAAAGCCGAGTGCGACCAGCGCGTAGAGCACCCCGGCCATCAACCCGTTCAGAAACACCTCGGACGCGAAAATCAGTTGTTCAGGCATTACCCCTTCACCCCCATTGATCCGCAAAACGCGGCCGCAGTGGGCCCCGTCGTTGCGGCAAAAACCACCCGGTCGCCATCACCTGCGTTGAACAGCACATAGATATCAGGTTCCGCGGCAGAACAATTAGCATAGGCTTTCTGCGCCCCCGGAAAATTCAATTCCTGCAACCCGTTACTGCGCAGCGCAGCATCCGCTGCAATCCAGCCTGTCGTCACAAACATCGGCCACTGCGGCGATGCGGGCCCATTGCCTGCGCAAGACCAGGTGCCCGGCGTTGTCGAGGTGCCGCGCGCATAGTCAAAGCTCAGCGCAAATTCGAAATTCCCACCCGATCCGGTGGGATACACGATGGTCCGACGGGTCCCGCCCTCGTCCTCATCCTGATCGAACACAGGTGCTGCGAAATTCCATTGCCCTGTCGGCTTGCCCGCCACATACCGCGCGCATTCTGCAATGCCAGCGTTGAAATAGGTCAGGTCCTGCGCCACCACCGGCGCCCCCGCCAAAACCGCCAAGGCGCACAAAACCCGCATCACACCTTCTCCGGCAGGGTGGCATAGACACGGTAAATGGTGAACTTTGCCTCCCGCACCCACAGCGCCCGCGCGTGCACGTGAAACCCGCACGTGTCGCAAAACCCATCATAGCTGATCCGCACATCACCACCGTCGAGCGTCTCTACGGTGCTTTGCTCAAACGGGCTGTCGTCGCGCTCCAGCCAATAGGTCATGAATGTCTCGACCGTCTCCAGATCCTCATCAAAGACATTGATCCCGCACGACGCGCCTTCGTCTAATTCCACCAGCACGATGTCATCACTGGTGCCGTGCCAGACCTTGCCGTCTTTGCCATAGAGGTGCGCGGCCGCAAACGTCGTCGGCATCTCGCGCAGATCCTTGGTGTTCACCGGCTCGCGCAGGAGCACAGGCGCGAGGCAACGCCCGGCAAAAAACAGCGACTTTGGCGTGGTATCCAGTCCTGACAAATCCTGCGCCGCGCTGGCCAGCGGCCAGACCAACAGCAATACGGCCAACCACGCCCTAATCATGACTCACCCCCAGATAGGCGTCGATCACATCCTGATTGCTGCGCACCTCATCCGGCGTGCCATCGCCGATCTTCTTGCCGTAATCCATCACCACCACCCGGTCACTCAGGTCCATGACCACGCCCATGTCGTGTTCAATCAGCGCAATCGTGGTGCCAAACTCGTCATTCACATCGAGGATAAAGCGGCTCATGTCCTCCTTCTCCTCAACATTCATGCCCGCCATCGGCTCGTCCAGCAGCAGCAGCGACGGCTCCGCCGCCAGCGCCCGCGCCAGTTCCACCCGCTTTTTCAACCCGTAGGGCAGCCGCGCCACGGGCGTCTTGCGAATGGCCTGGATCTCGAGGAAATCAATGATGCGTTCCGCAACTTCACGGTTTTCGGTCTCTTCGGTTTCCGCTTTGCCCTTCCACAGGGCTTGGGCAAACATCCCCGTTTTCATGTGCGTCAGCCGCCCGGTCATCACATTGTCGAGCACACTCATACCTTCGAACAGCGCGATATTCTGGAACGTGCGCGCAATCCCCTGCCGCGCCACCTCATAGGGTTTCATCGGCGGGCGCGGACTGCCCTTGTAATAGACCTCCCCCTCCTGCGGGATGTAAAACCCCGAGATCACGTTCAGCATCGACGACTTGCCTGCCCCGTTGGGCCCAATGATGGCCCGGATCTCGCCCTCGCGGATGTCAAAAGAAATGTCCTTGATTGCCTCCACTCCGCCAAAGCGCAGGGTTATGTTGCGCATCTCCATGACCACGCCGCCGATCTTGCGACCATCCGCCGTGGTGTACCCCTCGGTCTGATCAAGCATGCACTGCCTCCCCACCGCGCGATGTTCGCAGGATATTAACCAATTTCTGCGCAGCCTGAGGGCCTCCCAACCCAAAGGCAACCCGATGTTCGAAGAACTGGAACGCCGCTATCTCCTGCGCCTCGCCCGCGATTGCGCCCGCCAGGGCCTCAGTGCCGAGGCCACCGCCGAAACCATGCACCGCAAACTGGGCAGCTTCACTTGCGCCGGCCGCCTCTGCTGCGCCATCGCTCACGTGTTTGAACACGACTAAAGGCTTCTTCTGGCCAAAAATACCTCCCCCGGAGGGCCGAT
This sequence comes from Pseudomonadota bacterium, assembly GCA_039026855.1. GTDB lineage: Bacteria > Pseudomonadota > Alphaproteobacteria > Rhodobacterales > Rhodobacteraceae > Tateyamaria. Next base: position 152,445 of record JBCCLL010000002.1, on the reverse strand, counting down.
TGGCCACCCGTGCCGCTCGCCAGCAGCAAGGCGCCAAATGGGATGGTGGGCGGGGCGAAGCCGCAGGCAAGCGTCCGACCAACATCACTCCGCCGCCATCTTATGCGCCACGGCCATCACCGCCGCCGACCGAATGTCCAGCGTCGCCGAAATGGACCCTTTGCGCCCATCCTCATAGGTGACCTCAGTCGTGGTGGCGATTTGCTGCGACCCGTCATAAAGCGCAGCAATAATGTCGGCGAACTTCTCCTCGATGATCCGCCGCCGCACCTTGCGCGTGCGGGTCAGCTCGCCGTCGTCGGCATCGAGTTCCTTGTGCAGCACCACAAACCGATGGACCTGGCAGCCTGACAGCATCTCATCCTCGGCCACGCTGCGGTTCACTTCCTCCACGTGTCCCTGGATCGCCGACAACACCTCCGGGTGGCCCGCCAGTTCCTGATAGGACGCGTAGGCGATGTTGTTGCGCTCGGCCCAGTTGCCCACTGCGGTCAGGTCGATGTTGATGAACGCCGTGCACTCGTCCCGGCCGTTGCCAAAGACCACGGCCTCCAGAATGTTGGGATAAAACTTCAGCTTATTCTCAACGTATTTCGGCGCAAACAGGCTCCCGCTCGCCATTTGCCCCACGTCCTTGGCCCGGTCGATAATGCGCAGATGCCCGCTGTCTTTCTCGATGAAGCCTGCATCGCCCGTGGCCACCCACCCTTCGGCGTCTTTGGTATCAGCCGTACTTTCGGGATTCTTGTAATACTCCACAAACACACCGGGCGAGCGGTAGAACACTTCGCCATTGTCGGCGATCTTCAACTCCACGCCGGGGGACGCCACCCCAACCGTGTCACTGCGCACCTCGCCATCTGGCTGCGCGGTGATAAACACCGTGGCCTCGGTCTGACCATAAAGCTGCTTGAGGTTGATCCCCAAAGACCGATAAAAATCAAAGATTTCCGGGCCAATGGCCTCACCCGCAGTATAGCCCACGCGCACGCGCGAAAACCCCAGCGTATTCTTCAGCGGGCCATAGATCATCAGCCCGCCGAGCGCGTATTTCAGCCGGTCCATCAGGCCGACATTCTCCCCGTCCAGGATCGCGGGCCCCACCTTGCGCGAATGGTCCATGAACCGTGCAAACAGCCACTGCTTCAACCGCCCGGCATCCTCCATGCGGATCATGACTTGCGTCAGTTGGGTCTCAAACACCCGCGGCGGCGCAAAATAATAGGTCGGCCCGATCTCACGCAGATCCACATGCATGGTCTCTGCACTTTCCGGGCAATTGGTGCAAAAGCCTGTCCACAACGCCTGCCCGATGGAAAAGATGAAATCACCCACCCACGCCATCGGCAGATAGGCCAACACCTCGTCGCTCTGGCGCAAATCGTCAAACTCCGACGACGCTTTTGACGTCTCGATCACGTTGCGATTGCTCAGCACCACGCCTTTGGGTTTGCCAGTCGTCCCGGACGTGTAGAGCATCACGCAGGTGCTGTCGTAATCGAGCTTGCCAACCCGCTCGGTCAAAACCGGGCCCAGCTCATCACGCTTGGCCCGGCCCGCTTCCTGCACATGCGCATACTGGTGCAGCTTTGCATGGTCGTATTTCCGCAAACCGCGCGGATCGAGATAGATCATCTGCTCGAAATGCGGCAGCTGATCCTGCACCTCGATGACCTTGTCGACCTGCTCCTGATCGCCCGCTACCACAAACCGCGCGCCGCAGTGATCCAGCACATAGGCCATCTCTTCGGCCACCGCGTCCTGATAAAGCGGCACCGGCACCCCGCCGCACATCTGCACCGAAATCATCGACCAATAAAGGTACGGCCGGTTGCGCCCGATGATGGCCACGTGATCGCCGGGTGCCAGACCCAGGTCAAGCATGCCCAGCGCCAGCGCCTCGATCTCCTCATGCGCCTCGGCCCAGCTCCAGCTTTGCCAAATGCCAAACTCTTTTTCGCGGTACGCCGGCGCACTGCCAAAGGTATCGGCGTTGCGCCGCAACAAAGCCGGCACAGATGTCAGCCCGCTTTCGCCCATGGGCGTGTCGTTCACGATACTTCCTCCCGTGCGCCTCTTGCTGAGGGCGTCTTTTGATCGCTCGCGCGATTCCCCTTTACCGCAAGGATGCAGCACACAGGCTGAAGGTCAAATTTTTCCTGATGTTTGCGTAAACCTTACGAATTGTAACAGCAGCCCCCAGACAGTTGTGCGGCCGGCCAACCGGGTGTTAGCCATGCACCATGTCTCGTGATCCGGCTGCATCGCTGACAACGTCGGGCCTGAACCTTATCGCTCAGGCGCTCAGCATCTATGACAAAGAGCTGCGCCTGGCCGCATGCAACGTGCGGTTTCAGCAGATGTTCGACCTGCCCGACGCTTTGGTCACCACCGGGGCCGGTTTCGCTGAAACGCTGCACTATCTTGCCAGCCAGGGCGAATATGGCGAGATCGACGATATTGCCGCCTTTGTGCAGGACCGCGTCGATCTGGCCCGCGCGTTTGAGCCGCACTATCTCGAACGCACCCGCCCCGATGGGCGCACCATCTCGGTCGAGGGCGCGCCACTGCCCCAGGGCGGCTGGGTCGCCGTCTACACCGACATCAGCCAGATCAGAAACCAAGAGGCGCTGCTGCGCGCACGCGCCTCTGACCTCAACGACCAAGTGCTGGCCCATGCCGAAGCGTTAAGCGCGTCCAACCGCGCGCTGGTCAGCTCCGTATCTGCGCTAGAAGAAGCCAAGCGCCAACTGACCGAGACTGAGGCCCGCACGCGCCTGACCACCCAGATGATGCCCGCCCACATTGCGCATGTAGATGCCTCGGGCACCTACACCTTTTCCAACCGCCGGCTATCCAGCGTATTGCCCGGCCGCCCATCGGATATCGAAGGGCAGCCGATCGCCCAAGCGCTGGGCCAGTTTGCCTTTTCCCGTATTGAAGAAACGCTCAACCGCGCCTATCGCGGCACCCCCGGCGTTCTCGAGTTCACCGATGAGGCCAGCACCCGGCATATCCGCGTGGCCTTCACCCCCGATGGCGCGGGCGGCACCTACATTCTGTCAATGGACGTGACCGAGGAAACGCAGGCCCGCGTGGCGCTTGAACAAACGCAAAAGCGCGAATTGGCGGTGCAAATGACCTCGGGCCTGACGCATGACTTTTCCAATCTGCTGACCATTATCCTTGGCCTGCAATCAAAACTGTCTCGGGTCGACGGCCTGCCCGAAGACGCCATCGCGCTGATCGACGGCACCCTTGCCGCAACCCGGCGCGGCGGCGCCCTGTTGCGCGCCATCTCGGATGTCACCGCAGGCCGCGATCCGCGTCCGCAGGCGACCACGCTTGCGCCGCTGCTGGATGAGATTGCCACACTGGCACGCTCCACCCTGCCCGAGGGTCTGACACTGGTGATGCCGCTCGACCCGCCGCCAGGCCGCTACATGCTCGACGCCGGCATGGTGCAGGATTCCCTGCTGAACCTGATCCTCAACGCCCGCGACGCCTGCGGTCGTTCGGGCCAGATCACGGTAGAGGCTGCCGCGCTGCACGACACCTGGCTCGAGTTTACCGTCACCGACACCGGCCCCGGCTTTTCGCCGCAAGCGCTCGACATGGCTTGCGATCCGTTCTTCACCACCAAGGGCAGCGAGGGGTCGGGCCTCGGGCTGCCGCAGGTCTACGACATGACCAAACGTTCCGGCGGCCACCTGCGGCTCGACAATCCGGGCACCGGCGCGCGTGTGCGCCTGCGCCTGCCGCTGCGCGCGGCTCCAGAACTGGGCGCGGGGCTGGTGCTGCTGGTCGAAGATGACGCCGCGCTGCGCGAACACGTGCGCGACATGATGATGGATCTGGGCCACGCGGTGATTGAAGCGAGCAGCGTTGACGAAGCCATCGCACTCAGCGCCGATATCCCAGACATCACGCTGGTGCTGTCGGACATCAACCTGGGCACGGGCACCCGCAAAGGCATCGACATCGCGCGCCAACTGGGCGGTGATCTGCCGGTGATCCTGATGACGTCGCTGCCCGGCGACGACCCTTTGCGCGCGCAGGCCGCACAGACCGCGCCGATCCTGCAAAAGCCGTTTTCCGCCAGCGATTTCCTCGCGCTGTTTTCGCCGCAAGCTGCGCAATGACAGCGCCCCTCATCGCCATCCTCGACGACGAACCCGAGGTCCGCGAGATCCTGGCCGATGCGCTGCAAGACGCCGGCTTTCGCACCGTCGGCTATGGCCGGGCGTCGGCGTTTGAGGCTGGCTTGCGCACCCATCCGCCTGACATCTGCCTGGTCGATCTCGGCCTGCCTGACACGGACGGCCTGACGCTGGTGCACCGGCTGGCGCTGGAACAAGGTGCCACGGTCATCATCATCTCGAGCCGCGCGCAAGTGCAGGACCGGATCACCGGGCTAGAGCTGGGTGCAGACGATTACATCATCAAACCGTTTGAACCGGCCGAGGTCGTGGCGCGCATCCGCGCACGTATCCGCGCCCCCAAATCTATGCCCCGCCGCAGCCAGCAGGCCCAGTTCAACGGCTGGACCGCCAGCTTTGACAACTACACGCTGCGCAGCGCAGACGGCGCCGAAACCCCGTTTTCACAGGCCGAGGGCGAGGTGCTGCGCCTATTTCTCGAAACCCCCAAACGCCTGATCAGCCGCGCCCAGATGCAAGAACAGCTTGGCGGTGCCGCAGGCGACAGCTTTGACCGCGCCATGGACGTGCGCATCAGCCGTCTGCGCACCAAACTGAACGAGGACCCGAAAAATCCACGCCTGATCAAAACGATCTACGGCGCGGGCTACATCTTTCTCGGTGACGTCAGCTGGGGCTAAGCTTTGCCGCCGCGTGCGCCAGCACCCGCAGCCCGGCCACCAGATCAGCCTCACCAGTGTCTTCCGCGAAATCATGGCTAATCCCGTCGATCGACGGCACAAACAGCATCGCGACAGGCATCTTGCGCGCCACGTTGGTTGCATCATGCAGCGCCCCCGAGGGCATCGCGCACCAGCGCCCGGGGGCGACCGCCTCCGCAGCCACCTCCAACGCCCCGCGCAGCGTCCCGTCCATCGCCACCGGATCCAGCCCCAACAGCGGCCCCAACGCGCAGCCCACCCCATGCGCCCCGGCAACCTCTTGCGCGGTCTCACGAATAACCGCCTCCATCCGCGCCAACCGGTCCACGTCCGCATCCCGCCACTGTATCGAAAACCGCACTTGCCCCGGCACAATCGACGACGCATTGGGCGACACGCTCACATGCCCGATGGTCCACACCGTTCGCGGCGTCACCACATTGCGCAGCCGGTCATTCAGCGCCGCATTGAACGCTGACAACGCCTGAAATGCATCCCGCCGCAGGTGCATTGGTGTGGTGCCCGCGTGATTTTGCTGCCCCGAAAACGTCACCGCCATATCGCGGATGCCCACGATATCGGTCACCACCCCGATCTGCAGCCCCTCGGCATCCAGCTTCGGTCCCTGCTCGATGTGCAACTCGACAAACCCGGTGAACTGTCCCGCATCTACCTCCGGGCCCGCACGCTCCCCCAACGCGGTGCGCGCCTCTGCCAGCGTTACGCCGGCATGATCTGACAATCCATCCGCCGCGGCCAAGGACATAGCGCCCGACCACACGTTCGACCCGGTGGTGACGCCAAACCGCCCCTCCTCATCCTGAAACGATACGACCGAGACACCGGGCACCACCCGCGCGACCTCAAGTGCCGCCACGACGCCCAGCGCGCCATCAAGCCACCCGCCCTCCGGCTGGCTGTCGCTGTGCGAGCCAAGCAGCAGCGACGGCCCTTCGGCCAATCCAAAAAGATTGCCCATCGCGTCAAAGCGAACGCGCAACCCCGCCTCGGCCATGCGCCCGGCCAACCAATCCCGCGCTGCCATGTCCGCATCGGAATAGGCCGGACGCACCACGCCACGCCCCCGCGCGCCAAACGACCGCAAGGCGTGCAAATCCGCCAGAAACCGCTCCGCATCCACATTCATGCGGCCGACCTTATCCACGCCACGGCGCAAACCCCACCCCTTCTCTGTTTCAAAAAAATCCCCGCCGGAGGCTCCCGCACTTTCCACCCGCGCAACCGCGCTCTAGAACGGCGGAACCGATCCAAAAAGCACCGCACATGTCCCACATCACCCTCATCCGCCACGGGCAGGCCAATACCCAGGCCACTGACGAGGCAAGTTATGACCAGCTCAGCGCGCTGGGCCACCAGCAGGCGGCTTGGCTCGGCGCGCATCTGCGCGACACGCGCGCCCACCACACGCGGCTCTTTTCCGGCACGCTCAGACGGCACCGCGAAACTGCAGATGGCATGGACACCGGCCTCAGCCGCACAGAAGACCCGCGCCTGAACGAGCTGGAGTTTTTCACTTTGTCCCAAGCGCTTGAGGCCGAACACGGCATCGCGAGCCCGGCCGATCCAAGCGAGTTTGTGCACCATTTCCCGGTTGTGCTCGACCATTGGGAACGCGACATGCTCGAAGGGGCGCCAGAGCGGTTTTCCAGCTTCGAAGCCCGGATTGGCGACGCATTGCATGAGATCGGCGCCGGCGCCGGTCCCGCGCTTGTCGTGACATCGGGTGGTGTCATCGCCATGACCATGCGGATGCATCTGGGTCTCAGCACGGAAAAGACCGCGCGCATCGGGCTTGCCATCATGAACAGCTCGATCCACCGATTGCATCCCATTGGTGGCACCTGGGCGCCGGTGATGTTCAATGCCGTGCCGCATCTCGATCATCCTGACCGGCACCACGCCCAAACCCATGTCTGAGGTGTTTTGATGAAACTCTTTGTCTCGCCCAACAGCATCTCGCTTGCCTGCGCGATTGCGCTCGAAGAGGCCGGGGTCACGCACGCGCTCCACTTTGTCGACTTTGCCCGCCAGGGCCAGCAGGCCCCCGATTACCTTGCAATCAATCCCAAAGGGCGCGTGCCCGCGCTGGTGCTGGACAGCGGCACAATCCTGACCGAAACCGGTGCAATCCTCGATTTTGTTGCCGCGCACGATCCGCGGCTGATGCCTGCTGACCCGGTGCACGCCGCACAAGCGCGCAGCGTGATGTACTATCTGGCCTCGACCATGCACGTGAACCACGCGCATAAAAAACGCGGCCACCGCTGGGCCGACCGCGCCGACAGCTTTGCCGATATGACCGCCAAAGTGCCGCAAACCATGACCGACAGCGCCCGCTTTGTCGAAGATAACTGCCTTGCCGGTCCATACGTGCTCGGCCCACACATCTCGATCGCGGATTTTTACCTTTTTCCCGTGTGCACATGGCTGCCCGGCGACGGTGTCGATCTTGAACCGTTCCCGCGCATTCGCGCGTTTATGGCGGAGATGGAGGCGCGCCACAGCGTGGCGGTGATGCGCGCCAAAGGATTGCTCACATGACCCACCTATGGGTCCGCGCCGAACAGCGCGCCAATGAAACCCGCGTGGGCATCACCCCCGCCGGAGTTTCCGCGCTGATGCGCGCCGGGATCACCGTCACGGTTGAGGCCAGCACAACCCGATGCATTGCAACGCAAGACTACGCCGCCACGGGCGCCACAATCGCGCCCGAAGTAAGCTGGCCCGACGCACCCGATGACGCGATCATCTTTGGCCTGAAGGAATTGCCGGACGACGGCACCCCCTTGCGCCACCGCCACATCATGTTTGGCCACGCCTACAAAGGGCAGCCGTCGGGCCAGGTCCTCTTGCGCCGCTTTGCGGCAGGCGGCGGCACGCTTTATGATCTGGAATACTTGGTCGGTGCTACAGGCCGCCGCGTCGCCGCCTTTGGCTACTGGGCGGGCTATGCCGGGGCCGCCGTCGCGCTGATGGCCTGGGCCGCGCAGCAAGGCGGGCAGATCGTGGGGCCGATCGACGCCTATGCCAGCGCCAACCACATGCTCGCCGACCTGCAAACCGCGCTGGTGACCGCTGGTGCATTTCGGCCCACCGCGCTGATCATCGGTGCCTTGGGTCGCGTCGGCACCGGGGCGGCGGACCTGTGTACCGCGATGGGCGTTCCGGCCACCAAATGGGACATGGCAGAGACCGCACATGGCGGCCCCTTCCCGCAGGTGCTGCGCCACGACATTTTCTTAAACTGCATCCTCGCACGTCCCGGAACACCGGTCTTTGTGCCCCGCTCTGCGCTTGGCGCGCCGCGCAAGCTTTGCGTGATCGGCGACATCGCCTGTGACCCCGACAGCGACTTTTCCCCGATCAAGGTCTATGACCGCGCCACCAGTTGGGCGGAACCGGCGCTGCGCGTGCACGACACGCCGCCGCTTGACGTTGTGGCTATCGACAATCTGCCGTCGATGTTGCCGGTGGAAAGCGCCGAGGACTACGCGGAACAGTTGCTGCCCAGCCTGCTGACGCTGCAGGATCTCAACGCGGGCGTCTGGGCCCGGGCCAAGGGCGATTTCGTCCGCGCCATGTCCAGCCTCTAGCAGCCCGACCGATGCCTCGTCCGCGGCATGCGCCACGTCCTCGGCGCCGTGCAGCCCTAGGGAAACATGTCAGGTGCGATCTGGTTTTGGCGGCGGGCTATGCCGTTGCCGCAAACGGCGCTATCCGCGCGCCATGATCCGGTAGTAGAGCCAATCGGGAAAGATCTGCGCGATCCGGAAAAACGATGCAAACACGCTGGGAAAGCTCTTTTTGAACGCATCGGTGAGCATCATCTCGAACATCTCGCGCGCTGCGTCTTCGGGCTCCATCAGAAACGGCATGTTGAAATCATTCTTGTCCGTCAGTTGGGTGCGGATAAAGCCGGGATTGGCCACCTGCACGCGCACGCCGGTGTTGCGCAGATCGGCATACATGCATTCAGCGAGCGACATGGTCGCCGCTTTCGAGGCGCTGTAGCCAATCGAGCCGGGCAAACCGCGAAACCCGCTCAGCGATGAGGTGATCACGACGTGGCCTGCATCGCGCTCCACCATGCCCGGCACCACGTGCCCCAGCACCCGCATGAACCCGGTAAAGTTCACATCTGCCATCGCCACCGCCTGTTCGGCATGCCACTCGCGCGCCGAAAACGGCCAGTAGACCCCAGCAAGCAGCACAACGCCGTCGACCTCTCCGATGGCTTCGGCCGCGGCCGCGACACTCGCGTCATCGGCAATGTCCACGACCTGATAGCTGGCCTTGCCCGGCAATTCATCCACCAGCGCGGCCAATTTGTCCTCACCGCGTGACGACACCACAACCTCGACCCCGGCGCGGCTCATGTGAAAGGCCAGTGCACGGCCCAAGCCGTCTGCTGCACCGACAAGCCAGTACTTCTTGCCCGCGAGGTCCAAGTCGCTCATGCTGCGTCCTTCAATTCCTGTTCCACCGGGCGCATCGTTGCCACCAATTCGGCGACCTTGATGCCGAACTTGCGAAACTGCGACCGGTTCACGATGGTGCCATTGGGCGCCAGATACATCCAATCGACGGTGTCCAGCACATGGCCGCCCGCATCCGCGGGCAAGCGGTAGCGATAGTTCAGGCGCACAGCGCTGCCCATCTGCTGGCCCGACCCTTCGCCCACCACGTCATTGGCCAGCGCTTTGATCTTGCCATCATTGCCCACGGTCAACTCCCAACAACGGGTCTGCTGCGAGCCGTCCTGATAGGTAAAGACCTCGTCCATGCGGCCCTTATTGCCGTCCCACGAGCAGTCGAACTCGCCCACAAAGCGCGATGACACCCGGCCCGTTGGGCCGTAGATCACGCCTTCGCAAATGATCGGGCCGTTCAGATGCGTCCGGATGTCGAACTGGTGCGGTCCAAAATCGTAGTCCGCAGGCTGCTGCGCCAAAAATCCGGCATAGCGTCCGCGGGTCCAGAAAACAGCTGCCGCCATCACTGCGCCAAGCAGCAAATAGATTACAGCGTCCATGTCAAATCTCCTTTAACTGGCCCGTTGCGCGCGCCGGGCTGGTCAGGTTTGTGGTGGAAAGTAGTGCAATCGAGATCAGTTTCAGCAGGCACGGCACACCTGCATATAGCAATGACAGCAGCGTCAGCGCCGCCGCTGGTTGTTCGGACAGCGAAGCGTCGTAACCGGCAGCCTCCAGCGCGGGCAGGATCGCCACTGCGGCAAAGGCCAGGGTGAGTTTCGACACAAACGACCATAGCCCAAACCCTTCGGCCGCGGAGGGGCTGATCTTTTCCATTCGGGCGGCAAACATCGCCGGCAGCAGCGTCAGGTCCGCGCCCAGCGTGGCACCGGACAGCGCGCAGATGATGGAAAAGGCGAGCCAGTCACCCGGCCCTAGCATCAGTGCCCCGCCAAAGCTGGCGATGGCCAGCATCATGGCCGCCAGCAACACCGGCTTGGCACCAAATCGTTCGGCCAGACCGCTCCACACCGGCGCCGCCACCGCAGCACTGAGGAAAAACAGCAAGAGCAGCGGCCCCTCAAAGCCCGGCGCATCCAGCCGGCTTTCGACAAAGAACAAAAACAGCGTGGAACTCACCGCCACCGGCGCGGCATTGACCAGCGCGATCAGCAACAGCCGCCGCGCCAGGGCATCGCCCAGCACCACGCGCAGCCCGGCCGCTGGCGGCAGACCCGCACTGCTCCACTCGCCGCGCATCATCACGACGGCCAGCAACGCCAGCACGGCAAAACCGACCGCAAAACCGGCAAACGGCGCATCCAGCGCCGCCCCCAGCGCCACCGGCGCAATCGCCGCCACGCACACGCCCAGCAGCGCGCCGGTCTCGCGCCAGCGCGCCAGCATTAGATGCCCATCCCCGGGCAGGTGCCCAGCCTTAACCACGCCTTGGGCGTAAAAATTGATTGTCAGGAAGGAAAAGCCCGAGAATACGCCCGTCAGCATCAGCGCAAACCACCAGACAGGTGGCAACTTTGGCTCAACCGCAAAAAGGCCCAGCATGCTCAGCCCCATGACCGTGGCCCCCACGGCCACCGCCAGCCCGCGCCGATGGCGCAACGCCTCGCTCATGCGGCCAAAGAGCGGGTCTTGCACCACGTCGATCAAGCGCAAACCAAACAGCACCGCGCCCAATGCCGCCAACGACACGCCAAATTCGTCCACATAGAATTTGGGCGCGTGGATGTAGATGGGCAGCCCCGCTGCACTCAGCAGTGCCGCAAAGACCGCATAAGACGGCAGGCCGTGGCGCACGTCAGCTTACCTCCTGCTCGGGCGGCGTGGGGCGCACACGGTACTTGGAGCCTTTCCACCACAGCTTCAGCGCCTGCCAGTGGATCAGCGCGAGCACCCGGCGCGACCCCAGCGGCCGCCGCAGCATCGCGCGCAGCATGCCGCCGTTGCTCATGGTGGCCCGCTGACCTGTGAGCGTGGCAATCAGGCCGCCCTTGCCCTGGGTGTAGTCGATCCAGATCCCTATCCGGTCATCGGTGATGTCAAAGCGAAATTCATACCCGCCCTCGATGGGCTGAAACGGTGACACGTAATGGATTTTGCGCGCCTGCAACCGGTCTTCGGGCGCGATGGGCCGCTGGTCGCCGTGGTGCACCAAATAGGAATGCCGCTCGCCAAAGGTGTTGGTCACCTCCGCGATCACTGCAATCAGGGCGCCCACCTTGCGACACAGCCAAAAGCTGACCGGGTTGAACACGTGCCCCAGCACCTTGGGCTGGGCCAGCAATTCGATCTTGTCGATGCCCACAACCTGGTGCGATTGCAGCACCTCGCGAACCCATTTCGGGCCTCGCCCCTGCCCCGGTGCCCCGCCGTGATCCACATCGTTGAGCGCGGTCAAACCGCGCCCATTGCGCCGAAACATCCACGGCGTGCGCAGCGGCGCCTCGGCATCCAGCAGCACGTAATCCACCGAATAGCGAAACGCATTGGCCACAGCGCCCTTGCGCCCGTGATAGGTTTGGCCGGCGATATGATCGACGGTCATGCTCATGCGGCTTGCACCTGCAGCGCGGTGTCGCGCGCCAGGATGGCGTCGGCCACATCGACCGCGCTGGAATACCCATCCTCGTGAAACCCGTGTCGCATCCAGGCGCCGCAGAACCACGTGTTGTTGGCCCCGTTCATAGTGCGCACCACGTCCTGTGCGGCCAACGCCTCGAGGTCGTACACCGGATGGCGTAGCACCGTCTGGTCGTAGATCTTGTCTTCGGGGATGCTGCGCTTGGTGTTCAGCGTGACAAAATGCGGGTCATCCATCGGCACCGGCTGCAACGAGTTGATCCAATAGGTCAGATCGATCCGGTCCGACTGCGCCGCCTTGTCCTCGGTATAGACCCAGGACGACCACACCTGCCGCCGTTGCGGCATGATCGCCTCGTCACAGTGCAGCACGATGTCATTGGGCTGGTATTTGACAGCGCCCAGGGCGGTTTGCTCGATCCCTGTGGCATCGCCGAGCAGCTTTAGGCTGTCGTCGGAATGGGTGGCAAAGACCACCTCGTCGAAATCCTCGTGCGCGCCGCCCCACGCCTTGATGCGCACACCATAGCCGCCGCGCACCACCTGTTGCACCGGCGCGCCCAACCGGATGTCGACCCGGTTGCCAAGCATCGCAACTTCGAGCCGGCGCACATATTCCACCGACCCGCCGTCGACCGTCCACCACTGATGCTGACCGGTATGGCTGAGCAGCGCGTGGTTTTCGAAAAACTGGATCATCGCGTGGGCTGGAAAATCCATGATCTTTTCGGTCGGTGTCGACCAGATCGCACCGCTGAGCGGCAACAGATAGTAGTCGCGGAACCATTCACCGGTGCCCAGGACGTCGAGGAACTGCGCCGTGGTGCGGGTGCGATCTTCGTTGGCGACGCGCAGAGCGTTGGCGTTAAAGTGAAAAATATCGCGCACCATGCGTAGGAACTTCGGGTTTGCCGCGTTGCGTTTCTGTGCAAAAAGCGCGCCAAGACTGGCCAACCCGTATTCCAACCGACCCCCGTCGATGGAGGCGCCAAAGCTCATATTCGATTTGACCACCGGCACATCAAGCTCGGCAAAAAGCTCGGCCATGCGCGGGTAGTTGGCATAGTTGAAGACAAGAAATCCGGTGTCCACCGGCTGATCACCCCGCTTGCCTGCCATGATGGTGCGCGCATGGCCGCCCAAACGCGGCTCAGCCTCAAACAGGGTGACGTCGTGCGTTCGCGACAACAAATGCGCCGCACCCATGCCCGAGATACCCCCCCCGATGACAGCGATACGGCGGCGCGGGGAAAACTGCAGGTCTTGGGGCATGGGAGGTCTTTCGCGGAAGTGTCAATTTTGGTTGTCACTTAGCTGTACGACCGGTTTGTGCAACTGGATGCATCAGGCGGAAAATTAATATTTTTTGATCTACTGCCGCGGCTGTGGCGTAGACCTGTCATGAACGTGGGTTTAGAAACACCAGAGGTGGTGAGGCGTGCCCCCGGACCTGTTGGGGCCGGGGCTGTCAAAGGGCCCGCAAAGATGAATGAACTAGGCGATGCACGGATGTTGTGGGTGGACCACATGTTCCGCATCCGGGACGGTCAGGACAGCGGCGCCTTTGCGCAGCTTTTTGAGCACTTTGCCCCGCGGGTCAAAGGGTTCCTGATCAAATCCGGTGCTGACGCGTCGCTGGCCGAAGAGGTCGCGCAAGAGGTCATGGCCACCTGCTGGCACAAGGCCCACCTGTTCGACCCCGCGCGCGCCTCGGTGGCGACCTGGATCTTTACGATCGCGCGGAACCGCAAAATCGACGTGCTGCGCAAGCAGCGCCGCCCCGAGCCCGAGGATCTCGGCTGGGGCCCCGAAGAGGAACCAGATCAGGCCGACGTCATGGCCCTGCAACAAGAAGCCGCGCAATTGGGTGACGCAATCGCAGAATTGCCCGCCGCGCAACGGGAGTTGATAGAAAAGGCGTATTTCGGGGACTTGTCCCACAGCGAAATCGCCGCTCAGACCGGTCTGCCACTTGGCACGATCAAATCAAGGATACGGCTGGCGCTTGACCGCTTGCGCCACAACATGAAGTGAACGAACACGATGGAACAGAAAATTAAACACCATCTGACGGACGAGATCCTGATGAGCTACGCAGCCGGGACGCTGCCCGAGGCGTTTAACCTGATGGTTGCCACGCATGTGTCACTGTGTGACGAGTGCCGGTCGCGGCTGCACGCGTTTGAAGCGGTGGGTGGCGAAATGCTGGATCAGGCGCCCAGCAACGTGGTCGCCATGGACAGCGGCAGCCTTGCCGCCACCATGGCTCTGATCGCCGGCGGCCCGGTGGAAGAGCCGCAGCCTCCGCGCGTGGCCAACTCGATCCTGCCCGGGCCGCTGCAAGACTATGTCGGCGGTGACGTGGGTGACATCTCATGGCGCTCGGTCGGCATGGGGGTCAAGCAGGCCATCCTGCCCACCTCATCGGACGCCTCCGCGCGCCTGCTCTACATTCCCGCCGGGGCCGCGATGCCCGACCACGGCCACCACGGCACCGAAATGACCATGGTGCTGCAAGGCGCGTTTCAGGATGAAGACGACTATTTCGCGCGCGGTGACGTCGAGGTCGCGAACAGCGATCTGCACCACACGCCAGTGGCCGACATTCACGAGGATTGCATCTGCCTTGCTGTGACGGACGCGCCGCTGCGGTTCAAAGGCATTGTGCCCAAGATCGCGCAACGGTTCGTGCGGATCTGACCGCGTAGGGTGCGCATTTACTGCGCACCTTGACCCAAGGCACGCTGCTATTGCGGTGCGCAGTAAATGCGCACCCTACGGCCTGTCTCCATGCTCCAGCCGGGCCCGTTCTTCCACGGTCAGATACTCATCAATCATCGCGTCATAGCCGGCCAACTCGGAAGCGCTGAGCTGGCCCTGCCACTGCCCCGTGCCACCGCGGTTGAAAAACGCCGCATCGGAGCGGAAAAACCCCGTACCACCCGCCGGGCAATACCGCGTTGCGTGCCGTTGCATGTGGTCAAACGAGGCTGCGGTAACCAGTTGCGCCATCACCTCCGGCGGGTGCGACACGCCGATCAGCCCGGCAACCGTCTGAAACGTCCCGGGCAAATCGCGCAGCATGTCCGCATAGTGAAACAGCGTCACATTCCGTCGCGCCGCTGCGGCGCGCGCCGCCCGGTAGTGCCGCAAAATATGCGCAAGCGGCATCGCATCGCCGTCAAACCCCTCCGGTCCGCCATCGAGAAACCGGCGAAAGGTCACGCCGTCGGGGTCGTGGTCCGGATACCACATGTCAAATAGCGAAAGCGGCGTGTTTCGCAGGTGATTGCGATAGGAAAAATGCGCGTCCAGCGGATGCCGAAACACAGCCAGGTACTGCCCGGCCTCGCCCACTGGCAGCCCGTCCAAGGGCGTATGGCTCTTCATGCAGCGTTGCTGCTTCATCGCCGCCAACCGCGCCGATAGATCACCGATCTCTCGCAAACGGAGGTCGACCCAGGGCATCTTTTCCGAAAGCTTGGTGTCCACATCCGGATCGCCGCTGATGAGTAAGGCGACAATCGTCTGCATCCACGTGGTCCCGCATTTTGGCGGCGTCACCACGATCACGTCGTCGGCACGCACCGTGACGTGATCCCAACGCCGATTGTCCGTGAGCGGGCCAAGATAGAGCTTCCGTTGCGTCATCCGCGTCACCTTCCGCCCGCAACAAATGCTGCGCCGCCCGCAAAAACAATCAAAATCAACGTGCAGGACCGGGGACGGCCGTGTCCAAAACAGATGCGGCCCCGCTGCTAGGCCCGAGGCTCACCGAAGCGCGCTGGACCGAGCCCAGCCTTGCTTGACCCGCGTGGCAAATTCACGACGCGCAAGCATAGCAGGCGTTCCTCCGTCAGGGAGAGCGATCTGCCCCGTCAAACGCCCAGGCGCCGACACGACCCGCGCGGCCCGGTAACTCCAACTCCGCAAGCGGGTGCCAGCCATCCGGCACCGACCCCAGGCTCTGCCACATGTCATCGGAGATCAGCGCGCGCACGCCAACTTTTTTGGTCGCCGCCTCCAGCCGCGCAGCGACGTTGACGACATCGCCCAGCACGGTGAACTCCAGCCGGCCGGCATCGCCCACAACACCGGCAAATACGTCGCCGATATGGGCGCCGACGCCCACGCGCACATCAGAACGCCAAGCGGCAACGGCGCGCAAGAGCGTTCCCACCGCAGCCATCGCCCGATCCCCGGCGCGCCCGTCCGCGTCGTCAAAGACAACCAGCGCCCCGTCGCCGATGAACTTGTCAACAAAACCGCCTTGCGCCTCTGCCGCGGCGCTCACATGCCCGCGAAATTCAGCCAGCAGACGCGACACCGCTGCCGGATCTGCCGCCTCGGCCAGCGCGGTGAACCCGCGGATATCGACAAAGACCACTGCCATGCGTTGCGTCACGCCGCTGCGCAGCGCGTCCAGATCTTCGCCTGCCAACCGCGCGGCCAACGGTTCGGGCAGAAATCGGGTCAACCGATTGCGCGCCTCGGCCTCTTCGATAAAACCGATCAGCAGCCGCCGGATCAGAACCGAGGCAAAGACCAGCACGCCGCCCGCGATCACCAGCATCGCCACGCGCATCAGATTGGGCGGCGTGCCAAACAGGATCTCCAGCGTGCTCAGCCCCGCCAGATCACGCGATTGCGCAATGGGCAACAGCCACAGCAGCCCCACTACAAGCACAGCCACCATCGCGGCCTGTAACACCGGATTGAACCGCAACGCCCCGCTGGCCAGCACCACCGGGATCAGCCAAACCGTTGGAAACGCCCAGATGTAATGGCCATCCAGGCCCAAATTTCCCAGTGATACAAACAGCCCGGACAGAATGAACCCGCAGTCCATCAGGGCTGACGGCCAGCTCATCCAGCTGCGAAACGCGCCTGCCCGGATGATCAGCAAAAATGCCAAACCCATCAGGAAATAGCTGGCCATGGTGACCATGGCAAAAACAGCTTGGCGCTGCATGGTCTCGGTCGGCTCGACCGCTGCGCCACTCAACAGCAGCACGAGCAGCACGGCCAGAATGCTCGACATGCCCAGGCGCAAAAGGGCGATGAACCGCTCTGCCCGCACCTGCGCCACACGGAACAGCTCGGGCGCGGCTTGCACGGGCTACTCCGCCGCCGGCGTCTGGCTGGACAGCGGCAAGGGCGGTTCCTCGATTTCTTCAAAATCGAAATTGTCCAGCCGGTTGGCCCGCTTGCCCGCCTTGTCTGCGCTGATCTTGATCTCTTCGATGTCCTTGCTGGCTTGGGCGAAATGCCGGTCGAGATTGCCCACCCGCGTGCCCAACCGGTCCACATCTGCGACCAGCATAGCCAGCTCGCGGCGAATGGCGCCGGCCTGCGCGCGCATCCGCGCGTCCTTGAGGATCGCGCGCATGGTATTCAGCGTGGCCATGCAGGTGGTGGGCGACACGATCCAGACGCGCCGGTCAAACCCCTCGCGCACGAGGTCCGGGAAACTGGCATGCAGCTCGGCATAGACCGCCTCGGACGGCAGGAACATCAGCGCGCCATCGGCGGTTTCGCCCTCGATGATGTATTTTTCGGCGATGTCCGCGATGTGTTTTTTTACAGACGCCTTCATCAGGCCCACGGCCTTCTTCAGGGCTTCGTCGCTTTGTGCATTGCGCAGCGCCTCATAGGCTTCCAGCGGGAACTTGCTGTCGATGACAATTGGCCCGGGCGGGTTCGGCAGGTGGATCAGGCAATCGGCCCGCTTGCCGTTGGACAGTGTCGGCTGCCACGCATAGCTGTCAGATGGCAGCGCTTTGGACAGGATATCGCGCAACTGGATCTCGCCAAAGGCGCCCCGCGTCTGCTTGTTCGACAGGATGTCCTGCAGACTCAGCACATCGCCCGACAGTTTGGTGATGTTGTCCTGCGCCTTGTCGATCACGGCAAGCCGTTCCTGCAATTGCGTGAGCGACGTCTTGGTCTGGGTGGAGGCGCCATGCAGGCTTTCCTTCATGCGTTCCTGCATCTCGGTGATGGCACGGCTATGGCGCATGGCATTGTCGGCCAGCCGGTCCTGCATCTGTTGCTGCACGGCTCCGAGGCGCTGTTCCACAAGCTGCGCCAGCTGCGCCTGCCCGTTGGTGGCCGTATCCGACACGGTCTGGATCGACGCGCGCAGCCCTTCTTGCCCTTGCGCCAGGCCTTGGACGTGCTGCCCAAGATAGCCCAGTTGCTGCGCCAGCGGCTCGGTGGCCCGCGCCGCCCGGCCCGCCCGGATCACCACGGCGATCAGCAGCACAAACAGCAACACGACCAGCGCGAGCCCTGCAAAAATCACGTTTTCCAACGGCACGACGATGCCCGCAAACTCAACCATCACGTCCGCCCAAACAGCCGTTCGATATCTGACAGCTTCAACTCGACATAGGTGGGCCGCCCGTGGTTGCACTGGCCCGAATGCGGCGTCGCCTCCATTTCGCGCAGCAGCGCATTCATCTCTTCGGCCCGCATCCGCCGCCCGGACCGGATCGACCCGTGACAGGCCACGCGGGACAGGATCGCCTCGATCCGCGCCTGCACCTGCAAGCTCTCACCCTGATCGGTGAGCTCATCGAGCACGTCCAGCACCAGCGCACGCGCGTCCACCGCACCAAGGATCGCAGGCACCTCGCGCACCGCCACGGCGTCACCGCCAAAGGGTTCCAGCACCAGTCCAAACCGCGCCAGATCGTCCGCCGCGGCCAGCAGGCGCGCGCGGTCAGTATCCGCCAGCGTCACAATCTCAGGGATCAGCAACGCCTGCGCCGCAACACCGGTGGCCGCCATCTGCGCCTTCAGCTTTTCATAAACCAACCGTTCATGTGCCGCATGCTGATCCACAATCACCATGCCGGTCGCGGTCTGCGCCACAATGTAATTCTCATGCACCTGCCCGCGCGCGACACCCAAGGGCAGAGCCTCTTCGCAATCGCTCATCGGCACATCCGGCACGGCGCCCGCAAACTCCTTCGCCATCTCCGCAAATCCCGAAGACGGCGGCACCACCGGATGAGGCGCGCGTGACGGCCCCAGCGACGGCCGATCCATCTGATACACCCGCGCCTCCGCCTCCGGCACCCGCATCGCGCCCAGCGTCGCATCGGCCACCGTGCTCGACGCCCGATGCCCTGCCTCGGCCAGCGCATGACGCAGGCCCGACACAATCAGCCCGCGCGCCACGCCGGGATCGCGAAACCGCACCTCGGATTTCGCAGGATGCACGTTCACGTCCACCAACTGCGGATCGCAGTCCATAAACAGCGCCGCCGCCGGGTGCCGGTCGCGGCTGAGAAAATCGAAATACGCCGCCCGCAGTGCCCCCACCAGCAACTTGTCCCGCACGGGCCGCCCGTTCACAAACAGATACTGCGCCACCGCAGCGCCCCGCGAATAGGTCGGCAAGGCGGCAAGGCCGGTCAGATGCAGCCCCTCGCGCGTCGCATCAATCGCAATCGCGTTCTCGACAAACTCCGCCCCGATCACATCGCGCAACCGCCCGCGCAGCGCCTCCACCGGCGCGCCCGCCTGCGCCGCGCAGGAAAACAGCACCCGCGGCGCATCCGCCACATCGCGCAGCTCGAACCGCACATAAGGTTCCGCCATCGCGAGCCGCTTAACCACGTCCGAAATCGCCTGCGTCTCGGCCCGGTCCGTGCGCAGAAATTTCAGCCGCGCGGGCGTGGCGTAAAACAAATCGCGCAGAGCCACCACGGTGCCGGCGTTCAACGCCGCAGGCCGCACCGCCGACACGTCGCCACCGCTCACGGCAATCTCCGCCCCCGCCTCACCGGCCACCCGACTGGTAATCGTCAATCGCCCCACGGCCCCAAGGCTCGGCAGCGCCTCACCGCGAAACCCGAACGTGTGAATGTTCAGCAAATCCGCGCCGTCAATCTTCGACGTCGCATGGCGGCACAGCGCCAGCGGCAGATCCCCCGCTGCAATGCCACAGCCGTCATCCGTTACCCGGATCAGCGTCTTGCCGCCGTCCGACACATCCACCGTGATCCGCTGCGCGCCCGCATCTATCGCGTTTTCAACCAGTTCCTTGATCGCCGACGCAGGCCGCTCCACGACCTCTCCGGCGGCAATCCGGTTGATCGCAGCCTCATCCAGCTGTCGTATGACAGGACGTATGTTGGGGGCGTGGGTGTTCATGCCACAAGACTTAGCATGCCCCGCGCGATTCGACCATTGCTGTCAGGCGGCGCGCAGCCCCGCGTCCAGCGCGCTCAGCACCCGGTCAATCTCGGCCTGAGTCACCACCAACGGCGGCGACATCATGATGTTATTGCCGCCCACGCGGACCATCGCACCGGCCTCATAGGTCGCCTTGTGAATGCGCGCCATCATCTCAGGACTCGCAGGTGTCTTGGCATCGCGGTCGGTCACAATCTCGACCCCGGTCATCAGGCCATGCCCGCCGCGCACATCGCCGACCACATCGTATTTCTCCATCAACGCCACGCATCCCTGATAGAGCTGCGTGCCCCTTGGGCCCGCGTTTGCCTTCGTCTCCAGCCGCAAGGTCTCTTCCAGACAGGCCACAACCGCCGCTGCTCCCACCGGATGCGCCGAATAGGTGTAGCCGTGGAAAATCGCACCATCCGCGTCCGCATGTTCAAACACCTCGGCCACCGCCTCGCTCATCAGCGCGGCCCCCACCGGGAAATAGCCCGAGGTGATGCCCTTGGCACAACTCATCATGTCCGGCTGCACACCCCAGTGGCGCGAGCCCGACCAATCGCCCGTCCGGCCAAACCCGGTGATCACCTCGTCGGCAATCATCAAGATGCCGTGCCGGTCGCAAATCTCGCGCATCAGCGGCATGAACGTCTCGTGCGGGACAATCACACCGCCCGCGCCCTGGATCGGCTCCATGATAAACGCGGCAATGCTGCCCGCGCCCTGAAAGTCGATCTCGTCCTCCATCGCCTGGGCGATCATCTGCGCCAACCGCGCTGGGTCCGTCTCGTGAAACGGATTGCGATAGGGGTAGGGCGACGGCAGATGGAAACAGCCGGGCATCAGCGGCTCATAGGCCACGCGAAACCGGTTGTTCCCGTTCACCGATGCGCCGCCAAAATGCGTGCCGTGATAGCCCTTTTTCAGGCTCAAAAACTTGGTCCGTCCCGGCTCCCCGCGCAGCCGGTGATACTGCCGCGCCAGCCGCAAACACGTCTCGACCGAATCCGACCCGCCGGAGGTGAAAAACACCCGCGCCATCCCGTCCTCGGCAAAAAACTCCCGCACCGCATAAGACGCCTCGATCGCCGCCGGGTTCGAGGTGCCGAAAAACGCCGAGTAATAGGGCAGGTCCGTCATCTGCCGCGCCACGGCCTCTTTCACCGCATCATTGGAATAGCCCAGGTTCACGCACCACAGCCCGCCGACCGCATCCACGGTGGCGTGCCCGTCGATATCCTCGATGGTCGACCCGTGCGCCTTGGTGATGATCGTCGGCGGATGCGCCATCGCGGCCCCCGGATGCCCCATCGGGTGCCACATGTGCTGGGCGTTGTTGGCGCGCAGGAAATTGTCGTCTTTCATGGTGGCCTCGCTTCGGGTTGCGGTGGGATCAGTCTCCACGAAGCGCGCCCCCGCGCAAGCCCATAGGCGACACGCCGCCGCGGAATGCGCCGCGGTAACAAAGCCGCGCAGCGCCGGGCCGCGGTGCGGCGATCCCACACGTTCCGCTACGGCGCTTTATGGCGGCCAGATACATCTTCGCGGCCCGCTTTGCGCAGACATCAACCAAATCGCCGTGCCGTGCGGGCGGCCCGGCGATGCGCGGCGGGCTGGCGCCCTTGACTCCGCGCGCGCTTAGCAAAACCGATCTTTGTGGACCAAGAGTAAACGCGCGGTGGAAAACGTTAACAAAACCGAAGCGTTATCAGACCCTTAACGCCCGCCGGGACTGCATTTTGTACAAAACACCCCCCGTTTTCATCAAAACCCGCGAAGAGCGCCGAAAAGGCCGCGATGAGCACGCCCCGTTTTGTACAAAACAGGCATCGCATTCATCAAAATGCGCGCGAACCAGCACCGCACGCCCCGTTAACCCGGTTCAGGCCACACCGCGCCGATGCCGCCCGAACACCGCCGCGAGCCCCAGAATGATCCCCGAAACCGTGGCGATCATGCCCGCCGCGCTGACCGATCCCGAGGCGCCAAACCACAACGGCCCGTAGCCCGCAAAAACGTAGCCCAACACCGCCGCCACGGCCGCCAAAAGGGCGGATAAGGCAACCTGCGCGCCCAACGTGTTGGTCATCAGCCGCGCCGCCGCAGGTGGGCAGATAAACATCGCAATCACGATGATCGACCCCACCGCATCAAACGCCGCGACAGCGGCAATGGCTGACATCATCACCAGGGCGAGGCTCAATATCCGCGTCCGTATACCCAGCGCCTCGGCAAAGCTTTCGTCAAAGCTCATCACAGCCAAAGGTCGCCAAAAGATAAATAAGAACAATGTAATAAGCCCAAGCGCCAGCGCCATGCGCGGCAACTCAACCGGCAGACCGGCCAGCGCTGCGGGGTCAAAAATCGACCCCCAGCCATCCGCATCCAGCCAGATCAGACTTTCCAGATTGCCAAACAGCGCATGCTCCACGTCTAGATGCACGCGCGAGGTATCGCTCTGCTCCAGCAGCAGCACGCCGCCCGCAAACATGGTGGTGAACACCACCCCCATCGCCGCCCCCGCCTCAATCCGGCCATAGGTGCGGATCGCCTCGATGGCGAGCACAGCGATCACCGCCGCCCCTGCCGCGCCCAACAACATCGGACCCGTCTCCACAACGCCGGTCAGCAAAAACGCCACCACAATGCCGGGCAAAACCACATGGCTGATCGCATCGCCGATCAACGCTTGTCCACGTAAAATCAAGAAGTTACCGGGTATCGCACAAGCCACGGCGACGCAGATACCGATCAGGATCGGCGGCAAAGACAGGGCGACAAACTCCGCGCCCATCACACCGCCTGCGGCCCGGCAATGCGCCGGTCCACCTCGCTCAATTGGTCGCGGGTCAGCACGTTCTCAATCGCCGTCAGACCGTCATAGCGCGCCGCTGCCACGGCAAAGCCCGGATCGCTGCGCACCAGCGCCCAGCGTGTCTCATCAAGCTGCGCCTTGGCCGCTGCCGCACGCCCCGCCTCGGTCGGCACCCCGTCCCCTAGCACCAGCCCGCGCCGCCGCAGCAGCCGCCGTGTCAGCGCCTCGTAAATCGGCTGGCCTTGCGCCAGCGCCAGCAGGCCTTGGCGCACGTGCACGCGGCGCTGATAGCGCAGGTGCCGCCACGCCGATGCCAGCACTCCGCGCCCCGGAGCCAGCAAAAGTGACAATGAAAACAAAAGGAAGCTGACCAAGACGATGATAGGCCCTGTGGGCAGATCAGGCGCTGTTGCTGAAATTGCGGCGCCGACATAACCCGCAATTCCACCCAAAACACCGGCGATCAGGACCACCATGTCGGCCTGATCCGACCAGAAGCGCGCCGTCACCGGCGGCACGATCAGCAGCGCTACGATCAGGATCAGTCCGACAACTTTCAGACCCACAACGGTGACCAGCAAAACGATCCCCATCATCGCCAAATCGACCCGCTCGGGCCGCCAACCGGTGGCTTGGGCAAAGCCCGGATCAAACGCCGCCAGCGTCAGCGGCCGCCGCATCAGCAGCACCAGTCCCAAGACCAGCGCCGCCGACATCGCCAGCAGCGTCGCCTCACTGCGCAGCATCCCAGCGGTGGAGCCCAACAGGAACCCTTCCAGCCCCGCCTGACGCCCCGCGCTCATCGTCTGCACGACGGTCAGCACGACGACGCCAAAGCCGAAAAATACTGATAAAACAGCACCGATAGCTGCATCTTCGCCCAACCGCGTGCGCCGCGTCAGGCCTTGCACGCACAGCAGACCCAGCCCTGCACTCACCGCCGCGCCAAGCATCAGACCAAACAGCGATCGGCCGTCGCCACCCAGTGCCACCATGATGATGAAGGCAAGGCCAACACCCGGCAGGGTGGCATGGGAAATAGCGTCGCTTACAAGCGCGCGTTTGCGCAGAAACAGAAAGGTGCCCGCCACCCCCGCGACAACGCCCAACAGCGCTGCGCCCAACGTCACGAGGCTGGCGTTGTAACCCAGCTGGAACAGCAACGCGTCAACGAGCACGTGGCGCTACCCGAGGCCCAGCGCGGCCCCGAACTGCGCCGTCTCAAGCCGCCCGCCATAGGTGCGCTGCACAAGGTCTGGGACAAACGTGTCGGCCACTGGACCGGCGGCAATAACCTCTCGGTTCAAAAGGATAATGTCGTCAAAATAGTCCGGGACTGTGCTCAGATCATGATGCACGGCCAACACCGTGCGACCGGCATCTCGCAGCTCTTGCAGGACCGCGATAATGGCCTTTTCCGTCGCCGCATCGACCCCGGAAAACGGCTCATCCAGCAAGTAAATATCGGCCTCTTGCGCCAGCGCGCGGGCAAGGAACACACGCTGCTGCTGACCGCCCGATAGCTGACCGATTTGGCGGCTGGCAAAATCACGCATGCCCACCCGGTCAAGGCACTGCAGTGCGCGCGCTTTGTGCCCGCTGCGTACCCGGCCCAGCAGCCCAAGTCGCCGGTACATGCCCATCAGCACCACGTCGATCACACGGGTCGGAAAATCCCAGTCAACACTAGCGCGCTGCGGGACGTAGGCGATCCGGTCGCGCATCTGATCCAACGGTTTGCCAAAAACAGTGACCGATCCCGCCAGTGGCGACACGACACCTAGCGCCGCCTTGAGCAGCGTGGATTTGCCCGCCCCATTGGGTCCGACAATCGCGGTCAGGGCACCCGCGCGCACTGTCACGTCGACAGAAAACAGCGCCGGCGTCTGGTGGTACGACACTGTCAGTCCACGCACCGACAATGGGCTTGCCGCTCGGGCGACGCGGTCAGCCTCGGCGGTGCGATCCGAGATCAGTGTGATGCTCATGCGGCGCCCCGCAGCTTGCCCAAGCGTCCCGCGGCTGGCGCATCCGCACCAAGCGCGCGGCCGATGGTCGTCACGTTGTGATCAATCATGCCCAGCCAGGTCCCTTCGTAAGTGCCGTCCGCCCCCATCGCGTCGCTGAAAAGTGCGCCGCCAATCTGCACCTGGTGCCCCTGCGCCGCGGCCCCTTCGATCAGCGCGCGGATGTTGCGATCAGACACGGAGGTTTCGACAAAGACCGCCGGAAGCTGCCGTTCAACAAGGAAATCAACCAGTTCGCTGATCCGGTTCAGTCCTGCCTCGCTCTCGGTTGAGATGCCCTGGATCCCTGTGACCTCAAACCCGTAGGTCGCTCCGAAATAGCCAAAGGCGTCATGCGCGGTGAGCAGAACGCGTTGCTCGGCGGGGACCTGAGACAGCACGTCGCGCGCGTAGGTCTGCAGCGCCGCCGCTTCTGAAGCAAACTGCGCGGCATTGGCCTCAAACGTGGCGCGCGCCTCGGGTCGCAGGGCAGACAGTGCCTCAACTACGGCTGGGGCGCACTGTGCCCAGAGGTCGGGATCCATCCAGATGTGCGGGTCGTAGCGGCCCTCGTAATCCTCGCTCGCGATCAGTTGCGCGGCGTCAACGCTTTCGCCGATGGCATACACTGGACGCTTGCCCGCGAGATCGAGCAAAAAGTCTTCCATCTGCGCCTCAAGGTAAAGACCGTGCCACAAAACGGCGTCCGCACGCGTCATGGCGACAATGTCGCTGCGCGTTTGCCGGTAGGCGTGCGGATCAACACCGGCGCCCATCAACCCCTGCACTGCGACCAGATCGCCGCCAATTTGCCGCGCCAGATCGGCGACCATGCCGGTGGTTGCAACGATGTTCAGGCGCGCATCGGCCCAAACTGGTATTGCAGCCAAAGCCGCAAGTCCAGCCAAAACAGCGCGCCGGTGCAAAGCGGGGGTGCGGGGCATAGGGGTCGCGTCCTCTCTTTTGTATAACGCCTTATCGATGAATATGAGAATCATTCGCATAAAGTCAATGAAACTGCGAAGCATTCGCAAAAATAGTGGCGCTCCTCTGAGGCCCAGCTGATTTTCGCCCATCACGAGCAGTTTTAGGGCATAGTGATTGCAACCAAACTGGGCGTCGTTTCGTGCCGGTAGAATTGTGCGGCCCTTGTCAAAGGGTCAGCGCCGTGGCAGCACGAGGTCTGTCACCTTGCAGGAATAAATGCGTGTCCGACACCGTTGACATCACCGCCTCCACCGCAACCGACACCGCGCAACTGCCGCAGGTGACCGAGCCACGCAATCCTGGGATGCCGCTGGATCTGGATTGGGTTGCGGCGGTGCAGGCGAACACTTCGGCTATTGAGCGCCGTTGTGCCACCCTGCCGGGGCGGCGCTCGGTGAAAAAAGACCATCAGGCGGCCTGGCTATGCCGGGCGATCTCTTGCATGGACCTGACGACGCTGTCGGGCGATGACACTGCGCGACGCGTGGAGCGGCTGTGCGCCAAGGCGCGTATGCCGGTGCGCGCTGATCTGTTGGATGCGCTGGGTATGGACGGTCTGATCACCGGCGCGGTCTGCGTCTACCACGAAATGATCCCCGCGGCGGTGCAGGCGCTGGCGGGCACCTCTATTCCCGTCGCGGCCGTCGCTACCGGATTTCCCGCAGGTTTGTCGCCTTTCCCGCTGCGCCTGCAAGAAATCCGCGAAAGCGTTGCGGCGGGCGCGCATGAGATCGACATCGTGATATCGCGCAGGCTGGTCCTCGAAGGCAAATGGCGCGCGCTCTACGATGAAATGGCCGCGATGCGCGCGGCCTGCGGTGAGGCGCATGTGAAGGCGATTTTGGCCACGGGTGAATTGGGCTCGTTGCGCAACGTGGCGCGCGCGTCGCTGGTTTGCATGATGGCGGGTGCCGATTTCATCAAGACCTCGACCGGCAAGGAAAGCGTCAACGCGACGCTGCCGGTAACGCTGGTAATGATCCGCGCCATCCGCGACTATCACGAGCGCACCGGAATACGGGTGGGCTACAAACCGGCGGGCGGCATTTCCAAGGCCAAGGACGCGCTGACCTACCTCGCGTTGATCAAAGAAGAGCTGGGGGACCGCTGGTTGATGCCGGACCTGTTCCGCTTTGGCGCCTCATCGCTATTGGGCGATATTGAACGACAACTGGAACACCACGTCACCGGCGCCTATTCCGCCGGCTATCGCCATGCCATCGGGTGAGCGGAATTTGGTAAATTCCGCCCATTTTCCGCGTCGGAAAATGGGCCCGGCTGCCCTGTCAGGACGACACATATGACCGTCAAAGAAATCTTCGAGACCATGGAATATGGCCCCGCCCCCGAGGCATCGGGCGAGGCACAGGCTTGGCTGGACCGGCACGGCGCCACCTTTGGTCACTTTATCAACGGCACGTTCACTGCCCCCTCCGCGGGTTTCGAAAGTCGCAATCCTGCAACCGGCGACACGCTCGCATCGCTGTCTCAGGCCACCGAAGCAGACGTGGATGCGGCCATAGGTGCGGCGCGCGCTGCGCAACCCAAATGGGCGCGGCTGGGCGGGCACGGACGTGCGCGTGTGCTCTATGCCATCGCGCGGCTATTGCAAAAGCACAGCCGTTTGTTTGCCGTCCTCGAGACGCTCGACAACGGGAAACCGATCCGGGAAAGCCGGGACATCGACATCCCGTTGGCGCAGCGGCATTTCTACTATCACGCCGGCATGGCGCAATTGATGGAAGCCGAATTGCCCGGCCGCGTGCCTTTGGGTGTTTGCGGCCAGATCATCCCGTGGAACTTTCCGCTGCTGATGCTCGCGTGGAAGATTGCGCCAGCGCTCGCCATGGGCAACACCGTGGTACTGAAGCCTGCAGAATACACATCGCTGACCGCACTTCTTTTTGCCGAGATTTGCGGACAGGCGGGTGTGCCCAACGGTGTCGTCAACATTGTCACCGGCGACGGCGCGGTGGGCGAGAAGATCGTTGCCGCCGATGTCGACAAGATCGCTTTTACCGGCTCGACCGCCGTGGGTCGCCGCATTCGCGAGGCTACGGCAGGTACGGGCAAGGCGCTGACCCTCGAGCTGGGGGGCAAGTCGCCCTACATCGTCTTTGACGACGCCGATCTCGACAGCGCGGTCGAAGGGTTGGTGGACGCGATCTGGTTCAATCAGGGGCAGGTCTGCTGTGCCGGTTCACGTCTGTTGGTGCACGAGCCGGTGGCGGACGTATTCTACACCAAATTGCGCGCACGTATGGCTAAGCTGCGCCTCGGCGATCCGCTGGACAAGAGCATCGACATTGGCGCGGTTGTGGACCCGGTGCAGTTGCGCACGATCACCGAGATGGTCGCCGCCAACGCCAGCGGCGAAACCTACCAGCCCGACATCGCGCTGCCCGAAAACGGTTGCTTCTATCCACCCACCCTGATCACCGGCTTGGGCACCGCTGACACGCTGATGCAAGAGGAGATCTTTGGCCCTGTTCTTGTCTCCACCACCTTCCGCACGCCTGCCGAGGCGGTGCAGCTTGCCAACAACACGCGCTATGGCCTCGCGGCCACAGTGTGGACGGAGAATGTGAACCTCGCCCTCGACGTGGCGCCCAAGCTTGCAGCCGGCGTGGTCTGGGTGAACGCCACCAACCGCTTTGACGCTGCCGCAGGCTTTGGCGGCGTGCGCGAAAGCGGCTTTGGCCGCGAGGGCGGTTGGGAAGGGCTATTGGCCTATACCAAGCCCGCGGGCCGGGCCAAACCGGCCAAACCCATCGCTGCCTTTTCAGGCGACGGCGCGCCGCTTGACCCGCTGGACCGCACAGCAAAGCTCTATGTCGGGGGCAAACAGGCGCGACCT
Source organism: Pseudomonadota bacterium (assembly GCA_039026855.1). GTDB lineage: Bacteria > Pseudomonadota > Alphaproteobacteria > Rhodobacterales > Rhodobacteraceae > Tateyamaria. The sequence continues at coordinate 123,638 of JBCCLL010000002.1, read as the reverse complement.
GATGGCGGGTATTCGCGCAATGTCTACGCCAAGAACGGCGCGCTGTTGGGACAGGCGCCACTGGCCAATCGCAAGGACATCCGCAACGCGGTCGAAGCTGCGGCAGGGGCGGCAAGCTGGAGCAAGACGACAGGGCATCTGCGCGCACAGATAATGTACTACATAGCTGAAAACCTGGCCGCGCGTGCGCCCGAGTTTGCCGCGCGCATCGATGCGATGCAGGGCGGGCGCAAAGGTGCAGGCGAGGTCGAGGCGGCGATCAAGCGCCTCTTCACCTATGCCGCGTGGGCGGACAAATACGACCACCGTGCCAAGCCGGTGCCGATGCGTGGCACGGCTCTGGCGATGAACGAACCGGTGGGCGTGATCGGCGCGTTTTGCCCCGATACACACCCGCTCCTGGGCCTCGTTTCACTGCTTGGGCCAGCGATGGCGATGGGCAACCGCGCCGTTCTGGTCGCATCCGAACCGTTCCCGCTGGTTGCCACGGATTTCTACCAGGTGCTGGAGACATCGGACGTGCCTGCAGGCGTGGTGAACATCCTGACCGGCAGTCACGCAGAACTGGCACCGCACATGGCCGCGCATCTGAATGTGGATACGGTCTGGTCTTTTTCGCACAGCGATCTGAACGCGGTGATTGAAGGCAAGGCTGCGGGGAACCTCAAGCGCACGTGGGTTAACAGCGGCTTGGACCGCGACTGGATGGGGGCCGAAGGCGAAGGTCACGCGTTCCTGCAGGCCGCGACCGAGGTCAAGACGGTCTGGGTCCCCTACGGAGAGTGAGCCATGCCCGACTACGCCGTGCTCGCCAGGACCATCGCCAGCCTGACCGAGGGTGAAGATGATACCGTCGCGCTGATGGCCACCGTCGCCTGCGAGGTGCACCACAGCGATGACCGGTTTGACTGGACCGGCTTTTACCGCGTGACAGCGCCCGAGATGCTCAAGATCGGGCCCTATCAAGGCGGGCATGGCTGTTTGCAGATCCCGTTTTCGCGTGGTGTGTGCGGGGCGGCGGCACGCACCGCCAGCGTGCAGTTGGTTCCGGATGTGGACGCATTCCCGGGCCACATCGCTTGCGCCAGCTCCACGCGATCCGAACTGGTTCTGCCCGTCTTTGATGCCGGTGGCGAGGTGATTGCCGTTTTCGATATCGACAGCGATCGCCCGGACGCTTTTGCCACCGAAGATGCTGCTGCGTTGGAGCGCATCCTGCGCGACGTTTTCTCCCGCTGATGCGCGCGCTTTAACGCCTCAATCGATTATTTCACGGGAAATTTCATCGACGTGAAAAAACCTGTTGATTTTTCATCATCGGTTCTGTCACGTGAGGGTGTTACGCACGGTCACGACTCATGTTGCACATCGAAGACAGCACCGCCCAAACCCTCGGCGCCGATCTGCGCGCGCTGCGCAAAGCACGTGGGCTCAAGTTGCAGGATATGGCAACGGCCCTAAGCCGGTCGGTGGGCTGGGTCAGCCAGGTTGAGCGTGACCTGTCAGCGCCGTCGATCACCGATCTGCGCCAGATGGCGCGCGTGCTTGATATCTCAGTTTCGACCCTGTTTCGGCGCGGCACCGCGCGCAACGACGAGGAAGGGCACATTGTCCGGCATGACACCCGTCGGCCCATTGGCTCGCGCGAGGCAGGGCTGGTGGAGGAACTCTTGTCCCCCGACTTGACCGATGATTTCGAAATGGTGCATTCCACCTTTGAGCCGCGCAGCCAGATCACCGTGCCGGTGATGCGCCCGACGCAAGAGGTCGGGTACATGATCTCCGGACAGTTGGATCTGATGATCGCGGATCGGCAGTTTACCGTTGGACCCGGCGACAGCTTCCGCATCCGCGGTGAACCGTTTCGCTGGTCCAACCCGCATGATGTCCCCGCGCAAGCGATCTGGGTCATCGCCCCCCCGGTTTACTGATGAGCGGGGAGGCATGGTTCGTTTTCGCCACTTTCTGGCTGCTGTTTGTGACCACCCCGGGGCCAAATGCCATGAACTGCATCACCAACGGCATGCATTTGGGATTTGGCCGGTCGCTGTGGGGGGTCGCGGCGATCCTGACCCAGGCGACGGCCTTTCTGATCTTGTCCGCGTTTGGCGTCACCGCCCTCATCGCCGCCTCGCCGGCGCTCTTCGGGGTGGCCAAGATCTTCGGAGCGGGGTTCCTGATATGGCTGGGCGTGCGCGGCTGGTTGCGCGCGGGCCGGGTGCCGGAGACTGCGTCAAACGGGCGATCCGTTTACATCCGCGCGCTGACCATTGCGACGATCAACCCCAAGAGCGTGGCGGGCTATCTCGCGGCCTTCTCGCAGTTTGTGCAACCTGGCGTGCCGATATGGGAACAGATGGCGCTGATCATGCCCACGGCGCTGACGCTAACCGCGCTCAGCTATGCGGGGTACACCGCACTTGGTGCGGGGCTGGGGCGCGCTGCACTGGGGGCCGTTTTCAACCGGTGGCTACAGCGTGGGCTGGCCACGTGTTTTGTGATCTACGGCGTGCTTTTGGGCACCGCAGCCACACCGGGGAGGGCTTGACGTGAGCCATACCGGAAGCTGCCTGTGCGGCGATGTGACCTACACCCTCACAGGCCCGTTGCGTCCGTCGGTGGCGTGCCACTGCATCCAGTGCCGCAAAACCTCTGGTCACTACGTGTCGGCCACCCAGGTGCCCGGCGATAAGCTTCACATTACCCAGGACGCGGGTCTCAGTTGGTACCGCTCCTCACCCGAAGCGGAGCGCGGCTTTTGCCACAAATGCGGTGCGTCACTCTTTTGGCGCCACGAGGGCGACAATGGTGCGGTGTCCGTCATGTCCGGGACGATCGACGGCGACACCGGGATAACGACGGCCAAACACATCTTTACGGCCCACAAGGGCGATTACTACGACATCGAACGCGGCGTGCCGCAACGGGAGGATTGAACCATGAGCACCTTTCCAACAACGGCCCGCGTGGTCATCATCGGCGGCGGCGTCGTGGGAACGTCTACGCTGTATCATCTGGCTAAGGCTGGCTGGAGCGACTGTGTGCTGTTGGAAAAGAACGAACTGACGGCTGGCAGCACGTGGCACGCGGCGGGCAATTGTCCGAACTTCTCCAACTCGTGGGCCGTGATGAACATGCAGCGGTACGGCCTCGAGATGTACCGGACGCTGGCTGACGACGTCGATTACCCGATGAATTATCACGTCACCGGGTCGCTGCGTCTGGCCCACAGCAAGGAGCGCATGCAGGAATTCGAACGGGTTGCAAGCATGGGGCGGTATCAGGGCATGGAGATGCCGATCCTGTCGCCGCAGGAGATGACGGAATACCACCCGTTCATGGAAACCCACGAACTGGCGGGCGGTCTTTGGGACCCGCTTGACGGCGACATCGATCCGGCCCAGCTAACCCAAGCCTTGGCCAAGGGTGCGCGCGACCTTGGTGCGCGGATCGAGCGGTTCTGCCCTGCCACCGGGGTCGAGCGGGATGGCGACGAGTGGATCGTGAAGACCGACAAGGGCGACATCCGTTGCGACTACGTCGCCAACTGCGCTGGCTACTATGCCCAGCGTGTGGGCGAGATGTTCAAGCCCTTTGGTGGGCGCACCGTGCCCATGGTGGTGATGTCGCACCAGTATTTCCTGACCGAGGAAATTGCCGAGGTCGCCGCGTGGACCAAGGAAAAGGGCCACAAGCTGCCCATCATCCGCGACGTCGACATCAGCTACTATCTGCGTCAGGACAAGGCGGGCCTGAACCTTGGCCCGTATGAACGGAACTGCAAGGCGCATTGGGTCACGCCCGAGGACCCGATGCCCGAAGATTTCTCGTTCCAGCTTTATCCGGACGACCTTGAGCGGTTGGAATTCTATATCGAGGATGCCATGGCCCGCGTGCCTTTGCTCGGTACCGCCGGCGTCGGCCGCAACATCAACGGCCCGATCCCCTATGCACCCGATGGCGTGCCCCTGATCGGTCCGATGCCGGGCGTGAGAAACGCGTTCGAAGGGCATTGCTTTACCTTCGGGATCGCGCAAGGCGGCGGCGCGGGCAAGGTGCTGTCGGAATGGATCATGCACGGCGAGACCGAATGGGACATGTGGGCCGTCGATCCGCGCCGCTATACCGACTACGTCGATCACGACTATTGCCTGGCCAAGGCGCTGGAAACCTATGGCCATGAATACGCCATGCACTTCCCGCATCACGAATGGCCTGCTGGCCGCGACAAGAAACTGTCGCCGGTGGATGCGCGGGTGCGTCAGGCGGGCGGTGTCATGGGCGCCTACAACGGCTGGGAGCGGGCCAACTGGTTCGCCAAAGACGGCGATGACCTGTCCGAAGAGGCGACACAAACCTGGGACCGTGCCGGTGCCTGGTCGCAACGCGTGAAAGAGGAATGCGAGGCGGTGCGCGACGGCGTTGGCGTGCTGGACCTGCCCGGGTTCTCCCGCTTCAACCTGACCGGTGAGGGTGCGGCGGAATACCTGCGCGGCAAGATCACCGGCGCCCTGCCTAAGGTGGGCCGCATGAACCTCGCTTACTTCGCAGACAGCCGGGGCCGCATCCTGACCGAGATGTCGGTGATCCGCCATGGCGAGGATCACTTTACCCTCATCACCGCCGCCACGGCGCAATGGCATGACCGCGATGTCTTGACGGATGGGTTGCCCGAGGGGCTGACCCTGACCGATCACACGACGGAATACAGCACACTGGTCGTGTCGGGGCCGAAATCGCGCGGCCTGTTCGAACAGATCGGCGCAGAGGCAGACCTTAGCCTGGGTTGGCTGACGCACCAGAAGGCGCGCGTGGCAGACAAGGACGTGACGATGCTGCGTGTGTCTTTTGCCGGCGAGTTGGGTTGGGAGGTTCACGCTGCCAACGCAGACATCCCTGCGATCTACGAGGCCATCATCGGCGCAGGAGCAACGCCCTTTGGCATGTACGCGCTCAACAGCCTGCGCATCGAAAAGGGCTACCGGACGTGGAAAGGCGACCTGTCGTCTGACTACACATTGTTCGAAGGCGGGCTCGACCGGTTTGTGAAACTCGACAAGCCGCAGGATTTCCCGGGCAAGATCGCGCTGATGAACGAAAAGCAGCAAGGATCCAAAAAGCGGTTTGTGACCCTGGTCGTGGACGCCGGCGAACAGGATGCGCCTTACATGTCGACCGTGTGGCATGACGGCCAGGTCGTGGGCGAGACGACCTCCGGCGACTATGGGCACCGGGTCGGCGCGTCAATCGCGCTTGGCATGGTCCGCAGCGAACTTGCCGTCGAGGGCACGGAGGTCGAGGTGGACATCTTTGGCCAGATGCGCCGCGCGGTTGTACAGGCTGATGGCCCGCTTTGGGATCCGCAAAACGAACGGCTCCGGGCCTAAAGGACGCACCCCATGAGCACCGCATTTGCAACATATGTGCCGCGCGCGCTGCCACTGGCCCTGATCGCCTACGTGGTGGCGGTTGTGCTGGCACATGTGCTGCTGCCGGTCAGCTGGACCTGGCTGATCGCTTTTGCGGCACTGGTGGGGATGCTCTTTACATACCCGGTGCACGCGGCGCTGCAGGGCGCGCATGTCCGGCTTGAGGTGGGTTTGTCGGCAGGCTGTATGGTTGCAGGCCTTTTGGGATTGCTGGTTTCGCCAATAATCTTGATCGCTGCCATAGCGGCACATGGCCTTTTGGATGCAGTGAAATATGTCGGTGTGGGGGCGGCGGTTCCGGTCTGGCACTTGATCGGATGCGCCCTCTTCGATGTCGCCTATGCGGCGTACCTGACAACATTTCTCTGAGATCACCGATGACTGATATCACCCTCCTAGACGGCGGCATGGGCCAGGAACTGATCCGCCGCTCGGGCAAACCGGCCACCCCGCTTTGGGCCACACAATACCTGCTGGATGATCCCGGTATCGTGGCCGACGTGCATCGGCATTATGCCGATGTGGGCGCCACTGTCGCCACGTCCAACACATACGCCATTCACCGCGACCGGCTGCGTGGCGGTGCATCGAACCACTATGCAAGCGCTGCTGACGCGTTGCCCGATATCACGGATCGCTTCGACGAATTGATCGACACCGCGATGTACGCAGCCGCCAGCGTGCGTTGCCCGGGCCGGGTCGCGGGTTCAATCGGTCCTCTGGGCGCAAGCTACCGCGCAGATCTGCACCCCAGCGAAGCGGACGCAACGCCGCTTTATGCCGAAATCGTGCAACGCGTGGCTCCCGGTTGCGATATGGTCCTCTTTGAAACCATCGCCTCGGTCGAGGCTGGGCGCGCGTGCCTTGCTGCTGGACGCACCAGCGACCGACCCGTCTGGCTCGCCTTCACCGCGGATGACGAGGACGGCACCAAATTGCGCTCGGGCGAGCCGATGGCCGAAGCGGCGGCCATCGCCGCGGACGCAGATGCCGCTTTGATCAACTGTTCCGCGCCCGAGGTCATGGGCCCTGCCCTTGACGCCATGGCCGCAGCGGGCGTGCCCACTGGCGCCTACGCCAACGGGTTCACCCAGATCACCAAGGCGTTCCTCGCCGGCGGCACCACCGCAAATGACCTGCAACAGCGCCGCGACATGGGTCCGCAGATCTATGCCGATCACGCCCTATCCTGGCTGGATCATGGCGCCACTATTCTAGGGGGCTGCTGCGAGGTTGGCCCCGATCACATCGCCGAGATTGCCCGCAGGCTGCAAGCCGCCGGGCACACCATCGTCTAACGGAGAGTTCTCATGCCCAACCTGCCTTCCCATGCTCGTGTCGTCATCATCGGTGGTGGCGTTGTCGGATGTTCGGTCGCCTATCACCTGACCAAGCTGGGGTGGCAGGACGTGGTGCTTTTGGAACGCAAGGCGTTGACCTCAGGCACCACATGGCACGCAGCAGGGCTGATCGCGCAACTGCGCGCCACCGCCAACATGACCAAGCTCGCCAAATACAGCCAAGAGCTTTACGGCGATCTCGAAGCGGAAACGGGGGTCGCTACCGGGTTCAAGCGCGTCGGGTCGATCACGGCCGCAATGACAGCCGAACGGCTGGAAGAGCTGCACCGCCAAGCCGCGATGGCACGCGCCTTTGGCGTCGAAGTCGAAGAGATTTCGCCAACAGAGGTGAAGGCGCGTTACGAGCACATCAATATCGACGGCGTCAAAGGCGGGGTGTATCTGCCACTGGATGGCCAAGGCGATCCGGCCAATATCGCGCACGCTTTGGCCAAGGGCGCCCGCCAGCGTGGTGCCACCATCGCCGAACGCACCGCTGTTACCGCCATCGCCAAGACCGGGCGAAACGTCACCGGCGTCGACTGGCAGGCCGAGGATGGCAGCACCGGCCACATCACCTGCGACCACGTCGTCAATTGCGGCGGCATGTGGGGCCGCGAGGTGGGCAAAATGGCCGGCATCAACGTGCCGCTGCAAGCTTGCGAGCATTTCTACATCGTCACCGAGGCCATCTCGGGCCTGACCCAACTGCCGGTGCTGCGCGTGCCGGACGAATGCGCCTATTACAAGGAAGACGCGGGCAAGATGCTGCTCGGCGCGTTTGAGCCAAACGCCAAACCCTGGGCCGTGAACGGCATCCCGAGGGATTTCGAGTTTGACCAGCTACCCGAGGATTTCGACCACTTTGAGCCGATCCTCGAGATGGCTGTGAACCGCATGCCCATGCTGGCCGAGGCGGGCATTCACACCTTCTTCAATGGCCCCGAAAGCTTTACGCCCGACGACGCCTACCACCTTGGCCTTGCGCCCGAGATGGACAATGTCTGGGTCGCGTGCGGGTTCAATTCCATCGGCATCCAATCCGCAGGCGGCGCGGGTATGGCGCTGGCCCAGTGGATGGAAGACGGCGCGCGCCCCTTCGATCTGGGCGACGTCGACATCATGCGCATGCAGCCGTTTCAGGGCAACAAGAGCTACCTCGCCGAACGTTCAACCGAAACACTGGGCCTGCTCTATGCCGACCATTTCCCCTACCGGCAAAAGTCGACGGCCCGCGGCATCCGCCGCACACCGTTTCACCAGCACCTCTTGGACCGCGGCGGGGTCATGGGCGAATTGGCGGGTTGGGAGCGTGCCAACTGGTTTGCGCAGAATAACCAAACGCCTGCGTATGATTACAGCTGGAAGCGGCAGAACTTCTTTGACAACGTCGCCACCGAACACAAGGCCATCCGCGAAAACGTCGGCATGTATGACATGTCGTCATTTGGCAAGCTGCGGGTCGAAGGCCCGGATGCCACAGCGTTTTTGAACCACGTCGCAGGCGGGCAATACGACGTGCCCGCGGGCAAGATCGTCTATTCGCAGTTCCTCAACGACCGCGGCGGGATCGAAGCGGACGTCACCATCACCCGCCTGTCGGAAACCGCCTACCTCGTCGTCACGCCCGCCGCGACCCGGCTCGCCGATCAGACATGGCTGCAGCGGCATGTCGGTGAGCATCGCGTGGTGATCACAGACGTCACCGCAGGCGAAGGCGTGCTGGCCATCATGGGACCTAACGCCCGTAAATTGATGCAACGCGTCAGTCCAAATGACTTTTCCAACGACACCAACCCCTTTGGCACCGCGCAAGAAATCGAATTGGGCATGGGCCTCGCGCGCGTGCACCGCGTCACCTACGTGGGCGAGCTGGGATGGGAAATCTATGTCAGCGCCGACATGGCCGGCCACGCATTTGAGACGCTCTATGCGGCAGGCGATGACCTGGGCCTAAGCCTTTGCGGCATGCACATGATGGACACCTGCCGGATCGAAAAAGGCTTCCGTCACTTTGGCCACGACATCACCTGCGAAGATCACGTGCTCGAGGCGGGCCTCGGCTTTGCCGTCAAGACCGACAAGCCCGACTTCATCGGACGCGACGCTGTGCTGCGCAAAAAGGATGAAGGCCTGCAATCACGCTTGATCCAGTTCCGCCTGACCGATCCCGAACCGCTGCTCTATCACAACGAACCGATCCTCCGGGACGGCGAAATTGTCGGTTACCTCAGCTCCGGGGCCTATGGGCACCATTTGCGCGGCGCAATGGGGCTGGGATATGTCCCCTGCCCGGGCGAGACCGCGCAAGACGTGCTCAGCTCCAGCTATGAGATCGACGTTGCGGGCACCCGGATCATGGCCGAAGCCTCCTTGCGGCCGATGTATGACCCCAAAGGTGACCGCGCCAAAGCATGAACGCCGAAAATCGGGACACCCCGGCGGGCCTTGGATTTGCGCTTGGCGCCTATGTGCTCTGGGGTTTTCTGCCGCTCTACATGAAGGCACTGGATCATATCGGCCCGGCCGAAGTGGTTGCGCACCGCGTGATCTGGTCCGTGCCGGTTGCCGCCGCCCTGCTGATCGCCCTGCGGCGCACATCCGATCTGTGGCGTGCGCTGCGCACGCCGCGAATGTTGGCCATGGGGTGCGTGACGGCGGCACTGATCTCGGTCAATTGGGGCATCTACGTATGGGCCATCGCCGAAGGACGCACGCTCGACGCCTCGCTCGGCTACTACATCAACCCGCTCTTTTCCGTCGCGCTTGGCGCAGCTTTCCTTGGCGAGCGTCCTGCGGGTATCCAGTGGCTTGCCATCGCGCTGGCCGCGGCCGCAGTTTTTGTGCTCACCGTATCTGCCGGCGCCTTACCGTGGGCTGCCATTGGTCTGACGGTCAGCTGGGGCTTTTATGCGCTGGCCAAAAAACAGCTTCCCATCGGCCCGAACCAAGGTTTTCTTCTCGAAGTGCTCATCCTGCTGCTCCCTGCTTTGGGCTATGTGATTTGGCTCGGCCCGCAAGGCGGGTTCATGGCTGGTGATGCCATCACCACATGGCTGCTTTTAGGCTGCGGTGCGGTCACCGCCGTGCCGCTCATCCTTTACGCCAACGGCGCCAAGCGGCTGCGCCTGACCACCATTGCGATCCTGCAATACATCGCGCCAACGATGATTTTCTTGTGCGCCGTGGTAGTGTTCAAAGAACCGTTTGGAACCGCCCGAATGATTGCTTTTCCCATGATATGGGCGGCGCTCATCATCTATTCGGTCTCGCTCTTGGGCACGATGCGCAGAGCTAAAGATCAAAGGGGCTAACCGCTCTCAAAGAACTCGCGCGCCATCGCCGTCCACCCTTTGGGCATCCCATGCCCGCCGTCGCGCAGACACAGCTGCACGCTCCCGCCTGCAGCACAGCTGTCATCCCACTGTCGGCAGCGATACTCTTCAGTCATTTCGATGCGATCCGGATTGCTGCGGCACTGACCTGCGCGGCGCGCAAGCCTAAGACTGTCCCAGACCGAACCCTGATGCCAATTGCCAATCACCCGACCCTCAAGCGGCACCTGCGCATCGGCAAAGCCATGAATGTGCAGCACCCGCACGGGCGTCTCCGGGCAGTTGGTTATGTCATTGGGCTGTCGCAAGGCGCCCGAGAGCGACAGGTACCCGGCAAAGCTACCGGCACTCTTGCAGGCCATCAGCCACACCATCGAACCACCCGCCGAGAACCCGGCAGCGTAGGTGCGCGCCGGATCAATGCCAAACCGCGCACGCGCGTCTTCCAGCACCGCGAGGCTAAACGCCACATCGTCGCGCCCCGCACCCATGCGCCCGGCCCAACGCCGGGTCTGACGGCCTTGGATCCGCGTGCCGTTGGGCGCAATCACCACGTATCCCTGATCCACAAAATCTCGCGCCAGACCACCGCTGCGAAACACCATCGCGCCCGTCGCGTTGTGACCGTGATAGAACATCAGCGCCGGCTTCGGGCCCTGGTCCGCCCAGCCCTCGGGCAAAAGCACGTGATAACTGCCACCGTCAATTTCACATGGCGCATCAGGCCCACAAGCCTGCGCTGCCAACGACGGGCCGATGAGCAAAGCGAAGAGGCACAGGAAATATCGCATGTCGCTCACAGAACGCATCCCCCTTACAAAAGAAACCCCAAGCCGTGCAGGTCGCCAAATCGTGAACCAGCGAAGGCCAAGGGTTGCACCCACGCCGCTGATTTGTCACGCGGCGTGCATGAGCGACAGCTATGCCCCGCCCGACACCGCACTCAACATCCTGCACGAGGATGCCGATCTGCTGGCCGTCGACAAACCGGCCGGCCTGCTCAGCGTGCCGGGCAAAGGGCCCCATTTGGCCGACTGCTTGATCGCCCGACTTCAGGACCATTGGCCAGAGGCGCTGGTTGTGCACCGGCTCGACCGCGATACATCCGGCGTGATGGTCTTTGCCCTGTCGGCCGCGGCGCAAAAATTCCTCGGTCGACAGTTCGAGCTGCGGGCGGCGCGCAAGACCTATGTGGCGCGGGTCCACGGGCGCCTGACGCCCAAGACGGGTCGCGTGGATCTACCGCTCTGCGCCGACTGGCCCAACCGGCCGCGCCAACACGTTAATTTCGAGCATGGCAAACAGGCCGTAACCGACTGGACTGTCCTCACCGACACCGCGCACGAGACGCGCGTGCGCCTGATGCCGCGCACTGGCCGGAGTCACCAATTGCGCGTGCACATGCGCGAGTTGGGCCACCCGATCCTCGGCGACCCGCTTTATGCGAGAGGTTCCGGGCGTGACCATCCGCGCCTGATGCTGCATTCCGAGACCTTGCGCATCAAAAACCCCGTCGATGGGCACACCATGCGCTTTCAGGCGCCTGCGCCGTTCTGACTACTCCGGCCAGGTCTTTCCGGGCCGATAGCCAACATCCACCGACAACACGCTGATGCCAAGCGCTTTGGCGACTTCCTTTTTTGTCGCCCAACGGGTCACCGTATGCCAGTTTGTCGTCTTTTGCCGGTGTCGTCCGATCCCGATGGCGCCGATCTCATTGTCTTTGACAATATTTTTCCAAGGGTGCTTGTTCTCGCCCACATAGTCGTCATCGGTCGATTTGATCATTTTATGTGTGGTCAAGTTTGTGGTCGCATTGTCGCTGACTTCGTAGGCGAGCAGCCAAGCATCTTTGGTGATGCTCACACTAGGACGGTAAAAATTGCCCACATCCATGCTGAAGATCCAAGTGGCAGACCCGTTATGTGACACCAGCCCCAGCTCAAATGCGGCTTCCGCGTGCTTGCGCGGCACCCAACGGTAAAACGTCGCCATGATATTCCCCCAATCACTATGCGATTGGAGGAATAATACAACTTTTACGAGAGCTTGCCAGTCAGGTTTCCCAGACTATTCGGCCGCCCAGCCAGAGACTGATTTGACTTCGAGAAAGTCCTCGATACCCCAAATGCCGCCTTCGCGTCCGTTGCCCGACTGCTTCATGCCGCCAAAAGGCGCGCCAGCGCCACGGCTTTCGCCGTTCATCTCGACCATGCCGGACCGCAACGCTTGCGCCACGCGGTTGCGGCGCGCGCCATCTTGGGTCTGCACGTAATTGGTCAGGCCGTACACGGTATCATTGGCGATCTCGATTGCCTCTGCTTCGGTGTCGAAGGGAATGATTGTCAGCACCGGGCCAAAAATCTCTTCGCGCGCGATGGTCATATCGTTGTGCACGTCGGCAAAGACGGTGGGCCGCACGTAGTAGCCCTTGTTCAGCCCATCGGGCCGCCCTGTGCCGCCGGCCACCAGCCGCGCGCCTTCGTCGATACCCTTTTGGATCAGGTCCTGGATCTTGTTCCACTGCGTCTCGTTCACAACGGGGCCAATGTGACGCCCGTCTTCGCTGGCGGGACCGACCGCGACCTTGTCGGCAACAACCGCCGCCTCGTCGACAGCCTGGTCATACTTGCTGCGATGTACCAGCATGCGACTCGGTGCGTTGCAGCTTTGGCCGGTATTGTTCATCATCCGCAGCACGCCGCGCTTGATCGCCTTGTCGTCGGCATCCTCAAAGACCAGATTGGCCCCTTTGCCGCCCAGTTCGAGATGCACCCGCTTCAGCGTTTGAGCCGCGTTGATCGAGATTTGCCGTCCGGCCCGGGACGAGCCGGTAAAGCTGACCATGTCGACGTCCTTGTGCCCGGTCAGCGCGGTGCCCAAGCCCATGCCGTCACCGTTCACCAGGTTGAAAACACCGGCGGGGAACCCGGCCTCGTGCATCGCATCGGCAAACAGCATCGCGCTCAGCGGCGACTCTTCGGACGGTTTCAGGACCATTGTGCAACCCGCAATCGCGGCCGCCCCGACCTTGAGCGTGATCTGGTTCATCGGCCAGTTCCACGGCGTGATCAGCGCAGCGACACCCACAGCCTCGTAGATGATCCGATCATTCGGAGCATGCGCACCCAGCGGGCGGATAAAGTCGAAATTCTTGGCCGCGCGCACAAAGGATTTTAGGTGCCCAATGCCAGCCGGCACCTGCTGCTGGCGCGCCACATCCATCGGCGCGCCCATCTCAAGGCTGATCAGTTGCGCCATCTCGTCGGCCTTGCCCGAATAGATCTCCAGCGCCTTTTCAACCAACTCGATGCGGTCTGCCGGATCCATTGCCATCCAGGCCGGAAACGCTGCTTTTGCCGCAGCGACGGCAGCATCCGCGTCCGCCTGACCGCCCATCGATATGACGGCGCAGGGCTCTTCGGTTGAGGGGTTGATGACCTGATGATCCGAACCATCCACCGGATCGACCCACTCCCCATTGATATAGAACTGACGTCTCTCAATCATGTCGATGCCTCCAAGTGTTTCGCGCGCGATAGAGACAAAGCCCGCAGTGACTTGCAAGCGATGTATTGTACCAGTGGGCGTATCAGCAGGCCCAAACACTTTGGCGGTTTTGGTCGCACACCTACCTGTGCGATGCGATCCGCAGAGCGGCTACATACTGGGGCGTATGCTATCGCAGAGCACAGAGGCCGCTGTGCAAACAGATATTTTGATGAAATAGGGGCGTGTTTTGTACAAAACCACCCGGGGCGACCCATGCCGCCCCGGATGTGCCGCGCAGAATTACTCCTGCGGTGCGGCTTCTTTCTTGATCTCTTCGCCAGTTTCCTGATCGACAACTTTCATCGACAGGCGCACCTTGCCGCGATCGTCAAAGCCCAAAAGCTTGACCTTCACTTCCTGACCTTCCTTCAGAACATCTGAGGGATGGTTCAGGCGGCGGTTTTCGATCTGGGACACGTGCACCAGACCGTCGCGCTTGCCAAAGAAGTTCACGAAGGCACCGAAATCGACGATCTTCACAACTGTGCCGGTGTAAATCGCACCCTCTTCCGGCTCGGCCACGATCGAGTGGATCATGTCGTATGCCTTCTGGATGGCTTCACCGTTGGGCGAGGCGATCTTGATCACGCCGTCGTCGTTGATATCGACCTTGGCACCCGACACTTCGACGATCTCGCGGATCACCTTGCCGCCCGACCCGATCACTTCGCGGATCTTGTCGGTGGGCACAGTCATCGTCTCGATGCGCGGGGCGTGGACGCTGAATTCACCGGCACCGGTGATCGCTTTGCCCATCTCACCGAGGATATGCATCCGGCCGTCCTTGGCCTGCGCCAGAGCCTTTTCCATGATCTCAGGCGTGATGCCTGCGACCTTGATGTCCATCTGCAGCGACGTGATGCCGTTTTCGGTGCCCGCGACCTTGAAGTCCATGTCGCCCAAGTGATCCTCGTCACCCAGGATGTCGGTCAGGATCGCGTAGGAGCCGTCCTCTTCGAGGATCAGGCCCATGGCCACACCGGCCACGGCGGCCTTGAGCGGCACGCCTGCGTCCATCATCGACAGCGAGCCACCGCAGACCGATGCCATCGACGACGAGCCGTTGGACTCGGTGATCTCGGATACCACGCGCACGGTGTAGGGGAAGTCGGTCGGTGCAGGCAGAACCGCCTGCAACGCACGCCACGCCAGCTTGCCGTGGCCGATCTCGCGACGTCCCGGAGGGCCCACGCGGCCTGCTTCGCCGACCGAATAGGGCGGGAAGTTGTAGTGCAGCAGGAAGTTGGATTTGAAGTTGCCGTGCAGCGCGTCGATGAACTGTTCGTCATCGCCGGTGCCCAGCGTGGTCACGACCATGCCCTGCGTTTCGCCGCGTGTGAACAGCGCCGAACCGTGGGTCCGCGGCAGCAGGCCGGTTTCGCAGACGATGTCGCGCACTTTGTCCAGCGCACGCCCGTCGATCCGCTTGCCGTCTTTGACGACAGACCCGCGCAGGATGCTGGATTCCAGCTTTTTCAGCGCGGAGCCGAGGTTGGGATCTTCCTGCTGCTCTTCGGTGAGTGCAGCAACAATCGCCTCTTTGGCGGAGGCAACAGCGGCGGTGCGCTCTTGTTTGTCGAGGATCGCATAGGCCTCTTTCATCTGCGCCTCGCCTGCTGCGGCAACAGCGGCCTTCAGGTCACCAAATTCCGGCGGCTGGAAGTCAAACGGCTCTTTCGCTGCTTCTTCGGCAAGCGAGATGATGAGATCAATCACCGGCTGGATGTTTTCGTGCGCAAAGGTCACGGCACCCAGCATCTCGGCTTCGGTCAGCTCATAAGCTTCCGATTCAACCATCATAACCGCGTCCTTGGTCCCGGCCACGACGAGGTCGAGGCGTTGTTCGGGGTTCAGGCGCAGGTCCTGCATATCGTCCACGGTGGGATTCAGGACGTATTCGCCATCCTCAAACCCGACGCGCGCACCGGCAATCGGACCCATAAACGGTGCACCCGAGATGGTCAGCGCAGCACTTGCGGCGATCATCGCGACAATGTCGGGATCGTTGACCAGATCGTGGCTCAGCACAGTACACATCACCAGCACTTCGTGTTTAAAGCCTTCGACAAACAGCGGACGGATCGGCCGGTCGATCAGACGGGCGGTTAGGGTTTCCTTTTCCGTGGGGCGGGCCTCACGCTTGAAGAAACCGCCGGGGATCTTGCCCGCGGCGTAGTATTTTTCCTGGTAGTGGACGGTCAGCGGAAAGAAGTCCTGACCGGGTTTGGGCGCCTTGGCAAAGGTCACGTTGGCCATGACACTTGTTTCACCCAAGGTGGCGATGACCGAGCCATCTGCCTGACGGGCAACCTTGCCCGTTTCCAGTGTCAGCGTTTCCTCGCCCCACTGGATTGATTTTTTCACTTCGTTGAACATCAGCGTTTCCTATTTGGGAGCGTGCGCAGGCCCTCCTGCGTCTCCCGTTTTCATGGCGGCCCCATTGCCGCCGCCCCACTTATCCTCGTGCACGCGCCCCAGGGGCGAGGGGCGTCACGTCTCAGATGCGCGGGCGATACAGGATTTTAAGGTCAGGCGAAAGGGACATTTCCGCCTGTTCACGATGCCTTAACCAAGTTCGGATTGCTTGTTTGGATGGAACAGATTGATCAAGCGCAGGCCGACCGTTGGTTGGATCACATGTTCTCAGCCAAAGCGGTTGAGCGAGGCGGGGTCGTTAGGCGGGCGGTGCCGTGGGTCGAACACGAGATCGGGCGCGCGCGGTTCATCGCAGAAGTCGAAAAACGCGGATTTCATCTGCTGGAATGCGGGCACCAGTTCGTGGTGATCTGTGCCCGCGGACCAATCCGCAAGCTGGTCTGAGAGGTGCCAAGATTTTTCGTCGAAAAATCTTGGCGTCCGCACGACCGACATCACGACCAAGGTTTGCGCGGCGGCGTGGCAAAGGCAATTGGCGCATCCGGGAACAAATCATCGCTGTGTGTCGCGGCATCCGGCGTGCCCCAGTTGGACATCCATCTGGCAGGCTCTGCCAAGGCCCCGCCCGGCGCCCACTCGAAATAGCCTAATGCGCCGGGCGCCGGGATCGGCGTGATGGGCTCGGGATCAGCCAACGTGAGCCCGGCCTTACCACCAAACCACTCGCTGTCGCTTTCTGTGATGATGCCGGTCACCTCGACCGTGCCAATAATCACCCCGCGCGGCAGATCCAGCGGGTGCGGGCATTGCACACCGTGTTGTCCCAGCCGCCAAAACAAATAGCGAAACTCTTCCTCTTTGAGCCCCGCCGCGGCATGGAGGCAAATCCGCCCCAGCCCCATGCGTCCCGCACAAATCGAGCCCATGCTGCGGTTCTCGATCGGTTTGTGACCAGCGATGATCGCCCAGGCCGAAGGCTGGCGAACCGAAAGCGCGAGGCGGGGCAGATCATGCATGAATGCCAACCTAGCCGCGCGCGCGTACTGGTCCATGCCGTAACGACCGCTACGTCGCGTGATAAACAGGGAGCCAGCGCATGCGCATTTTATTCACCGGCGGGTCAGGTAAAGCCGGGCGCCATGCCGTCGCCCACCTGCGGGACAAGGGACACACCGTCCTGAATTTCGACCAAGTGCCGCTTGATCTTGACGGTGTGCACAATCGGATCGGCGACATCACTGACGCGGGTCAAGTCTATGACACCATGTCCAACTACGCGCATCGCGACGAGCTCTATCCAGGTACCGGCGTGCCGCAGTTTGACGCCGTTGTGCATTTCGCCGCGATCCCTCGCATTCTGGTGACCAGCGACAACGCGTGCTTTCGCATCAATACCATGGGCACCTACAACGTTATTGACGCGGCGCTGAAATTCGGCATTCGCAAGATCATCTTCGCGTCGTCGGAAACCACCTATGGCATCTGTTTCTCAGACGGCACGCGCAAACCGGAATATCTGCCGATTGACGAAGAGCATCCAACCGTTCCCGAAGACAGCTATGCGATGTCCAAAATCTGTAACGAAGCAACAGCACGCAGTTTTCAGGCCCGTTCGGGGGCCGATATCTACGGCCTGCGGATCAGCAACGTCATCGAGCCGCACGAATACGCGCAGAAATTTCCGGCATTCATGGCAAATCCAGCGCTTCGTTTGCGCAATTTCTTTGCATATATCGACGCACGCGATTTGGGACACATGGTCGAGCGGTGCCTACGCACCGATGGTCTCGGCTATCAGGTGTTCAACGTCGCAAATGATGATCACTCCGTTGACGTCGACACTGCCGATCTGGCGGCCGAATTTTATGACGGCGTGCCAATTTGCGAAATGGGTCCGCGCGACAGTTTTTATTCGAGCCGCAAAGCGAAAGACCTGCTGGGATTTGCGCCTGAGCACAGTTGGAGAAGGTATTTGAAGGCCTGACTTAAGCCTTGAGATTGTAATGGCATGAGTGCGAATTCGGCGCTGCCTTGAGGGATGCGTGCTGGACAGGTCTCATCGCGTTTGCCAGTTCTCTTTGCATGCCATAACCAGTTGAAAAGCGCAGCGTTTCAACCGATTGAGCGGGCAAGCATTGCAACGGTCGCTGCCTGTCTCCCGCGTCGGGTAAGGACTTGATAGGGTGTGGTTTGTCGTACTGGCACACCGAAGGTCAGCGGTCTGTGACATCCTGTTCGATAACCGACGTTGCCGGATCAGTTCATTCAGAGTTGCATGGCCCGAAGTCGATGTCCCACCAGGCCAAAAGCGTACAAAACGCCTGCTGCATCGGAGCAGGACATAGCAGCGCGTGTCTCGCGACAATCACAGCGCAACACGCAGAAGCAGACAGAGTGAAGATTGTCGCACGGGTTGCCGACACCGCGAATGAAAAAGCCGCGCAGCATGGCGCGGCTCTTAAACTCGTTAGATCGGCTCGACTTAGCGGCGCAGGCCCAGGCGTTTGATCAGGTCGCTGTAACGCGCCTCGTCCTTGCCTTTGAGGTAATCCAGAAGCTTGCGACGCTGCGCCACCATCTTGAGCAGGCCGCGCCGGCCGTGATTGTCTTTCTTGTGGATCTTGAAGTGCTCGGTCAGGGTGGCGATCCGCGAGCTGAGAATTGCAACTTGCACCTCGGGCGAACCTGTATCGCCTTCCTTTGTGCCGTAGTCTTTCATCAGGCGGGCTTTGTCTTCGGCAGTGATCGACATCGGGATCTCCTTTGATTTGAGGTTTGGACGCCGCCGGCCGGGATGTCGTCCAGCACGGGGCCAATCCCCGGTGATCGAGGATGTGCGCATATAGAAAGGATTCGCCTCGAACGCAAAAGGATTCTGCTGCGCCTAAAACCAAGCGGGTCAGAGCGGTGCAAAACCCACGTCTTGCGCTGCGCTGAGTGGCATCACCATCAAATCAGTGAGTTCGAGCGCTGCGCCTCCTGACACATGCGCTACGGTCACACCGTTCATCAAAACATGCATGATTTCCGGCGCATCAGGGTCAGGTGACAGGTCCAGTTGGGGCGGACCATCGGCGTCGTCGTAAACCAGGATGATATCATCCTCATCAGCGTCAAAGTCGATCACATCCGCTGCCACACCCTGCGTGATCCAATCGCCCAGCACGATGTTGTCGGCGCCCTCACCAGCGGTCACCACGTCTTCAGCGCCAGCGATGAGTGTATCGTCGCCATTCCCGCCGTTGAGATAATCGCCAGCGTTTCCGTCGATCTCGACGCCGCTGATCAGGTCATTGCCAAAGCCGCCAAATACCGTGTCTGCGCCGGTGCCACCGACCAGCGTGTCATCGTTGAGACCACCCCAAACCACATCGTCATCTGCGCCGCCATCGATCAGGTCGGATCCGGCAGAACCTTGAAGACTGTCAGACCCTGCGCCGCCCAAGATCGTGTCGTTGTTGTTGTTTCCGAACACTTCGTCATTGCCAGCGCCCGCGTTGATCCAGTCCGCGCCATCGCCGCCCTGCAGGCTGTCATCGCCGCCCATACCGTCAATGACGTCGTCGCCGCCTGAGGCAAGAATGGTGTCGTTTCCGTTGTCGCCTTCGATGGTTTCGTCTGCGTCAGTCCCGATACTCAACCCGTCGACTTCGATGGGGGGCTCAACAACCTCATCGCCCAGATCGGTGGCGGATGTGTGGGACGGATCGGTTAAGAGGTCGGAGACTGCTGTGACGGCGTCAACCCCGTCGGCTTCGTCATCATTTGTCGCTTCGGCCGTATTTGCATCTTCTGCGTCGGTGTCGCTCATCTGCAAGACACCGACAGTGCCTGCCGCCACCAACCCTAAAACTCCGGCAAGCCACAACATGCCGCACCCTCTCTCCACAGATCACCACACGGAAAAGTAGGTGACGCAGCGCAAAACGCCAAAGTCAATTCGAAAAGATGGTTAACCAATGCTCCAGGGTTCTGGTTGCTGGCTATAGGCGATGTACAAAGGATGCTTGGGGTGCCCCGCCTGGCTGAGCCCGAGATGTAGCAACGGTCGCGCGCATGTTTGCAACAGCGCCTGGACCGCAGCGCCACGTTCAAGGTAGGCCCCGTGCGTGCCCCACGCTGCCACAACGTCATCCGCCTGCAAGGCACAGGCCAGTATCGCGGCATCATTGCCATCACCCACGGGGTCGCGTGCCCGGCGCAGCGCGCGCGGGTCTGTGTCGCGCCATGCAAAGATGTTAGTCACCGAAAAACCACCGTACCCCAGGGCCCGCGCCCGTCGCTCGCAACGTTCGACTGTGGGGTCATTTTGCACCTCGGTCGCGGTCGAGGGGTTGAGCATCACGAAATTCACCTGCCGCCCAGAGCTGTCCCAGGTTCGGGTCAGGCTATAGCGATAGCGTTCGCAGTCGGAATACACTGCCGTGGATGGCGCGTCGCCTTTGATATGTGTGCGCGTGATCATGGGGCGGTTCTGCCAGCCGCAGACCGCCCCTTCAATGCGTTTTGCAGTCTCGGTTATTCGGCAGGCACGGCGTGCGGCGTGCGGTCCACTGTCAACACAGCGCCTTTCATTTCCATGATGCCAGCAGCAACCACCGCGTAAACGATGTGCCCCCAAAGCGCGACCCAGGTGATCCCGGTGAAGCCCAAAAATGGCGCATTGCCAGTGACCAGGTGCGCCATCACATAAAGCGCAAAGACCCACAGCGCGACGCCATATACCACTGCGGTCAGTGCCCAGTGCATGCGCGGCAGAACCATCTGTTGGACAGGACGGGCGATGGCAAACCAGCCAACCGCATAGAACACAAGTCCCGTCATGGCGTGCAGTAGGTAAGCGGCACCCGAAGGATTGGCACCGAAGATCGCTTTGATCGATGCACCAGCCAGGCCGACCGGCGCGAGCTTGGCGTAGCCAAACAGCGGGCTCAGCGCTTGGCCAAAGACATCAAAGGCGAGGGTAGCAAAGGCCCCAGCGGTGAGGACAATTCCGGCTGTGCGAAGGTTCAATACGGTCATTGGGGGTCTCCCATCAAATGCTGCGATGGGCCTAAGCTGATGCATATGTCGGTGTTGCGATACCCCGCCTCACGCAGCGCTTACCCAGATACCGCTTTACGTAACATAGCCGCTACGTCACTTTGAAATCTGGGGCTGTTTTGTACAAAACAGGGGGGCAATTGTTACAAATTGAAGACGCGCACCGGGTGCAGCTCTCCAGACTTGTAGCGTCCGACAGCCACGAGTGTACCATCGAACGAGGCCCAAGCCTCTTGCCCGTATTCGATCTCTGACGCCAAAACCATGCCGGGATTGCCATTGCGCAGGCGTGTCGCACCTTCGGGCGTGGCCTGTAGCTCGGGCAAATCTACCAGTCCGTCGGCCACCGGGCGCAAATGCGCATCCAGTGCAGGATCGTGCGCCAGTTCGTCCAGCGCTTCCAGCGTGATGCCGTCGTCGGCCTCAAAAGGCCCGGACCAGATCCGGCGCAGCGACACCACGTGACCGTGGCAGCCCAGTGCCGCACCAAGATCGCGCGCGATAGATCGGACATAGCCACCCTTGCCACAGACCATTTCCAATTCGACATGATCTACGTCAGGCCGGTCTGTCAGCAGCAGTTCCTCGACCCAGAGCGAGCGCGCCGCGATCTCGACCTGTTGGCCGTCCCGAGCAAGCTTGTAGGCCCGTTGTCCGTCGATTTTGACGGCGGAGAATTTGGGGGGAACCTGATCAATGTCACCGATGAATGCGCCCAGAGCGTCCTTGATCTCGGCATCAGACGGGCGGATGTCTGAGGACGCAATCACCTCGCCCTCGGCGTCGTCGGTGTTGGTCGCTTGCCCCAGCCGCACCGTGAACCGGTAGGCTTTCAGCGCATCGGTGACAAAAGGCACGGTCTTTGTTGCTTCGCCCAGCGCCACAGCCAGAACGCCTGTCGCTTCGGGATCAAGCGTCCCAGCGTGGCCCGCCTTTTTCGCCTTGAGCGCCCAGCGCACCTTATTCACTACGGCGGTCGAGGTCAGGCCCGCGGGTTTATCCACCACCAGCCAGCCGGAAATGTCCCGTCCTTTGCGCGCGCGCCCCATGCCTGATCCTTTGTCTGCCGTGTGCGCGCGTCGCGTATCGCAGCGGCTGGGCGGCTGTCAATTGCTGGGCACCACCGTGCCGATGATCGGGCCAAGGGCAAAACCGAAATCGCTGCGCCCAAGGTCAGGCGCGTAAAGGCGCGAGATATTGCCGTCCAGAAACAGCGCATTGGGCAAGCTCAGATGATCGCGAAAGAGCAACGCAAACTCGTAAAATGTCACAGGCGCATTGGAAATGGCAAAGACCGCACGTTTGCCATCCGCGCTGGTCCCCACCCCGTTGCGCACAAAGCGCGAGGTACTGTCGGGCAGAAAGCGCGGGTGCACCGCGCCATCAATGACCAGCATCGGACCCGATTGCGTAGCATGGGTGCAGTCCGGCGCGTCGCGCTGAAAGCGCAGGGTTTCGATCACGTCGGCGCGGCCTGAGCGCAGGCACAACACTCCGTTTGGCAGCAATCCAAAGTTACCCGGCCCGGCATTGGGCACCACATGCATCACCTCGCGCCCATCTTCGACATAGAGCCCAACGGGGGCGCGATCATCGTGATACATGCCCGCATTCATGGCAAAGCCAAGCTGTTGCCCCTTGGCCGCCAGATCCTGATCGACAGACGCGAAATGACCGTGCACGTCGCCAGCGTCATCATAAAGAAAGAGCCGCAATTCCTCATCCGCGGGCAGCACGGTGCAAATAGCATATCCGATGTCGTTGTGCCGTATCTCTTCGCATTGGGTCGAAAGCGCCGGGCCCGCCAGCCAAAGAAGAATCAGCGCCAGCCGGCCCATCACCGTTGGGTGTCCCGACGCACCACCTCTTGGTCAAAAAGACGGCGGGTATCGTCCATCCGATCGAATGTTTCATCAAGTTGAAAGCGCAGATCGGGGGCAAATTTCAATGTCAGCTTTTTTGACACCGAACGGCGCAGTTCGGATTTGTTGCGCGCCAGCAGCTTGAGCACGTCGTCCTGACCATCGCCGCCCAGGGGCAAAACATAGGCCGTAGCGATCTTGAGATCAGGCGAGGTTCGCACCTCACCCACAGTGATCGACATGCGGTTCAGCTCCGGGTCATGCACATCTCCGCGCGCCAGCACATCCGCCAAGGTGCGCCGGATCAACTCTCCCACACGCAACTGCCGCTGCGACGGCCCAGGACCATCATGAAATTTGTTTTTGCCCATGCCTCGTCTCTAAGCGCTCGTCCCGGCTTTGCCAAGCGGTGCGGTGCGGTGTAGATGGGCGGCAAACCGCCAAAAGGGTAAGGCCATGTCGGATCAGATTGGGATCGTTGTTGCGGGCGCATCGGGGCGGATGGGCCAGATGCTGATCGATGTGGTGCGCCAGAGCGACAGCGCGCGTCTCGTTGGTGTTTTGGAACGGCCGGGACATGACTGGGTCGGGCAAGATCTCGGCGTGGTTATGGGCGGCGCTGACACCGGCATAATGGTCTATGACGACCCGCTTGAGCCGATGGCGCAGGCCCAGGCGGTGATCGATTTCACGGCCCCGCAAGCGACGATCGCGCTGAGCCACGTGGCCGCGCAGGCGCGTGCCGCGCATATCATCGGCACCACCGGCATGACAGATGATGAGATCGCAGCGCTTGAACCCGCCTCGCGCCATTGCGCGATTGTGCGGGCCGGCAACATGAGCCTGGGGGTGAACCTGCTAACGCAGTTGACGCGCAAGGTTGCCGCGGCGCTTGATGCAGATTTCGACATCGAGGTGATTGAGGCCCATCACCATCACAAGGTTGACGCGCCGTCCGGCACAGCGCTGATGCTGGGCGAGGCTGCTGCGGCAGGGCGCGGTGTCGCGCTCGGCGATGTGCGCGACGCTGCACGCGATGGGATCACCGGCGCGCGTCGGCGCGGAAATATCGGTTTTACCGCGGTGCGCGGCGGCGACATAGTGGGGGAGCATGATGTGCTCTTTGCCGGACCGGGCGAGCGGATTGTTCTGCGTCACATGGCGACGGACCGCGGCATTTTTGCGCGCGGCGCTTTGAAAGCCGCGCTGTGGGCCCAAGATAAGGCACCGGGGCAATACGATATGCTCGATGTTCTGGGCCTAAGCGATTAACCGCCGGTTCATTTGGCCGGGCTAGCTGTTGACCGGCGTTTTGGGTGAACCATTTCCCGGATCGTTGCGTATTGCTATTGTAGAAACACAGTACCGAAGGATCGGATCATGCGCGCGTTTGTCTGTGTCGTCATCATGATTTTGGCATCTGCCGCTTCAGCAACCGCTGAACTGCGCAAGGTCGACAAACAGCAGGATTTTGTATCCCTGATATCCGGCAAGACGCTGACCCGCCCTCTGGTCAGGCTGCAGGTGTCACCGAATGGGCGCATTACCGGCTACGGCGCGCGCTGGGACGTTGAGGGGACTTGGTCTTGGCAAAACGGATATTTCTGCCGCGATCTTTATTGGGGTGGTGATCCTTTGGGGTACAACTGCCAAGAAGTGAGCACCAATGGTGAAGGTCGGATAAAATTCACCTCGGATCGCGGTTCCGGCAATAGCGCCACCTTTCGCTTACGGTAAGCGCTGCTTCCTTAGTGGCGCTGGGTAGCACCGGTGTCACTGCCGGTACTACTTCGCTGGGCACAGCTGTCAAAGTAAACGCGGCGCTGCCTAAAAGTCGTAGGCGATGCCCTTTTTCTCCCAATCGCCAAAGCGCACAGGTTCAGGACCGTCGCGGCCACCGAGTTCTGTCGGCAGTTTGACCTCATCACGCGCCTTGCGGCGTTCTTCGGCCTCGGCCAAGGCCCGCTTTGCGGCGGGCGGCAGTTCTTGTTGCGGATCGGGGGCGGCCATGTCGTCCGCCTCTGTTTTGGGGGGTTTAGCAGTCATACCAGTTGATATACACGGACGCGGCCCCGGGACAAGCGGGGTGCGACACGGATGGCCCGCATGACCGACACCAAGCCCGCCTCGGGCATTCCCGCCCGGCGCAGTGCCATTTACCTGCTCGACCAGATCATGGGCGAGGGCAAGCTAATGGCGGAGTTGCTTGGAGCTGGCGCCTTGGACCGGTTGGAACCGGCAGACCGGGCGCGGGCGCAACGGCTAGCCAATGATACGCTGCGCGGTTTGGAGCGAGCAGATCGGTTGTTGCAAAAACATCTGCAGAAATATCCCGCGCTCACTGTGCGCAACGCTTTGCGTATTGCAACGATGGAACTGGCCCAGGGCGCAGCGGCGCATGGCGTGGTCAACGACATGGTGTCTATCGTGTCGCGCCACAAACGCTACGGACACCTCAAGGGCTTGGTGAATGCGGTCTTGCGCAAGATCGCGGCCGACGCGCCCACCGCATGGGACAGTCTGCGGGTGCCGCGGATGCCCAAATGGTTGCGAGGCCCACTTGCCGAGGCGTGGGGCAGCGCTGGGCTGGCCGCGATGGAACGCGCGCATTTCGCGGGTGCGCCACTGGACCTCACACCGCGCGGCGATGCCGAGACGGTGGCGCAAGCGGTCGGCGGCACCGAATTGCCCACCGGATCGGTTCGGATTTCAGATGCTGGGCAAGTGTCAACGCTGCCGGGGTTCAACACTGGCGCATGGTGGGTGCAGGATGCCGCAGCAGCCCTGCCCGCACGCATTCTCGATGCCCAGGCGGGCGAAAAGGTCGTCGATCTCTGTGCTGCACCTGGCGGCAAAACGCTGCAATTGGCGGCCAGCGGTGCCGACGTGACAGCGCTTGATGTCTCGGACGGGCGGCTGGAACGGGTGCGACAGAACTTGATCCGCACCGGGCTCAAGGCCGAGGTCAAGGTGGGCGACGCGCTTGAGCACACCGGCAGATACGATGCGGTACTGCTAGATGCGCCATGCTCGGCCACGGGCACGCTGCGACGGCATCCAGATTTGCCGTACGCAAAGGATGGGTCAGACTTTGCCACACTGATTGAGAAACAGGCGCAGATGCTCGATCACGCGCTAATGCTGCTTGGCCCCGGCGGCCGACTGGTGTTTTGCACCTGCTCTTTGCTGCCAGACGAAGGCGAGGTGCAGGTGGAACAGGCGCTGGCCCGCCACCCAGGCTTGCGTGCTGATACTGCGGCCCTCAACCAACCGGGAATTGATCCCGCTTGGATCACGCAAGAGGGCGGGCTGCGGCTGCGCCCGGATTATTGGCGCGACCTGGGCGGCATGGACGGATTTTACATCGCATGCTTGCGTAAATCCGGCTGAGACAGGCAGGTGACAGAGCCGCCCTGGGCGCTTACACTGCGCCGCAAGAGTACCTGAAAGGTGCCTATCAGATCGAGGCAGTGTCGATGTCCAACCCCTCTGGGTTTTTCGCGCGAAAGGCCAGGTTTCTAAACCGCTGGCATGCGCGCCGCGCGACCCGCGCGCAACCGCCAACAGCATTCATATCCTCGCCCGAGCCGCGCACCATCGGCAGCTTTGCGCGCGGACGGCAATTGGTGGCGGGAAACTACCTGTTTGCAGGCTCATTGGTTGAGGCCGACGGCACACTGATTTGGGACGTTAAGGCACCGGACAGTGGCTGGATTGATGCCATCCATGGCTTTGCATGGCTGGATGATCTTGCCGCTGTCGGGGATGCGTCAACGCGCACGCTTGGGCAAGCTTGGCTTTGGGCGTGGATCAACCGGTTTGGCCGTGGCACCGGCCCCGGGTGGTCCCCAGATCTGACCGGGCGCCGCCTGATCCGGTGGATCAATCACGCGCCATTCCTTTTGCGCGGGCAAAAGGCCAACGAAGCGGAAGCGTTTTACAAATCATTGGCCGGTCAAACCCAGTTTCTGGCCAAGCGCTGGCATGCCGCCGCGCCGGGTGTGGCGCGGTTCGAAGCGTTGTGCGGGCTGATCTATGCCGGTTTTTCGCTCGAAGGTTTGAACGATCTGGCGCGACCCGTCTTGGCCGCGCTGGCAGAGGAATGCCGCACACAAATCGACGACCAGGGCGGGTTGCCAACCCGAAATCCCGAAGAGTTGCTCGAGGTATTCACGTTGCTCTCTTGGACAGCGGCGGCGCTGGAAGAGCATGGCGCAACGGTGCCTACCGCGCAGAGGGACGCGATTGAGCGTATCGCACCCACCTTGCGGACGTTGCGACATTCGGATGGCGCGCTGGCACGTTTTCATGGCGGTGGCCGCGGTCAAGAAGGCTGGCTGGATCACGCGTTGGCGGCCTCCGGCATCAAAAACAGCGCGCCCGACGGCTTGTCGATGGGTTTTGCCCGGCTAAGTGCGGGGCGCACATCTGTCATTGTGGATGCCGCACCGCCGCCAACCGGGACGGCCAGTCCCAACGCGCACGCTTCTACACTGGCGTTCGAGCTGACGTCGGGGCGGCGGCCGTTGATCGTGAATTGCGGTTCAGGCGGAAGCTTTGGTGCCGACTGGCGGAAGGCGGGGCGCGCAACGCCGTCGCATTCCACCTTGTGTCTGAACGGCTATTCCAGTGCGCGCCTGAGCGAGCCGGAAAAGGGCAGCCGGTCCGAACGTTTAATCTCCGGGCCGACGCACGTGCCCATCGAAATGAAGCAGGCCCCCGATGGCCTGCAATTTCTGGGCGGGCACGACGGCTACCTCGCAGATCATGGCCTGACCCATGCGCGCCAGCTGGATCTGACATTTGACGGCCGTGGGATGGCCGGCGAGGACCTTTTGCTGGCCATGCAAGACAGTGAAAAACGTACATTTGACCGGCTGATGGACGCGCGCAAACTGGCGGGCATTCCATTTGCGATCCGGTTCCATCTTCACCCAGAGGTCGACGCCGCCATAGATCTGGGCGGCGCTGCGGTGTCGATGGCGCTGAAAAGCGGTGAAATCTGGGTGTTTCGGCATGATGGCACACGCGGTCTCGCGCTAGAGCCAAGCGTCTTTCTAGAAAAAGGCCGACTGAAACCGCGTGCATCGCAACAGATCGTTCTGTCCGGGCTGGCGTTGGGATATGCAACCCGCGTCCGCTGGTCCTTGTCCAAGGCGCAAGAAACTGCCATTGCCGTGCGCGATCTCGCCCGCGATGCGACGGGCTTTGTGACGACAGAAGAGTAGGACCTCGCCCAATGCCAAATCTGGCTCCGCTGCGCCGCGCGTTGCTTTCGGTATCTGACAAAACCGGTCTGGTAGACTTTGCGCGGGGTTTGGCGGGGCACGGTGTTGCGCTGTTATCCACCGGCGGAACCGCGCGCACCTTGCGTGACGCGGGGCTGAGCGTCACCGATGTCAGCGAGGCGACGGGCTTTCCCGAGATGATGGATGGCCGCGTCAAGACCTTGCACCCGGTGGTGCATGGCGGACTGCTGGCGCTGCGCAAAAACGCAGAACATGTCAGCGCGATGCAGACCCATGACATTGCACCCATCGATCTTGTGGTGGTGAACCTCTACCGATTCGAAGAAACGGTGGCCAAGGGCGCCGCCTACGATGAGGTAATCGAGAATATTGATATTGGTGGGCCTGCGATGATCCGGTCGGCGGCCAAGAACCACGGCGACGTGGTCGTTGTGGTTGATGTCATGGACTACGACGCTGTCCTGGCTGACTTGGCAGCACATGACGGTCAGACGACCTACGCGTTGCGTCAGCGTTTGGCGCAGACAGCCTATGCCCGCACTGCAGCCTACGACACAGCGGTCAGCACGTGGATGGCGAGCGCTGTGGGCGGCACACCGCGGCGGCGCAGCTTTGCTGGTACGCTGGCGCAGGACCTGCGCTATGGCGAGAACCCGCATCAAGCGGCGGCGTTTTACACCGACGGTTCTGCGCGCCCTGGCATTGCCACAGCGACCCAGCATCAGGGCAAGGCGCTGTCCTACAACAACATCAACGACACTGACGCCGCGTTTGAGTTGATTTCTGAATTTGCGGGCGAGGGCCCGGCATGCGCGATTATCAAGCACGCCAATCCCTGCGGCGTTGCGCGCGGTGCGACCCTGCAAGAGGCTTATACCCGCGCGTTTGATTGCGACCGCACCAGCGCATTTGGCGGGATCATCGCGCTGAACCAACCCTTGGACGGCCCGACAGCGCAGGCGATCGCGGGCATTTTCACCGAAGTGGTGATCGCACCCGGCGCGGACCAAGCAGCACTCGACGTGTTCGCAGCAAAGAAAAACCTGCGCCTGTTGACAACAGACGGGCTGGCCACGTCGGTCAAAGCCAGCTTGGCGATCAAGCAGGTATCCGGCGGCTTTTTGGTGCAGGACCAGGACGTGGGCCGCATTTCCGCCGATGATCTGAAGGTGGTCACCAAGCGCGCACCCTCCGAGCAGGAGCTGAGCGACATGCTGTTTGCATGGACCGTTGCAAAGCACGTGAAATCCAACGCAATCGTTTACGTCAAAGACGGTGCGACGGTGGGCGTGGGCGCGGGACAGATGAGCCGCGTTGACAGCACCCGAATTGCTGCGCGCAAAGCGCAAGACATGGCCGAAACCATGGGTTTGCCGGCACCTCTCACGCAAGGTTCGGCAGTGGCGTCGGATGCATTCTTTCCCTTTGCCGACGGGTTACTGACCGCGGCCGAGGCCGGTGCCACCGCGCTGATCCAACCCGGCGGGTCGATGCGGGATGACGAGGTGATCGCCGCCGCGGACGCAGCCGGCCTTGCCATGGTTTTCACCGGCATGCGGCATTTCCGGCACTGAGCAGATGAAACTCCTCGGCCTCACAGCGCTCATCGCCTTTGTGCTAGATCAAATCAGCAAATATCTGGTGATCCACATTCTAGGTGTTTCTGCGTTCAACAGCATCGACGTCGCGCCGCCACTGTTGCGGTTTATCTATGGCGAGAACCGGGGCATCAACTTTGGCCTGGGTTATGGTATCCCGGTGTCAGTGTTGATTGGTGTTGCGCTGGTGATCTGTGGCGCGATTTTGTGGTGGATGACCCGCAACCCGCAGCCCGTGCTGGCGCGTATCAGCGCTGGGCTGCTGGTCGGCGGCGCACTGGCCAACGTGCTGGATCGGCTAATTTACGGCTACGTCTTGGATTTTCTGAACATGTCGTGCTGCGGCATCGACAATCCGTTTGTGTTCAACGTGGCCGATATCTTTATTTTCGCCGGTGCGTTTGGTCTGGTCTTTTTTGCCGATGATGGAAAGCCACGCAAAAAGGGTGCGTGACATGCCCCGGCAAAGCTGGGATAAGTCCGCACTGTGTAGTTTGAGGCAAATGATGCGTCACATCCTGTGTATCATGGTGGTTACCGCGCTCGGCGCATGTTCAGGGGAACCCGACCTGCGCAACTTGCGGTCGCTGGGCGATGGCCCGGATGAGTTTTCACTTGTGCCGGCCAAACCATTGGAAGCACCGGAAAACTACACCTCGCTACCACAGCCAACGCCCGGCGGCGTCAACCGGACCGACCAAAGGCCGCTTGAAGATGCCTACGCCGCGCTAGGTGGCCGAGCATCGTCGCCAAGAGCACCGATCCCCGGTTCGGACGCTGCCTTGATCAACCATGCCAGCCGCTTTGGCGTGGAAGCGGGCATTCGCACGACGCTGGCCAATGCCGACCAACAATTTCGCGACCGGCAGCGTCGGCTGACAAATATCCGCATCTTCAAAGAAGACATCTATGCCCAGATCTATCGTCGTCAGGCGCTTGATCCGGCGCGCGTGGCAGCGCAGTACCGTGCTGCGGGCATTCCCACGCCATCGGCTCCACCCGCCAGTCGGCGCCAGCGCAGATAGGCTCACGTTTCTGCCAGTACTGCTTGAACCACGCTGGTGCCGCCGTATCTCGTGCAACGACACGCATTGTTCAGGATCAACCATGAGTTTTTTGCGCCGTATCAAAGCTTCCGCCCTTGTTGCCGCGTTGGCAGCTTCCGCAGCCTATGCAGAGGAGGCTGTGACCACCTTCACCTTAGACAACGGCATGGACGTGGTCGTGGTCGAGGATACCCGCGCCCCCGTGGTACAGCACATGGTCTGGTACCGGGCGGGATCGGCTGACGAACCCGCAGGTGCCTCCGGGGTCGCGCATTTTCTTGAGCACCTGATGTTCAAGGGGACCGACACATTGGCAGACGGCGAGTTTTCGTCGGTGGTGTCGGCGAATGGCGGGCGCGACAATGCATTCACCAGCTATGATTACACCGCTTATTTCCAGCGGGTTGCGTCAGACCGGCTTGAGCTGATGATGCAGATGGAAGCGGATCGGATGCGCAATATCCGTCTGACCGAGGCAAATATTTCGTCCGAACGCGGCGTGATCCTCGAAGAGCGCAAGCAGCGCACCGACAGTAACCCCCGGGCCCTGCTGGGCGAACAGATGAACGCCGCGCAGTTTCTGAACCGAGGCTACGGCATCCCGATCATCGGTTGGCGTCACGAGATGGAAACGCTGGATATGGACGATCTGCTTGCTTTCTATGACCGCCATTACCATCCCAACAACGCGATTTTGGTCGTGTCAGGGGATGTGAATGCCGACGAGGTCCGAGAGCTGGCGGACAAACACTATGGCGCCATTCCCGCCAATCCTGACCTGCCCGAGCGCGTGCGCAGTGTTGAGCCGCCGCAGATCGCCGAACGCCGCATTGTGTTTCGCGACCCACGCGTCGCGCAGGAATTTGTCAGCCGTTCGTATTTGGCTCAGGAGCGGGACCCGGGCGATCAACGCGAGGCAGCGGCGTTGACTCTGCTGGCAGAAGTGCTTGGCGGTGGGCAGACCAGCTATTTCACCGAAAAGCTCCAGTTCGAAACCCAAACGGCGGTCTTTTCGGGGGCATATTACCGTGGCACGTCGCTCGATGACGCGACCTTTGACGTGGTGGTTGTGCCCGCCCCGGGCATCACATTGGAAGACGCCGAAGCCGCGATGGACGAGACGATGGCACGCTTTTTGATCGATGGTGTGGATGAAGACCTGCTTGAGCGCATCAAGTATCAGCTACGCGCATCGCAGATCTACGCTAGGGACGATGTCGACCGCATCGCGCGACGCTATGGCGCTGCACTTGCCGCAGGTCTGACGGTGGAGGATGTGCAGGCCTGGCCCGACACCCTGCAATCGATCACCAGCGACGAGATCATGCAAGCCGCGCGCACTGTGTTCCGGCGCGACGCATCCGTGACCGGCTATCTCGCCAAACCGCTCGAGCAAACGGAGGTGACGCAATGAAACGGCTTTGTCTGGCATTGATCCTTTCGCTGACCGCCGCGCTTCCGGCGCGGGCTGGCGTGGACATTGTTGAGGTTACCAGCCCCGGCGGGATTACCGCATGGCTGGTCGAGGAACCTTCTATCCCGTTCATGGCGCTTGAAATCAGGTTCCGGGGTGGCGCATCGCTTGATGCGCCGGGCAAACGTGGCGCGATCAATCTGATGTCCGGTCTTTTGGAAGAGGGTGCCGGGGATCGCGATGCGCGCGCCTTTGCTGCCGAAGTGGAAAGCCTCGCCGCATCCTATTCGTTTGATGTTGGCGTCGACAACCTATCGGTCTCTGCCCGCTTTTTGACAGAAAACCGCGATGCCGCGGTCGAGCTGCTGCGCACCGCGCTGATCGAGCCGCGTTTTGACCAAAGTGCCGTTGACCGCGTGCGCGAACAGGTGCTCGCCAGCTTGCGCAGCGACAGCCAAGACCCCGATGAGATTGCGCGGAATACTTTTGCTGCTATGGCCTATGGTGATCATCCGTACGGGTCCAACTACGAAGGTACCTTGGAAAGCGTCGTGGGTTTGACACGCGACGATATTGTCGATGCGCACCAAGCCGTGCTGGCCAAAGACCGGATCTACGTCGGCGCCGTCGGCGACATCACCGCCGAAGAGCTGGGTCCGTTGCTTGATACCTTGCTGGGCGGACTGCCGGAAACAGGCGCACCGCAACCTGGGCCGGCGGAGGTCAATTTTAGTGGCGGCACCACCGTAATCGATTTTGACACACCCCAGTCGGTTGCCGTGTTCGGTCATTCTGGGATCGATCAAGACGACCCAGACTTTTTTGCGGCGCGGGTGCTCAACCAAATCCTCGGCGCGGGTGGCTTTGAAAGCCGCCTGATGACCGAGGTGCGCGAAAAGCGTGGCCTGACCTACGGGGTATACTCTTATCTCGCCTCGCGTGATCACGCCGCCGTCCTGCTGGGACAGGTCGCGTCGTCTAACGACCGGGTCGCCGAAGCGATTTCCGTCATCCGCAACGAATGGCAACGCGCCGCGACCGAGGGTGTTACGCAAGAAGAGGTGGACGCGGCAAAGACCTATATCACCGGCGCCTACCCGCTCAATTTCGACGGCAACGGCCCGATTGCCAGGATTATGGTGGGTATGCAGATGTTAGGCCTACCCATCGACTACATCCCGACACGCAATGACAAAGTGACAGCGGTCACCTTGGATGATGTGAACCGAATGGCTGTTGAACTGCTGCAACCGGAAAACTTGCGTTTTGTGGTGGTTGGCAAACCCGAGGGCTTGGATCAGGGCGGCTGATCCAATTGTCTAGGGGCGTTCGATGGCAATTGCTGTGCCCTCTCCCCCGCCGATGCATATTGCAGCGACGCCGCGCTTAAGGCCGCGCTTTTCCAACGCGTTGAGCAAGGTCACTATGATGCGCGCGCCAGATGCGCCGATCGGGTGGCCTAGCGCGCACGCGCCGCCGTTGACATTGACCACCTGGTGATCCAGCCCCATCTCGCGCATGAAGGCCAGCGGGACCACCGCGAACGCCTCGTTTACTTCCCACAGATCGACGTCGTCTTTGGTCCAACCGATCCGTTTGAGCAGCTTTTGCGCCGCTGGCACGGGCGCTGTTGTAAACAGACCTGGCGCCTGCGCGTGACTGGCGTGCCCGACAACCCGTGCGCGCACCGGTAGGCCCTGTGTCTCCGCGGCCGTCTCGGACGCCAAAACCAGCGCTGCCGCGCCGTCCGAAATCGAAGATGAGTTTGCCGCAGTCACGGTACCGCCATCGCGAAATGCGGGTTTCAGGTGCGGGATCTTGTCGGGACGGGCCGTACCCGGTTGCTCATCCGTGTCGACTGTCACGTCGCCTTTCCGAGTGGTCACAGTCACTGCTACCACTTCGCCATCAAACGCGTCGCCTTCGATCGCAGACTGCGCGCGCGCCAGCGAGTTGATCGCATATTCGTCTTGCACATCGCGCGTGAACTGGAAGCTTTCGGCGCAGTCTTCGGCAAATGTGCCCATCAGCCGACCTTTGTCATAGGCATCCTCCAACCCGTCAAGGAACATGTGATCAATCACCTGTCCATGACCCAAGCGCGCGCCGCCGCGCATCTTGGGCAGCAGGTAGGGCGCATTGCTCATACTCTCCATCCCGCCAGCAATCATGGTCTGTGCGTGGCCCAGAGCGATCTGATCAAAGGCGATCATCGCCGCCTTCATGCCCGATCCGCACATTTTATTCAGAGTTGTGGCGGGCACTTCTTCGCCAATCCCTGCGGCAAAGCTTGCCTGTCGTGCGGGCGCCTGCCCCTGCCCGGCGGGCAGGACACAGCCCATCAGCACCTCATCCGCAGTATCTAGGCCCGCGCCGCCCATGGCCGCCTTGATCGCCGTGCCACCCAAGGCGGACGCGGACAAACCAGAAAGCGCGCCCTGAAAACCACCCATTGGCGTTCGCGCCGCGCCCACAATCACCACCGCCGCCATGCCGCACTCCTTTGTTTAGTGAAACCGAATGGTAAGAAATCGCCGCTATCCAACGGGCTATTGCAGGCTAACACAAGGCGCAAAGATGGAATTGACCTCTCTTCAATCAGGGGAATTGTACATAGTTACAGTCAAGTCGGCCCGCATTGATGCCGCGGTCGCCATCGAATTCAAGGATGCGATGCGCGAACAGACCGACAATGACTTCCCTTCGATTGTGTTGGATCTCAGCCAAGTAGAATTTATTGATTCAAGTGGACTGGGTGCGATCGTGGCATCGATGAAAAACCTCGGTTCAGATCGCTCGCTTATCCTCGCCGGGCTCACGCCCAACGTGGAAAAGGTGTTTCGTTTGACGCGCATGGACAGCGTTTTTTCGGTTTTTCCATCGCTTGAGCGCGCCTTGGAAGCGCACGCCGCCTGAGCGGAGAGAGGTAGACGCCAGTCCATGCAAACTTCGGACCTGCACATCGAATTTCAAAGCGGCGCTTGGGGCGTGCGCGACGCTTTGGAACAAATCAAAGGCGACCTTGCCAACTACGGTCTTGAACCCGAAGAGATTGGCACCGTCGAACTGGTTCTTGCCGAGGCAATGAACAACATCGTCGAACACGCCTATCCGACGACCGACTGCCCGGGTCCCATATCTCTGAAATGCGCAAAGCAACTCGACGGTCTTGGTTTTGCAATCGAAGACAAAGGGCGTGCCATGCCGGATGGCAAAACGCCCGTTGGTATGGCCGTGGACGTCGATGTTGCTTTTGATGATCTACCCGAGGGTGGATTTGGTTGGTTTCTGATCAAGGACCTCGCCAAAGATGTGAGCTACGCGCGCATCGATGACACCAACCGCCTGACTTTTCGGATTTTAGTCTCGGTTTAAGTGTGGTCCGAGCATGTGCTGTTTCACCTGCTCGCCACCGTTGTAGGCCACGACGCGCAGCATTGTCCTATACACGCGCACCCTGAGACCTTTCGCCAGATATGCTGCCCAATCTCGGATCGACCACTCAGGTCGGATAATCGCTACTGGGCTGCCCAGATAAAATTTGAATTCGCAAAAGGGCCGTGGCCTGACCATATTGTTGCCTCGATTTCACAGGATACCGTGCCTTGTAGCTGCATATAGCTTCCCTCGGTGCCGCGTGAATTTGCCCCCACCCAGTGCGCGGCACCGAGGACCTTCCCGATTTCTGGACAACCCAATCAATCAGGATTACTTGCGTCGCACCAAGCTGGGGGGACGACGCTATGCGCGATTTTCATTTACCGGGCCGATCGCAAGTGCTTGCCACGTCGGGTATGTGCGCCACATCGCACCCATTGGCGGCGCAAGCTGCGATAGACATACTGCGCGCAGGCGGAAACGCGATGGATGCTGCCATTGCTGGCGCCGTCCTGCTGGGCATTTGCGAACCTCAGATGACCGGGATCGGTGGCGACTGTTTTGTCCTTTGGTCCACTGCTGACGGAAAAGTCCACGCGCTGAACGGGTCGGGTCGCGCGCCTGCTGGCGCCTCTGCTGCAGCACTACGCGACGCTGGACATGCGCAGGTACCCGTTCACAGTGCGCACGCGGTGACCGTCCCCGGTGCCGTTGACGCGTTCTGCACGCTCAGCGAGCGTGTCGGAACACTGGGCCTCGACCAGGTGCTTGCGCCCGCAATTCACTATGCCGAGGAAGGCGTGCCCGTGGCGCCCCGCGTGGCTTTTGACTGGGCCAAGGATCTGTCGACCCTGCAAGGCGCAGCGCGCAAGTATTTCTCAGCCGATGGAGCTGCGCTGAAGGTCGGTGCACGCTTCTTTGCCCCTGGCCAAGCCGAGGTGTTGCGCCGCATTGCAAAAGAGGGGCGTGCCGCCTTTTACGAGGGCGAAGTGGCCGACGATATGATCAGCACGCTCAACGCAGCCGGCGGCACACACACAGTCGATGATTTCGCCAATACACGCTGCGATGACACCACACCGACACAGAGTGATTATAAGGGTGTGACCCTGCTGGAGCATCCACCCAATGGCACCGGTGCCACAGCACAGTTGATGCTCAACATCCTCAAGCATTTTGACATCGCCGCGATGGATCCTTGGGGCGCGGACCGCGCGCATATTGAGGCCGAGGCAGCCAAGCTTGCCTATGACGCGCGCAATCGCTTCATCGGTGATATGGACTACACCACGCGCCTGGATCACATGCTTTCAGATGACACCGCCGCAGCACTTGCCGCGCTGATCGATCCAGCAAAAGCACTGCCATCTCCCGCTGCGATCAGCGAAGCCCTGCACAAAGATACCATCTACATTACCGTGGTCGACAAGGACCGCATGGCAGTGTCACTGATCTATTCCATTTTCCACGGTTTCGGATCGGGCATCGCGTCGGAAGAGTTCGGCATTCTATTCCAAAATCGGGGCGCCGGATTCACGCTGCAAGCAGGGCACCCCAACGAATTGGCGCCCGGCAAGCGCCCGATGCATACGATCATACCCGGCATGCTTGGACGCAACGGTCGCGTGTTTATGCCATTCGGCGTGATGGGCGGTGCGTATCAACCCAACGGTCACGCGCGTTTTGTCACTAATCTGGTGGATTACAACCTCGATCCGCAAGCTGCGTTGGACGCACCGCGGGCGTTTTCCGATGCGGGCAATATGAAGGTTGAGCGCGGCTATTCCGACGCCGTGCGTGCCGATCTAGCCGCGCGCGGTCACGCGGTCAGCATCCCGGAAACCGCAATTGGCGGTGCGCAAGCGATTGAGATAAGATCGGACGGGGTCTTGGAAGGGGCAAGTGACCCGCGCAAGGATGGCTGCGCACTGGGATACTGACCTTGGTGCGGTGCTTAGGCGCGGGCGTTGATCAGTTTAGTTGAAAGTGCAGCGGGTAGGCGCCGTCTTCGAACGGGCCAAACAAATCGGGTATGTCCGGGTGGTCCACGGGCTGGCCCGAATAATCAGCCACCAGGTTTTGCTCGGACACGTAGGCCACATAGTAGCTTTGATCGTTTTCCGCCAACAGGTGGTAAAACGGCTGCGTTTTCTTGGGGCGACTGTCTTCGGGGATCGCTTCATACCACTCGTCGGTATTTGCGAACTCTGGGTCCACGTCAAAGACCACACCACGAAACGGGTGCTTCTTGTGGCGGACGACCTGACCGAGATGGTATTTTGCGCGTGTTCTGAGCATAGCGTTGCGTCCCCTAGCTTCCGTGACTACACGGTGCAAGGGACGATTGTCCAACAAATGCGTGATTTTTCGCAGGAAACAGTCTGTGAACCTTACCATAACAGTGCTGGAAATCGTGGCGCCCGTGTTTTTGCTGGCCGCCATTGGGTACATATGGGTGAAACTTGGGTTGGAATACCGCATCCAATTTGTCACCCGCCTGGCCATGTCGCTGGGCGTGCCGTGCCTGATTTTTGTCAGCCTGATGCAAACAGAGATTGATCGCGCAGCGCTCACCTCTTTGTCGGCCGCAGCGGTGATGGCGTACGGCATTGTAACGCTGGCCTGTTTGGCTCTGGTGCACATCGTCGGATTGGACCGACGAACATATGCAGCCCCTCTGATCTTTGGGAACACGGGAAACTTGGGGTTACCGTTGGCTCTGTTTGCTTTTGGTCAGGTGGGGCTAAGCTATGCCATCGTGGTTTTTGCGATCATGGCGATATGGTCATTTACATATGGCATTTCATTGGTCGCAGGTGGCGGTGCTTTGGCCAAGGTGCTGCGCGAACCGATTGTTTGGGCGACGCTGCTGGGTGCGCTGTTCATGCTCATGGGTTGGAAGACACCGCAATTTCTGACCAATACACTCGATCTGATCGGTCAGATCGCAATCCCACTGATGCTAATCACGCTGGGCGTTGCGGTGGCGCATTTGTCAACTGCAGGCATGATGCAGGCGGTGGCGCTGTCCGCAGTCAAGCTGGTGCTTTGCTCTGGCATCGCTTGGACGGTGGGAACGCTCTTTGCGCTTGAGCCTGTTGCGCTGGCTGTTCTGGTGCTGCAGGTGGCAACGCCGGTTGCCGTAACATCCTACATGCTGGCAGAGAAATTCGGCGCTGCAGCAGACCGGGTCGCAGGGCTGGTTGTTGCGTCCACGCTGATGTCGGTTGCCGCGCTGCCAATTCTGCTGGCCGCGCTGCTTTGAAAGATCGTGATTTCCATTTGGGCCATTTTCGGCTATTTTCCTGAAAAATAACAAAAGCGAGTGAGGCAGATGAGCAGACTCTTTCGCGCTTTGGCACTGGTCGTATTGGCGGCAAGCTGTGGAAGCGGGCCGGGCACGTCACCGCGCAATCTTGACAATGCTTGCGCAATCGTGCGCGAGCGTCCCGAATACCTCAAGGCGTTCCGTGCCACCGAACGCCGTTGGGGCGTGCCAGTGCACGTTCAGATGGCAACGATCTACCAGGAATCAAAGTTCAAATCGAATGCGCGTCCGCCATTTCGATATGCCGCCGGCGTTATACCGATCGGTCGGCAATCAAGCGCTTTGGGGTATAGCCAAGCGCTGGACGGAACCTGGGAAGAATATTTGCAGGACACCGGCGGCCGATTTGCCAGCCGTGAGCGGATCCGCGATGCAACCGACTTTATGGGATGGTACATGGCCGAGACGCGCGATCGGCTTGGCATAGCGTTGTCAGACACGCGCAATCAGTACCTAGCCTATCACGAAGGGCGCGCTGGCTATGCCCGAGGGTCCTACCGTAGCAAGGCGTGGTTGCTGCGCGTCGCAAGCGAAGTAGATGACAGATCGGTGATGTACGCCCAGCAATTGCAAAGCTGTCGCACCCGCTAGTTGCGATCAGTTTCGGGTGGGCGAAACAGGCGATTGGGCAGGTCTGCAACCGTCTCGAGCCCGCCAAGCACAACGGTTGTGCTGCCGCCACCGCTGTCATTGACCACCCACTGACGCAGTTCGACCGGATTGCCGGTGAATTTCAGCTGTATATTGCCGTATTCTGGGTTCTTTGGATCTTGGGCGGTGACGATCGTAGCGGTGCCATCAAAATCGTGACCGACAACCATATTCGCCTGTGCCAGATCCACATTGCGCGCAAGGATCACGGATAATGGCGTGCGGTTCAGCGGATAAGTTTCTGGCAGCCGGTTGGAACGCGGATCGACAATGTAGACCGCGCGGTTGCTGGCCAGCACCAGCGCCGCGGTGGGGTCGTCATATTCAAAGCGCATCCGACCTGGCCGCTTGATGAGCACCCGTCCGGTGTTGATTGACCCATCATCGTTGATTTGGGTGATGGTCGCTTGCGCCGTCTTCAAACCGTTGAGGTAGCTGGAGATTGCGTTCAACGGCAGTTTTTCAGCCCAGGCTGCGGGGGCAATCGCAAGGCTGACAAGCGCTGCAATAACGGGTTTAAGCAAGGTCATACCGCTCGGGATCCTTTTGCAGGTGGTGTTGCTCTGGATATAGTCCGGCGAGGCTGGATATGCGATATCAGCCGCTTGCAGCGGCCGGTGAAAGCGAGAAATGTTGGTGTCTTTCCGCGCAACTCGATGCTGTCGGCCCTAAAACGGCAGATTGAACAGATCATACGGCTGGCGCTGGTGCTGTTTGACAGTTCGGCAGCACTGTTAAGCCAATCGAAATGTTGGTCGAGCGTACGGGAACGCTGATCATGGCGATAGGCTAGACCTATGCGCGGCGGCGACCCAAACGAGGGGGGAAACAGAAGAAAAACCTGGGCCTGACGTAAGGTGCGCAGTGAATGCGCACCCTACTGCTCCGGCACGAGGATCTCGCGTTTGCCCACGTGGTTGGCCGAGCTGACGACCCCCTCATCCTCCATCTGCTCAACTAAGCGCGCCGCTTTGTTGTAGCCGATGGCCAGCTTGCGCTGAATGTAAGATGTCGAGCATTTACGGTCCTTGATCACGATAGCCACCGCTTGATCATAGAGCGCATCTTCGCCGTCCGTGTTTCCGCCCAGACCCAGCACCGCGTCGATGCCATCAGCCTTTTCGCCTTCTTCAGGGCCGTCGACCACACCGCTGACATAGTCCGGGGCGCCAAAGGCCTTGAGGTGGTTTACAATCTCTTCCACCTCTTCATCGCTAACAAAAGGCCCGTGGCACCGGGTGATCTTGGCCCCGCCGGCCATGTAGAGCATGTCACCCATGCCAAGCAGCTGTTCTGCGCCCATTTCACCCAAGATGGTGCGGCTATCGATTTTCGAGGTGACCTGAAAGCTGATCCGCGTCGGGAAATTTGCCTTGATTGTACCGGTAATCACGTCAACCGAAGGTCGCTGTGTCGCCATGATCAGGTGGATACCGCTTGCCCGCGCCATCTGTGCCAGACGCTGAATGCAGGCTTCGATCTCTTTGCCGGCGACCATCATAAGGTCGGCCATCTCATCCACGATTACGACGATGTAGGGCATCGCCTCGGGCGCGAATTCTTCTGTCTCAAAGATCGGATCGCCGGTGTCATCGTCAAAGCCGGTTTGCACCGTGCGGCTGAACATCTCGCCCTTTGCCAGCGCGTCTTTGACCCTGCCGTTGTAACCGTCGATGTTGCGCACACCCATCTTGGACATCTTGCGATAGCGTTCCTCCATCTCTCCCACCACCCATTTGAGGGCCACCACGGCCTTTTTGGGGTCGGTCACAACGGGCGACAGCAGGTGCGGGATGCCATCATAAACGCTGAGCTCCAGCATCTTGGGATCGATCATGATCAGGCGGCACTCTTCGGGCGTGAGCCGGTAGAGCAGCGACAGGATCATCGTGTTGATCGCCACAGACTTACCGGACCCGGTGGTGCCCGCGATCAAAAGGTGGGGCATTTTGGCGAGGTTGGCGACCACGGCGTCGCCGCCGATATCCTTGCCCAACGCCAGCGGCAGTTTCATGTTGCTGTCGCCAAAATCGCGTGCGCCCAAAATTTCCCGCAGGATCACCTTTTCTCGGTTCTCGTTGGGCAACTCGATGCCGATGACACTGCGTCCGGGCACTGTTGAAACGCGTGCAGACAGCGCGGCCATGGACCGGGCGATATCGTCGGCAAGGCCAATGACCCGGCTGGCTTTGAGCCCGGGAGCGGGCTCAAGTTCGTACATGGTGACCACCGGACCCGGGCGCACGCTGACAATCTCGCCCTTGACGCCGTAATCATCCAGCACGGTTTCCAGCATGCGCGCGTTTTCCTCGAGCGCTTCGTCACTCAGGTGATGCCGTTGGATGGCAACCGGATTTTCCAACAATTCGAGAGGCGGCAGTTCAAATCCGGGGTGCGTATCCTCGAACCGCAGCTTGGGCTGTGCTTCGGCCTTGGCTTGTGTGCTGGGTTGGATCGGGTTGCGTGCCGGCTGCTGAACAACCTTTCGCGCTTCGATCACCGGGACGCGCTGTGCCGGGATCGGATCAGGTTCGGCCACATCAAAACTGTCTTGCAGCGGTGCCATTTCAGGCGCGGCTGTGCGGCCGGTCAGCGGCGGTTCGGGTGGCAGCAAATTACGCCGAGCGGTGTTCGCAATCAGCGGATCGGGGCTTCGGCCGCGCCCGTTGGTCAGCGGAAGGACTTCATCGACCTGAACGGCTGGCTTGGTATGGCCACGGGATTTGATCACGTCAGTAATTTTGGCAGAGATGCGGTCATTGCTAGGGGCAATCGCCTCGGCCGCCAGCGGTGTGTCCACCCACTCGGGTTGGGGCATCTCGTCGGGCAGCGCTTCGGCCCGTTTGATCAACGTCGGCATGCGTGACAGGAGCGATGGCTTTTCTGACACTTCTTCGACCGGAACCGGGGGCATCATCGCGGCCTGCGCCTCCAACTGTGCCGCTTCGGCGGCTGCAATCTCGCGCGCTTCGGCGCGGGCGATGCGACGCATATCCCGACGTTTCTGCAACCCTTGCGCAACGGAAACAGACCCACGGGCCGCAGAAACCGATACGCGCGCGCCCAATCCTAGAAAGCTCATAAGAGTGGCGTATGACACCACAACACCCATGATCAAAAACCGGAACAGACGCAAAATCTCGGCGCGGGTGAACCCCAGAACAAACGCACCCATCGCCAGCACACCTATCGCCATCAACAATGACACAAGCTTGACCGCAAATGCCGAGGCCAAGGGCAGGACCGAGAGCACCATGGCCAAGACCGTGTCGCCACCGCGCCCGCCAAGCCCAAATGCGTGCGTTTCGATCCAAGCCTGTCCCGGCTGCAGCGTGGCCGCATAGACCGCAGCAAAGGCGACAAAGATCGGGGCAAAGATCAGGCGTTCCAACGCGCGATCCTGCCCGTAATGCAGCGCAAAACGCACGCCCCAAACCAAAAGCAGCAGCGAGATCGCCGACATGCCCCATCCGCCGATCAAAAACAGCGGCGCCGCAATCGACGCCCCAGGACGGCCCAACCAATTCTGCACCGGTGCATCAGTGGCCGCCATCCATGATGGATCCGCGGGGGTGTAGCTGAGCATCAGCGCCGCGGCGAGCAGGCCAAGGGCAAAAATCGCGATGCCAATCAACTCGCGCCCACGGCGTTCCAATGCGGCCGCCGTGTTGCGATCAAAAAGCGGATCACGCCGCGATTGATATGCCATGCCTCACCTCGTCTTTTTTATGCGGCATAGAGGACGTCGCGGATGGCCGTCAGGCCGCGCTCCGTCTCTGCCTTTGGGGCGACCAGAGCCACCCGAATGTATCCTTGGCCGGGGTTTGTCCCGTCCACTTCGCGCGCCAGATACGCGCCGGGCAATACGCGCACCCCGGTGCGCTGCCAAAGCTCCAAAGCCGCAGTTTCGCCATCCGCGACCGGCAACCACAGGAAAAAGCCAGCCTGCGGTGCCGCGTACCCTGGCACGTTGCCAAGGATACGGTCTGCCATCTCGTATTTCTCAAGGTACTGCGCGCGGTTGTCGTCAACATGCGCCTCATCCGCCCAAACAGCCGCCGCGGCGTGTTGCAGCGGTTGCGGCAACGGAGCACCTGCATAGGTGCGCAATTGCTTGATCTCGCGCATCGTGTCTGGCCCTGCGGTCACAAAACCCGACCGCAAACCTGGCAGGTTTGACCGCTTGGAAAGGGAATGAAACGCGACCACGCGTTCCGGGTTACCGTCTGCCAGCGCCTCAAGAACGCCCGTCGGAGCCGTGTCGCGATAAATCTCGGAATAGCATTCGTCGGCAAAGATCTGAAAATCATACCGCTCGGCCAAGGCGATGAGCGCGCGCCAGTAGTCGCCATCTGCCACTGCGCCCTGCGGGTTTGCAGGAGAGCACATGTAGCAGGCCACCGTCCGGTTGAGTGTTTCGGCATCGACCGCGCCAAAATCGGGCAAATGGCCCGTGTCCGCCGTCGCTGGCACCAGCACCGGATCAGCCCCAGCAGAGATCGCTGCCAGCATGTAGACCTGGTAAAACGGATTTGGCATCAGCACGACCGGTCGCGCGCCACCCTTTTCTTCGGGGCATAGCGCCACGCCGGCATTGTACAGCCCCTCACGCGTGCCATTGAGCGGCATGACATGCAAATCCGGGTCACGTTCAATGCCATATCGCCGCGACAGCCAGGCGCAAAAAGCGGACCGCAGCTCAGGAACGCCATCATTCTGAGGGTAGTTGTTAAATCCCGACGCATGTTCAGTAATCACATCTGTGACCCACGCAGGGAATGCGTGCTTGGGCTCTCCGATGGTCATGTGTACCGGATCGCCGCCGCCTTGATGCACATCCAAAAGAGCGCGCAAACGCTGGAATGCATAAGCCGGAAGGTTCGAGAACCGGTCGGGAAACTTCATAAAACTGCCTCAGCCTCGGGATCATAAGCGCCCCGGTTAATGAGAAGATAACGCAAGGCTGAGCCGTTGGTCCAGAAAAACCGCCCAAAAAGCAGCCGGCGTGGCAAATTGGTCAGCCCAGCGCGCGTTCTGCTGCGGCACCCAAACGCAGCAAAGCCGCCTCGCCGTTTGGCCGTCCTAGCAGCATGATACCGCAACTCGGCACACCGGTGGGCAGTGTCAGTGCAGAAAGCCTAATCAAATTGGCCACCCGCGTGTTGCGCAAC
Source organism: Pseudomonadota bacterium (assembly GCA_039026855.1). GTDB lineage: Bacteria > Pseudomonadota > Alphaproteobacteria > Rhodobacterales > Rhodobacteraceae > Tateyamaria. The sequence continues at coordinate 78,866 of JBCCLL010000002.1, read as the reverse complement.
GCCATAAGGTTTTCCGTAATGTAATAGTCCGGATCACTGTTCAGCCGTTCCAAATTGGGCGGCAAAATCGGCGACGTGGGTGCCAAAACCGCGTCATAAGCAGCGACAGCGCTATGCCAGTCATCACGCAACGCATTCAGTTTCGTCCACGCCGCCACATAGTCAGGTGCACTAATCTTTGCGCCAAGGCGGAAGCGGTCGCGGATCTGATCATACATGCCATCCGGGTTGGCTTCGATGGTGTCTTTCCACAGCCCGTAAGCTTCGGTCGGAAACAACGCGCCTGACAAGGCGAGCGCTTCTGCCACCACGGGCACCTCGATCCGTGCAATAGCCGCACCTGCGTCTTGCAAGCGCGCAACCGCGTTGTCAAACGCCGCTTTGGGTGCGTCACGGATGTCATCCATGACGGATGTTTTCAAAACCGCAAAGCGACGCCCTTTGAGCGTTGCACCGTCCAGATCTGGTGTTGGTGCGCCAGCCATGATCGCGTTCAGCAAAGCTGCATCTTCGACCGACCGCGTCAATGGACCGACCGTATCGAAAGAGGGGCACAGTGGCACCGTTCCTGCGACCGAAAGCGCACCCAGCGTGGTTTTGAGCCCAACGAGATCGTTCCATGCCGAAGGGATGCGCACCGAACCACCGGTATCCGAACCGATAGACGCGGCAGCCAACCCGAATGCCACAGAAGCCGCCGACCCCGAAGACGAGCCGCCCGCAACCGCGTCGGCATCATTGATGCACGGCGGCGTGGCTGTCGACGGGTTGTGTCCCAAACCGGAAAACGCCAGCTCGCTCATGTGCACTTTACCCAAGCACACTAAACCTGCGGCGGTGGCATTGCGCAGCACGTCTGCGTCCACCGTTGGCACGCGACCCGCCAGCAGTTTTGAACCGGCCTCGGTCGCTGTGCCGGCCGTATCAAAGAGGTCTTTCCACGAAATCGGCACACCGTCGAGCGGGGACAAACGAAACCCGGTCTTGGCGCGGTCCCGCGCCGCATCGGCTTCGGCCAAGGCGCGCGCGCGGGTCACCCTGACATAGATCTTCGAGGCCAAATCATGACCATCGATCCGGTCAAGAAACGCTTGGGTAAGTTCAACCGGATCAAGCTCATTTGCAGCGATCCTTCGGCCCAAAGACGCCGCTGTCATTGAAAAAATATCGCTCATCACCTGTCCCCGAATGGCATGTGGCGACGGTAGCGACGTGCTGGCGCATGGACAATCCCACGGGCGGGATCATATTGCGGCGCATGGGAAAAAGTGACGCGATCATCGTGGGCGGAGGGCTGTCTGGACCTCTCTTGGCACTTGCGCTGGCGCGCGCTGGCCTGCGGGTCACAGTGATCGATGCAAGCAGCGAAAAGGTCCGGCGCAATGCCGCATTTGACGGGCGCAGCTATGCCGTTGCGTTGACCTCATGCCGTTTGTTGCAAGGCCTGGATATTTGGGACGCGGTCGACAAACACGCGCAACCCATTCTGGGGATCAAGGTGTCCGACGGGCGCGCGGGCCAAGGTCCGTCGCCGTTTTTCATGCATTTTGACCATGCCGAAATCGAAGAAGGTCCGATGGGTCACATGATTCAGGACCGTCATTTGCGCCACGCCCTGCTCGAAGCGATGGCACAGGCGCCAAATATCGCGCACATTTCCGGGAAAACCGTGACCCGTCAGATCACCTCAGCCGGTTCGGTCACCGTTTCACTTGACGACGGATCGGACATGTCGGCGACGATCTTGATCGGTGCAGACGGACGCCAAAGCGGCACGGCCCATCGCGCAGGGATCAAGCGAACCGGTTGGAGCTATGGTCAAACCGCGCTTGTTTGCGCGATTGCGCACGAAAAACCGCATGACGGTGTGGCGCATCAGTTTTTCATGCCAGCCGGACCGCTTGCGATCTTGCCCCTTACAGGCAACGTCAGTTCGATTGTATGGAGCGAAACGGCCGAAAATGCCGCGCGCTTCGACGCAATGTCGGATGCCGATTATCTGACCATGCTGCGCCCGCGCTTTGGTGATTTCCGCGGTCAGATCAAGCTGACCGGCAAGCGCTATACCTATCCTTTGTCACTTTCGCTCGCTGAACGCTTGGTCGCAGATCGCACCGCGCTGATCGCCGATGCTGCGCATGGGGTGCATCCGATTGCGGGCCAGGGCCTGAACGCCGGCATGCGTGACATCGCAGCACTGGCCGAAGTGATCACAGATGCAGCGCGTCGTGGCGAAGATTTCGGCAGCGCCCCGGTTCTGCGGCGGTACGAGGAATGGCGCCGCTTTGACAACGCCGCCCTTGCGCTGGCGACGGACAGCTTTAACCGGCTATTTTCCAACGATAATCCGCTTGTTCGGGGGGTCCGCGACATCGGCATGGGTATCGTGCAGTCGATGCCCAAACTGCGCCGGGCGTTCATCCGCGAAGCCGCCGGTCTAAACGGCGACATCCCGCGCCTGATGCGCGGCGCGCCGCTTTAGTCCAGTTGCCGCGCCTCGTCGACCAGCATGATCGGGATGCCATTGCGAATGGGATAAGCAAGGCCCGCGCTTTCTGAAACAAGCTCTTGCTTTTCCGCGTCATAGCGCAGCGTTGCATGCGTTTCGGGGCAAATCAGCGCTTCCAGCGCCCGGCGATCAACGTCGGTCATTGCATTACGTCCCCTTCCCCGCCGCGCAGAGCAAATTCAATGAGCGTCACCAAGGTCTCGCGTCGTGTGCTGAGCGAGGGTGCCTCAAGCAGCGCCTGTTTGTCCTCGGGATCAAAATCTAGCATCATCGACAGTGAGTTGATGAGCAATTCGTCATCCGCTTCTTTTAGCGTATCCCAATCGGCCGACAGGGAACGTGCCTCAAAATAACGGCCGAGCAAACGTAGAAATTCAGGTCTGTCAAAGACATCGTCCGCCTCAGTGCGACCGCGGTCGCGATCAAAACCATCCCAATTGATTTCGCAGCGACGATACGGGGTGAAACCATCAATCTCACTGACAACGCGAAAGCGAGAGATACCGGACAAGGTGATAAGATACCGGTTGTCTTCGGTCTCGGAAAACTGCGTGATCCGCCCGGCGCAACCGATCGTGTGCAAACCATTCCCTTTGCGCCCTTCAACCTCGTTGGGTTGCACCATGCCGATCAACCGCTGCGGCGTCTTCAGAGCGTCGTCGAGCATTTGCAGGTAGCGTGGTTCAAAAATGTGCAGAGGCAGCCGGGCACGTGGCAATAACAGCGCGCCCGGCAAAGGAAAAATGGCAATTGTGCCGGGAAGATCAGCGACTTTGATCATGTTACGCGAGCTAGCCCGTAGTGGCCCTTAGGCAAATATCATCGAGCTAAGGCGACGACGCCCATTCAGCACCACCGGGTCATTCGGCTTGAGCGCATCAAAGATAGTAAAAAGCTGGGTCTTTGCCGCGCCATCGTTCCATTCCCGGTCTCGGCGAAACAGCTCAAGAAGCGCGTCCACGGCTGCTTCGGCATCACCGTTGGCATGTAGTGCCTGGGCCAGATCGAACCGGGCCTGGTGATCGTCTGGATCGCTCGCAACAGCCGCTTTCAGCTCGCCAACAGGGCCAGCATCGGCGGCCTGTTTTGCCAGTTGCAACTGCGCATGTGCTGCTTCCAATTCAGCGCTGTCCGAGATTTCTGCGGGCGCGCCATTCAGAATCGCCTCTGCTTGGTCGAGATCGTCCATGGCAATGTGCGCACGCACCAAACCGCCATAGGCGCCTGCGTGCGACGGCTCTTCGCCCAGTATCGCGGCAAAGGTTTGCGCTGCATCAACTGCAGCACCTTCGGTCAGCATCTCTTCGGCGGCAGCAACGGCATCTTCGAGACCGTCACCGGGAGCCTCGCCGCCCGCGGCCGCTATGACACGATCCACAAAAGCGGTGATTTCAGACGGGGGCACAGCACCCTGAAATCCATCCACCGGCTGACCCTGCCAAAACGCATAGACCGTCGGGATCGACTGGATGCGCAATTGGCCTGCGATCATCTGCGCCTCATCGACGTTGATCTTGACCATTTTCACGGCGCCTTTCGCCTTGGTCACGGCGTTTTCGAGCTGCGGTCCCAAGGTCTTGCAAGGACCGCACCACGGCGCCCAGAAATCCACGATCACGGGGACGGTCTGCGAGGCCTCAACCACATCCTGCATGAATGTCGCTTCCGATCCATCAGTGATCAGGTCGGCGGCGGCGGGTCCGGCGGACAGGCCTAAGTCCATGAGGCGCGCTCCTTTGCTGTCGTGCGTGTCGTATATGGAGCGATTTGACCGCACTGCCAAGGGGCGGACCGATCAGACATCAAACGTCGCAAAGACCGGTGCGTGGTCGCTTGGCTTTTCCCAGCCACGGGCATCACGCAAGATGCGGCTGTTCGATGCGCCCGGCGCGATATCGGGTGTGGCCCAGATGTGATCCAAGCGACGGCCCTTGTCAGCGGCGTCCCAGTCGCGGGCGCGGTAGCTCCACCAACTGTAAAGCTTACCCTCGGGGTTGTGCGCGCGGGTGATATCCACCCAACCTGCTGCCGCCTGCACCGCGCCAAGTGCGTCAACCTCGATCGGGGTGTGACTGACAACCTTTAACAATTGTTTGTGGCTCCAGACGTCATCTTCGCGTGGCGCGATATTGAGGTCCCCGACCAGAATGGATTTTTGCAGCGCCGCGTCGCGCCCCCACGCTTGCATATCGCGCAGGTAATCAAGCTTTTGGCCAAACTTTTCGTTCTTGTCCCGATCCGGCACATCACCGCCCGCTGGAACGTAAAAATTGTGCACCGTCACGCCATTTTCCAGCGTCGCGGCGATATGGCGGGCGTGACCCAAACCGGCAAAGTCAAACGCGCCCGCCTCGACCAACGGTGTCTTCGACAGGATCGCCACGCCGTTGTATCCCTTGTCGCCGCGGGCCACTAAGTAGTCATAGCCAAGTGCGGCAAATCCATCGCGCGGGATCTTGTCCACCGGGCTTTTGCATTCCTGCAAGCACAAGACGTCTGGCGCCTCTTCTTCCAGTAATTTCAGCACAATAGGCTCACGCAAGCGGACCGAATTGATGTTCCAGGTGCAAAGGGTGAAGGGCATCGCTGGGTTCCTTGTACATGGCGCCCGACGACATTACCGTTGGCCGGGAACACCCACCAGCCCGAAAGACATGCCGATGTTACTTGCTCGGAACAGGAATTACCGTCTGCTCTTTTCGGCAAGTGCTGTGTCGAACCTCGGCGATGGGATCTCGGCGCTGGCCTTTCCATGGCTCGCCACATTGCTGACCCGCGATCCGTTATTGATCTCTGCGGTCGCCGCTGCCGGTCGCCTGCCATGGCTGTTGTTCTCAGCGCCAGCAGGGGTGGTGATCGACCGTGGCAACCGCCAAAAGATCATGGTCTGGAGCGATGTGACGCGCATGGCTTTGACAGCCGCAGTGATCCTGCTGATCCTTGCCGTGCCCAATCTTGAGACGGCCCCGGAGCGTACCGTTTGGGCATTGGCAGCGCTGGCGTTTTTGTTGGGCATGGCCGAGGTGCTGCGCGACAACGCAGCACAAACCGCCTTACCGTCAATTGTCGAGCGCAGCGATCTTGAGACCGCAAATGGCCAGATCTGGAGCGTTGAGCAGATCATGGGCAGCTTCATAGGACCGCCGCTGGCAGGCGTGCTCATCGCCTTGGCAGTCCCGGCGCCGTTCGTATTTGACGCTCTCAGCTTTGCGGTGGCCGCGGGTCTGGTGGCGTGCATTACCTTTCCAGCATCGGCGCCACGCAAGCTTGCGCAAAGCGTCTGGGCCGACTTGCGCGAAGGTGCGGTCTGGCTGTGGCAGCACAAAACGATCCTGCGGCTTGCGCTTTTGTTGGGGTGCATCAATGCAGTTGGCGCGGGCTATGCCACCATCACGATCCTATTTGCGCAGGAAATCCTGGGCCTGAGCTCTGCCGGATATGGCGCACTGATGATGGCGGCTGCAACCGGCGGGGTGGCCGGCGGGATATTTGGCCCGACCTTAGTGCGACGATTTGGAGCGCAACCGGTCTTCATAGCCATGCAGGTGCTTTTCCTGGCTGAACCTTTGGCGATATGGCTTACCTCGTCGACCGTGGCGGTCGCAGCTGGCATGTTTACGCTGCTCTTTGCGGGGGTCACCTACAACGTGGTCACGGTAAGCTACCGGCAACGCACAATCCCAGACGCGATCCTGGGCCGCGTAAACAGCCTGTTTCGTTTGTTTGGTTGGGGGGCTATCCCGCTTGGTATGCTTGCATTTGGCGCTTTGGTTAGTGTGAGCGAACCGGCACTGGGGCGTGAGGCTGCGTTGCGCCTGCCCTACGCCGTGGGTGCGGGCCTGTACCTGTGTACTCTGGGCTACAGCCTCTTGCGCATCCGTATTCCTGCTGATGCATAAAAAAAGACCCGGGCGCAAAAGGCCCGGGCAAGTCCAACAGGGAGGTGCGCACCTTGGTTCAAGAAACCACCGGGCGCGCGCGGTATAGGTAGCTTAAATCAGCCCAAAGCAAATGCGAATTGGACCAAAGGCCTACGACACAAGTCGGTACCCACCAGATTCGGTCACAAGAAGGCGCGCATTGGACGGATCTGGTTCGATTTTCTGGCGCAACCGGTAGATATGCGTCTCAAGCGTGTGGGTGGTAACGCCCGCATTGTATCCCCACACCTCATGCAACAGCACGTCGCGCGGCACCACGCCTTCGGTCGAGCGGTACAGGAATTTCAAGATGTTGGTTTCTTTTTCGGTCAGGCGGATTTTGCGATCATCCTCGGTCACCAGCATTTTGACTGCTGGTTTGAAGGTGTACGGCCCGAGGGCAAAAACCGCATCTTCGCTCTGCTCGTGTTGGCGCAATTGGGCGCGCAAGCGGGCCAAAAGCACGGGAAATTTGAACGGTTTGCTAACGTAGTCATTTGCACCAGCGTCGAGACCCAAAATGGTGTCGGCATCGGTATCGTGCCCCGTCAACATGATGATCGGCGACTTTACCCCTTGCTTGCGCATCACGCGGCACAGCTCGCGCCCGTCGGTATCGGGCAGACCAACATCGAGGATCACCAAGTCATAGATCGCTTCCTTGGCCTTGGCCAACGCGTCCTGACCGTTGGCAGCTTCAAAAACGTCGAAGTCCTCGGTCATGATCAGCTGCTCGCCCAACGCCTCTCGCAGATCTTCGTCATCGTCCACGAGCAAAATCTTCTTAAGCTGCGCCATAAGATCCTCCTTTGTCTGTGGAATTACATGTGCGGATCGCCGTCACCGGGCAAGTTTGCAGGCCGTTTTCTCACAGCCATGTGTCGCGGGCGCGGCAAATGTTTCAATCCTAGGCGAATTTCCTTATGTCAGGGGCAGCATCGGATAAGGCGTTGAAACATGGGGCTTGGGCCGGACGAGATAGAAACACTGGCGCGTGCACGGGCAGATCTGCGCATGGGCGTGCCCGTGGTTTTGGCCGAGGGTGTCGTGTTTTCAGCGGTAGAGACGACAACGGCGGACCGGTTCGATGCGTTGCGGAAAGTGCGCCCGGATACGGTGCTGGCGATCACGGTTCGGCGTGCCAGCACGCTCAAGGCGCGCGCCTATGACGGCGATGTTGCACGGCTCGCCATACCGCTCGATGCAACGCTCGCCTGGGCTAATGCTGTTGCCGATCCAGCCGGCGATTTGGCCACGCCAATGAAAGGACCGTTTCACAGTCTGCGCGATGGCGACGCCAGCCCGTTTCGTGCAGCCCTTGCGCTGTGCAAAGCGGCGCGGCTCTTGCCCGCCGCCCTTGGGGCCGAGATTGACGACGCGCGCGCTGTTGCCTTGGAAAATAATCTGACGCTGGTGCGCGGCGCTTCGATCCTGAGCGCAGATCTCAGCCCGATGGAGCGCGTGGTACACGCCCGGTTGCCGCTCGCGGTATCAGAGCATGGGCGGCTGCACATTTTCCGCCCCGACGACGGCGCCGAGGAACACTATGCCATCGAAATCGGCACCCCAGATCGCGATACGCCGGTGCTGGCGCGCTTGCATTCGGCGTGTTTCACGGGCGACCTGCTCGGATCTCTCAAATGCGATTGCGGTCCGCAACTACGTGGTGCCCTGGCGCAAATGGGGTCCGAAGGCGCGGGGGTGCTGCTCTATCTGAACCAAGAAGGGCGCGGGATCGGATTGGCAAACAAGATGCGCGCCTACAGTCTACAGGACCAAGGTTTCGACACCGTCGAGGCCAATCACCGGCTAGGTTTTGAAGATGATGAGCGAGACTTTCGCCTCGGGTCCGAGATCCTCAAGTCGCTTGGGTTCTCTGCCGTGCGTCTACTCACCAACAACCCCGCCAAGACCGCGATGATGGAAGCAAGCGGCATCACCGTCGCGGAACGGGTACCCTTGAAGGTCGGCGAAACACGGCACAACAAACACTATCTCGAAACCAAGGCCCGAAAGTCAGGGCATTTGTTGTGAGCGTGATTAAATGACGCCACACGACATGGTGGTGACCCCAATGGGTCTGCGCTTTGCCGGGCGACGATTTGCCTGCACTGTCGGACGCAATGGCATCACGCACAAAAAGGCCGAGGGCGACGGCGCCACACCGCGCGGCGTCCATCGGCTGGTAGGAATGCTCTACCGGCCGGATCGCATGGCACGGCCTGCGGATTGGGCACTGCCGATCCGCCCCGGTGATGTCTGGTCAGACGATCCGAAGGCCGAGGATTACAACCACATTGCCCAGGCGCCTTATCCGCATAGCCATGAACGCCTGCGCCGGTCGGACCCGCTGTACGATCTTGTGATCCTGACAGACTGGAACTGGCCCTACGCCGTGCCCGGTCGGGGATCTGCGATTTTTATACACCGTTGGCGCAGACCCGGCGTGCCGACGGAAGGATGCATCGGCCTTGCGCGCGAGCACCTCGCCTGGATCGCGCCGCGTATCAAATTCGCGACGAACCTCATCGTGACATAGCGGCCCTTCGGGGAGGATTTTTTAAACAGAGAAAATGACCCAGCGCGCGCAGCGGTGGGTCTCAGCCCGGTTTGACGCGATCGCCAAAGATTGCCGATCCAACGCGGACATGCGTGGCACCAAGCGCAATCGCGCCTTCAAAATCGGCGCTCATGCCCATCGACAACTGATCAAGCCCGTTGCGCGCGGCGATCTTGGCCAAAAGCGCAAAATGCAGGCTGGGTTCTTCGTCAATTGGTGGGATGCACATCAGCCCGCGGACAGATAAATCAAGCGCGCGGCAGTCGGCGACAAACGTGTCGGCGTCCTGCGGCAGAATTCCCGCCTTTTGAGCCTCTTCACCGGTATTAACCTGAACAAACAGATCCGGGCATCTGCCAAGTTCTTGTGCCAGGCGCGCGAGGGTTTTGGCCAGTTTCGGGCGGTCAACGGAGTGGATCGCCTGACAAAGCTCCATCGCCTGCCGTGCTTTGTTAGTCTGCAACGGGCCGATCAGGTGAACTTGGGCGTCATGGTATGTCTCACGAAAGCCGGGCCATTTGCCTGCCGCTTCTTGCACCCGGTTTTCGCCAAAAACCCTGTGCCCGTCGGCCAGCACCGCCTCCACCCGCTCCGGCGGTTGCACCTTTGAGACGGCGATCAGGTGAATGTCCGCAGTGTCGCGTCCAGCCTTAGTCGCTGCGACATGAATACGTTCTGTGATGCTGGCGAGGGACATGCAGCGCACCTTATGTCTGGTCTTGGGCCTAAAGATATTAATCCACTGCAAAAGAAAAGGGGCGCGCCAAAGGCACGCCCCAAAGCGTTAGGTGTCAATCAACTTAGAAGTCGAAGTTCACACCCAGGTCAGCAATCGTGTCACCATCAGTACCCTGACCGATACCACCGCGCAGCGAAACACCGCCGCCGAGGCTGTGGCGGAAGCCGATTGCAACGACTTCGTCATCAGCATCCAGGCCGGAGTCGGAGAACACAAAACGAATGTCAGTTGCATCGTTGATGTCGTACTTGACGGACAGACCATACATGGTTTCGTCGTTGGTGTCGCTGTCACCGACCAAGATCGAGAACGCGAACGCACCAAGCTCACCACCGAACGAGATTACCCAGAAGTCATTATCCAGTGTTGTCGCACCAGTCTCATCGGTTTCTTCTTCGTTACCGAACGCCGCGCCAACAGAATAATCACCAAACGTGTAGCCAACGCCCAGTTGATACTCTTCACGATCAGTAAATGTACCAGCTGTGTTGTCCTGTGCCGACAAGCCATCGGAAACGGATGCAGAAACTGTGAAGTCACCCGCTGTGTAGCGCAGCTTTACAGTTGGGACAACCTGCTCTTCAACATCATCGTCAGGCGAACTTACCGTTCCGAAACCACTCGCCGGAATACCACCAAATGCAGACGACTGCTCCGCGAAAGAGGTCAAGCCTACCCCGAAGCCGTAATAGTCAACCACGTCACCCGAGTCGATGACGTCTGAAACGCTGCCCACATCGAGGCGAAAACCACCTGCTGTCACGGCAAAACCCGCCGCCGATGTCTCGGTGATGCTGCTATTACCATTTGACTGGTCATCCGTTTGAAAGCGAATACGCCCTTCAAACTTAACACCCGCATCTGATTCAGCAGTGCCCGTCACGGTCAAACGGAACCGCTGCTCGATGCGCGTTTCGTCGTTACCATTGGCTTCGTTGTTTTCGTCGTAAATCAGACCAAAACGACCAAAGCCGCCCAAAGTCACTTCCGCAGCCGCCATGCCAGTTGTGGCAATCAGCGCGGTTGTGGCGAAGAGAACTTTTTTCATGAGTTTTCCCTCGGTTTTCAAGTCACACTCCCTAACCGGGGAATCCGGTGAGGGGACATGGGTGGTGTCCCGCATTTGTCTTGCCATCTCAATCCTGCCCTCAGTTGTCCGTGCAAATCCTGCAGGTATGGTGCAGCTTTGCCACAGTGCGTTGGAGCCCGATCGAATACCCCTTATGCAAGCCAGCTTGCTAGCCATTCGCAAGTTGGATATCACCACAATAACACGTGAGCAGGTATACAGCACATGACATCAAGCAACACCATTTCACGGCGCCTAATTTCCTATGCAGCATTGGCTCTGTGTATCGGTCTGGCGGGTTGCGGTTTGCGCTTTGGCAACAGCGATGGAGCGCCACCAGAACTCGATCCGGACATCGCCCGCAGCCAAGAAGGGGGTACAACCCTGTCGCAGGCCCTATTCAATCGCCGCAACGAAGAACGGGTCGTTCAGGTTAACCGCTACATATGGCGTGCAAGCCTCGACGTACTAAACTTCCTGCCGATCCAAGAGGTTGACCCATACACCGGTGTGATTGTCACCGGCTTTGGAACGCCGCCCGGCGGCGGGCAAGCGTATCGGGCGACGGTGCTGATCCAAGATCCAGCGCTCGATGCGCGGGCACTCAACGTGGCACTGCAAAATCGTCGTGGCCCAACCGATGCCGCGACAGTCCGGGCGATTGAAGATGCCATTTTGACCCGCGCACGCCAGCTTAGGATTGCGGACGGGCGGCGCTGACCCCTTCCCGCTCGTTTCAAACCCGATTAGAACAGCGCCGGGCCTATCGTCCGGCGCTTTTGTTTTTGTAGGAAAGACACCCCCATGGCGACCTATACCCCGTCCGAGATTGAGGCCCGCTGGCAAGCGGCCTGGGACAAGGCAGACGTCTTCAAGGCAACCCGCACCGCGGACAAGCCGAAATATTACGTGCTGGAGATGTTTCCCTATCCTTCGGGTCGCATCCACATGGGACATGTGCGCAACTATACGATGGGCGACGTCATCGCGCGCTACAAGATGTCGACCGGGCATAACGTCCTGCATCCCATGGGTTGGGATGCCTTTGGAATGCCTGCAGAAAATGCAGCCATGGCCAGCGGTGGTCACCCCAAGGATTGGACCTACGAAAACATTGCCGACATGCGCGCACAGATGAAGCCCTTGGGTCTGAGCATCGACTGGAGCCGCGAATTTGCGACCTGTGATCCGGAATATTACGGGCAGCAGCAAGCTCTGTTTCTCGATATGCTCGACGCCGGGCTCGTCTACCGCAAGAACGCTCAGGTGAACTGGGACCCGGTCGATATGACCGTGCTGGCCAACGAACAAGTAATCGATGGCAAAGGCTGGCGTTCCGGCGCCGAGGTTGAGCGACGCGAACTGACCCAGTGGTTCTTCAAAATCTCTGATATGGCGGGCGAGTTGAAAGCCGCGTTGGACGGGCTGGACAACTGGCCCGCCAAGGTGCGCTTGATGCAGGAAAACTGGATCGGCGAATCTCGCGGGATTGAGATTAGTTTTCACCGCACCGACGGCGCGGGGGTGATACCGTGTTATTCGACGCGCCCCGACACCATGCGCGGCGCGTCCTTTATCGCCATAGCGCCCGATCACCCCGTGGCCAAAGCGCTCGAGGCTGATCGCCCCGATCTGGCGGCGTTTATCGACGAATGCCGCAAGATGGACACCACCGAAGCGGCGATGGAAAAGGCCGAAAAGAACGGCGTCGATACCGGGATCCGAGTGCGGCATCCGATCTATGACGATGTGGAACTGCCCGTTTGGATCGGAAACTTTGTGCTAATGGATTACGGCACAGGGGCAGTCTTCGGATGCCCCGCACATGACCAACGAGACCTGGATTTTGCTCAAAAATACGGTCTTTTTGTACAAAACGCGTTTTTCATGCCCGGCGATGACACACCCGTGACGTCCCAGGCGCTGGTCCCCGCCAAAACCGAACGGGTCGTCTACATCGACCATTTCACCGGGATCACTGAGGCCACAAGTCAGCAGGGCATCGACGCGACAATCGATTGGTTTGAGGAACAGGGCCTCGGCACCGGGCAAACGCAGTATCGTCTGCGCGATTGGGGACTGTCGCGGCAACGCTACTGGGGCTGTCCGATCCCAGTGGTTTACTGTGACGATTGTGGCGTGGTGCCTGAAAAAAAGGAAAACTTGCCGATCGCGCTGCCCTACGAGAATGGCAACGAACCGATTGATTTCTCGGTCCCGGGCAATCCGCTAGACCGGCATCCAACATGGCGCGACTGCCCATGTCCGGCGTGCGGAAAGCCGGCAAAACGTGAAACAGACACGATGGATACGTTTGTGGATTCGTCGTGGTACTATGCGCGCTTTACCGCGCCGCATGCCGAAACCCCAACGGATATGGCCGATGCCGCTTACTGGATGAACGTTGACCAGTACATTGGCGGCATTGAACACGCGATCCTGCACCTGCTCTATTCGCGATTTTTTGCGCGGGCGATGCATGTCACCGGCCACCTGCCCGCCAGTGCCTCTGAGCCGTTCGACGCACTTTTCACCCAAGGCATGGTGACCCATGCGATCTACAAGCGCGACGATCCGCAAACCGGGCGGCCAAAGTACTTTTATCCCGAACAGGTCAAACTGCGCGACGGCAAAGCGTTTCTGAATGACGATGGCAGCGAGGTGGACATTGTCCCCTCGGCCAAAATGTCAAAATCCAAGAACAATGTGGTGGATCCGCTGAACATCATCTCGAGCTATGGCGCAGACACGGCGCGCTGGTTTGTGCTCAGCGATTCGCCGCCCGAGCGCGATGTCGAATGGACCGCGTCGGGCGCTGAGGCTGCCTACAAGCACCTCTCTCGGGTCTGGAGCATCTGCGACCGGATCGCTGCGATGAACCCCGACGCCGCAGGCGAAGGGGATGAAGAGCTTTTGCGCGCCATGCATGCCTGCATCCACGACGTGACCATGGGTATTGAATCCTTTGGCTTTAACGCCGCCATCGCCAAACTCTATGGTTTCACTGCCACTTTGCAAAAATCCAAGGCCAGTCACACTGCGCAGCGCACAGCCATCATGACACTGGCGCAACTAATGGCACCGATGACACCGCACCTGGCCGAAGACATATGGGCGCACCAAGATGGCGACGGATTGATCCTGCACGCGCCTTGGCCGCAGGCCGACGCGGAAATGCTGAAATCCGACACCGTTACCTTGCCAATCCAGATCAACGGCAAACGGCGCGGTGAGATCGCTGTGCCGTCTGACATGGACAAGGCTGAGGTTGAAAAAACGGCTTTGGCCACAGATGCTGTCCAAAAGGCGCTGGACGGGAGCCAGCCGAAAAAGGTGATCGTGGTGCCAGGTCGGATCGTCAATGTCGTGGTTTAAGTCCACTGTGTTATGCCTAATGCTCGCAGCATGCGGGTTCACTCCGGTTTACGGTCCGGGCGGCAGCGGTACAGCCCTGCAAAACCGCGTGGCAGTTGACCCGCCGCGCGACCGCGAGGGGTTCCTGCTTGTGCGACAGCTCGAAGATCGATTGGGCAGGCCGTCAGCGGCCGCCTACAGGCTGGCTGTGGCGATTGAGATCGGTCAGGAAAACCGTGCCATTGATCCCGACGGTGATATCCGGCGGCTGCATCTGGTTGGCGCAGCTGATTATACGCTGTTGGACAATGTCACAGGAGCAACAGTCGCCACCGGTTCAGTCGACAGTTTTGTCGGATACTCTGCCACAGGCACCACCGTTGCCACACTCGCCGCACGCAGCGATGCGCAAGAACGGCTGATGACCATCCTGGCTGACGACATCGTGCGTCGCTTGCAGGTCACTTCGTTTTGAAACTCAACACCGGACAGGCCAACGCCTTTTTCGCCAAACCAGACCCCGACGCGGCGGGGCTGTTGATTTACGGCTCCGATGCAATGCGCGTCGCGCTCAAGCGCCAGGACGTCGTAGCGGCTCTGGTTGGGCCCGCTGGCGAAGAGGAGATGCGCCTTACTCGGATCGCCGCCAGTGACCTGCGCGCTGAACCGGCGCAGGTACAGGACGCGCTAAAGGCCATCGGCTTTTTCCCCGGACCTCGGGTCGCTTTGGTCGAAGGCGCCACAGAACCAAATGCCCTGCTTTTGATTGACGCACTGGATGCGTGGGCGCCGGGTGACGCGACGCTTGTGATCACCGCAGGCGCGCTAAAACCAACGTCGAAATTGCGCAAGGCGTTCGAGGCGCATCCCAAAGCCTATGCTGCGGGCATCTATGACAGCCCCCCAACCCGCGATGAGATTGAGCGCGACCTAAAAGGCGCGGGTCTGATGGACGTGCCCTCAGATGCCATGCACGCGCTGATGGATCTTGCCCGCGCGCTAGAGCCTGGGGATTTTCGACAGACAGTGGACAAGCTTGGGCTTTACAAACGCGGCGACGCCACCCCGCTAAGCGCCTCAGACATTGCCGCCTGCGCGCCTGCATCGATTGAGGCGGACGTCGACGATGTCCTACTGGTTGTCGCAGACGGCAACACCGGCGCGATCGGACCCGTCATGCAGCGTCTGCAGGCGCAAGGTGTCAATCCGGTCACATTGTGTATCGGTGCCATGCGCCATTTCCGCACCCTGCATCGCGCTGCGTGCGACAGTTCTGGCCGTCCACAGATTTGGGGACCGCATCGCGACCGCATGCTGGCGCAAGCACGCAAATGGGGACCCGCGAAGCTGGAAACCGCCTTGACTGTGCTGACAGACACCGACCTGACCTTGCGCAGCGCGGGCCAAAATGCCCCGGCCTTGGCGCTGGTGGAACGTGCATTTATCCGCTTGGCGATGCTGGCCGGGCGCTAAAGGGGAGAGCGGGCATGTACAGGTTGATCGGCGGCGCCAGGAACCGCGGCTTTCGCGTCATGTGGATGCTGGAAGAGCTAGGGCTCGACTACGCCGTCGTTGACGCAGCCCCGGGATCAGAAGAAATCACGCAACTCAATCCTTTGGGCAAGCTACCGGCACTTGTTGACGGCGATGCCGTGTTGACCGACTCGGTGGCAATCATGACCTATCTGGCGGACAAACACGGCCAATTCACGGCTGCGCCCGGCACGGTTGACCGTGCGCGACAGGACGCCATGACCCTGTGGATCATCGACGAAATGGACGCGCTTTTGTGGGCCGCGGCCAAACACAGCTTTGTGCTGCCCGAAAACATGCGCGTGAAAGACCTCAAATCAACTCTCAAAGCCGAATTTGCCCGCAATGCTGAGATACTCGAGCAGCGGATCTGCGGCGCGTTCCTGATGGGCGATGCGCTGACAATTCCCGATTTTCTGGCCGTGCACTGCCTTGGCTGGTCACGTGTTGCGGGGTTTGACGCGTTGCCTGAGGCGGTGAAAGCCTTCGCAAAACGTCTGCGCGATAGGCCAGCCTACCGCGCTGCCGCAGCGAGGTAGTCAACTACACCCTGCCCCGCCGCTCGACCGGTCGCAAAGCAGGCGGTGAGCAGGTAACCGCCCGTCGGCGCCTCCCAATTGAGCATTTCGCCCGCGCAGAACACGCCTGGGCGCGCGCGCAGCATGAATTTGTCGTCCAGTGCGTCGAACAAGACACCGCCAGCGGTTGAAATCGCCTCATCCATCGGGCGCAGACCCGCGTGCGCGACGCGCAGCTTTTTGATGCGTCGCGCCAGAGGGATCGGTTCAAGCGGCAGTGGACGACCCCATTCGTGCAAAAGCGCTGTTTTGATCGGATCAAGCCGCACCGCTTTGCGCAGGTGGTTGGCACGGCTCGCCTTGCCCCGAGGTTTGGCCAGACGCTGGGCGACCTGATCGACCGTCTGGTCCGGCATGAGATCGACGTAGAGCGGCGCCGCTTCGCGCACGCCGCGCGAGACCGAGTAGATCCCGCCACCCTCCAGTCCGCGGGCCGACAGCACGGCCTCACCGCGTGAGCGTTGCGCGCCTGCGCGCCATGCGACACCTTTGATTGCGCGACCAAAGTGGGGGGCCATATGTTCGGTCCAGTGGACGGCAATCCCGGCATTGGCGGCCGCAAAAGGCGCAATCGGTAGATGTGCAAAATCAGCCCATGCGCCATCGGACCCGAGCCGCGCCCAACTGGCCCCTCCGCAGGCCAGCACAACGGCACGCGCGGGTTGCGGTCCGTGGCCTTCGAAGACGGGCGCGTTTTCCTGCCATCCGATCCATCGATGGCGCGGGCGCAGCGCAACCCCGAAATCTGTCAGCCGAGCCATCCAGGCACGCAGCAATGGCGATGCCTTCATCGCGCGCGGAAAGATACGACCGGACGAGCCGGTGAACATCTCCTGGCCCAACCCCTCGGCCCAGGCGACCAGAGCCGCATTGTCAAAGGCACGGATGGCAGGGGCGAGGACCGTTTCCGCCTCAGCGTAGCGGGACAGGAGCTGGTCCAGCGCTTCCACATGGGTCAGGTTGAGGCCAGACTTTCCTGCCATCAAGAACTTGCGCCCAAAGCTTGGCTTTGCCTCAAACACAGCAACAGACAGGCCCGCCCCGGCCGCAACCTCCGCCGCAGACAGGCCTGCAGGGCCGCCACCAATCACCGCGACATCAATCATCTGCGTTCGCAGTCAAATTTGATCATGCGTTGCACTCTGGTCCTCTTGCCCGGTGAATTTTGCGCGCCAACTTTGATGCCAGCCACTTCGATTGCAAGCCATGCAAGACCCTATTTGCCCTTTGTGTGATCGGCCCATAACGCCGGACGCACCGCAAAGCCTGCACCACCTCATTCCAAAGCTGAAAGGCGGACGGAATGGGCCTGTGGTGCTATTGCATCACATCTGCCACCGCGAAATCCACGCAACCTTGTCTGAAGCCGAGTTAGCGCGGGACTACAACACGACCGAAGCGCTGCGGATGCATCCACGGTTGATGAAGTTTTTCCAATGGGTCGGAAAACGACCACCCGGGTTTGCGTCAAAAGTGCCGGGCAAACGGCGCGAGCTAAGGGCGGCGCGGCTTGCGCGGCACTGAACTTTGACGCGCTTCGATATTTTTGGCCACATCGTCGATCACCCGTCGCGCGATGGCGTGCAACTGTTCTTCGCGCGTCGGCGGCTTGGGCTTTGGACGCAGAGGAAGCTTGGGACGGATGATGTAGTTGTCGCGGGCCACGGCGCACCTTTCGCGACAATCGTAGCACGGAAACGACAATCGATCTATTGTGAGGTTTCGAAAAAAGCCTTGATCGCGCGTGCGTGGTTTGGTGCGGCTGCCAATGTGTCCGCGGCCAAGTCCCGGGCGCGTGCCACAACATCCCCATCAGCGACGATTTCATCAATCAGGCCAAAGCTGTGCGCCTCTTCCACCGGCACCTTTTGTCCGGCCATCAAGATCAGCTTGGCGCGGGCGGGGCCGATCAGATCGGCCAAGCGCATGGGATCGCTGGGCTGCGGCAAAAAGCCGAGCTTCATCACAGGATAAAACACTTTGGCGCCTGGCACGCTAATGCGCATGTCACAGGCCAGAATCATGCCCATCGCGCCCCCTGCCACCGTCCCGTTCAGAGCCGCGATGCTGAGGCCGGGAAAGGCAGCAATGGCGCCAGACAGCCGTTCCCACACCGGCGACGTGGCAAGCCCAGATTTCGCAGCCTCAAGATCCATGCCGGCGCTGAACACTTTGCCCTTGCCGGTCAGGATCAGGACCTGTGCATGTTGCGCCCCTTCAACCGCATCTGCCAGCTCTGCGAGCATTTGTGCGGTCAGTGCGTTGGCTTTGTCCGCGCGGTTCAAGGTGATCAGGGTCAGCGCAGCTTCGGTATGGACGTCGATCATCGCGGCCTCTTTCACGATCAGTCCCGCTGCATGGGTCAATCGAGCGTGCGAAGTCAAGGATGTGTATTGACCCTCGGAGTTGCCTGTCAGACGATGGTTTCCTGAGGTTTCACCAAAGGATTTTGTGCATGCCACGTTTTTTTCTGACTGCATCGGCCTTAGCGCTTATGTCTTCTCCGGTTTTGGCCGACCTGACGGCAGAGCAGGTTTGGGACGACTGGCAGGCCTACGCTGCGGCCTCGGGCTATGACATTACCGCGTCTGTCACAGAGTCGGGCAGTGGTTTGACGCTAAGCGACATCGAGCTGGCCATTGATCTGGGCGAAGGCGGCGCCATGGACATCGACTATGGCGATTACGAAGTTGTCATGCGCGACCAAAACGACGGGTCGGTTGCCATCGCGCTGAGCGAGAGCAACACAATGACGTTCGACATCGATGATCCCGAAGAGGGGCCGATCACCGTCAAGCTGGACATCGCGCAGACCACGCCGACGATGACCGCAACAGGTGATCCCAGCGCCGTGACCTATGAATACGCGGCCGAACAGCTAAAGCTGACCCTGGCCGGGATTGAAACGGGCGGTGTAATCTTAACCGATGCGGTGGCACGGTTCACCGCCGACGTGACAAATTTCGCGTATACCACATCAAGCACAACCGCAGACATGCGCCGCCTTCAGCAGGACATGAGCATGGACAACGTGACTTATGACCTGGCCTTTAATGCGCCTGACAGCGACGAGGCGTTTGCTCTCAAAGGCGAGATGAATGGTATGCGTCTTGTGGGGTCCGGTGATCTTCCAGTCACGTCAGGGGATCGCGACATCAACGCCCTGCTTTCGGACGGGCTGAAAGTTGACGGCACATTCCAGACAGTGGGTGGCGCGTACACGGCCTCGTTCAATGGCCCGGATGGTGGCGGCACCTTCAACACGACGTCTTCGGGCGGCGCTGAGTTTCGCATTGCAATTGATTCAGCGGGACTGATCTATGACGTCGTGCAACGCGCGCTGACAGTAAACGCGTTGGTGACAGATGTGCCGATCCCGCTGTCCTTCTCGGTGGAGGAAGCGCGGACCGCGTTGCAGATCCCCGTGCAGAAATCTGACACGCCGCAAGACATTGCGATGCAGGTGAAGCTGGGCGGTTTCAAAATGTCGGATATGCTGTGGGGGATGTTTGATGCGGGCGGGCAGTTGCCGCGCGACGCGGCCAACATTAACCTCGATTTGAGCGGCAAGGCGAAGCTGCTGTTCGACTATCTCGATCCCGCGCAGGCCGCGGTTCTCGAGCAGGCGGACGCCGCACCTGGGGAATTGAATGCGCTGACGCTGAACGCGGTTGAGGTTGACATGGTCGGTGCAAAACTGACCGGCAGCGGTGATTTCACCTTTGACAACAGCGACCTGACGACCTTTGACGGCATGCCGCGACCGCAAGGCGCTGTGGACCTCAAGCTGGTTGGTGGCAACGGCCTGTTGGACAAGCTGGTGACCATGGGATTTGTACCGCAAGAGCAGGCGATGGGTGCGCGAATGATGATGGGTCTTTTTGCCGTGCCCGGTGAGGGTGAGGATACGCTCAACTCACGCATCGAGATAAACGCCGAAGGTCAGGTGTTGGCCAACGGTCAGCGCCTGCGCTAGCCGCTGGTCCCTTGCAGAGGCCCCCACCGGGGGCTAGGTCATGCGCATCAATCGGAGCCTGCGTATGACACCCTCTCTACCTGACATTTCAGAGCAGTTGCTCGCAGCCGCCCGCGCGCAAGGCGCAGACGGCGCCGATGCTGTTGTCGCGCGCAGCAGGTCGGTGACCATCGACATCCGCGAAGGCGCCTTAGAGCAGGCTGAACGCGCAGAAGCCTTGAGCCTCGGGTTGCGGGTCATGGTCGGACAGCGGCAGGCCAGCGTGTCCACATCGGATAGCGCCCCCAGCACAATCGAGGAAATGGCTATGCGTGCCGTCGCCATGGCGCGCGAAGCACCCGAGGATCCGGATTCAGGCCTTGCCGACGCGGCCGAATTGTCAGATGTGCGCGATGCCGAAGGTTTGGAGCTGGCCGATGTGGCGCCGGAACCCCAGGCTGAAGCTTTGCAAGCTGATGCAGAAGCCGCGGAAGCTGCGGCACGCGCTGTGGACGGGGTCACACAGGTCCAAACAAGTTCGGCCGCATATTCACGGACCGACATGTGGCTGGCGGCCTCAAACGGGTTTGCCGGTGGCTATGCACGCACGGGCCGGTCGCTCGGCTGTGTTGCAATCAGCGGTACGGGTACCGGGATGGAGCGTGACTACAGCGGTGACAGCCGCACGTTCCAGTCTGATCTGCGCGCGCCCGTGGAGATCGGCCAAGAGGCTGGCATACGCGCGGTCGAGCGGCACGGTGCACGCAAACCGCCCACCGGAACGTATCCGGTTCTTTTTGACGAACGCATCGCAGGAAGTCTGATCGGGCACCTGCTCTCGGCGTCGAATGGCGCGGCAGTGGCACGTGGTGCGACCTGGCTACGTGACAAACTGGGTGAACGCGTGCTGCCCGAAGGTCTCGATTTGGTGGAAGACCCGCATCGGCCGCGCGTATCTGCCTCGCGCCCGTTCGACGGCGAGGGGCTGCGGACTGCGCCGCGCAAGATCGTGGATGCGGGGCATTTGACCGGTTGGACCCTGGACCTTGCCACAGCGCGCAAGCTTGGCATGGCTTCAACCGGAAACGCGGTGCGCGGCGCATCCGGTGGGCCGTCCCCGTCCGCGTCGAATATCGCATTGACCCAAGGCAAGGCCAGCCGCGCCGACCTGATCCGCGACATGGGTACAGGGCTGTTGGTGACGTCCATGATCGGTTCCACTATCAACCCAAATACCGGCGACTATTCGCGTGGTGCCTCCGGCCATTGGGTTGAGAACGGCGAGATCGCCTATCCGGTCAACGAATGCACCATTGCGGGCAACCTACCGGACATGTTGGCAACACTGGTGCCCGCCAATGACGCGCGCGCCTATCTCAGCCGCGTGGTCCCGTCACTTTTGGTTCCAGGCCTCACTCTTGCCGGCAGCTGATCTGCCATTGCTGATCGACGCCGCCCGCAGCGCGTCCCGAATAGCGACCAGCTTTGCCGGACCAACCGCAACGCGCTGGGACAAGGCCGACGGCGCGGGCCCAGTGACCGAAGCGGACCTGGCCGTTGACCAATACTTGCGCGAGGCATTGCTGCTCGCGCGTCCGGACTATGGTTGGCTCAGCGAGGAGACCGAAGACAGCGCCGCGCGCCTTGACCGGGACACGGTGTTCATCGTCGATCCGATTGATGGTACGCGCAACTTTGTCGAAGGCGGACAGACCTGGGCCATCTCCATTGCCATAGCCCACAAAGGCCATGTGACCGCGGGCGTGATCGCCTTGCCGTTGCGAGACAAACTTTACGCCGCTGCCATTGGTCGAGGTGCGCAGATGAACGGCGCGACTATCACGGCCCGCGATGTTGAAATCCCACCGCGCGTGCTGTGTGCCAGACCTGTCATGGAAGAGCGTCACTGGCCCAGTGGCCGCCCCGAATTCGCGCGACACTATAGGCCATCATTGGCCTATCGCCTCGCTCTTGTCGGGCAAGGCGCGTTTGAGGGGATGGTGACGCTGCGCCGGTCTTGGGAATGGGATATTGCCGCGGGCGCACTGATCATTGCAGAAGCGGGCGGCGTGGTGAGCGACCGGCACGGCGCGCCGTTGCGCTTTAATTCGCGGGAGGCGCACCTGCCCGGTGTCGTCGCTGCCGAACCGGCACTGCATGCGCGTTTGATCGCGGGGCTTTCTTGACGCACCCGTGCGGATGCGACATCACAAAGACACTCGCCGGTTTGGACAAGGGATCATCTTAATGGCTCAGCGGTCGCCCGAACCGTACAGCATGGACCTCAAGGTGCTCTGACCTTGCCCCCGCGCGGCACACTTGGGCTTACTGCTTATCGGACCTTGTCTGCCCGCGGGGCCGCGCCCAGGTTTCGGGACGGACCAACGCGGCCCGATGGTGCACTCATCTGGCTGCATGTGGCGGAAGCTGCCAATGTGGTCGCCATTGCAGATCAGGCGCGCGCCATCGTCACCGCGTTGCCGCATGCGCATGTCCTGCTGACGAGCGCCGAACTGGCCGTAATGACTCACGCCAATGACGGGATCATCGCGCAGGTGCTGGCGACCGATCACCCCGAATATGCTGACGCGTTTGTCGCGCACTGGCGGCCCGATGTGCTGATCTGGACCTGGGGCGGATTGATGCCAAACCTTGTGATTGCGGCACATAAGTCAGGCGCACATATGATCCTTGCTGACGCAGCGCAGGACGGGTTTGAAAGCCGCAAGGACCGCTGGCGCCCCGAGGTGCCGCGCCGGTTGCTGTCCTATTTTGACACGGTGATCGCCAGATCAGAGCCGGCGTTTCACCGCCTTGCCCAGTTGGGCCACCCGCCCGCGCGCATCGAACATGGTCAGCCGATGCAACCCCAGGGCACAACCCTAAGCGCCGCTGACAGCGATGTGTCAGAGGTGACCACTGCGTTGGGGGGACGACCCTGTTGGCTGGCTGCGATGGTGCATGATGCCGAACTGATTTCGGTGCTGACCGCACATCGCCAGGCGCTGAAAGCCTCTTACAGGTTGCTGCTGATCTTGTTGATCAAGGATCCAAAAGACGGCGAGCGCGCGCAACAGGCCGCGCGCGAACGCGGACTCAACGTAGCATTGTGGACCGAAGGCGAGATGCCGCAAGACAGCGCACAAGTTTTGCTGGCGGACGCCTCCGATGAGCTTGGCCTGTGGCTACGCCTTGCGCCAGTGGTTTTCGCGGGCGGTTCGCTGCAGCGGGATACACCAGACATGGACCCGCACATCATCGCGGCACACGGCGTGGCGTTGATCTATGGCCCATACGTCCAAACCTTTGGTCCCGGCTACAAACGACTTCTGGACGCAGGGGCCGCGCGTATTGTCAGCGACCCAAGCTCGCTGGGACTTGCCGTGACACAGATGATTGTCCCGGATCGGGCCGCGATCATGGCGATGGCTGGTTGGAAAGTTCTCACCGAGGGGTTTGCCGCAACCAACAGGTTGGTCTCGGAGTTAAAGAAACATTTACCAGCGCCTAAGAAAGACGGCTGATGCGCGCCCCTGCGTTTTGGAGCACGAAAAACGACCTGCGCGCGCAGCTATTGCGGCCTTTGGGCGCGCTCTACGCCTTTGGAACTGCACAGCGGTTGAAACGGGGGCGCCCTGTGCGCGTCGGCGCGCCGGTGATCTGTGTTGGCAATCTAACGGCTGGGGGAACAGGCAAAACGCCGACAGTCATCGCGCTGGCTGAACGGTTGCGCGACAGACATCTCAACCCATTTATCGTCAGCCGCGGTTATGGCGGGTCCGAAACCGGCCCGGTCGAAGTTGACCCAAGCCTGCACAGTGCTGCACAGGTCGGTGATGAACCGCTGCTTCTGTCAGCTTTTGCCCGGACGTGGGTGGCGCGGGACCGGTTGGCCGGTGCCAAAGCCGCGGTCGCCAGCGGAGCGGATGTAATTATCCTCGATGACGGCTTTCAAAACCCACACATCGCCAAAGATGTTTCGATCATCGTCGTGGATGCGCAGGTCGGTTTCGGCAACGGTTACTGCATACCTGCCGGACCATTGCGCGAACCAGTCACTCGCGGGCTGGCGCGCGCGGACGCAGTGCTGAGTATCGGGTCGACACGACCGGCGCTTGAGACCGCTGGCCGACCGCATCTGCACGGCTCGCTGACGCCGCTTCAAACCGGCATGGATTGGAGCAACGGACGCTACATGGCTTTTGCCGGGATCGGCAGACCGGAAAAGTTCTTTGACACGCTCCGCGGGCTGGGTGCCGATCTGGTGCGCGCCGAAGCACTGGCCGATCACCAACCACTGTCTTCGGCGCTGCTCGCCCGGCTCGAACGCGAGGCGCGCGCGCTTGGCGCGCAACTGGTGACCACTGAAAAAGACGCGGTGCGCATCCCACCGCGTGATCGCCACAAGGTGTTAACCCTACCCGTCCGACTACAGATCGATGACGCGACAGCGCTAGATCAAATGCTGGACAAGGTGATCAATGCTTAGCTGCCAAGCGCCTCGTCAATCAGCCGGGCAATTTCGGAATAGCCGAGGTTGCCGTGCTTGACGCCATTGATCATCAGCGTCGGGGTGGAACTGACGTCGTCCGCAGCCGCATTCTTTTGATACCAGGCGACCAGAGTGCGCAGCTTGTCCCCGTCCTGCAGGCAGCTTTCCAGAGCGTCGTTGTCTAAGCCCGCGATCCGCCCGATCTTGCGCAATTCCTCGACGATTGCGGCAGGATCGCCGCCGCCGGCACGCGTCCATTCCGACTGTGTCTCATAGACCAGATCGGTGATCCCAAAGAAGCTTTCGGGTGTGCCAGCACAGCGCGCAATGGCAGATGCCCATAGGCCGAAACGATCAAAATACACTTCGCGATAAACGAAGTTGATCTTGCCCGTGTCGATGTAGTCCGCCTTGAGCTGCTTGAACGGCCCTTCGTGGAAACGCGCGCAGTGCGGGCATGTATAGCTGGCATATTCAACCATCGTCACCGGCGCGTCGCTATTGCCCAACTGCATGTCAACGATGCTCGACGTGTCGATATCTTCGGCGCTTGTCTGCGCGTTCGCCGCGCCGAGCAACCGTTCAGCTTGGCTGGATTGTGGTATCCCTTGTGTGCTGGTCCAGAGGACATATCCCCCAAAGGCAAGGCAGATGGCCACAACTGGCACGAGGAAACGTTTCATTGGCAGGTGTCCTTTTAGCTGTGTGAGTTCCTTGACAGGATGTGTGTCCCCAAACGCTCGAGCGCCAGCCGCAAGTCATCGTCGCAAACCGGCGCTGCCAATCCCTTTGCGGCGGGCGTTGGTTGGGGGGGCGTATCGTCTTTTGAGTTGGTCTGCCGCTCGAATTGCACCTGACCTTCGGCGAACCCGCTGGCAGCGGTTTGCGTGATACGGATGTGGTTGATGGCTTTGTGGCCGTACACGCTGTTGACGCGGTCGCGCAACTGATCCTTTTGCATTTCCAGCATGGGCGCATAAGCCCCTTTGGTCAGCAGGGTGAGCGTGGCACCCATACCGCCGCGGCCATAGCTGACCTCAACAGGGCGGGATATCGCGGCAATTTCAGGTCCGGCGATTTCTGCCCATTGGGTCAAGAGGCGGCTTTCGCCGAAGCCACGCTTGGCACTGGCGTGACGAATGCGCCCGGTCAGCAAGTTTGCTGTCCGTTTGAACCCATTTGTACTGGCGCGTCGCGGTGGCATGCCTATCTTTCCCGTACTGCTGCCAGAGCATACCGAAACCAACGCAATGCGCCAGCATCAGAGCAGGGGAGTGACATAAAAGGTGCGTGATTCAATAACGCAAGGGGTAGGCGCGTCGGCGTCCAAGTTGCTCGACTGGTACGACACGCACGCGCGCAAGATGCCGTGGCGGGTGCCACCAGCTGACAAACAGGCAGGCATACGTCCCGACCCCTATGCGGTGTGGATGAGCGAGATAATGCTGCAGCAAACAACAGTTGCCGCTGTCACAGACTATTTTCGCGCCTTTATATCGCGTTGGCCGACGGTGTCAGCTCTTGCCGCAGCCGACGATGCCGATGTCATGGGCGCATGGGCCGGTCTGGGATACTACGCTCGGGCGCGCAACCTGTTGAAATGCGCCCGCACGGTTGTGAACGAACATGGCGGCGTGTTTCCAGCCGATCACGCGGCCCTTTTGAAACTGCCCGGCATTGGTCCTTATACCGCTGCCGCCATTTCATCCATCGCATTCGACCTGCGTCACGTCGTCGTTGACGGCAATGTCGAACGCGTCATGGCGCGGCTTTATGACGAACACACGCCCCTGCCTGCCGCAAAACCGATCTTGACCGACTACGCCGAGGCGCTGACACCACATGCGCGACCCGGTGATTATGCACAGGCGGTCATGGATTTGGGCGCTACGATTTGCACGCCGCGTTCACCCGCGTGCGGCATTTGTCCTTGGCGCAACCCTTGCGTGGCACGGATGGCCGGTACGGCCCACGAGTTGCCCAAAAAGACACCGAAAAAAGCCAAGCCGGTGCGCCACGGAACAGTTTATCTTGGACAGCGCGTTGATGGTGCGTGGCTTTTGGAAACGCGGCCTGAAAGCGGACTTTTGGGCGGCATGCTGGGATGGCCAGGTTCGGACTGGGTCGATGCCGCTGGGCCACGACCCACTGCTCCACCCACGACGGCCAATTGGGTGCAGGTTGCCGGCGAAGTGCGCCACACCTTCACGCACTTTCATCTGCTGCTCCACGTCATGCGGGTCGAACTTCCTATGGATGCGATACCCGAGCGCGGGCATTTTGTTCCGCGCACCGCTTTCCGGCCATCTGACCTGCCCACCGTGATGCGCAAGGCTTACGACCTCGCCTGCCGGTAACCGCGCGGCAATGACATTGCGTCACACTTGGCACACCGCAAACGCACGCGCTAGGTGTTGGGCGTCATGTCTCATGAGGTGAGCAGTTCATGATTGTTGCAAGCAAACGCATTGCCCGTTGGCAAAGTGCGTCGCCGTTTTGGCTGTCCTTTCTGTTGGTGCCGTTGGTCATCGTCAGTGCGGTGTACGGCGGTTGGGCGATGCTGCTGCCAATTTTTGGGACCTGGTACACATTCGGCATCCTTGATGCCGCGCTTGGCCTGAACAAAGAGAACGCCGACCCCGAAACCAGCGACGATGATCTGTATTGGTATCGGATCCTTACGATGGCATGGGCCCCGCTGCAGTTTTTGATGCTGTTTGGCCTGGTTTGGTATGTGTCAGACGCACCGCACTTAACCAGTTGGGAAAAGCTGGGCGTGTTCTTTGGCGTTGGCGTCGTCACAGGCGCTATTGGCATCAACTACAGCCATGAATTGATGCACCAAAAGGACAAAATGGAACGGTGGCTGGCCGATATACTGCTTGCCATGGTGCTTTATTCTCACTTCCGATCCGAACACCTTCTGGTGCACCATCGCTACGTTGGGACACCGCGCGATCCGGTGACAGCGCGCATGGGCGAAGGGTTCTACCGCTTTTATCCGCGCGTGCTGAAAGAGTGTTTTGTCAGCGCAGTCAAAGCCGAACGCGATATGCTGGCGCGTAAAAAACTGCCGGCCACCGACTGGTCCAACCCGTTCTGGCGCTATGGCGCGCTGCAGGGCGGTTTTTTGCTTTTAGCGCTAATCCTCGGTGGCTGGGTTGGCGTTGGCCTGTTTTTAATGCAGGCCGGCGTTGCGATCTGGCAGTTGGAATTGGTCAACTATGTCGAACACTACGGCCTGACGCGCAAGCACCTGGGCGGCGGCAAGTACGAACACGTGCAACCGCGCCATTCCTGGAATGCCGCACACAAAGCGTCAAACTGGTTGCTGATCAATCTGCAGCGTCATTCGGATCACCATTTCAAGCCAAACCGCCGCTTTCCAGTGCTGCAAACTTATGACGAGGATGAAGCACCTCAGTTGCCATATGGCTATCCGGTAATGACCATCGCGGCGATGTTTCCGGCGGTGTGGCGCAAAGTAATGAACCCGCGCGTGCGCAAGTGGCGAGACATGTACTATCCGGAAATCACTGACTGGACGCCGTACAACAAAGCTGCAAACCCGCTGCCCCGGTAATCATTCGGTTGTTGGCGGCAGGCTGCTGCCAAACTCACGCATAGCCCGGATGATGGGTCTCGCTGCTTTGCCTGCTTCGGACAGAGAATACACCGTTTTGGGTGGGCGCGACGGAACGACCTCCCGGGTGATCAGTCCACCGTCTTGCAAAGACTTCAGCCGCGCTGAAAGTGTCGTCGGGCTAATACCGTCGAGTGTGCGTGAAAAGTCCTGAAATCGATGCGGCCCATCTAGGATCAGGTTCCGCAGGATCAGCAGGCTCCATCTGTCACCAAGCAGACTGGCGCTGCGCGCGACCGGGCAATCGGGGCGGTGCTTGATCTCCATAGCGTGGACTTACGCCCGTGCGGCGCGTTTGACAACGCCAGGACAATTTACTACATTTTTTGTAGTTACTACAGGAGATTCGCAATGGCCGTTCCAGAGTATGTCATCCTCCTTGTCATTGCTGTGACGATGTTTGTTGCGATTTCGGTCACGGCGCTGATCACAGTTGGCGTCTTGCGTGCCGATATCACCGCCGAAGCCAGGCAACGTTTCACGCTCCAGATCTGCGCCACCTTAGCGCTGTGGATCACTGCTGCGCTTGGCCTCAGCTTCAGCGGCGCTTTGATACCGCGCGAAAATGCGTTCCCAATCTTGGGCGTATTGATCATTTTTGGCACGGTTGCGGGCAACCTACTGCTGTTCCGAAGCGCCACAGCAAAAAGCGTGCTCAGAGCCGTCCCACCGCACTGGCTGGCAACAATTCAGACCTACCGTGTGATCGGCGTTATTTTTCTGCTGTTGATGGCGGACGGACTGCTGCCACGCTACTTTGCCTGGACCACGGGTTGGGGTGACATCTTGGTTGGCGTTGCGGCGCCTTTTGTTGGCTACCTCTTGTGGCGGGATACGCCGCGTTTTGCCCCGGTAGGCCTGGTGTGGTGTGCCATCGGCATTGCCGATTTGCTGCTGGTACTGTGGAAGGCGGTGCGGTCCGCTCCCGGCCCATTGCAGACCGTAATCTATGACCCGCCAACCGAGATCATCGGGTATTTCCCCTTCCCGATGATCCCGTTGGTCATCGTGCCCATCTCACTTATCCTACACGTCCAGCTAATTCGCGCCCTGATCAGCCAGGCAAAGACGACACGCCCGCTTACTACGCGACTATCCTGAGGCGTCCAAGACCCAAACGGGCAAAGGATCGGTCACACCGCGTACGCGCTGATCAGGCGCGCGGCGCAGGCGTCCTTTCTGGCCGGCTTCTTGCACAACTCGGTCACTGACAATTGCACGCACATCCAACTTGCGGGTCAGCGCTTCTAATCGGCTCGCCACGTTCACAGTGTCGCCCAACACTGCAAATTCCAAACGATTGCTGCCGATATCCCCCAGGACCACCGGCCCGAAGTGCAAGCCAAAGCGCGCATCAATCTCAGGCAACCCGTCCGCACGACGCGCGGCGTTCAAATTCGCCATGCGGTCCACCATCTGGTGCACACAGGCAAGGGCGCGCGATGCGTCATCTTTGCCCGGCGTTGGCGTGCCAAAGGTCGCCATAAGCCCGTCGCCCAGATACTTGTCCAAGGTGCCGTCATGCGCAAAGACTTCGGCCTCCATCCGGGCGTGAAAGGCGCGCAGCGTCTCAATCACTTCCTCCGGCGACCGCCCGTCAGCATATGATGTGAAACCTGCGATATCAACAAACAGCACCGCGGCATCGTGGCGGCGGATCTGACCCAGCGGCTCGTCCTTGGTCGATAGTTCAGCCACCACACTGGGCGAGAAGTAGCGCGCCAAATTGGTCCGTTCCCGCGCCATCTCGGCACTGTCGAGGACAAGCGCTTGCAGCCGCCGGACCGCCACCGCGAGGATGCACGCGACCATAAAGAAGACGACGATCTGTTGGACGCGCAGATCCCAGTTGACCGAATTGGGATCAAACGCGTGTGCCAGATCAGGTTGGTTCGGCCACATCGCCTGCGCCGCTGCTGTCAACTCCGGGTAGGTGCGGCCCAGAGACCAGACCGCCAATGTGCCCAACAGCCAAAGGCCGGCCGTCCAATTCCCAATCGCGATGATCGTGCGCCACGAATAGGTCAGCACCCCGGCCGCGAGGATCACGTAAAAATACTGAAATACCTCAAACCGGAAAATCAGCGCCGTGGGCGCCGGGTCGGTGACAAACGGGTTGGGAAACAACAACGCCACCGTCATCAAAGCCAAATCAGCCAACAAAAGCGCCAGCTCCGCGCGAGACTGTCCGACACGTCCGACCATCCGCTGGGCCAGACCGACCAGCACGAGGCAAAAGAGCAGTCCGTGATACCAAAGCACGTCCCACGAAGGGTTCAAAATCACCAATAAGACCGCCGTCGCCGAGAGCGCTGCAATCCGCGCTTTTACGGCCAGATCCATCCCCTCACGCTTGTTGCGTTCCAGCGCTTCGCGCGCATGCCGGTGTGCGGGGATCGCCTCATCCAAGCTGTTGTCGCCTGCAGTTCTGAGCGTTTCGCTGATATCCACCATGTCATCACCTTTTTGCGGATAACCTGAATGTAAACCGGATTAACAAAAAAGCCCCGCCAAAAATGGCGGGGCATAGGTGCAGTGCCGTTGGCATGCCTTGGGTTAGGCCGCAGGCACCTGGCGGTGTTTCAAAATTCCCATGTCTAGTCGTGCATCTCGGCGCGTATTTGCTGGCGCAGGACATCGATAGGCACCATCTTGCCTTCGCGGCGGATGCACCAATATGTCCAGCCATTGCAGCTGGGCGCGTTTTCCAAATGTGCGCCAACCTGATGGATTGATCCTTTGATATCGTCACCAATTAACGTGCCATCGGCGCGCACCTTGGCTTTGTGACGCTGGTTCATGGAATACAGCTCTTCGCCCGGGCGCAGCATCCCGCGTTCTACGAGTTGGCCAAACGGAATGCGTGGCAGTGCGCGCTTGCTGGCCGATACAGTCAGCGCCTCGCGGTCAAATTTGCGCACTTTGGCCAGCCGCGCTTCTGCGACCTCGCGGTAAACGGCTTCACGTTCGAACCCGATGAAGTCCCGACCCAGCATCTTGGCCACCGCACCGGTTGTGCCTGTGCCAAAAAACGGGTCAAGCACGACATCGCCGGGATTGGTGGATCCGACAAGCACGCGGTGCAATAAGCTTTCAGGTTTTTGGGTCGGGTGCGCTTTGTCGCCGGTCGCATCTTTGAGGCGTTCATGCCCCGTGCAGATCGGCAGGACCCAATCACTGCGCATCTGGATACCTTCATTTAGGGCCTTAAGCGCCTCATAGTTGAAGGTATATTTGCTGTCTTCGGACTTACCCGCCCAAATCATCGTTTCATGCGCATTGGTAAACCGCTTGCCGCGGAAATTTGGCATCGGGTTCGCCTTACGCCACACCACGTCATTGAGGATCCAGAAGCCTTCATTTTGCAGTGCCGCGCCGACGCGAAAAATGTTGTGATAGCTGCCGATCACCCAGATCGCGCCGTCTGGCTTCAGCAGCCGACGCGCAGCACGCAACCATTCCGTTGTAAAGTCATCATAGGCCCGGAACGAGTTGAACTGATCCCAGTGGTCGTTGACGGCGTCCACCTTGGAATTGTCTGGCCGGTGCAGCTCGCCTTTGAGCTGCAAGTTGTATGGCGGGTCGGCAAAGATCAGATCAATGCTGCCGGCAGGCAAACTATTCATCCCGGCGATGCAGTCACCCGCAATAATCTGGTTCAAGGGAAGCGCATGCGCGCCCTTTACGTGCTTAGTCATCTTTGCCTCTGTCCCTGGCGCTTTTGCGCTCATTGGTTGCCCCAAAGATGATTCAGAGGCGAATCGCCGTCAATTTCTTTTTTAAATCAATTGGTTGAGAATTTCTCTTGATACAATATGTTGTGCACTGGCTTGAACGAGCATCTATG
Source organism: Pseudomonadota bacterium (assembly GCA_039026855.1). Classification (GTDB taxonomy): domain Bacteria; phylum Pseudomonadota; class Alphaproteobacteria; order Rhodobacterales; family Rhodobacteraceae; genus Tateyamaria. The sequence goes on along the minus strand of JBCCLL010000002.1, from coordinate 46,667 downwards.
CAGTGGGGTCACACCGAGAACTTCCAGCGCAGTTTTGTGGCTTTTTGACGGATAACCCATGTTGGTCTCCCAGCCATAGCCAGGATGCTGTTGCGCCAAATCCACCATGATCCGATCGCGACATATTTTGGCCACAATTGACGCCGCCGAAATACTCAGGGAACGCGTGTCGCCTTTGATCAGCGGCGTCGCTTGCATGACTAGTCCTGCGGGCACGTGACGGCCATCGATCAGCACGTGATCAGGCGGTGTGCGCAACCCTTCGACCGCACGGCGCATCGCCAAAAACGACGCTTGCAAGATATTCAACCGGTCAATCTCAGCGACGCTGGCATGCGCCACAGATACTTCCGCGCTGGCACAAATCGCATCGTACAGCGTCTCGCGCCGCTTGACGCTGAGCTTTTTGGAGTCGTCCATCCCCTCCGGCATCGATGCGAGGTCGAGAACGACGGCAGCCGCGGTAACAGGTCCGGCAAGCGGCCCGCGGCCCACCTCATCGACGCCCGCCACCCGACCGCCCACCTGCGTCTCAAAAAACAGATCCGGCACCGCCGCCCCTTTTTCTTGCCAGAAAATCTCCCGCCAGAGGCATAAGAGGCTCATCCGCATTCCGACCACAAGCGCATAAAAAAGAGCGGCGCCCGAACGCCGCTCCTTGCAGTGGACCGTCCTTAGGGGGAGGACGGTGCTGTCCCCACTCTTAGCGGCGGGCCAATTGGTAGCCTTCGCGGCGCAGGCACCGGGCACCAAAACCAGCGCGCCAGCCTTGATCCGTCCAGAATTGGCGATGACACTGCGACGGCAGGCTGCGGGCGTATTGGTAGTTCCGGCTCAGACAGCGCTGGCCAAAAATGCGGCGCGGACCGTTATTCGTTTGAAAACTGCGCAGGCAGTGCTGCGGCAAGAGTTTGCGATTGACCCGTGGCGGCAGCGGACGCACCGGCGGTTTTGGATGAACAACCACGCGCTTGTCTTTGCGCCGGTCCGCAATCACGGCCCCGATTACCGCCAAACCAAGCAGCGCGGCAATTGCCGCGGCTTCATCATTGGCGCGCGCGGGGGCTGCGCTGAAACCCGTGATGGCGATTGAGGTTGCTGTTATCAGGGCAATGAAACGTCGGTGGATGTGCAGGGTCATGGGATCGCTCCTTTCGGGTGATGCGTTGTCATGGCAGCACCCTCGACCGACCCGTTTCAGACAGGCAATAACGCCCCGTTGTTATTCGATATCACGCCCGCCAGGCCGCAGAGGTTATTGAATATCGTCAAGTTTCCCAGCAGTCTGACGCCATGAAAAACGTGTTTTATGCCTGTGCCGTTCTGGCGCTTTGCACAGGGACCGCGCAGGCCCAATGCTATGCGGACTACAAGGCCAAAAAAGATGACCCGCTGCGCCTGCACTACGGCGTGGCGCAAATCAGTGGCGCCTGCAATGTGGCCAACGCATCTGCCAAACTGACCCCACGGCTGGCACAACGCGGCTGGGTGCTGTTACAGGTACAGTCGGTCTTTGGCCCAGAAGGTCTTGATCAAAGGAAAGACAGTGCAGGATCGTACTACCTCCGCTTCTGACATGCGCCGGGCCAGCGGACGACTGGTTGCGCTTGGGGTGGGTGGCATCCTATCGTTGCTTCTCGCAGCCGCCGCTATTTTGCTTCTCACCCTGCCAGACAGCCGCGCGTTTGACGCACGCGTCGAGCGGATGTTTATCGAGAACGCCGACCTGACCAGTCAGGCGGAAATCAAACTGCTCGAAATCCTGGCACAGTCTGGTACCGCATTCGCCGATACGCTGGCCAGCTACCGGTTGGTGATCTTTGTCCTGCTCGTCTTTGCCACCGGCATGATGATCGCGGCGCTGGTCTTTCTGGTTCTCATCGTAAGCTTCAACCGCCGCCTCGCCCAGATCGAACGCGCCGGCATTCAGGTGAACTCTCTGCTGATCAGCCGCGAAGAAAACACCGTTTACCTCAACAACCTCGGTTTCAAGCTGACCGAAGCAGCGATGGAGACCATGTCCGTGCTGGCCGAGGCGCGCATGGATGACGATGTGCTCACAGGGTCAGAGATCGAAGCGATGATTTCTGGCCGCACCTCCGCCGATTGCGAAGAAGCCGCGGGGGCCACCCGCATCAAGCGCTTGCGCGATGGCTTGGGCAACCAGATTGTCAGCGAGCTGTTGGTCAAGAACATCGCGCGCCGTGGCTACATGCTGGCTGTGGAAAAGGACGTGATCAAGGTGCTCTGACCCAGGCTTCCTCGGGCGCACCCGCCCCCTTCTCTGTTTCAAAAAAATCCCCCCCGGAGGGCCGAGTTGCCAAGCGCGTCCCGCTGCGTATTCTCGCGCCAACGCGCTCAAAGGAATTGCATTATGCCCGCCCCAAAGAACCCCTTCAAAGCCGCGCTCAAAGCAGGCGACACTGTCATCGGCTGCTGGCTGTCCATCGGCGACCCACTGACCACCGAAATCGCCGGCACCGCTGGGTTTGACTGGTTGCTGATCGACAGTGAACACACACCATACGACATCAGCCGCATCCGCATGCAACTGATGGCACTGGAAGCAAGCGCCAGCCACGCCGCAGTACGCGTTCCAGTGGGCGAGACATGGATCCTCAAGCAGGTGCTCGATGCGGGCGCGCAAACCGTGCTGGTGCCAATGGTCGAAACCGCCAAACAGGCGGCGCAACTGGTCCACGATGTACGCTACCCACCCGTCGGTGGGCGTGGCGTTGGCTATTCGGGCGCGCGCTGTTCAAAATTCGGCGCCATTACCGACTATGGACCAACTGCAGATGATGAAATTTGCCTTCTCATCCAGGTGGAAAATCGCAAGGGCATCGAAAATCTCGATGACATTCTCGCCGTAGAGGGCATCGATGGCGTCTTCATCGGGCCCGCCGATCTCTCCGCCGATATGGGCCATATGGGTCAGCTAACACATCCCGATGTCACCGCGACGATCAAGGACGCGTTTCAGCGGATCGAGGCTGCAGGAAAAGCACCGGGCGTGCTCGCAACGACGCCCGAAATGACCGAGGATATGCTGGCGTCAGGCGCACGGTTTGTCGCCACCGGGCTTGATCTTCTGATCCTTGCACGCGCTTTGCGTGATCTCGCCGGCAAATGGGTGCCAAAGCGCGCCGTATAGGCCAGACTTTGCCAAGTCTGCGGCTGCACATGAAAAACGGCGGAATATGCACTAGCCTGCGTATCACGACGTAATCACAACGCAGGTAAGCACCCGTGCGCGTCTTCGATCCAGAATTGGCCGAAATTCGCTTTGGTTTCGGCCTGGCGCCCGCCGTACAACCGCCAGCGCGTGTCGATGACATGCTGAACGGTCTGACCGGACTGGACGACATGGCCACGCGTTTTCCGGTGGAAACCTTCGACACCTTTCGCGCCCGGATGGTCGAGATCGCCGAAACTGCGAGGATACGGCGCACCATGCGCGGCACACCGCAGGCGGAGGCCGCGAAGAAACGTCGAAATCAGTTAAACGCCATCGCGCGCAAGGACGGGTTGCGTTGGGCTGGGCACATGCTGTTGCGCCAAATCTGGACGCCCACTGCCTTTCGCGAACGGCTGGTCGGCTTTTGGGCAGACCACTTTACCGCTCATGGCAAGCAAGGTGTGAGCCGCCGCGCCACCTCACCTTATATCGAGGAGGCCATTCGCCCCAATATTGCCGGCAATTTCGCAGATCTTTTGCAGGCGGCGGTGATGCACCCCGTGATGTTGTTCTATCTGGATCAGACCCAATCCATGGGGCCCGGTAGCGTTCGCGGCAAAAAGCGCAAAAATGGGCTCAACGAAAATCTGGCGCGCGAAGTTCTCGAACTGCACACGCTGGGTGTGCACGGCCCGTACACCCAAAATGACGTGCAACAACTCGCCGAGCTTTTGACAGGCCTGTCCTTTCGTCCTGACCTCGGCTTTGTCTTCCGCAAGGATTTCGTCGAGCCTGGATCAGAGACAATCCTAGGCCAGACATATCAGGATGCGGGCGACACCACGCCAATTCGTGCCGTTTTGCGCAATCTTGCGCGCCACCCGGCAACCGCCCGCCACCTTGCGCAAAAGCTGGCGGTACATTTTGTGTCTGACACGCCGGACGCCGATCTTGTGAAACAGCTTGAGGCGACGTTCAATGACGCGGGCGGCAACCTTCTTGCGCTTTATGAGGTGCTGTTAAACCACCCCGCCGCCTGGCAGCCAACACTGCAAAATGTCAAACCGCCGCTGGATTTCATGGCATCTGCGATGCGATCCCTGGCCGTGCCCGAAGAAAAACTGATGCGCTTTGGCGAGCGCAAGATGCGGCGAGTGATCTCGCGCCCGCTGACGGCCATGGGTCAGCAATGGCAGCGACCCGGTGGCCCTGATGGCTGGCCCGAAGATGATGCGCACTGGATCACCCCGCAGGGCATTGCAGGCCGTGTCGCATGGGCGATGAACGCGCCCGAGTTCATCTTGCGTGTTTTGCCAGACCCACGCGAATTTGTTGCGACAAGCTTGGGGCGCCGCGCCAGCGATCTTGTGCACTTTGCTGCCGCTTCAGCGGAAAATCGGCCCGAAGGAATAGGCCTCGTCCTCATGTCACCCGCGTTTCAAAGGAGGTGACGGCAATGCAACTCAACCGCCGAGATTTCCTGCGTTCCAGCTTTGTTGGCTGTTCGCTTGCAGCCAGCCCGCTGATCACGCCGGTCACCTTTGCTGCAACGCCCGGTGATCATCGTTTGGTGGTTATTATCTTGCGTGGCGGCATGGACGGCCTCGACCTGTTGCGCCCCTATGGCGATCCGCTGCTAACACAGTTGCGTCCGACCCTCGCAGGCGGGCCGGACCAGGGCGCGCATGACCTTGATGGATTTTACGCCTTGCATCCGGTACTCGCCCCTCTGCTCCCAATGTGGCGCGCCGAAGAGCTGGGTTTTGTTCAGGCGGTGTCCACCCCTTACCGAGACAAACGCAGCCATTTCGATGGCCAGGACCTGCTCGAAGCGGGAACCGAAACAATGGCCGGGGTCCGCGATGGTTGGCTGAACCGAATGTTGCAAGCGGTTCCCAGTGTTACCGCGGAAACCGCCTATGCCGTCGGTCGCAGCGATATGAAGCTCTTGCAAGGGCCTGTCGAAGTGTCGAACTGGTCGCCAGATGTCTCTCTCGGCCTCAGTCCTGTGACGGAACAATTGATGACACTGGTCACGGAAAGTGATCCGGCTTTACATGCAGCCTGGCAAGAGGCGCAGGTGCTTGCGGCCTTAGACGCCGAAGCACAGGTAACTGACCGAACCGCACGCAAGGGCGCACATGTGAAAATCGCCGAATTCGCGGCGCAACGCCTCGCAGGCGAAGCTCGCGTCGCGGCGTTTTCCCTTGGCGGCTGGGACACCCACAGCGGTCAGATCCGCGCAATGAACCGCGCTCTTGGACAGTTGGCGGAGGTGCTCAACACGCTCAAGTCGGGTCTGGGCCAATCCACCTGGGGGCGCACAACCGTAGTTGCAGTGACGGAATTTGGCCGCACAGCGCGTGAAAACGGCACCCGGGGTACGGATCACGGCACCGGCGGTCTGATGATTTTAGCCGGAGGCACAGTGCGCGGCGGCCGCGTTCACGGCGATTGGCCAGGGTTGCAGCAGGGCGATCTCTATCAAAATCGCGATTTGATGCCGACACGTGATGTCCGGGCGCACGTAGCGTGGATCATGACAGGCCTGATGGGGATCAACCGCGCGACGCTTGAGGCAACGGTATTCCCTGGTCTCGATATGGGCGACGATCCGCGCTTGCTGCTTTAGGCTGGTTTTGGTGCTACCGCTCGAAATCCTTGTTTCCGGTGCCCGCAAAGTTCCCTAACGTCCCGGTATGACGTCGCAATACCAAATCAATGCCTTGCCCGTGCCAGGTTGGACACCGCCGCCGACGCCGGACCCCGCTCTGGTGTTAGACGGGGCTTATGCCCACCTCGAACCGCTTCGCGCGGACCGCCATGCCGCTTTGCTCTACCGCGCCTTTGCCGGTGCCGATCACGTTTGGAACTTCCTGCCTTACGGCCCGTTTTCATCCTCTGCGCAATATCATCGCTGGGTGCGCGACCACGAAGGGTGTGCCGACCCGCACTTTTTTGCCATTCTGAACAAGGCGTCGGGTCACTTCGAAGGCGTTGCAAGTTACCTGCGCGTACACCCTGATGCCGGCAGCATCGAAGTCGGCCACATCAATTTCAGCCCCGCTTTGCAACGCACTCCAGCAGCGACCGACGCAATTCTCCAAATGATGGGATGGGCGTTTGACGCAGGCTATCGCAGGTTCGAATGGAAATGCGACGCATTGAACGCCGCGTCGCGTCGCGCAGCAGAACGGTTTGGCCTAAGTTATGAGGGCATCTTTCGCCAAGCCAGCGTGGTCAAGGGACGCAACCGCGACACTGCATGGTTTGCAGCCATAGACGCTGAATGGCCCGCTTTGAAGGAGGCGTTTGGTGCGTGGTTGCACCCTTCGAATTTCGATGCGTCCGGTCTGCAGAAGGAAAGCTTGCATGACCTCACGCAGTTGGTCCGTGTCGCCAGTGACCCAAGCCGTCCGCCCGCGTCCTAAAACGTACCGCATTGATTACGGTCCGCAGCGTCGCCGATAGCGACGAGCGATTATCAAAAGCTATATCGCCGCTTTTGTCGCCAGCCGTGCCTGTACCAGTCCAGCCAGATGCGCCATCTCAGACGCAACCGCCAACCCACGTGCGCGCCGTGCCGCAAGCGCATTGGCAGCCATTTCAAGGTCGGTATCGCGTGCGCTGCGTGCAACCCCGGACAAGAATTGCGCGACATAGTCGGCGGTACGCTCGTCTGCTGCGTCTTCTATGATGTCAGCGGCGTGCATCATGTCGTCGCGGTACGCCAGTGGATCAGGTTCCACCACGTCTTCGGACACGGGACGCGGACCAGATGGCCGTCGTTCTTTTGGCAGATGGGCGAGGATGGTTTCCTGAAACTGTGCCAGCGACAGGACCGGCTTGGCCATAAAGCCATCCGCACCGGCGTCGATGACCTGCGCCTCGGCCCCGGTATCGCCTGAGATCCCCAAAACGACGTCCGGGCGGTGCTGACCCGTCGCAAGTTCGCGGATCAGGTCGGCGCCATTGCCGTCAGGCAGTCCGAGGTCGATCAACGCAACAGATGGCCTGTAAACCTGCAAATGCCGCCTTGCTGCGCGCATCGTGTCTGCCCGCCGGATCCGCGCGCCCGACCGCAAGCACAAAAGTCGCATCGCTTCGCAGGCGAAACGACTATCCTCGATCACCAGCACCGTCAGGCCCAGTAGCGGGCGCATCGCTGTCGGCGCGGGATAGTTAGGTTTGAAAGGGCCGTCGCCGTCCATCTCACTCTCCTTGCCAGTGCGACTCGAAGGTTAATTGCCGATGCCTAACAGCACGTTAATTCCACCCTTGTGCCGTCCCTTGTCAGACCCGCATAAGTGCATACCTGTTGATCAACGGAGCAAACTCATGATCGGACGCCTCAATCACGTGGCTATCGCAGTCCCCGACCTCGACGCCGCCGCCGAGCAATACCGCAGCGCTTTGGGCGCATCCGTCGGCGCGCCACAAGACGAACCGGATCACGGCGTTACGGTCATCTTTATCGAGCTGCCAAACACCAAGATCGAGCTGCTGTACCCATTGGGCGAAAACAGTCCGATCCAAGGGTTTCTGGACAAGAACCCGTCCGGGGGCATCCACCACGTTTGCTACGAGGTTGAGGATATCCGCGCGGCTCGTGACCATCTCAAGGCCAGCGGTCTGCGCGTGTTGGGTGATGGCGAACCCAAAATTGGCGCTCACGGCAAGCCGGTCCTGTTTTTACATCCCAAAGACATGAACGGCACCCTGACCGAACTGGAACAAGTGTAATGGGCATAACCTCGGCTCTGGTCCTTTATGCTGTGATCTGGTGGATGTGCTTTTTGATTGCGTTGCCGATCAGAGTGCAAACCCAAGGCGATCTGGGCAAAGTCGAACCGGGGACACATGCCGGCGCGCCGGAACACCACCATACAAAGCGCAAGGCGTGGATTGTGACGTGGGTCGCATTGGTATTGTGGGCAATTATCGCGGGGATCATCTTTTCTGGTTGGCTGGACCCACGAAACTTCACAATTTTCGATCTGACACCCGACTGATCGGTGGGCAGCGACGCCCTTTGTTCATCTTCTCTGTTTGGACACATTCTGCCCGTCGGGTCTTTGCGTTCAGCTCACGGCTGGTCTTTACGGGTCGCTGACCAAACCGTGGTACAGATGCGTGAACGTGGCTGCCCCGAGGATCGGGATCAGCAAGTTGATCAGCGGAATGGTCAGCGGCACAGCCATGAGCGTTCCGGCAAGCCAGATCCTGCCGGAATGTACCCGGCGCAGCACCCGTGCCTGCGCACGACCAACACGCCGCATTGCGACCAGCGTAAAATACTCCCGCCCCAGCAAAAAACCGTTTAGCGCCCAAAAGATGAAGATCGACGCAAAGGGCAAAAAAACGTACAGCAACAACGCCAGCAGATTGGCCACGATCAGAACTCCGAGAAAGTTCAACGTATCGACCAGGCCGTCAGCAAAGCCTACGCCTTTTGCAGGTGGTAGGTTGGGATAGTGCTCATCTTCGACCGCGCGGGCGACATCCTCAAGAAACATCGACGTGATGACGGACGCGACCGGGATCATCAGAAAGACTGACAGGAAAAGAAGGATAAAAAATGACGCCCAGGTGATGATGTCGTCCAGCCAAGTGATGGTGCCAATCCATGGCACGTCGACACTGTCCGCACTCAACCAGCCGACAAACCACACAAAGCCCGACGTCGCTGCCACCAGTAGTGCAATGGTCAGTGCCAGCCCGATCAGCAGCACGCGACGAAACCTCGGGTCACCAAGCTGACCCAAGGCAGCGAAGAAAGCGCTCAGTATCACCTATCAACCCATTCCGTGATTGCATCGAGGTCCGGGCGCGGACGCTCGGGTGGTGTACTGGTTTCGGTACCGATGTGAATGATCCCTGCAATACGCTCATTTTCAGCAAGGCCCAGCGCCTCGCGGCCAAACTCCGCGTCATGGCTGGCCCAGCCGCTCAGCCAGTTGGCGCCCCAACCGGCAGCAAGCGCGGCGTTCAAAAGCGACAGGCACACGGCCCCCGCTGAATAGGTCATTTCAACCGCCGGGATCTTCTCTGAAGGCTTTTGGATTTCTACCACAACCACCGCCAGATCACCCTGATCAAACTGCGCCCGCCCTTTGGCAACTTGAGCCTCGTCGAGACCTTTGGCCTCTCCTCGGCGCTGCGCAACATCGCCCAATCGGTCCATGGCATCGCCTTGCACAACGACAAATCGCCATGGCTCCATCTTTCCGTGATCTGGCGTGCGTGCCGCGGCCGTGAGGATTTGCGCCAATTCAGCGCGATCCGGCACTGGGGTGGTCAGTGTCTTGGCCGGTCGTGACCGGCGGTTAAGCAGAAAATCAAGAGCAGCTTCGTTGCGTTGGGCCATATGTTACGCCTTTTTACATATCAGACATCATGTCGTTTGCAGGAAGGCTTGCGTCAAGAGGGGGCAACCCAAAAGAGCTGGCGATTAAATCGATCTCACCTTTCAAAAAGGCGTCGAACCGCGGCCCGGGCTGGCGCGCATCCAGCGCTCGGCGCATCGGGTCGGGAGCATTGATCGCGCTTCCGGAAAGCGCTTCGAGAGCGGCATGCCCGCAGAAAGGCACATAGACTTCGGAATAGCCGCCCTCATGACAGAGCGCCAGCTTGCCATCACAAACGCGCCCGGCCAGGTCTTTGATCCGCAGGGTCATCTGGCGAAATGTCTCTGCCGTGGCCAGCATGCGTGCCAGCGGATCTATCGCGCACGCGTCATAGCCGCAGGCAACGATCACCATATCTGGCTGAAAGTCTTCGATGGCTGGGCACACAATCCGGTCTATCGCATACACGTAAGCTCTATGCCCCGCGCCGGCGGGCAGCGGCACGTTGATGTTGTAACCAAGCCCTGCCTCAGCCCCGCGATCCTCAACGGCGCCGGTATCCAGCGGATAGTTCCTTTCCTGGTGCAGCGAAATCGTTAGAATGTCGGCGCGGTCATAAAAGATCGCCTCAGTTCCATTGCCGTGATGCACGTCCCAATCGACCACCGCAAACCGCAGGTCGGGTTGGGTCGCGCGCGCAGCCTCAATCGCGATGGCGATATTGGCCATCAGGCAAAAGCCCATCGGGCCATCCGCCTCGCAATGATGCCCGGGCGGACGGGTCAGGGCATAGGCTGTCTCATGCGTGCCTGTCAAAACCGAAGCGACCGCCGCTTTGGCCAGACCTGCCGACAGCGCTGCGACGTCATAGCCACCTTGGGCAAAGGGCGCATGGTGCCCCAACTCGCCACCGCCAGCGTCTGACACCTCCTGAAACCGATCTAGATACGCAGCCGGGTGCACGCGCAACAAATCGGCACGGCTGGCCATCTCTGCGCTTTGCACGACCAGATCACGGGTCAAGCCCGTGACATCCATCAGGTTCTTCAACCGCCGCTTTGTCTCGGGGCTTTCGGGCAGCCCGCCGGCCGCCAGCGGCTGCACCAATCCGCCGAAGGGAAGCGTGCCCGCATAGTTGCCGCCGGCATGCCACATGCACCGCTCATCCCAATAAAATCCGGTGCTCATGCCGCGCCCTTTACAAAACCTGCGCTAGACTGGCGCAGGCCGAGCGCAGAGTAAATCCATGTCTCAAGGGGCCTCAGCCAAAAGCGCCTCAAGATCGAGGCGGGCATTGACCATCGTCAAACCACCCGCGTCGTCGCGCGGCCAATCCTCTGGCGCGCGATCGCGGTAAAGCTCGACCCCGTTTCCATCTGGATCACTGAAATAGAGCGCCTCGGACACCCCGTGATCTGCGGAACCTTCCAGCGGATAACCCGCGTCCAGTACCCGCTGCACCACCTGCGCCAGCGACGCACGGTCTGGATAGAGAAATGCCACGTGATAGAGCCCCGCCGTGTCCCTTGGCGCAGGCCCTGCGCCGCGCGACTGCCACGTATTCAGGCCAATGTGGTGGTGATACCCACCGGCCGACAAAAACGCGGCGTCATCGCCATATCGTTGCATCATGTCAAAGCCCAACACATCGCGGTAAAACCCGATGGCGCGGTCAAGATCGCTGACCCGCAGGTGAATGTGCCCCACCTTGGTTTCAGGATGCGCTGAAAATGCTTGTTCGGTCGCCATGCATAAACCCTCCTATGCTGGCGCATAGATGGTCGTCGCATGGCCCCAAGGCGAGGCGCACAGGCACACAGCACCCGTGCGTTTGTGCGTCAGCGTCGCGATATCGTTGGCAGTCCGAGCTTATCGGACAGGCTCCACCGGCGCCCGCGCGCAGGATCATCGGGCCGCGTGACCAGTGGCAGGATCATGTCTGCCATCCGCGCGTGCCTTGGAAACGCAAAGCGATCTGCAGGCACCCGTTTGCTCAACAACGGGATCGGGAAATTCGCCATCCGCGCGTGCCTTGGGAAGGCAAAACGATCTTTCGGCTTGCGCTTGCTCAGCAGGGGTATCGGAAAATTCGCCATCCGCGGCCCACCCGGGATCAGCGCATTTTCCGTCTTGCCGTTGATGAGGTGGGCAAAAGGCCAACCTGCCATCCGCGTGTGTCGGCCAATCAGGGTACCGGTATAGGGTTTGCGTCGCGATATCAGACCGATCGGAAAATTCGCCATACGTGCATGCCGGTCAAAGGCAAAGCGATCCGCAGGCTTACGCTTGCTGATCAGCGGGATCGGAAAGTTCGCCATCCGCGCATGTTTTGGAAAGATCGATGCCGTGAACCGCGGGGTGTTGTAAAGCAGCGGCACGGGCCAACTTGCCATCCGCGAATGCGGTGGGAACACGGACATTCTAAAGGGTTTGCGACGCGAAATGAGCGGGATAGGCCAGTTGGCCATGTAGAAATTTGGCTGGTCCGGATCATAGGGGCGGCTCACCAGCAGTGGATGATCGGCCAAAATACTGCGATTGCTCCGCAGCGCGTCATCCACAAAAATCTCTTCGACAAGATCGTCCATGTCGACTGCGCCGGCAGCGACCATGACATCCCGCGCTGTTTGCGCGATGCCCAAGGGTTTGTAGCCCGCCAGCACCATCAGCACCGCACCACCCGATTCCATCCGCGCCGCATAAGCATGCGCCGTGGGTGCATCGACATTTGCCTTGGACAACCGCTCGGTCAGGCCATCGGCGGTGTCAAACAGCTTGACGATCCGCGGCGAGGCATTTTGCCGATTGATCAGTTCTTTGCGGGCCGACCGCGCCTGGGTGGCACTTTCGAAAAAGCGGGTGATAACCTTAGTCATGGTGCGTGTACCTTTGTTGCATCATCATTGCACCGGGCGCGCCGGCATTCATTTGCGATGACGAACGGATCGACCTAGTCTGGCTTATGCCAGGCGCACAAAGGCGCGGCCGCTCAGCACCTTTCATGTCAAGTTAGGCTTACGATAGCACAAGTAAATCGATTTTTACACCACTTCGATGGGTTGGATCAGGCGCCAACCATACCCACGATCTCATACGTGCGTTTGAGGATCGGCGCGGTAATCTCGCGTGCCTGCGCGGCGCCGCGAGCCAGAATGCGATCAATCTCAGTCGGATCAGCCATCAGCCGCGCCATCTCGCCTGAAATCGGGGACAGTTTGGCCACCGCCAGATCGGCAAGCGCGGGTTTGAACACGCCAAATTGCGAACCGCCAAAATCGGCCAGCACCCGATCCACGCTGCTGTCGGCAAGTGCGGCGTAGATGTTCACCAGATTGCGCGCTTCGGCGCGATCGGCCAGCCCGGCTGCTTCGGATGGCAGCGCATCGGGGTCGGTTTTGGCCTTGCGGATCTTCTTGGCGATGGTGTCGGCATCGTCGGTCATGTTGATCCGGCTGGCATCAGAGGGATCCGATTTCGACATCTTCTTGGACCCATCGCGCAAAGACATCACCCGCGTGGCCGCGCCTTCGATCACCGGCTCGATGACCGGAAAGAAGTCGACGCCATAATCGTGGTTGAATTTGATGGCGATATCCCGTGTCAGCTCAAGATGCTGCTTTTGATCCTCGCCAACGGGCACATGGGTCGCGTGATAGACCAGAATGTCCGCCGCCATCAACGACGGATAGGAAAACAGCCCAAGCGACACATTCTGCGCATTCTTGCCCGCCTTGTCCTTGAACTGGGTCATGCGCTGCATCCAGCCCATGCGCGCCACGCAGTTAAACAGCCAAGCCAATTGCGCATGCTCGGGCACTTGGCTCTGGTTGATCAAAATGGACGTTTCAGGGTCAATCCCGCTGGCAATGAACCCCGCGGCCAACTCGCGCGTATTGTGCACCAGCGCGCGCGGGTCCTGCCATACGGTGATCGCGTGCAAGTCGACCATGCAGTAGACCGTCTCGAAATCGCCGGCGTTTTGCATGTCGACAAACCGCTTGAGCGCGCCCAGATAATTTCCAAGCGTCAGCCCCCCTGACGGCTGAATGCCAGAGAATACACGGGGGGTGAATTGCGATGTTGACATAAGCACCTCTGGGCATTTTCGCGCGCTTGGCTTACTTGGGCCACGAAATAGCGTCAAGCAGACCTACGATGACACATCACGATCCAAGCCCGGTGAACCCCCTGCCCCCGCTGGTGTGGCTGCTTTTTGCCGGGATCGCTGTGCCAGAGGTGGTTTTTTCATTGGCTGAGGCCGGCGTGATCGGCGGCCCCGCAGCCATCGGCTGGCGCCTGGAGGCGCTCAACGCCTACGCCTTCTCCGGCCAAGCCTTCGACTTCATGCTCGAGAACAGACTGATCCTGTGGGAGCACATGCTGCGCTTTCTCACTTATCCGTTTGTTGCAGGGAATTTTACCGGCGTGCTGATCTCGGGCGTGATCCTGCTTGCCATGGGAAAACTGGTGGGCGAGGTGATGGGCGGCGCTGCGGTTTGGCTGATTTTTATGTTCTGTTCGATTGTCGGCGCGCTGCTGATGGGCATGACGACGGCGCAGTCATGGCTGTCTGGCGCGTATCCCGGCGCCTATGGGCTGATCGGTACGTTCACATTCCTGTTTTGGCAGAAACAGCTGGTAACCGGGGGGCAGCAAAGCCAAGCCTTTTTGCTAATTGGCATCTTAATGGGCCTGCAATTGCTGTTTGCCGCGCTCTTTGCGCTGACCGGCAGTACGCCGGATTATGCTTGGGTCGCGGAACTGACCGGCGCGGCCACCGGTTTTGCCATCGCAGCCTTTGTAATGCCCGGTGGCATGGCCAAGCTTTTGGCGGCGCTACGACGCGATTAGCGCCGCACCGCGCGCCGCATATCCGAAAGCGGGACACCACCCAACAAATGCGCGGCGCCGAAAAAGCTGACCCCCGACAGCGCGAGCAATCCCGCAAGAGCGATGTAGCGAACGCCGTCCGTGCCCAGCGCTGGCCGCAACCCCGCTGCGGCCAACCACAACGCTAGCCCCATGAAAACCGCCGCTAACGCGATCCGGGGCAGCCGCCTGCGGTAGCGCGCATCGACTTGCACGGCATCGCCCATCCCGCGCAGGCCAAAGTACAACAGCCCCAGCATTGCCCAACCGGCCAGCGTCGTCGCAATCGCAGGCGCCATCCACCCCACAAACGGTGCCAGTCCGATCGCCACGGCCGCGTTCACCACCATGGCGCCGAGCGCGTAGTGAAATGGCCGCCGCGTGTCACCGCGGGCAAAATACTGCGGCTGCACCACCTTTTGCAGCACAAAGGCAGGCAAACCCAATCCATAGATCGCGACAGCTACGGCAATAGCGGCCGCATCATCGGCGCCGGTGGCACCGCGCTGAAACAGCACCGACACCAGCGGCAGAGGCACCACAATCAACAAAACGGCCGACGGCAGCGTTAGTGCCATGGCAAACTCGGATGCCCGCGAATAGGCGTCGCGCGCGCCTGCGCGATCATTGTCGGTGAGCCGCCGCGTCAGTTCCGGCAGCAGCACAATGCCCACTGCGATACCCACCACGCCCAGCGGCAATTGATACAGCCGGTCGGCGGCGAAAAGCCAGCTGACCGCGTTATCGTATTGGCTGGCCACCAGTTGGCCCACGACAAGGTTGATCTGCATCACCCCGGTTGCCAGCGCCGCCGGGATCGCAGTGCGCAACAGCGTGCCCATCTCCGGCGTAAACCGTGGCAAACCGGGCCGCAGCCCAAATCCAGCACGCGCTGCCGCGCCCCAGGTCAACGCCAATTGAGCCACGCCTGCCACTGGAATGGTCCAGATCAGCCAGATGATCACCTCAGCCTCAAAAGCCCAAGCCATGCCCATCGCTGCGATGACAAAGACATTGAGCAGCACCGGCGCCGCCGCCGCCGCCGCAAAACGACCGGTGGCATTCAACACCCCGGAAAACAGCGCCGAGAGCGACATGAACAGGATATACGGGAACACGATCCGACCAAACCCGACGGTCAAATCAAACCGCGTCTCGTCAAAACCACCCGCGGTGGCCCAAACCAAAGCTGGCATAAAGATCATCGCCACGCCGGTCAGCGCCAGCGTCACCAACGCCAACCCATTCAGAGCGTCACGGCCAAACTGCATCGCCGCCGCACTGTCCCCGACACGTGCCGAAAACATCGGCACAAAGGCGGCGTTAAACGCGCCTTCGGCGAAAAAGCGGCGAAACATGTTGGGCAATCGAAACGAAGCCACAAAGGCGTCCATCAACGGCCCTGGCCCGATCAGCCCCAAAAGCATCACTTCGCGCACAAAGCCAAGAACCCGGCTCGCCAAAGTCCAGAATCCTACGGTCAGAAAGCCGGCAAAGAGGCGGATCGGTCGCATGGCCCGGTGCCTAGCCGCTGCGACGGCGCTGCGCAACGGGCGCGCGCAACGCCCACTCGTGCCGCCGCGGCGACGTGGCCGCTATGGCACAAATACAGCCATCAGTGTGTGAGGCGATAGGTCTCTGCACCTGCATGCGCGCGCCGGGGGTTTTTTGCACGCGCCCGACGATCTTTGGGCTCCAGACACATGCCTGTTTGCTCTCACAAGCGATCACTATGCCGGAGCAAAGCTTCGTTGGGCTACATTAATCACCAAACGGCAAGACTCAGCCGGTCACGTCAATTCTACTCATCTTAAGATTGTGTTTTACGCGCTTTGCCTCTCCACACATTTGCTCAAGAGTAATGACATTGGTGGCCTCAGCAGCCGCAGGTTGGGTCAAACCAAGGCGCACGTGAACGCGCATGCGAGGCTCAAAATCGGCGCAAATTGCACTCGCTTTCGATGTTGAGGCTGAAAATTGCTATGTTATAACATCGCGAAAGCAACTTGAGCGGTCCAATGCCCACAAATCGCGGTACAACGTCCCTGAAATCCCGCCGACGGGCGGCTGACCCGATGCGCGAGTTCGATGCATTGCCACCAGAACTGCGCCAATGGGTGGCGGCGGGCATGCGCCCATGGCGCGCAGGATCGGTGCGCCGGACATATGCCCAGGCCATGGCGCGCACGGGTGATGCTGAAAGCGCACTCAAGGAATTGGACCGTCTTGAACGTGCCGCCGTGGCACGCGATGCGCGCAAAGTCTGGGGCGCCGACCACCCCGAGGCGCTGACCTAACGCTCATCCAGCCCTATCGGCCTGTCTTCGCGACGCAGCTAACTGCCAATCCAGTAACGAGGTGGGCGGTATGAAACGAAAGGCCAGGCGTTGTACTGGGCCAGGTGGAAATCCAGTAAAAGCGCATGCGAACCGCTCAGGTTGCGTCAAGCCGTTCTATCAAAGAACGCTCTACCCGACGACAGAAACAACTTTTGACTGTTTGTGACATGGCCGAAAGCCTGTGCGCGCATTGCAGCTTCTTTTCGCATCGTAAAACTGAACCGCGCTTGCACAGTGATGAAAGACGGTCTGTAATCTGCGCTGAGCCACGCTGCGAAACCATTTGCTGCGTAGGGCGCGCATTGACTGCGCACCTCTTGCGTGGACTGACAAAACTTGATGTCATACACCATGGAATATGCGCCCTTTCCGTCTTGGCCCGATACCGCTGCAGCACTTGTGCACGTCGCCGCAGGTCGCAAACAAGCCGATACCGTGATCAAGGGCGGCACGTGGGTAAATGTCCACACCCGCGAAGCGCTGCCGAACCACGACATCGCGATTAAGCACGGACGGATCGCCTGCGTGGTGCCCGATGCCTCCGCATGCATCGGGCCCGAGACCGAGGTGATCGACGCTGCGGGCCGCTACATGGTGCCGGGGCTGTGTGACGGGCACATGCACATCGAATCCGGCATGCTGATCCCGGCCGAGTTTGCCGCCGCTGTCATCCCGCACGGCACCACGTCAATGTTCACGGACCCGCATGAGATCGCCAATGTGCTGGGCCTCGATGGCGTCCGTTTGATGCGTGATGAAGCCATGCTGCAGCCGATCAACATTTGGACCCAAATGCCCTCTTGCGCGCCATCGGCCCCTGGAATGGAAACAACGGGGTTTGAGATTGACGCCGATGACGTAGCGCAGGCGATGGGCTGGCCGGGCATCATCGGGCTGGGCGAGATGATGAACTTTCCCGGCATGTCTGCCGCCGATCCGCAGATGCTGGCGGAGGTTGCCGCGACCCAGCGCGCCGGCAAGACGGTGGGCGGGCACTATGCCTCGCCTGATCTGGGACCGGACTTTGCCGCCTACGTGGCAGGCGGTCCTGCCGATGACCACGAAGGCACCTGCGAAGCCGACGCCATTGCGCGCATGCGCCAGGGCATGCGGTCCATGATCCGGCTGGGCAGCGCGTGGTACGATGTCGAAAGCCAGATCACTGCGATCACCCAAAAGGGTCTCGACCCGCGCAGTATGATCTTGTGCACCGATGACTGCCACTCTGGCACATTGGTGAATGACGGGCACATGAACCGCGTGGTGCGGCACGCGATTGCCTGCGGATGCGACCCAATTGTGGCAGTACAAATGGCAACGCTGAACACCGCTACGCATTTCGGGCTAGAGCGGGAAATCGGCTCGCTGACCCCGGGACGGCGCGCCGACGTGATCCTGACCTCCGACCTCGAAACACTGCCCATCGAACAGGTGATTGCGCGCGGCCAAACCGTGGCTATCGATGGCACGCTGACCGTCGCGTGCCCACATCTTGATTGGCCTGCCAGCGCGCGTGCAACGGTTCACATGGGCGCGCCGAAATCCGATGCGGATTTCGCGCTCGCGGCACCCGAAGGCGCCAATTCGGTGACCGCAAACGTGATTGGTGTCGTCGAAAACCAGGCGCCGACCAAAGCGCTGAAACGCGACATGCCGGTGCGCGATGGGCTGGTGCAAAGCGATGGCGATACCTGCCAGATTGCGCTGGTCGAACGTCATCGCGCCACCGGCGGCGTCACCAACGCATTGGTGGCAGGCTTTGGCTACACTGGGCGGATGGCGATGGCCTCGACCGTGGCCCATGACAGCCACCACATGATTGTGGTCGGCACCGACCGCACGCAAATGGCGCTGGCGGCCAACCGCTTGGCCGAGGTCGGCGGCGGCGTCGTGCTCTACCGCGATGACGAGGAGCTTGCGCTGGTCGAACTGCCAATCGCAGGGCTCATGTCCGACAGCCCCGCAGCCGACGTTGCCGCCAAGGCGGAGGCTTTGGGTCGCGCCATGCAAGACTGCGGTTGCACATTGAACAATGCCTACATGCAGCACTCGCTGCTGGCGCTTGTGGTGATCCCAGAGTTGCGCATCTCTGATCTGGGCCTGGTCGACGTGCGCAATTTTGAGTTTGTCCCCGTCATCGAAGCCTGAGCCGGCGCGGCATCGCCGCCCGCACGGTTCGGGTGCAAGGGCTATGTACCCCGTGACCCTGACCGGGTAAGACGCTGTCCATGGCCCCATTCGACCACATCACGCACCAGACCTATCACGACGCCGCGGCTGCTGTGGCACGCCTGCAAGAGCTTTACCGCGACGCATCCAGCTATCTCTGTGACGCGTTTCTGGACGCAATGCAGAACGGCGCACCGGAACGCGGGCGCATCCGCGCCTATTACCCCGAGATCCGCTTTACCACGACCAGCTATTCGCGCGTCGACACACGGTTGAGCTTTGGACACGTGTCCTCGCCCGGCACATATGCCACCACGGTCACGCGGCCTGATCTATTCGCGGCCTATCTCGAACAGCAGATCAAGCTGCTGCTCAAGAACCATGGACAGCCGGTTGAGGTCGGGTATTCGACGACACCGATGCCCGTGCATTTCGCCGTGGCCAATGACCCATCGCTAAGCGTACCGCAGCAGGGCGCGTCAGATTTCACCTTGCGCGATATATTTGATGTGCCCGACCTGACAACAACCAATGATGACATCGTCAACGGCGTGTTTGAATCTGACGACGGCGTCGGGCCGCTCGCGCTTTTTACCGCGCAGCGCGTTGATTATTCGCTGGCTCGTCTGGCGCACTACACTGCCACCGATCCTGTGCATTTCCAGAACCACGTGCTGTTCACCAACTACCAGTTTTACGTGGCCGAGTTCGAAGCCTACGCGCGCGCACAACTCGATGATCCCGCCAGCGGCTACACGGCGTTTGTGTCGACCGACAACGCCACGATCACCGCTGGGGATCAGCCACTGGCTGCAGCGGCCAAGATGCCGCAAATGCCGACCTATCACCTGAAACGCAAGGACAACTCAGGCATCACGCTGGTCAATATCGGCGTCGGCCCGTCCAATGCCAAAACCGCGACTGACCACATCGCTGTCCTACGCCCGCACGCTTGGCTGATGGTCGGCCACTGCGCCGGATTGCGTAACTCTCAGGCCTTGGGTGACTTTGTGCTGGCCCACGGGTATCTTCGCGAAGACCACGTGCTCGACGCCGATCTGCCGCCCTGGGTGCCGATCCCGGCACTGGCCGAGATACAGATCGCGTTGGAACAAGCAGTGGCGCAGGAAACCAAGCTGCAGGGATATGAGCTTAAAAAGCTGATGCGCACGGGTACGGTCGCGACATATGACGACCGCAACTGGGAGTTGCGGGATCAACACGGACCCGTGCAGCGCCTGAGCCAAAGCCGCGCCATCGCGCTCGACATGGAAAGCGCGACAATCGCCGCCAATGGCTACCGCTTCCGGGTGCCCTACGGCACGCTGTTGTGCGTGTCAGACAAACCGCTGCATGGTGAATTGAAACTGCCGGGCATGGCGTCCGACTTTTACCGCAGCCAGGTCGCGCGCCACCTGATGATCGGCATCCGCGCCATGGAGCATCTGCGCGAGATGCCGCTGGAACGCATCCACAGCCGGAAGCTGCGCAGCTTTGACGAAACCGCGTTCCTCTAAGCTCTAAGCTGGATGCGTGTGTGCAAAGTTGTGCGTGAAGCGGTCATGCTTGTCTGCCAGATCAGACACGGGGTTGCCTTGTAAAACCGGCCGCATCGCGCTGGTGCGTTCGTTGGGCAGCAGACTACGTACCTGACCTCAACCCCGCATGGGCGCACAAACGTACCCGCACAGCACCACCACAGCGCCGGTTGGCACAAATGTCATCTCGTGCGCATGTCCCGGCGCGGTTTTGGCAACGGTGCAGCGGTTTTCGCATGAGGAAAGCCCCGCTCCACGGGATGCTCAGAACTGCATACAAATCACTGGACACGCGATCCTGCAGTGTGACGCCCAGCGCAACACAACAGACCCACAACTGAGCACGCGGCAGCAATGCAACGCTCAACACATCTGCGCTACCGCGCTGCGACCGAATAGGCGGGAAGGTTGGTAGCAACCAACCAACGTTATGGGATACGCAAGATTAAAACACGCAGCAAGAAGAGCTTAGCAGTCCCTGCCACGGTCAAAACGCCCTCGACCCATCGCGCCAGCGCCAGGACGTTTACGCCGCTTGCTCCACCCGACGCCACTGCGGGAACGGATCGGGATAATCTGGCAGCGTATCCGGGGCCAGGGCCAAGTCCTCGGGCACCAGACACGCGTCCAACTGCGCCTTGAGCGTCAACCAGTCTATGCCGGCACCGATAAAGACGATCTCCTGCCGCCGGTCGCCCCAGGGCTCTTGCCAATGCGCCTGCATGTAGGCACGCGCGCTCTCATGCGTCGGGCGGCGCGCCTCGGGGACAGATGCCCACCACGTGCCCAGCGGTGTGACGCTCGACAAGGCCCCCGCCAGCGAAAACTCGGCCACCCATTCAGGCCGCGTGGCAATCCAGAAATGCCCTTTCGCACGGATCACCCCCGGCAGATCACCGTCGAGAACGTCAAAGATCTGCTCTGGCACAAACGGCCGCCGCGCACGGTACACATAGGAGGTGACACCATATTCTTCGGTCTCGGGCGTGTGGTCGGCAAATCCGTACAACTCCTTGGCCCACATCGGATGCTCGTGCGCCTGTTCGAAATCAAACAACCCGGTGTCGAGGATCTTGTCCGCAGCCACCTGCGAGCGGTCTGTCTCAATGATCTCCGCATCGGCGTTCAGACTACGGATGATCTTGCGCGCGGCGTCAACGCGTTCGGGGCCCGCATCGGTCACCTTGTTCAGGATGACAACGTCGGCAAATTCGATCTGGTCGGTCAGCAGATGCACCAGCGTGCGCTCGTCCTCTTCGCCCAGCGTCTCACCCCGATCGCTCAGGAAATTTTGCGACGCGTAGTCCTGCAACAGGTTCACGGAATCGACCACCGTGACCATGGTGTCGAGCCGCGCCACATCCGACAGGCTTTCGCCATGCTCGTCGCGGAAATCAAACGTAGCAGCAACAGGGAGCGGTTCGGAAATGCCGGTGGATTCAATCAGCAGATAGTCAAAGCGCCCATCCTCGGCCAACCGCCGCACTTCATCGAGCAAATCGTCGCGCAAGGTGCAGCAGATGCAGCCGTTTGACATCTCAACCAGCGTCTCGTCGGTACGGCTCAGCTCTGTATCGGCGCGCACCAGATCGGCGTCGATGTTGACCTCGGACATGTCGTTTACAATCACCGCTACGCGCCGCCCTTCACGATTGTTGAGCACTCGGTTGAGCAGCGTGGTCTTCCCAGCCCCGAGAAATCCAGACAAGACAGTGACAGGCAAACGGCGATCGGTCATTGGGTACGTTCCTTAAGTTTCGTGTAGGTGCGTAGATGTTATAATATAACACAAAATGCCGAAGGCAACAGACCACGCAAACACCCCACACCCCGTCGCCTAGTTGATGAGGAAAACTTGCGGCGGAGGATCACACCGCCGGACGATGCCGCAGCACATGACGCGACCAGTTACCGAAGGATGTGCAGCACAAAGGTGTCTGCAAAACCGCTGGTTTGACCCGCCGGACAGGGCATAACACCAACGCCAAAACCATGCAGTTGCCAGACCTCTTCTGCTTGGAGGCCCCTTAAAACGCGCGAGTTCGAAAGCATTTCAGGACACCTCACCGCCCACGCGCCGCGGCACAGCACCCTTTGGTCGGCAAAAACCGTGATTTTGCTCCGTGAAATCGCGGAAAATGCCTGTTTTCTTCTTGTCAGCCGCCACTATTCGTTGTGTTTTGCCACAACATTCCGTTACAAACCGGAACACAGGCCCAAGGGATCGGGCAGACGAAGGAGACAAAAATATGTCAAAACCAATGACCAAAACCCAACTCGTCGCCGCTTTGGCCGAAGACATGGGGACAGACAAAAAATCCGCCAGCGCTGCACTCGACGCGATGTGCGGCCTGATCACCCGCGAAGTTGCGGGCGGCGGCGCCGTCACATTGCCGGGCGTCGGCAAGATCTATTGCCGCGAACGCCCCGAGCGCATGGTACGCAACCCCGCCACCGGCGAGCAGTTCAAGAAAGAGGCTGACAAGGTGGTCAAAATGACCATCGCAAAAGCCCTGAAAGACAGCGTCAACGGCTAAGCCGTTTTCATTGAGCAACTTCAAGGGCCGCTCACCACGAGCGGCTCTTTTGTGTTTTAGGCAAGCCGGTCGAAAGACGATCCCCAAGGGCTGGATTCTGCGCCCAAGGCATATGCTTTAGTCCATGGCAGCGTCATCTTATGCGGCCAGAGCGAACATCCAAAAACACCCCAGTGAGAGGGCTTGAACGACCCCCTACCGCGGCTCCAGTTCTGCCTGGACTGCCGCGGCAAAACACGCGCTCAGATTTTGCAGCATCTCAAAGCGCACTGAGTTAGAAGACCAGTTGCGCAAAAAATCTCCGCGAAAACGCTCCGATTGCTGCCAATCCTGAGTTGAGATCACAGGCTCGAACGGGCTGAGCAAGGCAAGCCGCAGTTGGCCACCATTCAAGTAAAACAAGACCCCCATGTGATAGGCCGTATCATCGGGGCAAACGTCATACATGATGTCTATGAGCTGTTTCAAATCCGGATGATGCAGCAACATCAGGCCACGCAGGCGAATTTTTTCGCGCTCTTTAGGCAGGTCTGCAAACGCAATAACGTCGGGCGTTTCCAATGCCAAAAGCCGGTCTTTAAGGTCTGGTTTTTGCAACTTGATCCGAAACTCTAAAATCTCGTCGGCCTCATCTGCTCGATTGGACAGGCGCAGCCCGGCTTCCATGCTTTCTGAAAGGTGATGCAACAGCGCCTTCGTGTGGGGCAACAAATTCGGGTGGCTGAGTACGCGCAGCGTTCCCAACATGTCACCCTCGTTCGCGGGTAGATTAGCAAAATCAATCGCGATCTTCGTCGCTCCGGCATCAGCCAATGCCATCGCGTAGGCTTCAGAATCCTTTTTTTCGGTGCGGGTCAGCAAAGCTGCGAGGTCATTGAAGGGGGCAGCGACCCTAAGCCACGGTTTTCCAAACCGGCCGTCTCGCTTTCGAAAAATAGCCCGACGCTCACCAGGTGGCAGCGCTTCGAATACGTGAAAATACGTCTTAGGCTGCCTAGAGATCACGCCGAGCAAGACTTGCGCGGCCACGTTTCCGCCATCCGCCAAGGCGGCCAATTTTCGCAAGGTATCCAAGTCGGCGTTGCCGCGCAGCCAATCGGTTTTCAGATCTTCATATCGCTGATTTTTGTTTACTGAAACGTCAGCCGATACGATTGATCCCAACGCAAAGAACATCAGCCCGACAACCAAAGCGCGCATCATGGTTAACCTCCCGGAACTGGTTCACATTTCCGAGCAACGGAGTAGCACAAAAATGCGATAATTCAGAGCCAACGGGTTCTGTGTTTTCGCCTGACCAAACCTGTGGCTGCCGACGTTTAGATAAGAACCGTCTGTCTTGGGTTCCAAGCTTTCCGTCACACGTCAGGCAGCTCAGCTCTGAGCGCCCATAACCGAATTACTCCATAAGCGAATTGCCCCATAGCCGAATTGCATTGTGCAGCCCTCGGAATTGGTGAACTGTCCGCGCCATGACCACGGCGCGTATCTCAATGGACGTCAAATCTATCGTCATGGGGCTGACCTTTGCGCTGATCTGGTCCTCGGCCTTTACGTCTGCGCGCGTCATTGTCACCCACGCCCCACCTTTTGCGGCCTCGGCGGTCCGGTTCTTTATTGCCGGGGTGATTGGCGTGCTGATCGCCCGCGCGCTTGGGCAAAGCTGGCGTCTGACACGCGACCAGTGGCGCGCCACGCTGACCTTCGGGCTGTGCCAGAACGCGATTTATCTGGGGCTCAACTTCTATGCCATGCAAACGATTGAGGCGTCGCTTGCGTCGATCATCGCGTCGACCTTACCGCTTTTGGTGGCGGCGGCGGGATGGGCGCTCTTTCGCGACCGCTTGCCTGCACTGGCGGTGGCCGGCTTGGCACTGGGCATCGGCGGGGTGGTCCTGATCATGGGGGCACGGCTGAGCGCGGGAATTGATGTCGTGGGCGTTGCACTCTGCGCTGTAGGGGCCATCGCACTGACCATCGCAACGTTGTCGATGCGCACATTGTCGTCGGGCGGCAACCTGATGATGGTGGTCGGCTTGCAAATGTTTGTGGGCGCCGCTGTGCTGGGGGTCGCATCACTCGCGACCGAGACGTGGCAGGTTACCGTGACCCCGGCTTTTGTCGCGGCATTTGCCTACACTGTCTTTTTCCCCGGCCTTCTGGCCACATGGATCTGGTTTTCCCTGGTTGAGCGTATTGGCCCCACCAAGGCCGCCACCTTCCACTTTCTCAACCCGTTCTTCGGGGTGGCCATTGCCGCCACGCTTTTGGGCGAACGGCTTGGGCCCCAGGACATCATCGGCGTCGTGATCATTGCCGCGGGTATCCTTGCGGTCCAAGTGTCGCGACAGCCCAAAACATAACGCTTGCGCGCCGCCGCAGGCGCCATATTCTGGCGCCAATTTGATGACGCAGGAGCGCGCTTTGCACCGCCGTATGTTCATGATCTCCGCCGCTGCCGCGGTAATGCCGCTGGGCGTACAGGCCTACCCATCCCGAGACTTCACACCCGATTTCTGGAGAGCACAGCGCGACAGTCGCAACGTGGTGATCCTGAATTACCGCGCGACCTGGTCCCTGACCTGCCAGATCAAGGCCGATCTCATCGCCAGCGCACTGGCGGACACGCCACAATACCAAAGGCTGACGTTCGTCGACGTCGACTGGGACACATTTGGCCGCTCTGTGCTGACCGAACGGCTCGGGGTGAAACGCCGCTCGACGCTGCTGGTGATGAAAGGCGGCACTGAAATCACCCGGCTCGAAAACGACCCGCGCCCCGCCCGCGTGCGTGCGCTGCTCGACGCAGCACTTGCGGCCTGATGAAATTCCTTTTTGTCCACCAAAACATGCCCGGCCAGTACCGGCACCTCGTGGAATGGCTGATGGCGCAGGGCGGGCATGAGGTTGTGTTTCTGACCCAGCGCATGAACCCGTTCGATGTGCCCGGCGTGCAAAAGGTGCAGTACAAAACCCATCACACAGCCCCGGAAAAGGCGTACGGGCTGGCCCGCACATGGGAAAACGCTGCCGGAAATGGCTTTGGCGCGGTGCAAGCACTGCAAAAGATCGTGGACGGTGGTTTTACCCCCGACATCGTCATCGGCCATGTCGGCTGGGGCGAGATGAGCTTTTTCCGCGAGGTGCTGCCGACAACACCGATCATCGGTTTTTTTGAGTATTACTACTCGGACAAAGGCGGCTCAGTGGGCTTTGATCCCGAAAGCCCCACCAACGCGCACACGCCCTACCTGATGGCCGCGCACAACACCGTACCGCTCTTTAACATCGAACAGGTTACGCTGGGCCACGCACCGACATATTGGCAGCGCGACCGCTTCCCAACCAGCTTTCACGACAAGATGTATGTCTGCCATGACGGCATCCGCACTGACCTGCTTGGACCCGATCCAAACGCGTCCCTGAACCTTGGCCGCCTCAAAACGCCACTGACCCGCGCAGACGAAGTGGTGACCTACATGGCCCGCAACCTCGAAACCACGCGCGGTTTTCACCAGTTCATGCGTGCGGTGCCGCACATCCAACAGGCGCGACCGGGCGCCCGCATCATCGTGATCGGCGGCAACGAAACCTCCTATGGCAGCGACAACAAGCATCCCGGCGGCCTGCGCGGCCAGATGGAGAAAGAGGTCGGCCATCTGATCGATTGGGACCGGCTGCACTTTCTGGGCCGCGTGTCTTATGCAGATTACCAGAAGATCATCCATATCAGCGCCTGCCACATCTACCTGACGATGCCCTTTGTGCTGAGCTGGTCGATGCTCGAATGCATGGCCATGCAGGCGACCATCGTGGCCAGTGATGTCGCCCCGGTGCGCGAGGCGATGCGGCATGGCGAAACTGGCCTGTTGGTCGATTTCTTTGATCCCGAAGGCTTGGCACGCCAGGTTGCCGACGTGCTCGACAAACCGGATGCCTACGCGCATATCGGCCCGGCCGCGCGCCAACACGTGGTGCAGACCTACGACTTCAAGACGGTCTGCCTACCTGAGCATCTGCGCCAGATCAACGCGCTGGTCCCCGCCGATTTGCAGATCCCACTGCCATGACAGCCCCTTTGGTGGTGCTTGGCGCAGGCGGTCGGTTGGGCCGTCTGCTGGACAGGCTCTGGCCTGATACCGTAGCGCGCTACACCCGCGCCGATCTCGACATCCGCGACACTGCGTTGCTTATCAACCGCTTGCGCGGCGCAGGCGCGGTGCTGTGCCTCGCCGGTGTTACTCACGGCAGCGACCGGCCCATGTCGCTGAACACCACATTGGCAGAACTGACACTCGCGGCAGCCGCCGACGCAAGCGCAGGGCGCGTCTTTTGCATGTCATCCGCCGCCGTATATGGACGCGGTACCGGCCCGCTTCGCGCCGACGCGGCGCCAAACCCGACATCCCCCTATGGCGTTGCCAAAGCCGAGATGGAGCACATGGCGCGCGCACACCCGCACCCCACCACCGTGTTACGGCTTGGCAATGTGGCCGGCGCCGATGCCATCCTCGGCGCATGGCAGGCGGGCTTTTCTCTCGACACCTTCCCGGATCGCAGCACGCCGAAGCGCAGCTATATCGGCCCCGAAACGCTGGCCCGCGTATTTGTCACCCTCGCGACGCAAGCGGATCTGCCACCGGTGCTCAACATCGCTGCAGGCAGTGTCGCCATGGGCGCGCTGCTGGACGCTGCGGCTCTCGACTGGACGCCGCGCCCGGCACCCCCTGATGCGATCGCGGATGTGACCCTCGACATCGACCCTCTGACGGCGCTCTGCGCCATCGACCCGGACGAAGGCACAGCGGCAGCGATGGTCCAACAGTGGCACAGAGCGCGTGTATGACCTGGCGCAAACGCATCTTTGATCTGTTTTTTGCCAGCCTGTTGGTGCTGATCCTCGGCCCGATCATTCTTTACTTGATCTACAAGATATGGCGCCTGCAGGGCCGCCCGATCTTTTACGTGGCCGAACGTATGAAAACGCCCGACACACCCTTTGGTTTGGTCAAATTTCGCACCATGACCGTTGTTGACGCCGACAAAGGCGTGTCCGGAGCGCACAAAGACGCGCGTATCACCCCGCTCGGTGCCCGTTTGCGCGCCAAACGGCTCGATGAGTTTCCGCAGCTTTGGAACATTCTTAGGGGGGATCTCAGCTTTGTCGGCCCGCGTCCCCCGCTGCGCGAATATGTCGACCGTTTCCCCGAAACCTATCGCGCCGTGCTCAGATCCCGGCCCGGCGTGACCGGCCTTGCCACCATCCGCTTTCACAAGCACGAGGATCACTTGCTGGCACGCTGCACCACGGCGGAGGAAACGGATGACATTTACTGCCGCATCTGCATTCCGCGCAAAGCGCGCCTGGATCTGATCTATCAGCGCCATCAGAACACCTGCTACGACTTTGACCTTGTCTTTCAAACCATCGGCAATCTGTTCCGACGCAAGCCGCGCAATTAATCGACCTGTAACCTCGCCACCCCAATGTTTTCAGCATGATGCACATTTTTCCGCTTATATCGCGAAACGGGAAAAAACGACTCCAAACAGCGTCATATCGCGTGTAAGGCTCGACCATACCGGGGTGAATGCCCGCGTTAGAGGCAAGAATGCTCCGACTGATCACGTCCATGTCCCGCGCGCAAAAAACGAGGGTGTTTGTTGCCTTTGATTGCTTGCTGGTTCCAGTTGCTTTGCTGTTGGCGTTCAGCTTGCAAGTCCCATTGGGCGATCCCTTTGCCATCATGCGTGACTATCTGCCGGCCTTGCCATTTGTGATGCTGACAGCAGCGGCGCTGTCGGTCTGGCTGGGGTTGTCGACCGCGCCGCTGAACAACTACGAAGCGGGTTCGATCAACCAAACCGCACTGGCCGCGCTGCTGCTGACGGCAACCTCAATGCTGCTCACCAGCATCCTGCTCGACATCTTGCCACTGCGCACGCAGATCGTCTTTGGTTTTGCTTACTTTTTGCTGTTTGCGCTCAGCCGCGCGGTGCTGTTGCGCATCGTGCGCGAGATTTACCGCTGCGGGCGGGATTACTGCCGCGTGCTGGTCTACGGCGCCGGAGCAACTGGTATGCAACTGGTGTCGGCGTTGCGCAATCACCGCGAGATTGAACCGGTCGCCTTTGTGGATGACAGCAAAGCGTTGCAAGGTCAGTACCTGATGCGCTTGCCAGTGCTTAGCCCGGTGCGCATCGCCGAAATTGTCGCCGAACGTCGGGTCGACCGGGTGCTGCTGGCCATGCCGTCGCAAACTCAGCCGAAGCGGATGCAACTGGCCCGGCGCCTGCAAAAGATGGGGCTTGAGGTGCAAACCTTGCCGTCTTTTGCCCAACTCATCGGCGAAGAGGAACTGGTCGACAAACTCACCACGCTCAACGCCAAAACCTATCTCAACCGCGCCGAGGTGTGCCCCGACAATGCAGCGCAGCTGGCGGCCCTTTCGGGGCGCAACGTGCTGGTTACGGGTGCAGGCGGTTCCATCGGCTCCGAACTCTGCCGCCAGGTCATGGAATGCCGGCCTGCAAAACTGGTGCTTTTTGAACTGTCCGAAGTTGCGCTTTACAACGTAAACGCAGAAATCCAATTGCTGGTCGAAGGCAGCGACGTCGAGATTATCCCGGTTTTGGGCTCGGTCACCGACCCCCGGCAAGTGCGCCGCGTGCTCGAAGAGCATCAGGTGCAGGTTGTGCTGCACGCCGCCGCCTACAAGCACGTAACTTTGGTGGAAACCAATCCGCTGTCCGGTCTAACCAACAACGTGCTGGGCACTCACACACTCGTCACCGAAGCCGCCGAAGCTGGTGTTGAGCGCTTTGTGCTGATTTCGTCGGACAAGGCGGTGCGCCCGGCCAACATCATGGGCGCCTCAAAACGACTGGCTGAACTCGTGGTACAAGACACCGCGTCGCGCCGCGCCACGCCGCACGGCATGGTCTATTCCATCGTACGCTTTGGCAATGTGCTGGGCTCGTCCGGCTCGGTCGTGCCGCTGTTTCAGGACCAATTGCGCCGTGGTGGTCCGCTCACCGTGACCCATCGCGACGTATCGCGC
This sequence comes from Pseudomonadota bacterium, assembly GCA_039026855.1. Taxonomy (GTDB): domain Bacteria; phylum Pseudomonadota; class Alphaproteobacteria; order Rhodobacterales; family Rhodobacteraceae; genus Tateyamaria. The sequence goes on along the minus strand of JBCCLL010000002.1, from coordinate 16,629 downwards.
TATTTCATGACCGTCCAAGAAGCAGTGCAACTGGTGTTGCAGGCCGGATCAATCGCCAAGGGTGGCGAGACCTTTGTGCTGGACATGGGCGAACCGATCAAAATCGCGACACTCGCCCGCCAAGTGATCGAAGGCGCAGGCTATACCGTGCGCGACGACAAAAACCCCGACGGAGATATTGAGATCGAGTTTGTCGGTCTCCGCCCAGGCGAGAAAATGACCGAAGAGTTGACACTCAACGGCACTCTGATCGGCACCGGGCACCAGAAAATCTTTTACACAGTCGAAGAACGGCTGAGCGAGATTGAGGTCGCCTCGGTGTTGCGCGCCCTGCGCCAAGCGCTCGCTGCCGCGGATGACGAAGCCGCGCGCGAGGTCGTGCGGCGCTGGGTCGACGGATTTCAGACCAATGTGGTGGCGCCCATCGCACCCGATACAGCGGCAATCGCGGACCGGGTGAAACCTGTATCCTGAATGCCGCGGTCAACGACCACTGCCCGGTCTCGCCGGTTCGCGCTATTGTGGCGTATCCCGCTGCATGATCTAACACGGCCAACGAGCGGTGGAGAGAGCCAGGTGGCGCGGTCAATCAAATCGTTGAAAACGCCGATCGCTGCGGCGCTGGCAACACTGCCGCTGTGCCTGTGGGTGCCGGCGTCCGCGCAAAACGCACCGGTGACACTCAACTTTTATGGCGTGCCGGGTGTGATTGATCTGCCCAGCGGCGAGGCGCTGCCAGATGGGACACTGGCGCTGTCGGTGTCGCATTTCGGCGGCCAAACCCGCACATCGGCGACATTTCAGTTTTCGCCGCGCATCTCGGGCACGTTCCGCTACATCGGGATCCAAGACTGGAATTCGGGCGGCTTTGAAACCTACCGCGACCGCAGCTTTGACGCCCGCTTTCTGCTGGTCCGCGAAGGTCTGCGCATGCCCGCCATATCCGTCGGTTTGCAGGACTTTGCGGGCACCGGCATCTATGCCGCCGAATACCTGGTGGCGACCAAGAACTTTGATCGCCCGTTCTTGTTGCCCGGCAACATCAAGGTGACCGCCGGTCTCGGTTGGGGTCGTCTCGCCGGGCTCGGTTCAATCGGTGCACCATTTTCGGGCACCCGGCCTGCCTTTACCGATGGCGACACCGGCGGCGAGGTATCCTTTGACCAATGGTTTCGTGGCGACGCGGCGCCCTTTGGCGGCATCGAATGGCAGGTCAACGACAAACTCGGGCTAAAACTGGAATACTCTTCAGACGCCTACGAACCGGAAACCAGCCGCGGCGTGTTTGACCGCGATTCCCGCCTCAATTTTGGTGCGGAATACCAGTGGACCCGCTTTGTCCGCGTTGGCGGCTATTACATGTATGGCAGCGAGTTTGGCGTGAACTTTCAGATCACGACCAATCCAAAGGAGCCGCCGCGCCCCTTCACCCTTGCCGGTCCATTGCCGGTGATCGTGCGCCCATCGCGCGACGCCGCGCCTGAAACCTATAGCACCGATTGGGCCGCCGCCCGCCCACAAGTGGCCGAGGCCTTGGGCGGCATCGCCGAGGAAGGGTTCCGCAATGACGGCGTGCGGCTCGAACGTCTGACCTTTTTGTCGCCCACACGGGTTGAGGCGCGGGTGACCTCACTGCGCTTTACCAACAATGCCATTGCGGTGGGCCGAACGGCGCGGCGGCTAGCGGGCACCGTGCCTGCTTCAGTTGAAACATTCGACATCGTGGTGCTGTCCGGCGACTTGCCAACGACCCGCGTCACGCTCAGCCGCGCTGACCTCGAGCAACTTGAATTCCAGCCCGGTGCGGCTGATCTGCTGCTCTCTCGCAGTAAGGTCGAGGATGCCCCCGCCGGCCGCCCGGCCCCCGGCGGATTTGTCCCCGAGGCACGCTATCCGCGCTTTAGTTGGAGCATCGGCCCATACCTGCGCCCGTCCTTTTTTGATACCGAGCAGCCCGTGCGAGCCGATTTCGGCATCTCCGCCTCGGCCGAATTTCGCCCCGGTCCCGGCTGGCTGATTGCTGGCGATTTGCGCCACCGCCTGACCGGCAACATCGAGGATTCGCTCACCTCTCCCTCCGCGCTTCCGCCCGTGCGCACAAACGCCGTGCTCTACGCGCAAGAGGGTGAAACCGCGATAGAAGAACTTTATGTCGCCAAACAGTGGAAAGCGGGCCCCAACCTCTATGCCCGCCTGACTGCGGGCTATCTGGAACAGATGTTCGGCGGCGTCTCAGGCGAGGTGCTGTGGCAGCCCGCCGACAGCCGCCTGGCCATCGGAGTCGAGGCAAACTATGTCGCGCAACGCGATTTCGACGGCGGTTTCGGGTTTCAAGACTACGATGTCGCCACCGGCCATGTGTCTGCCTACTACGATTTCGGTCGCGGCTATCTGGGGCAGATTGACGTCGGCCGCTACCTTGCGGGCGATGTCGGCGCGACCTTCTCGGTTGACCGTACCTTCCGCAACGGCTGGAGCTTGGGCGGCTTTTTCACCCTCACCGACGTCAGCTCAGAAGAGTTTGGCGAGGGCTCGTTTGACAAAGGCATTCGCGTCACCATCCCGACCCAGTGGCTGACAGGTCAGCCGCAGAAACGAAAACAAACGATTTCGATCCGCCCGATCCAACGGGACGGTGGCGCACGGGTGATCGTGCCGGGGCGGCTTTATGGACAGGTACGCGATGCCGATGCCCGCGCGATACGCGAAAGTTGGGGGCGCGTATGGGAGTGATTTCAACATTCCAGCGCCGCGCCATCGGGGTGCTGACTGCGGCAACAGTGTTGGCAGGCTGTTCGGGCGGCTCGGACCAAATCAATTCTCAAAATGCGCGCTTTCTCGAACAGTTTCAGCAGGCGCGCGACGTCATCCAAAATCGGCGCAGTCCGCCTGAGCTGCCCAAGGTTACCCGCGCTTTACTCGACGGGCTGACAACACCGTCGCTTGAGGTGCGCGTGGAAGCGCGCGACGGGCTGGCTTATGTGATCCCGCTTTATTCACGCCGCGTGCCAGGGCTTGGCACGGTCGACACCTGGACCAGCGTCGATGGCAGTCAGTTTTCCTTCCGCTCGGGCGTGCTACTGGCGCTGCGGGGCGCGGGCGATGACATGACTTCTTCCAACCGTGCAGGCTCCATCGCGTTTGTCACGGGCCGATCAAGCGGCGAAGAATGGCCGATGCGGCTCGACATCCAAACCGAGGCAGACGGCGTTCAGCGGGTCGACTTCCGCTGCGTCGGCAGCAGCGACGGCGTTCAATCACTGGAAATCGTGGAACTGACTTACCGCGTTGAATCTCTGAACGAAATCTGCACGGATGATGCCGGACGCAAGATCATCAATCACTACTGGGTCGATGTCGGCGACCGAACAGTCTGGCAGGCGCGCCAGTTTGCTGGCGCAAAAATCGGCTATATCGATACACGGATCCTTAAAAAATAGCCGCTAGCCACCTGGTTATTGCAAGCTATCAACACAAATGGTAGCTGAATACCGAACACGCGGGCGCACCCGTTCACTGCTTTTGTGAGGTCACGACGATGAAAAATGCAATCAAATCCGCAGCACTGGCTTTGGCGCTGGCTGCATCTGCCGACATGGCAAACGCACAGGCGGAAACGCTTGCTGCGGGATCGATCATTTCCACGACGACTCTGGTCACCGGGATCGTTATTGCTACCGTGGTTATTGCGATCGCGGATGACGGCACAGCCGTGACCACGACGACCGTTTTGCCTTAAACGGCGACAACTTTTTTCTGAAAGAAAGCCAGGCGACATCGCCTGGCTTTTTCGTTTGCATCACAATTTTGACGCAAGCCCTTCTTCGGCACCGCACTTGCCCCATATCATGGCACAGCGACTGACAATCGGGAGGATGTCATGACAACCTACACCAAGAACCCTGACGTGATCGCAACGCTGTCACCCGAAGAGTTTTACGTGACCCAACAAAGCGGTACCGAACGGCCCGGCACGGGCAAGCTTCTAAACAACAAGGCGCCGGGCATCTACGTTGACATCGTGTCGGGCGAGCCGCTTTTTGCGTCAGCCGATAAATACGAAAGCGGCTGCGGCTGGCCATCGTTCACCAAACCGATCAACGACACGCACGTGACCGAACACACCGACACGACCCACGGCATGGTTCGCACCGAGGTGCGCAGCTTGCACGGCGACAGCCATCTCGGCCACGTGTTCCCCGACGGTCCCCGCGACCGCGGCGGCCTGCGGTACTGCATCAACTCGGCCAGCTTGCGCTTTGTGCACCGTGACGACATGGAAGCTGAAGGCTACGCCAGTTATCTTGACCAGGTGGAGGACGTGACATGACCCAAGAACGCGCAGTACTGGCAGGCGGATGCTTTTGGGGCATGCAGGACCTGATCCGCAAACGCCCCGGCGTGATCTCGACACGTGTGGGCTATACCGGCGGCGACGTGCCCAACGCGACCTATCGCAACCACGGCACCCACGCCGAAGGGATCGAGGTGATCTATGACCCCACGATCATCACCTACCGCGATATCCTCGAGTTCTTCTTCCAGATCCACGACCCCACCACGCTGAACCGGCAAGGCAATGACCGCGGTCTCAGCTACCGCTCGGCGATCTACTTTGTCGATGACGGGCAAAAACAGGTGGCGCTGGACACCATCGCCGATGTCGAAACCTCGGGCCTCTGGCCCGGAAAGGTGGTGACCGAAGTGGAAACCGTGGGCGACTTCTGGGAAGCCGAGCCTGAACATCAGGACTACCTCGAACGCTTCCCCAACGGCTACACCTGCCACTTCCCGCGCGCAGGCTGGGTCTTGCCCAAACGCGCCGCCGAATAGCTAGCCCGTTGTGCGGTAGGGCGCGGGTCCCGCGTCCTTGCGCTTGGCCACTGCCGCATCAACAGCTTTTTGCTGTTTCGCGTTTTGCCGATCCACATAGCGGGCGCGCGAGTTGATCCCTTGCAGCACGCTTTTCCGTTTGTTCAGGCGCGCATCGAGAACGTTAATATTCCCTTCTGACAGCAATTCGTTCCGCGCGCCCATCAGACCGACAAAGAACGCCCTGTTCCGTTCCCAGGCTGTGACGGCCTGCGCTTTCTTGGCGGCCGGCGCGTCGGCCGACAGGGCAAATAGGACGACCGTCACTGATTTGAAATCCTCAAGCTGTTCACGCGTCATGTCGATGGTGGTCGGGGTCAAGGCCGGGCTGATAAACACCGGATAGCAATGGATCTCGTTGTGCTTGATCTTGTTGTAATCGCTTTCAAAGGCGATCTCATTGGCGCAAATGCGGAAGTCAGCCGCCGACGGATCAAAGCCCTCAAAGGTCTTGCCGATCATCTTGGCGGCATATTCGCGGCCAAACTTGAAAAACGCGTTCTGGAACGTGTCCAAAGGGACATTCACAAGCGTGTTTTGGGCCGCGGCTGTGGGCAGGTTCTCTTCCATGTACGAGGCAACACAGTGCTTGTTGTCGCTGACATTGAACGAGATTGTCCTTGGGTTTGCTGCGTCGTTGTCCAGTTCAAGCTCGACGTCAAACTCCAACCGACTGCGCCGCGGGCCAAAGTTCTTGGCGATTGCTTTAGTGATCTGTGCCATGTCCGTCCCCTGATGCTTTGGGGCAGCATAACGCAGAATCGATTCCCGTCTTAGTAGAATTTACAGCGCCACCCGCGGCCGCCCCAACGCCTCAACCACCAACGTGCCCTCGACAAAGACCTCGCGTGTCTCGATCTGCGCCCGCCGGATGTCCCACGTGGCGCTCACCTGTGCCTCATCGGCCCCGCCCTGCAGCACTTCCGCCTGCGCCTGCGATCCAAGCACATCGTGCAGCCGCGCCCGGGCGCGGGCCTCTTCGGCAAAGTCCTCGGGTCCCGTTTCCAGATGCACCCGGTATCGCCCCTCTCCAGGCGAGGTCACCGTGCCCCGCTTGCGCACCGTGATCTGGCCCACCACCGCGCCAATGGCATTGGCCACCCCGGCATCTTCGGGCAGAATCATTTCGGTTCCCAGCAAGTCGCCCACTGCCGGGTAGTACACCCCCGCCGACGCGCCCAAGCCCACCACAGGCACCGACAACCCCGTGGCCACGCGCACCGCGCCACCATGATCCGCCAGACCACGCTGCATCAAAACATGGCCCGCCAGATCCTCGGGCAGGCCATCCTGCGCCAACCCCGCTTCCAGCAGCGCCACACCCGTCTGGTGGGTCAACTGATCCACCACGATCTGCGCCATCGCCTCTGCGCTGTGCGCCAGCACCTCGCCAGACCCGGTGCGCCGCCGCGCCATCAGTTTGCAGGCCAGCCGCGCCGCGTGCGCATCCCAGACATCGGCAAAGCCCAGCACATGCGACGCATCCGAAGGCGTCAGGGCCGCAATTTGCACCAACCCGCGCGCCACCAAACGCCGCAGCGCGCCCATCTCGACCCGCGCCCGCAGCACGTCACCCAACGGGTGCACCGCACCGCCAATCCGGTGGAGCAACGCCGCCTCACGCGCGCTCAGCCCCCCAGCAGCGACACCGGGCACAGCGCACACAAATCGCGCGTCATGTTCACCCGGCACGGGTCCCGCCGCTTGTGCCTCAAGCGCGCGCAGCACCACATCGGGCGCCTCTTTGGCCAACAGTGACACCGGCACCACGCGTTGCGGCCCCAGGGTGACACCACCCGCCAACCCCTCGCTAACAAAATGCACCTCACTGTCGCCGCCCAGGCCAGTGGTGCGCATCGCCACAGCTTCGACCATGGTCCGGTGCGGCCCGACCTGCGCGCCGTGCGGGTCAATTGTCGGCACGCCGCCGCGCAGCATCGCCACGTCCGTCGTGGTCCCGCCAATGTCGCTGACCAGCGCCTCTTGCGCGCCGGTCAACCACCGCGCACCGACAATCGACGCCGCTGGCCCGCTCAGAATGGTCTCAATCGGCCGCACCCGGGCTTGCGCGGCTGACATCAACGCCCCGTCGCCGCGCACTACCATCAGCGGCGCAGCAATCCCACGCGCCTCCAGCACGGCCTCCGCCCGCTGTATCAGCGTATCGATCATGCCAATGAGCCGCGCATTAAGCAGTGCCGTTAGCGCCCGCTTTGGCCCGCCAAGCTTGGACGACAACTGATGCGAGGCTGACACCGGCGCGCCCGTGGCCGCGCGCACAATCTCAACCACGCGCTGCTCATGCGCCGGGTTGCGCGTGCCAAACTGCGCCGCCACGGCATAGCCGCTCGCCTCCGTCTCTTGCAAAAACGCCCGCACCGCGTCTTCGTCCAACGCGGTGGCCTCCGCCCCGTCATGCCGATGCCCCCCGGCCAAAATGCATACCGGATCATGTGCCAAAGCTTCGGCCAAGCCGGGCGTTTCGGCGGGCGGCTTGTCAAAACCGACATAGATCAGCGCGGCCCGGCCGCCCTGCCCTTCGACCAACGCATTGGTCGCCAAAGTCGTCGACAGCGACGCCATCGCCACGTCACCGGGTGCGACCCCGGACGCCTGCAGCACCGCGCCCACAGCCTCGCCAATGCCCAGCGCCAGATCATGCCGCGTGGTCAGCGCCTTGGCCCGCGCCAGCACCCGCGCCTCACCCTCCATCAGCACTGCATCTGTGTAGGTGCCGCCGGTGTCCACGCCCAAAAGGATGCTCAAGACAGCCGCTCCACCGCCCAACGGGCCGCATCCGCCACCGCCGGATCCGGATCATCCGCCAACGCCGCCGCTGCGTCACGCAACGCCGCAGAGCCGGAATTGCCAATCGCATACAGCACATTGCGCACAAACCGGTTGCGCCCGATCCGCTTGATCGGCGAGCCGGAAAACCGCGCCCGAAACCCGGCATCATCCAGCGCTGCTAACTCCGCCAAGGGCGGCGCGCCCACGTGACCCAGATACCTCAAATCGCTGGCCGCCGCGGCAAACTTGTTCCACGGACACGCCGCCAAACAGTCGTCACAGCCATAGATCCGGTTGCCCAAGAGCGGACGCAACTCCGGCTCCACCGGCCCCTTGTGCTCAATGGTCAGGTACGAAATGCACCGCCGCGCATCGAGCTGATAGGGCGCCGGAAACGCGCCCGTCTGACAGATATCCATGCAGGCACTGCAATTGCCGCAATTGTTGCGCACCGGCGCATCAGGCTCCAATTCCAGCGTGGTGAAGATCGAGCCCAGAAAGCACCAGTTGCCCCACTCGCGACTGACCAGATTGGTGTGCTTGCCCTGCCACCCGAGGCCCGCAGCCTGGCCCAGCGCCTTTTCCGGCACCGGTGCGGTGTCGACAAACACCTTGATGTCCGGCCCCTCGGGCAACTGCCGCGCAGCTTCTTCGATCAACCAGCGGCCCAACCGTTTGAGCCGCTTTTTGACGATATCGTGGTAATCCCGACCCTGCGCGTAAACCGAGACTGCGGCGCAATCGCGCTGCTCCAACACCGCCAGCGGATCGTGTTCCGGGGCATAGCTTTCGGCCAGCATGATCACCGACCGCGCCTCGGGCCACAGCGCCGCCGGATCGCCGCGCCAAGCCATCCGCTCGGCCATCCAACCCATCTGCCCGTGCCGCCCCTCGGCTACAAAGGTCGCCAACCGCTCGGCCACCTCCGGCACCGCATCCGGCCGACACACCCGCGCGGCCACAAACCCTTCGTCCAGGGCGCGTTGCAAGATCGCCTCTTTCAAAGGTCCGCTTCTCTGTTTCAAGAAAATCCTCCGGGGGTCTGGGGGTGGAAAACCCCCAGTCCAACAGCGCCGTCAGAAATCCAGATCATTGTAATGCCGCGGCGGCGGGAACCCGGACACCTGATCGGCCAGGATATTGCGAAACGCCGGGCGCGATTTGATCTTGGCATACCAATCCTTCACCGTCTGGCTGCGGTTCCAATCAACGTCCGAGATATAGTCCAGCGCGCTCAGATGTGCAGCCGCGGCAAAATCCGCCAGCGTCATCACGTCCCCCGCCAGCCAGCGCCGTTGATCCAGCAACCAGGTCATGTAGTCCAGATGATACTTGATCGCCTTGGCGCCCGCTTTGACATTGCCACTGTCAGGATACCCCTGCCCGGTCAGCTTCCGGTTCACCCGCTCATAAAGCAGTTTCGACGTCACCTCTTGGTGAAACTTGTCGTCAAACCACCCCACCAGACGCCGCACCTCCTGGCGTTCGGCAGGCGCGGTGGGCAACAGCGCAGGCTCGGGGCGGGTCTCTTCGATGTATTCGCAGATCGCAGCACTCTCGGCCATCATGATCCCGTCGATGCGCAACACCGGGACCTTGCCCGCCGGGTTCCGGCGCATGAAATCCGGATCCTGCTCCCAATAGCGTTCTTCGACCAGCTCCACCTCGACCTTCTTTTCCGCAAGGCTCAGGCGGACCTTGCGGCAGAACGGCGACAGCGGAACGTGAAACAGGCGCGCCATGGACACTCCGGGGGTTCGATTGGGTTTCCCCTTCCTTGCACCCCGGGCGCGCCAGATTCAACTCTGGAAACAGTCCGCCCGCCCGTCCGCGCGGATCGTGGCCGCCCCGTCGCTGATGCTGGCGGCACGCTTGCGCAGCGCGGCCGACGGACGCGACGCTGACCGCCCCTTGGGATTGGGCAGCACCGCCGCCAGCCGCGCCGCCTGCACCGGGCTCAACGCCTCCGGACCGACGCCGAAATAGTGCCGCGACGCCGCCTCGATGCCAAACACGCCCTCGTCGAACTCGGCAATGTTCAGATATACCTCCAGGATCCGCCGCTTGCTCCACAGTGCTTCGACAATCGGCGTGATCCCAGCCTCCAGCACTTTGCGCACCCACGACCGCCCGTGCCAAAGGTAGACATTCTTGACCACCTGCTGGCTGATGGTGGACGCCCCGCGATTGCCGCCCGCCTCAATCGCGGTGCGGATCGCCTGCACATCGAGACCCCAGTGCAGGCAAAAATTGGCGTCCTCCGCCGCCACCGCCGACCGCGCCATGACCGGCGCCACTTCCTCCAGCGGGATCCACTGCTGATCCACCCCGCCCAACCTGCGGCTCTCTTGCCACATGTAAAGCGTGGTGGGCGGGTTCACCACGGACCACAGCAGCACCGCCGCCACGCACAGCAGAAACCCAACTGATGCCAGCCGCACCCCCTGCCACATCAACCAGCGCACCGGACGCTTGCGCGCGCGTGCCTTGGATTTCACACCCTTCGCCATGGCTCTGAGCTATAGGGGCATCGCCCGCTCAGGGCGAGACGCGATTTGCCAACAGACCGGCGATCAGCCGCGCCCCCTCAGGCGATGGGTGAATGCCATCAATGGCAAAATGCCCGCGCGCTGCTGGGTTCAGAACGTCTTCGGCATCGACAAAGGTTAACCCCGGGGCCTGCGCAGCCAGCCGCGCCATGCGCGCGTCATATTCCACCAGATAAGGACGGCAGCCGGCAAACTGCCCCGACCGCGCACTGGCATAGTAGCCCAGCCACACGACTTCGGTCCCGCCCGCCAAAACGCGTGCCAAAAACCGCGGCACCTCGCCGGTCAATTCCGCATCGATTAACCCGTCCAGCACCGCATCACAGGCCCGACACCGGCAATCTGCCAGAAAATCATTTGCGCCGCCGTTGATCAGAACCAGGTCCCATGGCCCGGCGCGGTACTGCGCCCGCACGTCAAAGCCCAGCGCGCGCCCAACGCCCGACCCGTTGGAAAACCGCGCCCCCGGCTGGGCCGCGTTCTCAACCGTGGCGCCGGTCAACAGCCCGTAGACCGACGGGATGTCGCGCCCGGTCCACTTCTGCCAGGCAAGGATCGAATCCCCCACCGCCAGCACCCGCACGGGCTCTGCCGCCCGCGCACCGACAGCCACCGCAATGAAAATGAGCACCCATGCCACCCGCATGGCATAGGAAATAGTCCGCAATATTTGATTCACCAAAATCCCAGAAAACTCTAATCAATATCAAAGTGTTAATCGCTCGCCGCGAATCTCAATTTCTGTTAACCCCAAGGCCGTCCAGAAGGGAGATGCAATTTTCGGAGCCAAAGCAATGATCGAACACACCACATCACTGCAGCCGGGGTCCATCGCACCTGAATTTCGCGTGCTCAGCCCCGCAGATGCCAAACTGGTCTGGATCCTGAAATGGTCGGGCAATGCCGAACATGTGATCGCGCACAAGCTCGGCACCATGCCAAGCCGGGTCAATGATATCCTAAACGAAAACACCCACGTGGGCAGCCGCGAACAGGCCGCTCGCCTTGCGGCCCAGCGCGACAACCAATGAAGGCGACGCTGGCCAATACCAGCGCGAAAACATAGCCGCGAAGAGCGCAGCGATGAGCGACCGCTCCGGCGCGCCACGCCGCCCGAATAAACAGCTGCGTACGACCCGGATACAATCGGCCTAGACCGGGGCAGCCTCGCACCTGACCCGATCAATCAATCTGCGGGTATGGCGCATAACCGATCATCGACGCCGCGCACTCATAGCGCGGTGTTTTGTCCAAAAATCCAGGCTCGCCCGGATAAATGAACTCAAAGGGTGAGGCGTCCCAGGTCCGCGTGTCGCCATCCTCGGTCACTTCGAAAATGCCACCGAAAAAACGACGATGCTTTTCCGACACGTATTGCGTGCCCGAAATGGTCATGAACACGCCGGTATCATCCTCGTACCGGCCCTCAAACACCATCGGCAGCAACGGCTCGTCATCGATGGTCAACACATCACCCACGATCTGGTCATAGCCCACCACGCGGATTTCACCGTCTTCGGCACGCAGCCGGAAATCATAGGAATCGATCCCGGTGGCAAGCAATTCTGTCAAGCTCGCCGGGTCAGCTGCCGGGGTGATCAGGCTTTCGCGCACCCCCTGAAAGACATGAAACGTCTCCAGCCACTGAGTCTCATAATCGATCTTGTCGACAAAAACCGGACCGTCATTGTCAAAGGTCACACTCCAATTGACCCCGACCGGATCGCCCTCGCAGGTATAGACATGCGTGACCTCGCAATTTTTCGACTGCACGGTCAGCGACGCTGTGCATCCAACCGGTGGCACAAACTGGTCCGCCAGCGCGGGCGCCGCGATCATGGTCAAGGTCAGGCTCAAGGCTCGCACGCGGGTCATTGCACCTCTTCCAGATCGGGGTTGAGCGCCAGAACATCCGCCCGGGTCAACCGCTTTTGTCCGACATCGGCCGTGTGAATGCATGCCTCGTCAGAAAAAATCTCGTGGCTCAGCGTGAACTGTGACGGATCATCAAACAGCCCCAGCGCCAGGTCGGTGGAACCAAACCACTTGTCCTTTTTCACGTGCCGAAAAAACAGCGTCGCGCCGCAGTTTCGGCACCATGCTCGTTCTGAATGATTGCTGCTGGCGAGCAGCGCAATGTGCTCTCCCCCCGCCCAACTGATCTGCTCCGTGGGCACACTCACCTCGGCAAAGGCACCGCCCGTCCAGCGGCGACACATCTTGCAATGGCACAGCGCATAGGTCGCAGGTACTCCGCGCGCGACAAAGCTGACGTCACCGCACAGGCAGCGTCCTCGTGCTTCGTCGATCAGGGTGCCGGTGCGCGACATCGTTAACAATCCCTTTGCTCGGCGTTGGGTCAGCTTGGGTGACCTTTAACCTTTATCTTCTGTTTACCATTTGCGCAGGCCGAGTTTTGTACAAAATGACCCTGATTTTGAACATTTACGCGAAATGAGCATTTTTGAGCCGGTTTCCGCGGGCAAGTTTTGTACAAAACCGCGCCTCCATTGAACGTTTTAGCCCGACGCAACCTGCTTCGAAGCCGCATTAACCTTTCGCAAAGCGCCGAAACCCAAGCCATGCCACCCCCACTCGAGCCCGTCGCACAACAACCCGCACCCAAAAACCAGCGCCGTGAGCCCAATCGACCCCGATGCCTGCGAATACAAATTGCAAGCTTTTCCTCCGGGATGTGCCCGTCCCGCCCACAAGCAACTTATTCGGGGTGATGATCAATTATCTCAATGTTTTCAGCGACCAATTCTGGCACCGACGCTTACAGCGGAAAATGAATAGGAGGAAACGTCATCGCCAAATCTTTGAAAAATGCCGCCGAAGAATGCATGCACCATCTTTTTAATCCCTTTGAATCGTCCCGACCCAAAATACACCTTTGCGTTTAGAATCAAACGCTTGTAACCCTTGCGTATCAAAACCAGTGGCGGCGCATGACACTCTACCAACTGTTGATCGTGGCGATTATCCAAGGTCTGACCGAGTTTCTTCCGGTATCGTCCTCCGGCCACCTCATTTTGCTGCCCACCCTGACCGGCACAGCAGATCAGGGCCTCGCCATCGACGTCGCAGTCCACGTGGGCACGCTTTTTGCGGTCACGCTGTATTTCTGGACCGATGTGCGCATGGCCGCCGGAGGCGCGGTGCGACTGGCCCGCGGTAAGGTCGACGGCCCAGGCGCATTCCTTGCCCTTTGCCTGCTTATCGCAACCATCCCTGCGGTGATCGTCGGCTTTGTGATCAAGATCACCGGCCTCGACGCAGCACTCAGATCCGCCGCCGTTATCGGCTGGACCATGATAATCTTCGGCATCGTGCTCCTCTGGGCGGACCGCTCCGGCGCAACCGACCGCACCGCAGAGCGCTGGAGCCTGCGCCACGCAGCGCTCATGGGCGTCGCGCAATGCCTGGCGCTGATCCCGGGCACATCACGGTCAGGCATCACGATCACCGCAGCGCGGCGCTTGGGCTACGGGCGTGAGGGGGCGGCAAAGCTGTCAATGCTCATGTCGATCCCGATCATAATCGCCTCGGGCGCTTTGCTGGCCGTCGATGTCGTTGGCCAAGCCAATTGGGCACTGCTGCGCGACGCGACAATTGCAGCTGCGTTTGCCTTTGTTGCAGCACTGCTTGCCTTGACCTTTATGATGCGCCTTCTGCGCAGTGTCAGCTTTACCCCTTACGTGATTTACCGCGTAGCGCTCGGGCTTGTCATTCTGATTTGGGCTTATACCTAAGTCTTTAAGTTCTTTGCGCTTTCCTTAATCGCATCGTACTGCCCAGACGGTCGAAACCGCCACAAATACTCTGGCAACACGGCGTCGAGCGCGGTGGGTGATATTCCCAAAGTGTCAAAGCCCTTTGCGTCATCGGACACCACGTTGTCCCGCCGCAAGTTGCGCACCTGATCACGGGTGATTTGCGCGGGCAACAGTCCCAAAGTCGCCTTGTTCAGCATGTCAAAGCCGAAACCCATGATCGTGGCAGCCCAAAAAGGGACATTCAGAACCAACCGCCGCCGCCGGATGACGATCAACATTTGCCGCATCAGAGCGCGAAACGTCAGCACATCCGGTCCGCCCAATTCATAAACACCTGGCGCGACATCAGCCGTAAGGGCTTTCTCCGCCGCGGCAGCGACATCATCGACATAAACCGGCTGAAACCGCGTTTCTGCGCCCACGACAGGGAGAACGGGACCAAACCGCGCCATAGCTGCAAAGCGGTTGAAAAACTGGTCTTCAGCCCCAAACACGATCGACGGACGCAGGATCACTACATCAGGCATGTGCGCACGCACCGCCGCCTCGCCCTTGGCCTTGGTGCGGGCGTAAATGCTGTTGCTATTGGGATCTGCGCCAATAGCGGATATTTGCACCATGCGGCTGACACCTTGCTGGGCGGCAATGCGGGCAATGCGCGCCGCCCCTTCGGCCTGCACAGCTTCGAACCCGTTTTTGCCGCTCGGCGCCAGAATGCCCACACAATTCACCACCGCGTCAGCGCCTTTTGTGGCGTCCGTCACCGATGCGTCGTCACGGATATTGCACAGGATGGGCTCAACCTGTCCGACAGCGCCATAGGTTCTGACAAACACTGCTTCATTTGGCCGCCGAACCGCCACGCGCACACGCCACCCGGCCTTAGCCATCCTGCGCGCGATATAGCGGCCGACAAATCCAGATCCTCCGAAGATAGTGACCAGCTCTGACATCTAAAGCTCCTGCGGTTTCTAATCCTACGTCTTAGGACAAAGCCTCTGATCCTCAACCTCGCGATCTACTGCGGGTGGTTCATTTGAAGTGGTGCTCGAAAACTGGACAGTCGGCTAAAGAGTACCCCAAACTTCTGAAGGGATTCGAGAATGGCAAAGCGCCGGAACTTTACGGATTAGTTTAAGGCTAAGGTCGCGTTGGAAGCCTTGCGTGGCGATAAGCCGTGCAGGTGATAACAGCGAAGCATCAGTTGCATCCAAACCAGGTCAGCACATGCAAGCGGCAGGCTACCTATGGGATGGCTGATGTGTTTTCTGGCGTCAAGCGGAGCGGTTCGGCGGAAGCGAAGACTAAGAGCTGCACGCCAAAATTGAGAGGCTGGCCGTCGGGAATGTTGTTTGTCTAAAGGGCTGAAGCAGTGAGCCCGGCAAAAAACGCGCCATGATCAAGCGGGATCACCCTGAGCTGAGCATCAGCCAGCAGTGCAAACTGTTGCGGCTATCGCGGTCGGCATTTTGTGCTTCGCTTGCCAGGATCGACGCAGATACACTGGCCATGATGACCGGGTCTGACCGGGTTTTCACCAAATATGAGTTCTTGGGCAGTCGTCGGATCGCCCCCTATTTACGAAGAGAGGGCACAATTGCGGGTGTCATCGCGTCAGGCAATTGATGGTACAGATGGGCTTGGAACCAATCTACAACATCGAGCAGCCCCATTCCGCGCTTGGTCGGCCAACGCGGAACTACGCATTGGGGGCAGGCTTGGAAGGGCACAAAGCAGCATGAAACCTAGGCCTGACACACCTTAGAAAAGCTGCAAAGCTGTCCAAAAAGCTGGGACCATTTCAGGTTGAACTCAGCTAAGTTAAATCAACCTCACTAGAATCACATTGACAGCCTTAGAGTGCAGCCTTAGACGCTCGATGCACATCTTGCCCAGATGGCGGAATTGGTAGACGCGCTAGCTTCAGGTGCTAGTGTCCGTATGGACGTGGAGGTTCGAGTCCTCTTCTGGGCACCATTTCCAAATCCTCAATCGGTTCGTCCGTTAACATATTGAAAGGAAACGCTATTTTTGGTGTTCGAGGTCCCTTGTTTCGATGTTAGTGAAGAGGGCTTTTCAGGACCAGTTTCAAGATAGCTCGGCGCAGTTCGAATGAAGCTTTTTTCCATGCATCCGAAGGGTTTGCGAGAAACTGCAAGGTGTGTTCGAGCGCTTCCTCAAAGGGGCGCACTGGTTTGCCCTGATGTGCGAGCTTTTCTTCGAGCGCAACTTTGGTCAGTTCCAGCTCACTGAAGCGCTTGTCAAGGCTGGCTGCGCTGCGCTCGTTTGTCGTGGCGACGATCTTATAGAGTATGGCTTCAGACTTTCGCGTGGTGGCGGCGATTCCTTTCTTGATGTGAGCCTTCATCGCTAGAGATTTTTCCAACTGCAGATCCCAGGCTTTCCTGAACATTTTCCTTGCAAGCGAGAAAGCCGTCTCAGTCGGCGTAATATGCTTGAGCAGGTCTTCAAACTCACCTTGCCATCTGCTCCTGATGACGTTGCCCCCTGAATTCAGGCCATTGAAGTGCTAGTGATCCGTCCAAGCAAAGGATGGACTATGAAACGCAGATTTTCGGATGAACAGATCATTCATTGCCCGGCAGGGTATTGCGAAGCAATGTCCCGAGAGGGGGGAT
>JBCCLL010000001.1:0-172950 GCA_039026855.1 Pseudomonadota bacterium | reverse complement strand
GCTTCGGCCTGCCAGCCTTCGGCGCTGCGCGCTGCCAGCCAACTTGCGATGCCGCTGCGCAAGCCGTTGCTGGCCACCGCCCACCACACGCTCCACCCCAGCACGAGGGCAAGCAAGATGACGATGACGCGACGCATATGGCCCTTTCCCTCTGCCCGAAATTGCGGTTCATGGGGGCCTAGCAGAGGACAGGTGCGGATGACAGGCGAGATGTGGGTTTTTGGCTATGGCAGCCTGTTGTGGAACCCCGGCTTCGACGTGGCCGAAGAGGTGCGCGCCACGTTGCGCGATTATCACCGGTCGTTTTCCATGCGCTCGATCCATCACCGGGGTACCGAAGCCGATCCTGGCCTGGTACTGGCGCTAGATGCCGCCACGGGGGCTACCTGCGACGGTGTCGCCTTGCGCGTGGCGCCGGGGCACGAGGTGGTCACGCTGGCGGCATTGCGCGAACGCGAGTTGATCTCGTCAGCTTATGTCGAACGCACGCTGCTGCTCGACCTTGCAGACGGGCGACGGGTTGAGGCGCTGGCCTACATCATTGATCCCGATCACGCGCAGTATTGCGGTGGTTTGCCGCTGGAAGAACAGGCGCAAATCATCGCCCGCGCCGTGGGCGGACGCGGCCCCAATACCGAATATTTGTACAATACCGCCGCCCATTTGAACGATTTGGGTATCGGCGATCCGGATCTGGACTGGCTGTGCGCCCGAGTGCGCGCGCTTGCCCCATAAAGGCTTGGCGCTTCTGATGAATTCCGGGTAACCTTGCGCAGCGAATAGAGCAGACAGGGACAGGGCGCAACCGTGGCGCGAAAAGCACCCGAGGCACAACCAATTTTCTCGCAGCCGGTGCAGCAGATCTTTGCCATGATCTTTGTGCTCGGGCTGTCGTCGGGCGGCGTGGTGTTGGCCCTGCCGCGCGTGCTGCCGGTGTTTCAGGCGAACCCGTATCTGAACGGTTTCATTGTTGTGGTGTTTGCGATCGGCGTCATTTCCTGTTTCTGGATGGTGCTGTCGTTGATCAATTCGGTGCGCTGGATCGAAGATTTTGCCGCCGATAGAGCCGAAGCGCAGCGCAAGGCGCCGCAGCTTTTGGCATCGCTGGCATCGCTTTTGCGGTCGCGCGGCGCGCGGATGCAGTTGAGTTCTGCGTCGACGCAATCGATCTTGGATTCGGTTGCAACCCGGATCGACGAAGGGCGTGAGATCACGCGGTACATCGTCAACACGTTGATATTCTTGGGGCTTTTGGGGACGTTTTATGGCCTGGCCACCACCGTCCCAGCCGTTGTTGACACCATCCGCAGCCTTGCTCCGCAGGATGGCGAGGGCGGGGTTGAGGTGTTCAACCGGCTCATGACCGGGTTGGAGGCGCAGCTGGGTGGCATGGGCGTGGCTTTTGCGTCGTCTCTGCTGGGGCTGGCCGGATCGCTGATCGTGGGGCTGCTTGAGCTGTTTGCCGGGCGCGGGCAGAACCGATTTTACCGCGAGCTCGAGGAATGGCTGAGCTCGATCACCCGCGTCGGCCTGAGCCCCGAAGGCGACAGCGAATTGAGCGGTGAGGCGCATGCCATCGCCGGTGTCATCGATCATCTGGCGGAACAGATGGAAGGTCTGCAGGCGATGTTTTCCGAGGCCGAGGCGAGCCGCGACCGGGTCAACGATCGGCTTGGGCAGGTGGCAGAAACACTCGAACGCATGGCGCAAATGACCCGCGATCAGTCTGGCGAAGCGGCCTTGGAACGCGTCGCAGCCGGCCAGGAACGATTGGTCGCGCTGTTCGAAGCGCAAGGCAGCGGCGAAGGGATCGACGCCGAAAGCCGCATGCGTCTGCGGTCGATCGACGTCCAAATGCTGCGCATTCTCGAAGAGATCAGCGCCGGCCGGCAGGAAAGCATGGCCGAACTGCGCACCGACATCTCTGCACTGGCCCAAGCGCTGAGCCAGCCGCGCGGGCAAGCGCGCAAGCTGCGCGCGCCGCAGGGGGACGGCTAGGGCATGGCGCTGTCACGACGTACGGGACAGCGGTTTCAGGCCTCCATCTGGCCTGGCTTTGTAGATGCCATGACCGGGCTCTTGCTGGTCCTGATGTTTGTGCTGACCATTTTTATGGTGGTCCAGTTCGTACTGCGCGAGACGATTTCGGGGCAGGAGGATGAGCTAAATATTCTCGCGGGCGAAGTGGCCTCTCTGGCGCAGGCGTTGGGCCTGGAGGAACGGCGGGCAAGCCAGCTGGATGCGCGCCTGACGGCGTTGAACGCCACGCTCAGCGACGCGCAGGATCGCGCGACCGAGCAAGAGGCGCGGATCGCGGCGTTGCTATCGGAACGTGCGGCCCAGGACGTGGCCCTTGATGCTGCGCGGGCACAGATCACCGGGTTTGAGGCACAGGTCGCGGCGCTGATCGCCGAGCGTGATGGCGCGCTGGACCGCGTGGCGGGCCTTGAGGTCGATCAGGCGCGGTTGCTGTCGCAACAAGAGGCGCTGAACTTGGCCCTCGCCACGGCCCGCGACGAGATTGACGCCGGTGCCGAAGCGGCGCGATTGGCTGCGAGCCGGCGCGCAGCGCTGGAGGCGCTGATTGCCGATTTGCGCAGCCGGTCTGCGGCGACCACGGCGGAAGCCGCTGGTTTGCAGGCCGATTTGGACGCGGCACGCACCGCGCTGACCGAAGAAGAGGCCGCGCGGGCCGTTGAGGCAGCGGCAGCAGACGCACTGCGCGCGCGATTGGAAGATGCCGATGCCGAATTGACCGCGATGACACTTGCGCTGGAGGCGGAGCGCCAAGAGGCCGAGGACACGCTCACCCTGCTTGCGGCGGCGCGGGCGGCCAATGCCGATTTGGACGCGCAATTGGCCGCAGCGCTTTTGGCGGCAGACGGCTTGGATCAGTCGGCGACGGCGGCCGAGGCGCGGATTGCGTCGCTGGAAGCGGATGTGGCTACGGCTTTGGCCGCGTTGGAGGCGGTGCGGTCGGACCGCGCATCCCTCGAAGCGGCGCGCGCCAGCCTCGAAGAACAATTGGCCACCGCGCTTATCCGGGCCAGTGACGGTGACAGCGCAGCGCTGGAAGCGCAGGAACTGGCAGCCTTGCTGCAAACGGCCGAGGCAGAGCTGGCGGCGCAGGCCAGCGATTTGGAGAATGTTCGCGCACGTCTTGCCGCTGCGGTGGCCGCGCAGGTGGCGTCGGACGCCGCGCAAGCCGCGCAGGCCGCTGATTTGTCCGAGTTGCGCACGCAGCTTGCGGCCGCCCTTGCCGCGCGCGACGCCGCACGCGCGGATGCGTCAGCCGCAGGTAGCAGCAATACCGAGGTGCGCGCGCAACTGGCCGCGGCGCTGGCTGCACGGCTGGCCGCTGAAACGGAGATTGAGGCGCTTTCTGCCGATACCGCGGAGGTCCGTGCGCGGCTGGCGGCTGCGATTGCCGCAAAGGCCGAGGATGATGCCGCTCTGGCGGCGGCGCGAGACCGCGCCGATGAACGCGCTGCGATGTTGGCCGCCGCGCGCGAGGCTTTGAGCGCCGAGGCGGCTGCGACGCTTGAGGCGCAGCGGCAAACAGAGCTTTTGAACCAGCAGGTGGCGGCGTTGCGCACGCAGCTGGGTCAATTGCAGGCGTTGCTGGATGATGCGGTGGCGCGCGATGCGGCCAAGGATGTG
Source organism: Pseudomonadota bacterium (assembly GCA_039026855.1). GTDB lineage: Bacteria > Pseudomonadota > Alphaproteobacteria > Rhodobacterales > Rhodobacteraceae > Tateyamaria. The sequence continues at coordinate 169,290 of JBCCLL010000001.1, read as the reverse complement.
CAGTTGCAAAATCTCGGTCAGGATTTGAACACCGCGCTCGCCCGTGCCGCGATTGAAGAGCGGCGGCGGCGCGAACTGGAAGAGGAAGAGCGCAAAAGGCTGGAGGCTCAGGCGCAGGACCTGGAGCGCTACCGGTCAGAGTTTTTTGGTCAATTGCGCGATGTGCTGGGCGCACAGGAAGGCGTGCGGATCGTCGGGGATCGATTTGTTTTTTCATCTGAGGTGCTGTTTGCCCCCGGTCAGGCGAACCTGTCGGATGCGGGCCGGGCAGAGATATCCAAGATCGCCGACATACTGCGCGACATTGCCGATGACATCCCGGCGGGCATCGATTGGGTGTTGCAGGTGGACGGGCACACGGATGATCGGCCGCTGTCAGGTTTTGGCGCCTTTGCGGACAATTGGGAGCTAAGTCAGGGCCGCGCGCTGTCGGTGGTGCGCTACATGGTTGCGTTTCTTGGGCTGCCGCCGGAGCGGTTATCTGCCAACGGGTTTGGGCAGTATCAGCCGGTGAACCTTGCCGATTCGGATGAGGCGCGCGCGCAAAACCGGCGGATCGAGCTGAAGTTTACCGAAAAGTGAGGCTTCATCGCGCGCCTGTCGCGCGCTCTTCAGCCTAGTCGGTGACCGTGACGTCGGCGTGGCGGTGCGCGATGATGCGACCTGCGCGCAGGATCTGGACATATCCGCGGTGGCGCCCCGGCTCCCACCCGCCTGACGGTGCGCGGCGGCCGACGTAGCGGAGTGCGTTGCGTTTTGGATCTTCCAGCGCGACATCGCTGCGATAGGTTTCTTGCCCGCTTGGCGCGGTGCTCCAAAAGCGCAGCGTGTCGCCGGGTTCGGCGAGAAATGTCAGGCCGTAGAGGATCAGTGGATCACTTTTGTTGATCGTGTCGCGGCGCGCGGTGCCATCCGATGCGCCATCCAAATCTGGTGCGCTGTCCGTGTAACCGACGGTGTGGAAACCGGTACGGTGATAGCTGATTTCGCTGGCCCATAGGCCCGGACCGGGCGACGCGTCACAGGTGTTCGCTCTGCCTTCTGGCAAGAATGGGTCAACGGCTTGGCCGTCCTTGAGCACGGTCAGGTGCAAGTGCGGTACGTTTGTGAGCCCCGAAAGCCCAACTTGGGCCAGCGTGTCGCCTGCGGAGACGATCTGATCGTGACCCACGATCACGGAGCCCTTTTTGAGGTGACAGTAGAGCGTTTGCCAGCCGTCACCGTGATCGATGCGCACAGCGTTGCCGCAGCCGCGGCTGGCCATTGCGGCTTGGGTTTCGGGCGTGACGGCGACATCCTCCATACCGTCGCGGATTGCGTCGACGCGGCCGGGGGCAGCAGCGCGTACATCCACACCGCTTTCCATCGCCTTGAAGGACAAAAGATGGATGTCGGTGCCCCGGTGGCCGTTGCGGGTTTTGCCGGCGCACATGTAGTCTTGCATCGCCGGCGACGGGTCGAGGTCCATGTAGTCCTCGATTGTGCAGTCGCGGCCCAGCGTGCAGTCCATCGGCCATTCAAGCGCGGGGGGGTCTGCCAGCGCCGGGGCGCTGGCAGTCATCAGTGACGCCCATAAAAGGGCACGCATCACTCGGCAGTCAGCAGCGGGGGCTTGTTGCCGGAAATGCGCGGCTTTTCAGGGCCTTCGAGCTTGAGATCAAGCTTGCCGTCTTTCACGCTGACTTTGACCACACCGCCTTTGACCAGCTTGCCGAACAGCAATTCCTCGGCCAGCGGTTTTTTGATGTGTTCCTGGATCACGCGGCCAAGCGGACGCGCACCCATTTTGTCGTCATACCCTTCGTTGGCGAGCCACTCGGCAGCGGGCTTGGTCAATTCGATGGTCACGTTGCGGTCCATCAATTGCGCTTCGAGCTGCAACACGAATTTCTCAACCACTGACAGGATGGTATCTTTGGCCAGTGGTGCGAAACTGATCACGGCGTCCAGGCGGTTGCGGAATTCCGGCGTGAACGTGCGTTCAATAGCGGCTGTATCCTCACCCTCGCGCCGGTCGCGGCCAAAGCCAACGGCCGCCTTCGCCTGATCGGCGGCGCCTGCGTTTGAGGTCATGATCAGGATCACATTCCGGAAATCGACCGTGCGTCCGTTGTGGTCGGTCAGCTTGCCGTGATCCATCACCTGCAGGAGGATGTTGTACACATCCGGGTGCGCTTTTTCGATCTCATCGAGCAGCAGCACGCAGTGTGGGTGCTGGTCGACGCCGTCGGTGAGCATGCCGCCTTGGTCAAATCCGACATACCCCGGAGGAGCGCCGATTAGGCGGGACACGGCGTGTTTCTCCATGTATTCCGACATGTCAAAGCGCAACATCTCAACGCCCAAAGTATCTGCGAGTTGCTTGGCGACCTCTGTCTTACCGACACCAGTTGGGCCGGCAAAGAGGTAGTTCCCAATCGGTTTCTCGGGCTCTCGCAGGCCGGCACGGGCTAGTTTGATGGCGGACGACAGCGCCTCGATCGCCGGATCCTGGCCAAACACAACGCGTTTCAGCGATGCTTCGAGATCCTTGAGTGTCTCGGCATCATCCTTGGAGACGTTCTTTGGTGGAATACGGGCTATTTTCGCCACCACCGTTTCAATCTCTCTTGTGCCGATGGTTTTGCGCCGTTTCGCGGCCGCAACGAGGTGCTGCGCAGCGCCAGCCTCGTCGATCACATCAATCGCGCTATCGGGCAGTTTGCGGTCGTTGATGTACCGGCTTGCCAGTTCCACGCTCGTTTTGATCGCGTCAGAGGTGTATTTGACGCCGTGGTGATCCTCGAAATATGGCTTGAGCCCCTTGAGGATTTTTGTGGCGTCCTCGACGGAGGGTTCGTTCACGTCGATTTTCTGGAAACGCCGTGACAAGGCGCGGTCTTTTTCAAAGTGCTGGCGGAACTCTTTGTAAGTGGTGGAGCCCATGGTGCGCAGCTTGCCGCCCTGCAGCGCAGGTTTGAGCAGGTTGGACGCGTCCATCGCGCCGCCCGATGTCGCACCAGCGCCGATTACAGTATGGATTTCATCGATGAACAGCACCGCGTCTTTGTGGTCTTCCAGTTCGGTGACAACCGCTTTGAGCCGCTCTTCAAAATCACCGCGGTACCGTGTACCGGCCAGCAATGCCCCCATGTCGAGCGAATAGATGGTGGTTTTCGACAGTACCTCAGGCGTTTCGCCCGCGACAATTTTCCGAGCAAGACCTTCGGCGATGGCCGTTTTGCCGACGCCGGGGTCACCCACCAGCAACGGATTGTTCTTGCGGCGACGGCACAGCACTTGAATGCAGCGCTCCACCTCGTCATCGCGCCCAATCAAGGGGTCGATGTCGCCCTCACGCGATTTGGCGTTCAGGTCCACGCAGTATTTGGCCAGCGCGCTCTCTTTCTTTTCGCCGTCGGTGACACCTTGTGTCTCTTCCTCGGCCTCGGGTGCCCCGGAGACCGGCCGGCTTTCGCCAAAGGCTGGGTCTTTTGCAACACCGTGTGCGATGAAATTCACCGCGTCATAGCGCGTCATGTCCTGCTCTTGCAGGAAATAAGCCGCGTTTGACTCGCGTTCGGCAAAGATGGCGACCAGCACGTTGGCGCCCGTCACCTCGGTCCGACCGGAAGACTGCACATGGATTGCGGCGCGCTGGATCACCCGCTGGAATGCCGCTGTCGGCACAGCTTCGGAACCTTCGACATCCGTCACCAGGTTTGAAAGATCGTCCTCTACAAACTCTTCCAACGTGCCACGTAAATCACTTATGTCTACCGAGCAGGCTTGCATCACGCGCTTTGCATCCGGTTCGTCGATCAGCGCCAACAACAGATGTTCGAGCGTTGCAAAGTCATGCCGACGTTCATTGGCCAGTGCCAAAGCCTGGTGAATTGCCTTTTCAAGCGTCGTCGAGAATGAAGGCATGAGCAGCACTCCTGTCGATCGGGGTCGGGAGGGTTCAGAACAATATCGCGCCCTACGCCGACCATGGCCTCATGGTATTAAGTTTGGTTGAAGATCGCCGGTCTTCAAGGCTTTTCTTGGTCTTGACGCTCACAAATCGCGGCGCAGGCGGCGTCAAGTGTACAAAATGCAGCAATATGCCCGGCTGACTACCCTAGAAGTTGTCTTTGCGCGTGCGGATTTCGGCAAAAACCGCGCTGTCATCGGCATCTGGCATTCCCAGATGCGCGCGGATGCCTGCGTCGTGCCCGCGCAGGAACGGATTTGTGGCCAATTCCTCGGCCAGCGTCGATGGCACTGTGGGCTCACCTTCGGCCACGGCTGCGGCAACCGCAGTAACCCGTTCTTTGAGTGCTTCATTGTCCGGGTCGACGGTCAGCGCAAACTGACCGTTGGCTTGGGTGTATTCGTGACCGGAAAAGATCACTGTGTCGTCTGGCAAAGCGGCAAGTTTTTGCAGGCTTTCGTGCATTTGCTCCAAAGTGCCTTCGAATACCCGGCCGCATCCAAGCGCCATCAGACTGTCTGCGGTAAAGGCGGCTTTGGCGGCCGGGAAAAAAAGCGCGATGTGACCCAAGGTGTGGCCCGAGACGTCGATGACCTGCCCTTCGACTGATCCGATCTCCACGCGGTCGCCATCGCGTACGGTGATGTCGAGCGCGGGCAACCTGTGCCGGTCCTCGGCAGCACCGATGACGCGGGCTGGAAAGCGCGCCATAAGCTCTGCCAGGCCGTGTACGTGGTCGGGATGGTGGTGGGTCAGAAAAACGTCCGACAGCAACCAGCCCGTTTCCGTCAGAAAGTCGATGATTGGCCCAGCTTCTGGTACGTCGATCAGCCCGGTGGCACCGGTGGCCGTATCGTGGGCAAGAAATGCATAATTGTCGGACAGGCAGGGAATGGTGGCGATTTGCAGGGCCATGGCAAATGAGCTTTCATGTTTGTAATGTCGCGCCGAACCGTGGCGTGGGGCCGCGCAAAGGGCAAGGGACACATGCATCTCGACGTGCAGGATCTGCGCAACTTCTACTACCGCAGCCCTCTGGGCCGCGCGGCGCAGATGTCATTGCGGGATCGCATGTTACAGCTTTGGCCCGAGGCGCAGGGGCAGACGGTGGTCGGCTTTGGCTTTGCCACGCCGCTGTTGCGCCCGTATCTCGCTGATGCCCGCAGGGTGATTGCGCTGATGCCTGGGCCGCAGGGCGTGATGCCGTGGCCATCGGACGGCAATAACGTCGCTGTGCTGGCAGAAGAGACGCTTTGGCCCATCGAAACCGGGCATGTCGACAAGCTGGTTGTGCTGCACGGTCTGGAGACGTCCGAGCGGGCCTATGATCTTTTGGAAGAAGCTTGGCGCGTGCTTGGACCCGGGGGCAAGGCGCTTTTCATTGTGCCCAACCGCGCCGGGCTCTGGTCGCGGCGCGACAGGACGCCGTTTGGCTATGGCAGGCCGTACTCTGCCAGTCAGCTCGAAACGCAATTGCGCAAGCACCAGTTTCTGCCCGAACGGCATCTGGGCGCGCTGTACCAGTTTCCCTCAGCCAAACGGGTCTGGATGAAATCCGGCAATGTGATCGAGCGGGTGGGGCGCTCGATGCCGGGGATGTTCGCAGGCGGTGCTTTTATGGTCGAGGCGTCCAAGCTGGTCTATCCGCCCAAGGGCAAGGTCGTGCGCAGCCGCGCCCGCCCGCGGGCGGTGCCACAAGGCGTGCCTGCGCCCATCGCCGGGCGCATCTAGTCGCGAAGACGGCCCACAGGGTCGGATGAGCGGCTAGTTGAAAAATTTGGCAAAAATCGGCGCGCCGATGATCACGGTCACAATGCGCAGCACGTGATGCGCAATCACAAACGCCATGTCGGCCCCAACGATCAAGGCCAGCACTGTCATCTCTGCTTGCCCGCCAGGGGTAAAGGCCAATAGCGCCTCCATCCCCGGCGCCAGACCAAAGACATAGACGATCTCCACCAGGATCAGGGTCAGCACAAACAGGATGCCGCAGTACCCGGTGGCTGCCAGAACGTCGCGGCGCAACTCGGCCCATGTGATCCCGCTATACTGCGTGCCAACGCTCATGCCGATAAAGAACTGCGCGGCCCAGATCGCCTCGGCCGGGGGGCGGTGTTGCAAAAGGCCCGCAAGGGCCGCTGCCGCCGCCACCAGCATCGGTCCAAGGATCGACGCCCCAAACAGACCGATCCGGAGTGCCCCCCACCATCCCAGCGCGGCGCAGATCACCATTAAACCCAGTTGGGATAGCGCGATGGTCGTGGCGGCGGCGCCCGGCGGCTGGCTCAGGTCGGCCTGCCACACGGCCTGCAGAACAAAGGGCAGGGCAACCACAACCACCAGTACCCGGGTGGCATGCACCAGCGACAGCGTGCGGACGCTGCCGCCCGCCTCTTGGCCAAAGACCAGCATGTCTTGCAGCCCGCCCGGCATCGCCGAATAATAGGCCGTGGCAAAATCGTAGCGCCACAGCCGCCGAAAATAGGGCACGCCGATCACACCGCAGCCGACGATCATCACCGGGATCAGAACCAGCGTTGGCCACATGGCAGGCAGGCTGATCAGCAGCGCAGGGGTAAAGGTTGCACCAACTGCGACGCCCAAAATAGTGCGCATCGTGTCGTTGACGGGCTTGATGCCTGACATCGGCACGCCCCCAAGCGCGGCGCTCAGACAGGCAAAGATCGGGCCCAGAAGCCACGGCAAAGGTAACGCCAGAAGCTGAAATACCGCGACACCGGCACCTGCGATGGCAAACGAGGTGCCTGTGCGCCAGATCACGCGCCCGCCCGCATTTTCAGCCGGTGGCGCAGCGATGTCTGCAGATGATCTTGTGCGGCATCGCCCGCCGCAGCGGTGTCGCCTGCGGCAATGGCGTCAAGGATCTTTCCATGTTGTTGGGTCACCACTTTGATCCGGTCAGCGTCCTCCAGCGTTGTGGGGCGCAAAAGCAGCAGAGCGTTGTTCAGACTGCGCGCCGCTTCCAGCAAAAATCGATTGCGCGTGGCGTTGTAGACGCCGCGGTGAAAGTCTTGGTTGAGCGCTGCGGCCGTCTCAGATGTGCTTCCAGCGATGCGGTCATTTATATCGCGCAGCGCGTCAATTTCGGCTTGGGTGGCATGCTTGGCGGCCAGCTCGGCGGCGGTGCGTTCCAAAACGGTGCGCATCTCGTAAAGCTCGACCAGTTCGCCGTGACCGAGGCTGCGGATGACCGCGCCAAGCCTTGGGCGATGTTCAACGATCCCTTCGGCCTCCAGCCGCCGGAGCGCTTCGCGCACCGGGGTGCGGGACAACGACAGCCGCTCGGCCACTTCGATTTCGCGCAATCGGTCACCAGGGGCGTATCCGCCAGCACGGATCTGGCTTAGCAAGCTGGCATATGCGGCCTCGCCCTGGCTCATGTCGCGGTCGGTCATGATGGCATTGTATCCATTTGTATACAGGATACGCCACGGTTGACCGCATGTCAAAGCAGTGCAGGCGACCTCAGGTGCTGACGTAACCGGCAATCACCTGCAGCAACCGAAACGCCGTTGCGGCGTCGTTTTCAACCACGGCAATGAATTCCTCTTCGCCGATGCGCAGGCATTTCAGCGGCGATTTCGCGCGCATGTCGAGCGCGCGCGGCTCGCGCCGTATCAGACCCAATTCGCCGACCAGTGCGCCCGGCCCAACCGTGGCAATCAGCGTTTCATCGTTGTCCTCTCCGGCGGGCAGGATCAGGTCGGCCTCGCCTTCGAGGATCATATAAGCGCCGTCGGACGCATCATCGCTTTTGTGAAAGACATAATCCCCTGGCCCAGCATCGTACCAGCGCGCGCCAAAGGCCAACAGCCGCAGCTGCTTTCGTTTGAGCCCGGCAAATAGCGGTGTCTTGCTTAGCGCGTCTACTTTGCGTGCAAGATCGGCGCCGACCTCGCTATCGGCCTCTACCCGGGCGCCCTCGGCACCGACAAGTCGGCCCTGTTGCACCTCGAAATGCACGTCAAAGACACTGTCATCCTCGAAACCGTCTGACAGGTAGAGAATTGTCGTGTCGGGCAAGAGCGCGCGCAGGCTTTCCAACAGACCTTGCTGCGCGTCAGCGTCAAAAGAGGCCAGTACCTTGTCGAGAATGAGAATGTCGGGCCGCTTGATCGTGGCCCGCCCGACCGACAAGGGTTCGGCATACATTGCCGGCAGGTTGGAGCCACCCAGGTTGATCGGCACTTCGAAAATCAACTCGATCACCAGCGCGGTCGCATCTGCATCGGCCAGCACATCGACCACCACCTTGCGCAGCTCGTCGGCGCGTGGGCCTGCCTCGTCAGACACTTTGCCGAATAGCACGTTCTCCATCACGCTCAGCCCGGTTACGTGCGCGTCTTCGCGAATTGGATCAAACAGATCGACCATCTGGCCCCGCAGTGTTTCGGAATGCAGGCGGCGCATTTCCAGGATTTGCCAGGCGACCGTATTCGGAAAAGACGGGCCGATCTGTTCTGCGGTGATCTTGGCCGGAACGGTGAACAGCAACGCCAGTTCCTGATCTTCCATGGCGGCACCCTGCGGTTTGCGGGTGACCAGGTCCAGCACAGCCTCGTAGTCGCCGGGATCCAATCCCACGCGCTGGAACAGCGGGTGATCCGTGCCGGTCGCGCCAAAGATCTGGCGCAGCATTTCGATCATGTCGCGCGACACAGCTTCCAGTTGCGCGCCGAGCGCCATCTTGCTGAGCGTGCGCAAAAACTCGATGCGGTCACCAAGTATCGCGGGCGTGATGCTCACCACCGGTGTGGCGTAGAGCAGGTTTTCCGCCAAGGGTAGGGCGCGATTGTATTTTTCGGGATCGAAATAATAAACATATCGCTCAAGCCCTGCCGCTTTGATCGCGGCGCGCATCTTGGGGCGCAGCGCGATCAGCGCGTCGCGCAGGCGCGGATGGTCGTCGGGGTTAAAGCTTTGATCCAGCGCACGGCGCACCAATGCGTCCGAACTGCCCATCCCCTGCACCAGTTTGTACCAGAAGCGGCGAATGTCGCCCTGATCGGCGAAACCACCGATACCAGGGTCCAGCCAGTTGCCGTTTAGATTGTCGCCGCTGTTGCCGGTGCGCAGCGCTTCGGCCACGGCTTTTTCGGTCTTTTGCCCTGGTAGGGGCGCAAACCGGATCGGCATTAGAACATTGTCACCCAGATTGCCCTGAAACATGATCGGGCGCGAGGTGGCATGCCCAATCCGCCGCGCCAGAGTTGCCTGATGCAGGTCACGCAAATTATGGCCCGCGAGCGTAATGGTGCCGCTGGTTGCCAGGCTTTCGCGCGCGATCACTTCGCCCAGCGCGCTACGATCCTCGTCATTGGCGGCGGTGATACCGACCACGGCGCCTGCTGGAATGGTCATCGATATGTCTTCGAGCACCGGATTGCCGTCAGCGTCGCGCACGGTGACCTGATCCAGCACAATGTCGCCGCGCAGATGAGGGATGTCGCCCGGTTCGTCGTAGAACAGGCGTTCTTCGACCATGTGGTCCGGCGCGAAACGCTCGGTGATTGTTTCCCAGCGGATGCCCATGTCGGCGGTTTGGTTGTAATAGGCGAGCAGTTCCTTCCACGGGCTCGACAGATCCTTGTAAGCGGCGATGGCCGCAACCAGCGCACCCAGCGTCACGTCACCGATGATCACCAGATAGCCGCCAATGGCGTAGAAAAAGAACGGCGTAAGCTGCGTGATGAAGTTGTTAATGAACTTCATAAAGAACTTTTTCTGGTAGATATCGAACCGGATGCCAAACAGGGTGCCCAACCGCGATCCCACCATCGCCATCCGGTAACGCCACCCACCGTGTTTGCGCAGCGTGCCCGCCCCGGCGGCCGCCTCGCCGATTTCGGCGGCCAGTGCCCGGACCTGTAGCACCCGCTTTTTGTTCAGGACGTTGATGCGCTTTTGTAGGCGCGGGATCAGCCATGCCTGCAATGGGATCAAAGCCACCGCAGCCAGTCCGAAGGCAAAGCTTTGGGCAAACAGGAAATACAGGATCGTCAGCATCTGACCGGCTTGCAGCACCGGTTGCGCGACAGCGTCGCCCATCAGCCCGCCCATCGGTTCGCTTTCGGCGGTGATCATGCTGACGATCTCGCCTTGGCTGGTGCGTTCGAAATAGGGCTGTGGAAACCGCAGCATGCGCGCAATCAGGCTGTAGCGGAACCGGCGCAACAACCGTTCGGCTAGCACACCTTTCATCGTATTGATGCGCATCTTGAGAAGGCCGTGAAAGAGCACCGCCAGAATGAATGCGCCGCATAAAATCCAGAGATACGAGATTTGGTCGACCGGATACCCGTATAGATCAATGACGCTTGAGCCGGCGCCGATGGCATCGTTGATGATCCGCTTGGGCAGTTCGAGGGTCAGAAACTGAAGGGGAAACAGGCACAGCGTGACCGCCAGAAGGATCAGTTGATCACGTTTTGAAAATTTCCAGGTAAAGGCAAAAAGTGAGCGTTCTATCGGGCTTGTCCCCACATGGCCGGCCCGTTGGGGGCTGTGTTGTTGCTGCGACACTACGCCCGGCGCCAGAGCAAAATCAATCTGCCACATGGGCATCAGGGGCCAGTTTCGTTGCAGGCGAAAAACTTGGCGCTTAGGATGACAGCGCGGCGGTCAGGGACGCAGATTTGGACAACCCGGTAGTTTATTCACTTGTGGCGCTGTTTCTTTTGCAGGCCAAACATATGTTTGCAGACTTTTATCTGCAAACGTCATGGATGCTGAAAAACCGCGACACCTACATCAACCCCGGGCGCATTGCGCATGCGGGTATCCATGCGGCGGGCACATTGCCGGTATTGCTGCTGCTTGGGGTGCCTGCGCGCGTTGCGCTGGCGATTGCAGTGGCCGAATGGGTGGTCCATTTTCATATCGATTGGGGCAAGGGCATGTGGTCGGCGCGTCAAGGCCACGGGCCGCAGCACGCAAGCTATTGGCGTGCCTTTGGATTTGATCAGGCGCTGCACCAATGGACCTATCTGGCGATTGTCGCTCTGTTGCTGCTGTAGTGCGTCGCGCATCCCGAGCGCTGATTTTTGCACCGACCCATTGACAGAAACGCCGCGCCCGCGCCTTGATGACAAAAAGCGTTCACGGGAGGACACCAACATGATGAAAACGCGCGCCGCTGTGGCCTTGGAGGCCGGCAAACCCCTCGAAATCATGGAGGTGAACCTCGAAGGCCCCAAGGCAGGTGAGGTCTTGGTCGAGATCAAGGCGACCGGCCTGTGTCACACCGACGAGTTCACCCGTTCGGGCGATGATCCGGAGGGGATTTTTCCGGCCATCCTTGGTCATGAAGGCGCCGGCATTGTGCTGGAGGTTGGCGAGGGTGTCACCACGGTCGAGCCGGGCGATCACGTTATCCCGCTTTACACCCCTGAGTGCAGGCAGTGCGAATACTGTCTGTCGGGCAAGACCAATCTGTGCCAAGCCATCCGTGTCACCCAGGGCCAAGGGCTGCTGCCCGATGGCACAACACGCTTTTCGATGGAGGACGGCACGCCGATCCATCACTACATGGGGTGTTCGACCTTCGCCAATCACACCGTGATCCCCGAGATCGCGCTGGCCAAGGTGCGCAAGGATGCGCCGTTTGACAAAATCTGCTACATCGGTTGCGGCGTGACCACGGGGATCGGCGCGGTGATCAACACCGCCAAGGTCGAGATCGGTGCGCGCTGCGTGGTTTTTGGTTTGGGTGGCATTGGTCTCAATGTGATCCAGGGGTTGCGGCTGGCCGGTGCGAACCAGATCGTTGGCGTTGATCTGAACGACGACAAGGCAGAGATGGGTCGCTATTTCGGCATGACCGATTTTGTGAACCCCAAGAACGTGGGAAATGACATAGTCGGGCATCTGGTCGAATTGACCGGGGGCGGGGCGGATTACTCGTTCGACGCCACCGGCAACACCAAGGTGATGCGCGACGCCTTGGAGTGCGCACATAAAGGCTGGGGCGAGAGCATTATCATCGGCGTTGCACCTGCAGGCGCAGAGATTTCCACCCGTCCGTTCCAGTTGGTCACCGGCCGGGTCTGGCGTGGGACGGCTTTTGGCGGGGCCAAGGGGCGCACGGACGTGCCGGAGATCGTTGACTGGTACATGTCGGGCAAGATTGAGATTGATCCGATGATCACCCACAAATTGGCGCTCGATGAGATCAACCACGGCTTCGATCTGATGCATGAGGGCAAGTCGATCCGGGCAGTGGTGGAGTTTTAATCGCGCTTCATCTGCTGGCAAACGGCCTGGCGGCTGATCGGCGGCCCTCCGGGGGCGGTTTATCTGGCGAAATGAAGATGGATGCAGCGCGCCTCAGTAAAAGCTCTGCGGGTCGATATCGACGGCCAGGCGCATTTCCCCTTTCAGCCGCAAGGGTCTGATCCACTGAGCGATGGCGTGTTGCAGGGCGACGCCTTTTCCGGCCTTGACCAGAAGCCGAACGCGGTGGCGACCGCGGATGCGGGCGATGGGGGCAGGGGCGGGGCCGTAAACCTCGGCGCCGACACGTTTCAGGGCTGCGTCGTTGCGGGCCAGGTGGTTGCCAGCGTCAAACACTTCGGCCACGTCTGGACCGCTCAGGATGATGCCGGCCATCCGGCCATAGGGTGGCACGCCTGCGGCCTGACGTTCTGCCGCCTCGGCGCGCCAGAACGCCTCTTCTTCGCCGCCCAAGATGGCGCGGATCACCGGGTGTTCGGGTTGGTAGGTTTGTAACAGTGCGGTGCCGGGCTTGTCCGCGCGCCCGGCCCGCCCCGCCACCTGTCGCATCAGTTGGAACGTGCGTTCCGCGGCGCGCAAGTCAGATCCTTGCAGGCCGAGGTCGGCGTCGATGACGCCAACGAGGGTTAGGTTGGGAAAGTTGTGTCCCTTGGCCACCAGTTGGGTGCCAATGACGATGTCGGCGCCGCCTGCTGCAATGTCTTCGATCTCGGCTTTGAGCGCGCGCGCGCTGCCGTACAAATCGGAGCTGAGCACCGCAACGCGGGCGTCGGGAAACAGCGACACGGCCTCTTCGCCCAACCGCTCAACCCCCGGGCCGACCGGTGCCATGCGGCCCTCGGCCTCACAGGCGGGGCAGGTGGTTGGCAGCGGTTTGGTCTCGCCGCATTGGTGGCACATCAGACGCTTGAGAAAGCGGTGTTCGACCATGCGTGCGTCGCAGTGATCGCACCCGACCTGATGCCCGCAGGCCCGGCAGAGCGTTATCGGCGCATAGCCGCGCCGGTTCAGAAACAGCATCGCCTGTTCGCCGGCCTCAAGTCGCTGATTGACAGCGCGACGCAGGGTTTCCGACACCCAGCGGCCTGCGGGCAAATCCTCGCCGCGCATATCAATGGTGTTCATTTGCGGCATTACGGCCGGGCCAAACCGCGCCGTAAGATCGAGCCTGGTATATTTGCCGCTGTCTGCATTGGCCCAGCTTTCGAGGCTGGGGGTGGCAGAAGCCAACACAACTTGCGCGCCAAGCAGTGATGCGCGCAGCACCGCCATGTCGCGCGCATTATAAAGCACCCCGTCTTCTTGTTTGTAGGAGGTGTCATGTTCCTCATCGACAACGATCAAACCGAGATCGCGGTAAGGCAGAAAAAGCGCGCTGCGGGCACCGATGACAAGCTGTGCCTGACCCTGACCGACCATGCGCCAAATGCGGCGGCGCTCGGTCATCGTGGCACCAGAATGCCACTCGGCAGGCCGCGCGCCAAACCGCTGCTCCACCCGTTTGAGGAATTCGGCTGTAAGCGCGATTTCCGGCAGCAACACCAGCGCCTGCCGCTTGGCGCGCAGGCAAGCAGCGACGGCTTCGAGGTAGACCTCGGTTTTGCCGGACCCGGTGACACCGCGCAGCAAGGTCGTGCCGTAACGCCCGGCTCGTATCCCGTCGCGCAGGTGCGCCGCGGCGGCGTGCTGGTCTTCGGTCAGGTCTTTTGAGGGCAGGTCCGGGTCCAACGGCGGAAATGGGAGATCGCGGGGGCTGTCTTCTTCGGCAACCGCGCCTTGTGCGACCAGGCCCTTGACCACCGAGGTGCCGACACCTGACAACTCGGCCAGTTCCTTGAGGGTGAAGGAAAGATCGCCGTAATCACTTAGGAACGCCAACACACGGCGGCGTGCATCGGTCATCCGGTCCGGATCAGCGCTGCCGCGACGGTACACCTTGCGCATCGATGGCGGATCACCCAGCCCGGGCGCGCGGGTCGCCAACCGCAGCATTGCCGGCAGCGCAGTCAGCGTGTAGGCGGCGGATTTTTCTAAGAAGGCGCGCATTTCGTCCCGCATTGGGGCGACATCCAACACCCGGATCACCGAACGGATCTTGGCACGATCATAGTCCCCTGCGCCAGGGCCCCAGACAACGCCCAACACTTTGCGCGGTCCCAGCGGCACCTCAACAAATGCGCCAAGGTGACAGCCGCCTTCGGGCGCTTTGTAGTCCAGCGTGCGGTCCAATGGCTGCGTGGTCAGCACCGCGACCAACGCGCCATCTTCAAAATGCGACGGGGTCATGGCGACAGTGCTGGACTGGGGGTTTTGCCTTCATCCCACATGAGGTAAAGCGTCGAGAGGTAAACGCCAAGCCACCACCGGGAGAGGCTCATGAAATTCTTTGTCGACACCGCCGAAATCGATGCCATCGCTGAACTGAACGAGACTGGCATGGTCGATGGGGTGACCACGAACCCTTCACTGATCCTCAAATCCGGGCGCGATATCTTGGAAGTGACCAAGGAAATTTGCGATCTCGTCGATGGCCCGGTCAGCGCAGAGGTGGTCGCAATCGAAGCCGATGCAATGATTGCCGAAGGGCGCAAGCTGGCCGAGATCGCCGAGAATATCGCCGTCAAGCTGCCGCTGACATGGGACGGTTTGAAAGCGTGCAAAGTGCTGACTGGCGAGGGCAAGATGGTCAACGTCACCTTGTGCTTTTCTGCCAATCAGGCGCTGCTTGCGGCCAAGGCGGGTGCGACGTTTATTTCGCCCTTCATCGGTCGTCTCGACGATATCCATCTTGATGGGCTGGATCTGATCGAAGACATTCGCACGATTTACGATAATTACGGGTTTGAAACCCAGATCCTTGCCGCGTCGATCCGTTCTGTGAACCACGCCCAGGAATGCGCAAAGATTGGATCGGACGTGATGACCGCACCGCCCGACGTGATCAAGAAGCTGGCCGCGCATCCGCTGACCGACAAAGGGTTGGATCAGTTCCTCGCGGACGCCGCGAAAGCAGAGATCAAGATTGTCTGACCTGCGGGTGCTGCCGCTTTAGCACTGCGCGTGCGTCTCTCTGCCACAAAACCACTGTTATTTACCGTTCTGCGCCGGGCACAGGCCACTACCCGCGCGTGCAGCGCTGACGCCATTGCGCAACAGCCAAACGGCTCAGGCAAATTTAGGTATATTCAGTGCAGATTTTAGAGCGGCTGCGTGCTACTACGCTGTGCAACAGAACAGAGAGCGGCCATGAGCAGTCAGCCCAAGATCGATGACGCCTTGCGTGAGGCGATTATTTCTCGTCCGGATGTCATTCTGGACGACAAGGATTTGATGCACGCGCTGATCGCGGCGAATGAACGCGCGATGGGCGGCAACATCGTCGACCTGCGCGGCCTCGCGATGGAGCGGCTTGAAGCGCGGCTGGACCGGTTGGAAGATACGCACCGCTCCGTAATTGCTGCCGCATATGAAAACCTCGCGGGCACCAACCAAATCCACCGCGCCATTCTGCGCATGCTTGACCCGGCGGAGTTTGAGCCATTCCTGCGCGATCTAGGCGGCGAGGTGGCTGAAATCCTGCGCGTCGATGCGGTCAAACTGGTGCTCGAGACCGTCCAAAACGACGACGATCCGGCGATCAAACGCCTCGGCGGTGTGCTCAGTGTGGCAGAGCCCGGTTTTATTGACCGGTATTTGAACCAGGGGCGTGGTGGGACTGTACGTCAGGTCACATTGCGCCAAGTGCAAGATCCGGCGCCCGAGATCTATGGCAAGGCTGTCACTTGGGTCCGCTCCGAAGCCTGCCTAAAGCTTGATTTTGGCGCAGGCCGGTTGCCGGGTCTTTTGGTCTTGGGGGCCGAAGATCCGCACATGTTCAGCCATCAACAAGGCACAGACCTGCTGGCATTTTTTGCCGGCGTGTTCGAACGCGCGATGCGCCGCTGGCTGGGATGAGCCTGATCTCACCAGCCGCGCGCGACGCGCTGGAGGCGTTTTTGACCCATCAGCGCAGCCTCAAAGGGGCGGCGGAGAACACCCTGCAGGCCTATGCCCGCGATGTGACCGAATTTTTGGCGTTTATGACGGTGCATTCGGGCCAGACCCAGGGTCTGGGCGCGCTGGCGCAGATCACAACGCAGGACATGCGCGCCTGGATGGCGCAGACGCGGGCAAGTGGCGTGGGCGCGCGGTCTTTGGCCCGCAAGCTGTCGGCGGTAAAGTCATTCTATAAATGGCTTAGCACGCGCGAAGGCTTTGAGCCGACGGCCGTGCTCAGCACTCGCGCGCCAAAATTTACCAAGAAACTGCCGCGCCCGCTCGCCGAAGAGGCTGCGCGCGACATGTTGGACCTCGTGCCGTTGCAAAGAGGCAAGCGTTGGGTGGGCTTGCGCGATGTTGCTGTGCTGACGCTGCTTTGGGGCTGCGGTCTGCGGATATCCGAGGCGCTGGGCCTCACCGCGGCTAAGGCGCCATTGCGCGACGTGGTGCGCATTCGAGGTAAAGGTGGCAAGGAACGCCTGGTGCCGGTTTTGCCTGCTGCGCGCGCAGCGGTGGATGACTACGTCGCCGCTTGTCCTTTTGATCTGCCAGGTGACGGCCCCCTGTTTCGCGGCGTGCGCGGCGGTGTGCTGACCGCAACGGTAATCCAAAAGGTGATGGCGCAGGTCCGTATGCAACTGGGCCTGCCCGCCAGCGCCACACCTCACGCGATGCGCCACAGCTTTGCCACGCACTTGCTCAATGCAGGCGGCGATCTGCGGGCAATCCAGGAATTGCTGGGCCATGCCTCGCTTTCGACCACGCAGGCCTACACCGCCGTAGACGCGGTGCGGCTGATGGAGGTTTACAACGCCGCACACCCCAAGGCCTAAGCGCTATGGCATTGCAACGCCCCCCTGTTTGCACCAAGAAACGTCCATGACAGTCGCACTTCGCGCGCTTGGCGTGCACCTTTTGACGGCCACGGGGGCTGTATTTGCCATGTTTGCTATGTTGGCCGCGGTCGACGCCAAATGGGATCTGATGTTTCTGTGGCTTGTGGTCGCTTTTTTCGTCGACGGCATAGATGGACCGCTGGCGCGCAAGTACAACGTCAAGACAAATGCCCCGCAGTTCGATGGCGTACTGCTAGACCTGATCATCGACTATTTGACGTATGTCTTTATCCCGGCCTTCGCGCTGTTTTCGTCGGGTTTGATGGACGGTTGGACCGGCTGGGTGGCGATTATTGTGATCACTTTTGCCTCCGCGATGTACTTTGCCGACACGCGGATGAAGACCAAGGACAATTCATTTTCGGGTTTTCCAGGGTGCTGGAACATGGTGGTGCTGGTGATATTTGCGCTTGAGCCGCCATTCTGGGTCAGCCTGGTGGTGGTGACAGTGCTGGCGGTTACGATGTTCTTGCCGTTGAAATTCATCCATCCTGTGCGTACCGAGCGTTGGCGCATGATCAGCTTGCCAATGGCGCTTGCCTGGACGTTTTTTGCCGGTTGGGCGGCGTGGGTCGGATTTCATCCTGACAGTTGGGCGCATTGGGGGTTGGTGCTGACCACGGCCTATCTGATCAGCGCAGGCATCGCCCAGCAGATCGTGCCCGCCCGGGCCTGAGCGCCGTTTTCCGTGTCGGAAAACGTCCGGAAATCGACGCGATTTCCGGCCCGCTCAGATCAAAAAGCCGCCTGCGCCCTCGTGCTTAAGCAGCGCCAATTTTGTTTCCACCCCACCGGCGCCAGAAAATCCGGTCAACCCTTTGGCCCCCATCACGCGATGACACGGGATCAGGATTGGGATCGGATTGCGTCCGCAGGCTTGCCCAATGGTTTGCGCGGACAGGGCCAAATCCTTGGCGATTTCGCCATATGTGCGCGTTTCGCCAAACGGGATGGCGCGCATTTTGGCGCATACCGCACGCTGCAGATCCCTGCCGGACAGTTCCATCGGCAGGTCAAACGCCGTTAATGTGCCAACGCAATAGGCGTTGATCTGTTGCGCGGCCTCGACCAACACCGGCGTTTTATCCATGCGACCGGTAGATCCCCAGCCCAAGCCCACAATGGCATCGTCCTCGGCGCTCACGTGCACCACGCCAAAGGGTGTTTTGATATCATATTTATCCATGGACGTCAGTTTGGCCTGTGCCATAGCCACCGGCAATCCGGATCCTGCGCATCTGAGCAGAGGCATCTGCGCATTTGATCTCTCGCTTCGGTTTCGCAAAAGGCGTAAGGCGATGGCATGCACACCCCGGTCCCCCTTCACCAAGCTGGACATCTTCCGGCGTGGCGCCGCCCCATCGCGCTGCTCTTTTTGATGTCCTTCATCATGCCGATCGCCTTTTCAACCTGGTTGGCCCTGCTCAACAACTTTGTGGTCGAATTGGCGGGCTTTGACGGGCTCGACAATGGTGTGCTGCATTTTGTGCGCGAGATCCCGGGATTTCTTTCTGTCGGCGTCATCCTGGTGATTGTGTACATGCGCGAGCAGGTGCTCGGCCTGATCTCTCTTATACTGCTTGGCGTAGCAACCGCGCTCACCGCACAGTTTCCGCAGATGGCCGGCATTCTGACGCTGACCTTCATCAGCTCGGTAGGGTTTCACTATTACGAGACCGTCAACCAGTCGCTGCAACTGCAGTGGATCGACAAAGACCGTGCGCCGCAAATGCTGGGTTGGTTGATGGCGGCCGGGTCATTTGCCACGTTTCTGGTGTTTCTCGTGATAATGGTCCTGTGGGAGCCGCTGGGCCTAACCTACAACATCGTCTACATGGCGGGCGGCGGCATCACCGCCGTGGTCGCGGCTATAGCGCTTTTCGCCTATCCGCAATTCGAAGCGCCAAATCCTCAGCTCAAGCAATTTGTGCTGCGCCGTCGGTACTGGCTGTACTATGCGTTGCAATTTATGTCGGGGGCACGGCGCCAGATCTTCATGGTCTTTGCAGGCTTCATGATGGTGGAAAAGTTCGGCTTTGAGGTGCACGAACTCACAGGCCTTTACCTCATCAACCTGGTGATCAACATCATTGCCGCCCCGCTGCTGGGCAAGGTCGTCGCCCGCTATGGCGAACAAAAAGCGCTGGGCGTTGAATATGTCGGGCTGATCGCGGTGTTCTTGGCCTATGGCGGCATCTACTATTTTGGTTGGGGCCTTCTGGTGGCGTCATTCCTCTACGTGCTCGATCACATCTTTTTCGGGCTGGCGTTGGCGCTCAAGACCTATTTTCAGAAGATCGCCGATCCCGCCGATATCGCCCCCACTGCCGCGGTGGCCTTTACCATCAACCACATCGCCGCTGTGGGCCTGCCGATCCCGCTGGGCTTTTTGTGGCTCGCCTCGCCGATGGCGGTGTTTTTTCTCGCAGCAGGCATGGCGGCGGTGTCGCTGAGCTTGGCCATGCTGATCCCACGCCACCCTGTGCCGGGCTATGAAACGCGGTTGATGGGCCTGCGCCCGGAACCTGCGGAATGACCACGGTGCAAGGTCGTTTCCTAACCGGCTCGACCATGGGCCACGTTGTGCGGATGACCGCCGCGGGGGCATTTGGCATCACTTTTGTCTTTGCGGTCGACGCAGCAAACCTGGTTTGGCTGTCGCAACTGGGCCAACCGCAGCTGGTGGCGGCCATCGGCTTTGCTTATGCGATCCAGTTTTTCTCGGTCTCTTCGGGCGTTGGTTTGATGATTGCGGCAACCGCGCTGATTTCCCGCCGCATTGGCGAGGGTGACCGGGCCGCAGCGCGCCGACAGGCGGGGGCGGCGCTGATCACCTCCGCGCTGATCCAAGCGGTGGTTGCAACGCTGGTCTTTGCCTTTCGCCACGACTTGATGGCATTGGCGGGCGCCACCGGAGAAACGGCACGCCTTGCCGCCCGCTATCTGGCAATGACGGTGTTTTCGCTGGTGCCCATGGCGGTGGGACTGTTGGCCTCAAGCGCGCTCAAAGCGGACGGTTTTGCGGCCAAATCCATGTATATCACGCTCTGGTCTGGCCTGTTTCTGATGCTGATCGATCCATTCCTGATTTTCTGGCTGGGTCTGGACGGCGCGGCGATGGGCCTTGTCCTCTTTCGGTTCTTGCTAATGGCATTGGCGCTCTACTACGCGGCGGTCCAAGAGGATTTGATCGCCCGCCCTAACGTGACAGACATCCTGGCCTGCCTGCGCCCCTTTATGGCGCTGTCGCTACCGGCCATTGCCACGCAGCTTGCAACGCCGGCGGGCAACTACCTGCTGACCGTTGTGATGGCACCGTTTGGCGATGATGCGGTGGCCGCTTGGGCGGTGGTCAGCCGCCTAACGGTGCTTGCCTTTGGTGGCATTTTTGCGCTGTCCAGCGCCATCGGTGGCATCTTTGGCCAGAACTACGGCGCTGGCTATTTCCCGCGCCTGCGCAGCACCTACCGCGATGCGCTTATCTTTTGCATTGGTTACACGCTGGTGATGTGGGTGCTGCTGTTGGCGGCGACACCGCTGATTGTGCGCGCTTTTGATCTGTCGGGGCAGGGGGCTGAGGTGTTGCGCGCGTTCACTGCCGTTGGCGTCGGTGGCTTTATCTTTGTTGGTGCCCTGTTTGTCGCAAATGCTGCTTTTAACAATCTCGGACAACCCTTGCGCGCCACGCTGGTCGGTTGGGTCAAAGACGGGGTGCTCAGCTTTCCGGCGGCACTGTGGCTGTCGGCAGGTTTTGGCGCGGCGGGGGTGATCTACGGCCAAGCGTTGGCCGGGGCACTTGTCGGCGCCCTTGCTGCATACTGGGGTTGGCGATATGTCGCGCGCCTGGGCCCCGAACACCAGATTGCGCCGCCTGCTGCCCGCACCTGGCCCGCCGTCGACAGATATCGGAGACGATAGACATGCGCACATGGACCGCCCTCACCACATTGCCGGGCAAGGCGCAGGCTGAAAAGCTGGGCGCCGCGATGGAGGCGTTGGACCCCGCACCCACCGGCATCGGCGTGTTCGAGGTCGAAGACGCCTCGGGCATGTGGGAGGTCGGCGGCTATTTCACCGAAAGCCCAGATGAAACCGCCCTGCTCTTGCTGGCCACCGCGTTGGGTGCCAAGCCGTTCAGCGTATCGGAGCTGCCGGAAACCGACTGGGTCGCTCATGTGCGGCGCGAGTTGGCTCCGGTCGAGGCGGGGCGCTTTTTCGTCTATGGCAGCCATGACGCGGACAAAGTGCCCCCCGGCAAAGACGCGCTGTTGATCGAGGCGGCGATGGCCTTTGGCACCGGACACCACGGCACAACGCTGGGGTGCTTGCGCGCGCTCGACCGACTGGCCAACGATGGGATCACCCCGCAAAGCTGCGTCGACATCGGTTGCGGGACTGCCGTTCTCGCCATGGCCGCCGCGGTCGTCTGGCTGCACCCGGTGCGCGCCAGCGACATCGATGCCCAAGCCGTCGAAGTCGCCGAGGCCAACATCGCAGCAAACGGTTTGGGTGACCGGATCACCGTGGTCGAGGCAGCAGGATTTGATCACCCTGATCTGGGTGGGCCTTTTGATCTGATCTTTGCCAACATCCTCAAGGGGCCGCTATTGGCGCTGGCGCCTGAGATCTCGGCCCGACTCAGTGCGGGCGGGCACATCATCCTGTCGGGTATTTTGAACGATCAGGCAGACGCCGTGACCGACGTTTATCGCAGCAACGGAAACAATCTGATCCACCACGAAGAGATTGGTGATTGGTCGACATTGGTATTCCGCCGCTAGGCCTCATTTATGGCGAATTTTCGCTAAATTCTGGGTGTCCGCCCAGATTTTGCCACATTTCAGTCGCATCACAGTTGCGTCAGGTGGGGGCCTGGACCCAACGGTGAAATCAAGGCTGCTGCTATGAGCATGAACCCTTCCTTTAACCAGCGTTTGGCAACGGTCGAGCGCAATCATCGTCGCCTGTCGAACGGGTACACAACCGAAGTGCGGGCCGACGGGCTGATTGTTGCGAAACCGAAACGCCAACAGCGCCAAGCGGGCCGCATCCGGTATTTCCTGCTGATCATGCTCGGCTTGCTGCTGTTCAAGGCGTTCTCGTTCTCGACCCTGGGTGAGGTCACCTATAACGAACGCGTGGCCAAGCTTGGCAATGGTACCACCACCGAACAGATCGGTGCATTTGTGATGCAGGCCGAACCAGCAACAGTGTTTGTCGCCGGTTTTTTTGATTTGATGAAGTAAGCTCTCCTACGTTTCGGGTGTGATCAGCCCGAAACAGGTCTGCACCCTCCAGTCAGCAGGCCACAAAAAAGCCGCGTTGCGTGGGGTCGCAACGCGGCTTTGGTCTGTGCCGTAGAGGGCTATTACCGACAATGCGGCAGCGCGTCGATGTCGGCGCGTTCCAGGCCGATGTCATGCAGCTCACGATCGGTGAGCTTGTGCAGCGCATTGCGCGTTTCACGCGCGTTATTCCACGCCACCACGCGTCCCGCCAGGGAAGCGAAAGTGGCAGAAATCAGGCCCGCAACACCGGCAAAGCCGTGGCGGGGCTGTGTCGTTTCAAAAGAAGCCATTGCAGCGATCCTTACATATCAGGGTCTAAAACCCGAGCACCACGCCCGGATGCCCTGCACCTAATCCTGCTCTGCGCGGCCAGCAACCAGCATTCCAGCAAAGCCGTTATGTGTTTTTTGCATGCGTCGCGTTTGTGGTTAACCATCAGTAAATAAATGATAAAAATCGGCGTGTTTGCGTCGCTTTCCGCTGTGAAGATGACGCGTTTAGCCTGTTTGTGATCCTAAGGCACGGGCGCGAGCTTGCAGTGGTCAGGGCGAGCTGGCTGCAGCCAAACGTTTAAAACTTTAATCGCCGGGAACTGTCGCGATGGGCGAGCCTTCCAGGTCCCCAAACCGCTAACTATAGGGTGCAGCTGGGCACCCGTTGAAAGTCTGGTGCGCAAGTGCGCCAACAACCTGATCGACAGAAATGAGCGACACTAATGCCCGGTTTTCCCGGCAGTGCAACACGGGCCCGCGGCGTGTCCGACCGGATCGGTTTGTCAGTGCTCAGATGGCGCAGAGCGGGGAATAACAAATATGAAATTATGCTGGGCCAGAAAGACTGCGGTTCTCAAATGCTCAGGCTTAGATCGGCGTGTCTTATGTGACGGGCGGTGCCTGGCCTCAGGTCGAATTCGAAAAGACGAAGGGTCGACGCTTGCCGGCCAAGGGCGCCCCAGGAGTCCAAACGTTAAAGGCCGATCTTTGCGCGACCGCGAAGTAAGCTTGGCGCATGTTCATGTTTCGTGCTAGGCAAGCGCGAGGGCGGTCAACCGTCCCGCGAGTGAGGGCGGTGACATGCGTATATTGGGGATCGACCCGGGACTGCGGCACATGGGCTGGGGCGTGATTGACGCGGACGGCCCGCGCTTGCGCCACGTGGCCAATGGTGTCTGCCATTCGGTGGGGGATGCGCTGGCGCCCCGCCTGCTCAGCCTTTTTGATCAATTGAGGGCCGTAATTGTACAAAACGCCCCGGACGCGGCCGCCATCGAACAGACATTTGTGAACAAGGATGGCGCGGGAACGCTGAAATTGGGTCAGGCGCGCGGTGTCGCTGTGTTGGCCCTGGCGCAGGCCGGTTTGCAGATCGGCGAATATGCGCCCAACGCGGTGAAAAAGACGGTGGTTGGCGTGGGCCATGCCGACAAGCGGCAAGTGGCGCATATGGTGCGGCTGCAACTGCCCGGTGTTGACCCTGCTGGCCCCGACGCCGCGGACGCGCTAGCGATTGCCATATGCCACGCGCATCAGGACGGCGCTGCGGGATTGAGTGCCGCATTGGCGAGGGCTCGAATGTGATCGGCAAACTGTCTGGCCGCATCGACTACAAGGCCGCGGATCACGTGCTTTTGGATGTGGCTGGGGTCGGTTACCTGGTGTTTTGCTCTGAGCGCACCATCGCCGCCCTGCCCGGGCCTGGGCAGGCGGTAGCGCTGTTTACGGATCTGTTGGTGCGCGAAGATCTGATGCAGCTTTTTGGTTTCCCGACGCTGGTGGAAAAGGAATGGCATCGCCTGTTGATGTCCGTGCAGGGCGTCGGCGCTAAAGCGTCGCTTGCGATCCTCGGCGCGCTGGGTCCGGAGGGTGTCAGTCGCGCCATTGCCTTGGGCGACTGGAACGCCGTCAAAGCAGCCAAGGGCATAGGCCCCAAGATTGCTCAACGCATCGTGCTGGATCTCAAGGACAAGGCGCCAACCGTTATGGCGATGGGCGGCACCCTGGCCGAGGCCGGTGGCGATGCTCCGGCCAATACCGATATGATCGAGCCGGTTGCCATCGCGCGGCCCGACGCCGGTGCCCAAGCCGACGCGCTGTCGGCGCTGTCCAATCTCGGTTACGGCCCGTCCGAGGCTGCCGCCGCTGTGGCACAAGCGGCTGGTGACACGCCTGATGCGGATGCCTCGATGCTGATCCGCGCAGCCTTGAAACTGTTGGCACCAAAGGGCTAGTGCGGGCACATCTGCCGAGGAAACGCCATGACCGAAGCTTCTGATCCGACTTTGCGCCCCGCACCGCTGCCAGAGGATGCGGATCGGGCGCTGCGCCCGCAGATGCTGGACGAATTTGTCGGTCAAGCCGAGGCGCGGGCAAATTTGCGCGTGTTCATTCAGTCGGCGCGGCTGCGCGGTGAAGCGATGGACCACACGCTGTTTCACGGGCCACCCGGTTTGGGCAAGACCACACTGGCGCAGATCATGGCGCGCGAATTGGGCGTGGGCTTTCGCATGACCTCTGGCCCGGTACTCGCCAAGGCCGGCGATCTTGCGGCGATCCTGACCAATCTTGAGGCGCGTGATGTGCTGTTCATCGACGAAATTCACCGCCTGAACCCGGCGGTCGAAGAGGTGCTCTATCCCGCCTTGGAAGATTTCGAGCTGGACCTGGTGATCGGTGAAGGGCCCGCCGCGCGCACTGTGCGGATCGAGTTGCAGCCGTTTACCCTGGTCGGCGCGACCACGCGCATGGGGCTGCTGACAACGCCGCTGCGCGACCGCTTTGGCATCCCGACGCGGCTGCAATTTTATACCGAAGACGAGCTGTTTACGATTGTGAACCGCAACGCAACCAAGCTGGGTGCTCCGGCGGAGGAAGGCGGCGCGCGCGAGATTGCCCGCCGCGCCCGCGGCACGCCGCGCATCGCCGGGCGGCTTTTGCGTCGGGTGGTGGATTTTGCGGTGGTTGAAGGTGATGGCCGTGTGACCCGCGATCTGGCGGATGCTGCGCTCACCCGGCTCGGGGTTGATCATCTGGGCCTTGACGGCGCTGACCGACGCTATCTGCAGCTCATGGCCGATCACTATGGCGGCGGACCGGTGGGGGTTGAGACATTGAGCGCGGCCCTGAGCGAAAGCCGCGATGCGGTGGAAGAGGTGATTGAGCCCTATCTCTTGCAACAAGGCCTGATCCAGCGCACCCCGCGTGGGCGCATGCTGGCCGCGGGCGCATGGCGGCATTTGGGCTTGGAGCCACCACGGCGTGAGGGCGA
This sequence comes from Pseudomonadota bacterium, assembly GCA_039026855.1. Classification (GTDB taxonomy): domain Bacteria; phylum Pseudomonadota; class Alphaproteobacteria; order Rhodobacterales; family Rhodobacteraceae; genus Tateyamaria. The sequence goes on along the minus strand of JBCCLL010000001.1, from coordinate 143,596 downwards.
TTTGTTCGACTGAATTCGCGGGTTGATGGTACGGGAGCGAGGGGCCAGCCCCTCGCGCTCCCCGGGATTTTTTTAAACAGAGAAGAGGACCGGGGGGCGGATGGCACAAGGGTGTGCGTCGGGATGTGATCTTGCGCTTGTGCGGCGCGCGGGGCATCGAACGGGACAATCACCGTCACAGGAGCGTGCATGACACCCGAGGAGATCGTAGCGTTGTTTACCCGCGAGAGCGGCGACTATTTCTTTGCCCGTTGGGGGCGACCGGTTGCGCCGGTGGTGTTTGGGGTTGAGGACGCGACGCTGTCGACGGTGAAGGGTGCCATCGAAGCGGTGTGCCAGCTTGCTGGGCACGAGATGGCCGAAACGGACCCGGAGCTTGGCGCCAATTTCATGTGGTTTTTCTTTTCCGACTGGGCCGAACTGTTGCAGGTGCGTGATTTGGACCGGTTGGTGCCTGATCTTGGGGCTTTGGTGCAGCGGCTGGAGGCGGCGGAGGCAAATCAGTACCGCATTTTCCGGTTTGACGACACTGACGCGATCCAGGCCTGCTTTGTTTTTTTGCGCATGGACCGGCATTTGAGCGCTGTGCCGGCTGAGACTCTGGCTCTGAGCCAGACAGTACAGTCGATCCTGCTGTGGTCCGATCTGGCATTTCGCGACCGCTCACCGTTGGCCGTGGCGGGCGAGACAACTGTTCTGCGCCCCGAGATCGCGGCGTTGATCCGCGCCGCTTATGACCCGGTCATGCCCGCCGCCGTCCAGGATGCAAGCCACGCCTTGCGTCTCACTGCGCGGCTGGGCACGGTGTCGTGAGTTCATGACGGAGCAGGCCGTGGCACACCATTTCCCCGTTACCGTTTTCTACGAAGACACCGATATGGGCGGGGTGGTTTACTATGCCAACTACCTCAAGTTCATCGAACGCGCCCGGTCCACCATTGTCGAAGAGCTGGGTGTTGATCAGAATGCGATGCGCGATGCGGGTATCGTCTTTGTCGTCACCCGGGTTGAGGCGGATTACCTCGCCCCTGCGCGCCTTGGCGACCGTTTGGACGTCGTAACCACCCATGCCGCGACCAGCCCGGTCCGCTGGGTTTTTGACCAAGAGGTGCGACGCGGCGACCAGACGCTGTTGCGCGCCGTTGTGACCGCTGTCGCCATGACGGCCGCTGGCAAACCCACGCGGCTGCCCGCAGAAATCCGCGCACTGGCAGGAAAATAAGGGCGCATTGACGCCGAAGTGATAGCATTCCGCTTTCCGGTGGCATATAGTTTAGGGCAACGAAGGCACCGACAAAACGGGCCGTTACACTGAGCAGGCACAATGGAAGCAGAAACTCTTGCCCTCGTTTCAGAGGTGGATTTCTCAATGTGGGGGCTGTTCCTCCGCGCGACACTCACCGTCAAGCTTGTGATGGTCATGCTGATCCTCGCGTCTTTCTGGGCCTGGGCGATCATCATCCAGAAGCTGATTTTCTACCGCCGCGCGCGCAGTGAAGCGGAGCGGTTTGATCGATCATTCTGGTCCGGTGAGCCGCTTGACGGATTGTTTGAAGAGATCGGGCCAGATCCATCCGGAGCAGCGCAAAAGGTGTTTGCCGCGGGCATGATCGAATGGCAACGCTCGCACAAAGAGGATGGCGGGCTGATCGCCAACGCCACCAGCCGGATTGATCGCAGCATGGATGTGGCGATCACCAAAGAGGGGGAGCGGTTGCAGAACGGGTTGACGGTGCTGGCCACGGTCGGCTCTTCGGCGCCGTTCATTGGGCTTTTTGGCACCGTGATCGGGATTATGAACGCCTTTATCGAGATTGCCGAACAGCAGAATACTAACTTGGCCGTTGTGGCCCCCGGCATCGCCGAGGCGCTGCTGGCCACTGGTCTGGGCCTGCTCGCGGCGATCCCGGCGGTGATCTTTTACAATAAGCTCAGTTCTGACAGCGATCGCATCGTGGCCGGATACGAGGCGTTTGCCGACGAGTTTGCCACCATCCTCAGCCGCCAATTGGACGGCTGATATGGGCGCAGGTGTCGTGCAAAAGGATGCCGGGGGCGGACGCAGGCGGCGCCGGTCCCGGTCGCGGCCGATGTCAGAGATCAACGTGACCCCATTTGTGGATGTCATGTTGGTGCTGTTGATCATTTTTATGGTGGCGGCCCCGCTCTTGACCGTGGGCGTGCCTGTCGAACTGCCCAAGACCGCTGCCACAGCCCTGCCTGCCGACGCCGAGGAACCGCTGACGGTCACGGTCACCGCAGGAGGAGACGTGCAGATCCAGACCACTGCGATTGAACGCGATGCGCTTGTCCCGCGGCTGCGCGCCATCGCCGCCGAACGCAGCAGCGACCAGGTGTTCCTGCGCGCAGACGGTGCGGTGCCCTACGAGCAGGTGATGCAGGTTATGGGTGCGTTAAATGCCGGTGGCTTTTCAAATATCGGTCTGGTGACGGATATCGGTGGTCCCTCTCTCGACGGCACGCGTTCAGACGGCGCGGGCGAGTGAGCGGTGAACACAGGACAGATCATATCGGGTGCGGCTCATGCCGGGCTCATCGGCTGGCTGATCGCGGGCGGGGCATTCCGCTCCGAACCCTTGCCCTTCGAGGTGACGGAGGTTTCTGTGATCTCCGCTGATGCGTTCGAGGCTTTGCTCACAACCGGCGCGCAAGCCGTCGCACCAACAGAGGTTGCACTGCCCGCCGAGCCAGAGGTGCGACCCGACCCGGTCGCGCCGCCAGCGCCGGAGCCTCAAGTCGACTTGACCCAACCCGCGCCCCTCACGCCACCCGACGCTGAACAGCCACCCGAACCCGCCGCGCCGCAGCCCGAACCCGAGGTGGTCGAAGATACACCAGCGCCGCTCGCCCCGCCGACGCCGCCGGTCTCTGCCCCAGACATTTCATCGACCCCCGTGCCACGCCCTGCAGACCGGATTGCCCCGGACGTGGTTGACGCGCCAGATCCCGAAGCCGTCCCCGACCCGGTCACGCGCGACGCGGTCGAGGCCGATGAGGGCGCGGAGGCCGACACGCCGCTCGAAGAGCAAGAGGCCACTGCGCCCGAAGAGGCGTCCGATCAGATTGTCACCGAGGCCGAGGAGCCAGCGGGCGCGCCCGTATCCTCACTGCGCCCTCCGGCCCGGCGTCCGACACCACCAGCGCCGCAGCCGACGGCGCAACCAACAACGGCGACGGACGACACAGCCGACGCGGTCGAGGACGCGCTGCGCGCCGCCTTGGACGATGCGCCGCAACCTGCCGTGCCGCGAGGCCCGCCACTGTCTGCAGGCGAAAAGGACGCGCTGCGGGTCGCCGTATCAGCCTGCTGGAATGTGGGAAGCCTGTCTTCCGAAGCGCTGCGCACTACCGTTACTGTGGCCTTGGACATGGAACAATCCGGCAAGCCGATCATCGCCTCGATCCGTCTGATCGGGTCTGAGGGCGGCTCTGACACTGCGGCGCGCCAGGCCTACGAAGCCGCGCGCCGCGCCATTATTCGCTGCGCCCGCGACGGCTATGATTTGCCGGCGGATAAATTTGGCCAGTGGCAAGAAATCGAGATGACGTTTAATCCCGAAAGGATGCGTATCAAATGATAAAACGTGTGCTCCTTGCCCTCGTTCTGGCAGTTGTCACCGCGCCGGCATGGGCACAGGGTCCGCTGCGTATCGAGATTACCGAGGGCGTGATTGAACCGCTGCCCGTAGCGATACCCGCCTTTGTCCCAGAAACCCCGGAAAGCGCTGATATGGGCCAGCAGATCAGCCGCGTGATCGCTGCTGATCTGGTCGGCACAGGTCTGTTCCGTGAGATCCCACGTGACGCATTTATCAGTCAGATCAGCGACTTTATCGCCCCCGTACAATATGCCGATTGGAAGGCGATTAATGCGCAAGCGCTTGTCACCGGTGCGGTAAATGTCTCGGGCGACACGGTCACCGTCAAATTCCGCCTGCATGACGTGTTTTCCGACACTGAACTAGGCGACGGTCTGCAATTTGCTGGCACCACCGATGGCTGGCGTCGCATCGCGCACAAAGTGGCCGATGTCGTGTATTCCCGCATTACCGGTGAGACCGGATATTTCGACAGCCGCGTGGTGTTTGTGTCCGAAACAGGCCCCAAAGACAGCCGGCGCAAGCGCCTTGCGATCATGGATTATGACGGCGCCAATGTGCAGTACCTCACCGGGTCAGAGGCAATTGTGCTGGCGCCGCGTTTTTCGGACCGCGGTGACCGCGTGCTGTATACCTCTTATGAAACCGGGTTTCCACGCATCTACGTGCTTGACGTCGGCAGTGTGCAGCGCCGTGTCCTCGAAAGCCAGCAAGGCACGATGAGCTTTGCGCCCCGCTTTGCCCCTGACGGGCAAACGGTGGTCTATTCGCTGTCGCAGGGGGCAAACACAGACATCTGGTCGATGAATATCAGTTCCGGTCAGTCGGCCCGCCTGACCAGCGCACCGTCGATTGAGACCGCGCCCAGCTTTAGCCCCGATGGCAGCCAGATCGTGTTTGAAAGCGACCGCTCGGGCAGCCAACAGCTTTACATCATGCCTGCTACCGGCGGCGAGGCGCGCCGCATCTCCTTTGGCGAGGGACGCTACGGCACCCCCGTCTGGAGCCCGCGCGGTGATCTCATCGCCTTTACCAAGCAGTCCAAAGGCCGCTTCCACATCGGTGTGATGCGCACCGACGGGTCCGAAGAACGGCTGCTGACAGCCAGCTTTCTCGACGAGGGCCCCACGTGGTCCCCCAATGGCCGCGTCATCATGTTTGCGCGCGAAACCCAAGGGGCCGCCGGACGATCGACGCTTTATTCGGTGGATATCACCGGACGAAATCTGCGTCCTGTGCGCACGCCTGAGGGCGGATCGGATCCCTCTTGGGGGCCGTTGCAACGCTAGTTTCCAGCCATCGCCGAACGTGTTAAAACACTTCAACTTGCGATCACCAGAAGACGACAAGTCACTCAAAATGAGGCCGAGCATATGATCCGCACCTTTTCCCTGAAACCCGCCATTGTGCTTTTTGCGGCCCTCAGTCTGGCCGCGTGCACCGACCCCAGCCGCTTTGGCGACAATGTGACAAGCAGTGGTCCGCTTGACGGCGCAGCCGGGCTTGCTGGCAGCGCGTCTGATCCGGCGTCACCAGCCTATTTCCAGCAAAGTGTCGGCGACCGCGTTCTGTTTGCCGTGGATCAATCAACCCTGTCGCCCGAGGGGCGCGCAACATTGGACGGTCAGGCCGTGTGGCTGTTGCAGAACGCCGACTACACCGCAGTGATCGAAGGCCATGCCGACGAACAAGGCACCCGCGAGTACAACCTCGCGCTGGGGGCACGTCGGGCGGATGCCGCGCGTGCATACCTGGTTAGCCAAGGGGTGCAAGCCAGCCGTCTTCAGGTGGTCAGCTTTGGCAAAGAGCGCCCCATCGAGGTGTGCAGCGACGAAGCCTGCTACAGCCAGAACCGCCGCGCGGTCACTGTGCTGGCCGCCGGTCTCACAGGTTAACCAGATGCGGCGGCTGCTTGGCACTGCGGCACTGATGCTCGCGCTTGGCGCCGGCGCGGGCGCGGCTCAGGATGCGCAGACCTTGGCCGATATTCGGCAGGAAATGACCGTGCTTTACGTCGAGGTGCAGCGCCTCAAACGTGAGCTGTCAACCACCGGGACCGCCGCCAATTCGAACCTCGCCGCGGCGGGCGCGCTCGACCGGATAAACACGATCGAAGCCGAATTGCAGCGCCTCACCGCCCGCACCGAAGAGTTGGAGTTTCGTATCAGCCGCATCGTCACCGACAGCACCAATCGCATTGGTGACCTCGAGTTTCGCTTGTGCGAGTTGGAAACCGCATGTGACATCGGCGCGCTGGGCGACACGCCCTCGTTGGGTGGTGATGTGGCAGTTGTGGCACCGGCGCCGCCTGCAACTGCACAACCCGAGATACAGCTGGCCGAACAGGAGCGCGCCGACTTTGAGGCATCTCAGACGGCTTTGGATGCCCGCAATTTTCGTGCCGCCGCCGACGGGTTTGAGGCGTTCAACGCCGCCTATCCCGGCAGTCCGCTGCAAATCCTCGCCGAACTGCGCCGTGGTCAAGCCCTAGAGGGGTTGGGCGACGTTCGTTCCGGCGCGCGGGCATATCTTTCGGCCTTTACCCTTGACCAGCAGGGGGAACATGCGCCCGAGGCACTTTTTCGCTTGGGCGAGGCGCTGGGCCGTTTGGGTCAGGTCAGCGAGGCTTGTGTAACCCTCGCTGAGGTCGCAGTCCGTTTTCCGCAAAGCGCTTCTATTGTCGACGCAGAGGCCGCGATGGCGAACCTGGCCTGTTCCTGACGTGCTGTCCGCCCCGCTGATCGATGCGATATCCGATGTGATTGGACCAAATCCGCCGGACAGGATCGGCGTCGCAGTGTCAGGCGGGGGCGATTCGATTGCTCTCTTGTCAGCCATGGCCGAGTATGCGCGGCAGCAAGACATAGAGCTGCAGGTGATCACAATTGATCACGGACTGCGGGCTGACACCCGCCAAGAGGTGAACGTGGTCACCGACCTCTGCCTGAAACTGGGGCTGCAGCATCACCTCGAATACTGGACCGGCTGGGATGGCAGCGGCAATTTGCAGGCCGAAGCGCGCGGGGCGCGTTACGCGCTGATGGCAGACTGGGCCTATGCCAATCACATCGGCCACATCGCGCTGGCGCATACCGCCGATGATCAGGCCGAAACCGTGTTGATGCGGCTTGCGCGGTCTGCCGGTGTTGATGGGCTGAGCGCGATGGCCCAAACCAGCATGCGCGATGGCATAACTTGGCTGCGACCCTTTTTGCGCATCAACAGGGCGACCCTGCGGCTTTATTTACAGGCATCCGGTCGCAAGTGGGTCGAGGACCCCAGCAATAATGACCGGCGGTTTGACCGCGTCCGGATGCGCGACGCGCTGACCGTTCTCGCGGCGCTTGGCATCACCGTCGACGCACTATGCGACGTCGCGCAAAACCAGCGGGAAGCCCGTCAAGCGCTTGATTGGCAGAGCTTTCTGATTGCGCGCGAACTCGTTGAAATTGAAGCCGGCGCAGTGGTCATTGTGTTGAACCGCTTCCGCGCTCAACCCGTTGAGGTCAAACGCCGGCTTTTGGTGCACGCGATTAAGTGGTTGACGGGCAACGCCTATGCACCGCGCCGCGATGCCGTAATGCGCACGCTTGCAGCAATTGGTGCCGGCCAATCAGCAACGCTTGCAGGCTGTCAGATCACGCACGCCAACGACCAGTTCTGGGTGCACCGCGAACACAAAGCAATCGCGGCAGTCGAAAGCCATGTTAACGATGCATGGGATGACCGATGGTACGTTGACGGACCAGAAGATGACGATGACATTACCGTGCGCGCCCTCGGCTTTGACGTCCTGTCGGAAATCGATGGCTGGCGGGATCGAAACATACCGCGGGCGGTTTTGGCAGTCACGCCAGCGGTGTGGTACGATAATCAAGTGCTCGCGGCGCCGTTGGTGATAGATGACGCCGAATGGAGCGCTGAGGTCGAAGGCGGCAAAGACGGTTTTTTTGCCGCGCTATTATCGCATTGAACAAACGCTCTGCGTGTCTATCTTAACGGTTAAGCTACGCATTTGGCCTACCGCAGGCCAGCATCTGGAGAAAACTCTTGGGTAACGCACGTAACATCGCCTTTTGGGTCGTTCTGTTTTTACTGATCCTGGCGCTCTTCAACCTGTTCTCGGGCGGCAGCAACACGCTGCAAAGCCGCGAGTTGAGTTATTCGGAATTTGTCGGCGCGGTCGAAGATGGCGCCGTGTCCAACGTGATACTGGATGGTGAACAGATCCGCTTCCGCCAGGGCAACAGCGATTTTGTCACAATCAAGCCGGAAGACGCGTCCATCACAGACTTGCTGATCGAAAACAACGTTCCGGTCCAGGTCGAGCCGCAGCAGCAGTCGGGTTTCCAAACCTTTATCGTGTCTCTGTTGCCATTTCTGTTGCTCATCGGCGTGTGGGTCTACTTCATGAACCGCATGCAAGGCGGCGGCAAAGGTGGCGCCATGGGCTTTGGCAAGTCCAAGGCCAAGATGCTGACCGAAAAGCATGGGCGCGTGACGTTTGACGACGTCGCAGGCATCGATGAGGCCAAAGAAGAGCTAGAAGAGATTGTGGAATTCCTGCGCAACCCGCAGAAATTCTCGCGCTTGGGCGGTAAGATCCCCAAGGGTGCGCTTCTTGTGGGCCCTCCCGGCACCGGTAAAACTCTTCTTGCGCGTGCCATCGCTGGCGAAGCGGGCGTGCCCTTTTTCACTATCTCCGGCTCCGACTTCGTCGAAATGTTTGTCGGTGTGGGTGCATCACGCGTGCGCGACATGTTCGAACAGGCTAAAAAGAATGCGCCGTGCATTGTGTTTATCGACGAAATTGATGCGGTCGGTCGCCACCGTGGTGCGGGCTATGGCGGCGGCAATGACGAACGCGAGCAAACGCTCAACCAGTTGCTGGTCGAGATGGATGGGTTTGAGGCAAACGAAGGCGTGATTATCATCGCGGCGACCAACCGTAAGGACGTCCTTGATCCGGCGCTGTTGCGGCCCGGCCGTTTTGACCGTCAGGTCACCGTGGGCAACCCGGACATCAAAGGGCGGGAGAAGATCTTGGGCGTGCATGCGCGCAAGACGCCGCTTGGTCCGGACGTTGACCTGCGCATCATCGCGCGCGGTACGCCTGGGTTCTCCGGTGCTGACCTCGCCAACCTTGTAAACGAAGCCGCGCTGATGGCGGCCCGCGTGGGCCGGCGCTTTGTGACCATGCTCGATTTCGAAGCGGCCAAGGACAAGGTCATGATGGGCCCGGAGCGCCGGTCCATGGTGATGACGCAAGAGCAGAAAGAAATGACCGCCTATCACGAGGCCGGGCACGCGCTGGTCGGGCATAAGCTGCCCAAATGCGACCCAGTCTACAAGGCGACGATCATTCCGCGCGGCGGCGCTCTGGGTATGGTGATGAGCCTGCCAGAAATGGACCGTCTCAACATGTTCAAAGATGAGTGCCACCAGCGCCTTGCCATGACCATGGCCGGCAAAGCGGCAGAAATCTTCAAATATGGTGCGGAATCAGTCTCCAACGGCCCAGCCGGGGACATCCAGCAAGCCTCGGGTCTTGCCCGCGCTATGGTCTTGCAATGGGGCATGTCGGACAAAGTCGGTAACATCGACTACTCCGAGGCCGCACAAGGCTATCAGGGCAACACCGCTGGCTTTTCGGTCTCTGCCAACACCAAGGAGATGGTGGAACAAGAAGTCCAGGCCTTCATCCAGGATGGTTATGACCTCGCCTACAAGATCATCACCGAGAATGAGAGCGAGTTTGAGCGCCTTGCGCAGGGCCTGCTTGAGTATGAGACCCTGACCGGTGAAGAGATTGACCGGGTAATGCGCGGCGAGCCGCCTCATTCATCAGATGATGATGAGGATACCGGCGCCAAGGCGGTCGAAGACAAAAAGCCGAGCCTCACCGCCATTCCCAAGGCGAAAAAGAAGTCTGGCCCGTCAGGTGATGGCGGGATGGAGCCGGAACCCGCCGGGTAAAGGCACAACCCGAAAGAATTGATCTGGCCCCGCCTCGCGCGGGGCCTTATTCTTTCCGAGCAACCATTTGGACTGTGCCAATGCCCGCTCTTAAACCAACCGATCATTTCGCGACCATCACCTGGCTTGGCCACATGACGGAACGGCGCGAACCAGCAATTGACGGGGTCGCAGTGGCCCAGCTTGAACTGGGGTTTGATGGCATGAAAGATGTGCCCTATTCCGGTCGAACCCGACCGTCATGCGCGCGCGTGACCTCGCAACATCCGCGCGGCACCGAAATTGCCAACACGCGCCAGCTCTCCATTATCGCGGCAGAGGACATGACCGCGATCGCTGCCGCTATGGACTTGGAAGGCTTGGACCCCGCGTGGGTTGGCGCCAGTATTGTGATCGAAGGGATCGCTGATTTTTCGCATGTGCCACCTTCGTCGCGGCTGCAGGCGGAAAACGGCACCACACTGATTGTCGACATGGAAAACCGCCCCTGTCATCAGCCGGGCCTGACAATTGCCCGGCATCACGGGGAGGCGGGCAAGGGCTACAAAGCCGCGGCAAAGGGCCGTCGCGGTGTGACAGCTTGGGTCGAACGACCGGGACGCCTGAATGTTGGCGACACGCTGCGGCTCCATATCCCGGATCAACCCGCCTGGGCGCCAACGCTTCTGTAAGCGTGCATTTTCACCGCGAAACCCGCCCGGCAAAATTCGAGTGCTGCTGCCAAACGTGGTGAATCAATGGATCCGCTTCGCGCGTCTCCGATAGAACCATCATAGAGGCGTCGACATAGATGCTGGTGATCATACGATTGCGGATGTCCGTTTAGGATGTTTATCGGCGGCATAAGGCACGTGAGCTTTGTCTCTGCAAGCATGACAGTGCGCGCTGGTAGACCCGAGCGTATCTTTGCCAAAGCGTTTGATCGCTTGCACCGCCTAGTCAAACACAATCCTGATTTGCTGCCGCATCGCGCCTTGGTGTTTTACGGCAAAACCCTGGCCACGCGGTCGCCGCCGCAGCCACGCTTGCGCAATCGCTGAAATCAGCAGCTGCCGTGCCGCGTAACGGGACGCTTGTGTCCGATGCGAAACCGCATTGACGCCGCGCGGCGCATGGGCGACGCATAGCGTCGTATCTGCAGCACCACCTGATCTGATATTTCTTTTATGCGTAGCTCGGCACAGACGCGCCATAACACGACAGGGACACGACCAATGGCATATAAATCCGACATCGAAATCGCCCGCGAGGCGACAAAAAAACCGATCCAAGAGATCGGCGCCAAGCTTGGCATCGACAGCGCGGATTTGCTGCCCTACGGCCATGACAAGGCCAAGGTGTCGCAATCATTCATCAATTCGGTGCAGGATCGTCCCAATGGCCGCTTGATCCTGGTCACCGCAATCAACCCAACACCGGCGGGTGAGGGTAAGACGACAACCACAGTTGGCCTTGGTGACGGTCTCAACCACCTGGGCAAAAATGCCTGCATCTGCATCCGCGAAGCGTCACTGGGCCCGAATTTCGGGATGAAGGGCGGGGCAGCCGGCGGTGGCAACGCGCAAGTGGTCCCGATGGAAGAGATGAACCTGCATTTTACCGGTGACTTTCACGCGATCACCAGCGCGCATTCGCTGCTGTCGGCGATGATCGACAATCACATCTACTGGGGCAACGCGCTTGAGATTGACACCCGCCGCGTCGTCTGGCGCCGCGTGGTGGACATGAACGACCGCGCCTTGCGCCAGATCACGGCGAGCTTGGGCGGTGTGGCCAACGGGTTCCCGCGCGAGGCTGGCTTTGACATCACCGTTGCATCCGAGGTGATGGCGATCCTGTGTCTCGCCACCGATCTGAAGGATCTGCAAAAACGGCTGGGCGACATGATCGTGGCGTATCGCCGCGACCGGTCGCCGGTTTTTGCCCGCGATATCAAAGCGGATGGCGCCATGACCGTCCTGTTAAAAGACGCCATGCAGCCCAACCTCGTCCAGACGCTGGAAAACAATCCCGCCTTTGTGCATGGCGGTCCCTTTGCCAACATCGCGCACGGGTGCAACTCGGTCATTGCCACAACCACCGCGCTCAAGCTGGCGGATTACGTGGTCACCGAGGCAGGGTTTGGCGCGGACCTAGGTGCCGAGAAGTTCATGAATATCAAATGCCGCAAAGCCGGGCTGGCGCCGTCGGTGGTTGTTTGTGTCGCCACCGTCCGCGCGATGAAAATGAATGGTGGCGTGGCCAAGGCGGACCTCGGCGCCGAAAATGTTGGCGCGGTGAAGGCGGGGTGCCCAAATCTTGGCCGTCATATCGAAAATCTGAAATCCTTTGGTGTGCCGGTGGTGGTGGCGATCAACCATTTTGTCACCGACACCGACGCCGAGGTGGACGCGATCAAAGACTACGTCGCGGGCCACGGCGCCGAGGCGGTGCTGTCGCGCCATTGGGAGCTGGGTTCCGAAGGCTCTGCCGATTTGGCGGCAAAGGTCGTCGAACTTGCCGACAAAGACAGCGCGGAGTTTGCGCCGATCTACCCCGACGACATGGCGCTGGCCGACAAGATCCAGACCATCTGTAAACGTATCTACCGCGCGGACGAGGCGCTGATGGACCAAAAGATCCGCGATCAGCTCCACCTGTGGGAAGAGCAGGGATACGGACATTTGCCGGTGTGCATGGCCAAAACGCAGTATAGCTTTACCACCGACCCCACCCGCCGCGGCGCACCCGATGGGCATTCGGTGCCGGTGCGCGAGGTGCGATTGAGCGCTGGCGCTGGTTTTATCGTTGCGGTGTGCGGTGAGATCATGACCATGCCCGGTCTGCCGCGTGTGCCCTCGGCTGAGGCGATCCACCTCAACGAGGATGGCCAGATCGAAGGGCTGTTTTAACCGGCCCCAACACACCCGAGGTGCGCGGCAACCGCGCACCCTACACTTGTTGCGCAGATCGCGGCACAGATGCGCTTTTGGAGGATGTAGAATGACAAGACTAACCGCGTTTTTCGTCGCCTGCGCCCTTTTGCTGGGTACAATCGCCGCAGCGGACGAGCGTTATGCCGGGTACTACTACCCGGAGGTCACCTCAACCGAAGATTACACGCGTGTGATCCGCAGCGGTCCGCCGGCTGCCAAGGCCGTGCGCGTCGAGTTTGTCACCAACCTGACCCTGGCGCAGTTGGCCGCGCCGGAAAGCCCACGTTTTGTGTTTTTTAGCAAGGGCAGCGACTCGCGCCACCTGATCGTCGTCGCGCTGGATGACGAGGTGTTTTCGACGCTGTTCCGCGCCCGCGCGGTGATGGCGCAGATGACCTCGAACCTGCGGCAAAACGATTTTCTGCAGGTGCCCGACCTGCGCTTTCTGGCGACATTTTACGACCTGCTGCAGCTTTTGCAGTTTGATACGCTGGTGATCAGCGACGGCACAAGCTGGTCTCATCAGGTCAATCTGATCCGCGACTAAAGGAGCCTCGACCCAATGACTGCAACCCTCATCGACGGCAAGGAATTTTCCGCGCGCGTGCGTGCGCAAGTGGCCGAACACGTGGCGCGGATCAAGGAAACCAATGGCATTACCCCGGGCCTGGCCGTCGTGCTGGTCGGTGAGGATCCGGCAAGCCAGGTCTATGTCCGGTCCAAAGGTAAGATGACGGTTGAGGTGGGGATGAACAGCATCGAACACCGTCTCGCCGCCGATACGCCCGAGGCGGAGTTGCTGGCGCTGATTGCACAACTCAACGCCGATCCAGAGGTGCACGGCATCCTCGTGCAATTGCCGCTGCCTGCGCATCTGGACGAGGATCTGGTGATCAATGCCATCGACCCGGCCAAAGATGTGGACGGGTTTCACATCTCCAATGTCGGTCTGCTGGGCACCGGGCAAAAGGCGATGGTGCCGTGCACGCCGCTTGGCTGCCTGATGATGCTGCGGGACCATCACGGCAGTTTGTCGGGCATGGACGCGGTGGTCATCGGGCGGTCCAACATCGTGGGCAAACCGATGGCGCAGCTGCTCTTGGGGGATAGCTGCACAGTGACTATCGCGCATTCCCGGACCAAGGATCTGCCGGATGTCGTGCGCCGTGCCGACATCGTCGTGGCCGCGGTCGGACGGGCCGAAATGGTGCCGGGCGACTGGATCAAACCGGGGGCCACGGTGATCGATGTGGGCATCAACCGCATCGACGCACCGGAAAAAGGAGAGGGCAAAACGCGGCTGGTAGGCGATTGTGATTTCGACAGCTGCGCCGCCGTGGCGGGGGCGATCACGCCCGTGCCGGGCGGGGTGGGGCCGATGACCATCGCGTGCCTTTTGGCCAACACGGTGACTGCGTGCTGCCGCGCCAACGGTCTGGCCGAGCCTGAGGGCCTGACCGCTTAGGCCGGGACCGGCACCATGGTGCCTTGCAGGATCGCCACCAGCGTTTCTTGGCCGTCGGCGATGCTCACCACTTCGGAGGTGACCACAATTAACCGACGCCCGGGCTTCAGCACCTGACCCCGGGCCACCAGTCTGTCGCCGGTGGCAGGCGCGGTCAGATTGATCTTGATCTCGGCAGTGACCACTTCGTGGTCATCTGGGATCATGGTCAGTGCGGCATAGCCCGCGGAACTGTCGCCAAGGCCAAAGGTCAATGCGGCATGCGCAAAGCCCTGCTGCTGGCGCGCACCTTCGAGGATCGGCGCGGACAGGGTCACGCTCCCTTCTTCGACCCGGTCGAGCCGGGCACCAAAGGTGGCCATCATGGACTGGCGCTCAAAGCTGGCCTGTATCCGGTCCCGCATGTGCACGGATCAGCTGGCCCGCGCCAGCGGGATCGCGGTAGGCCGCGGCCCGGTCAGGATGGCTTGCGCATCCGCTGCCATCAGACGCGCCAGCGCGGGGTTCGAGCTGCGCAACCCTCCGGTATAGGTGCCATAGGCCGGCAGGATCAGCCGCTGCGCATCCATCAGGAACGCGGGCCGGGTCACGGCCCGACCGCGGGTGTGGAGCGTTGCTTTGGGGTGGTAGTGGCCGGACACCTCGCCCACCGGCGCGTCAGCGGCGATGTGGCGAAAGGTCAGCGGCCCGGCCTGCACCTCGGACCGGTGCTCGCCACCCAGATCGATGGGGCCGGGATCATGATTGCCCTCGACCCAGATCCAGCGGCGCCCCGCCTGTAGCCGCGTGATCCACAACCGTGCATCCTCGGGGCAGGCGTCGGCGGCGGCGAGATCATCGAAACTGTCACCCAGGCAGATCACCGTGCGGGCAGATGTGGCATCAAGGTCCGATGACAGCCGACCCAGCGTGTCAAGGATTTCGTAGGGTGGCAGCTGTGCTCCGCCGCGCCGCGCGATGCGTTCGGACTTGCCCAGATGCAGGTCGGAAACGCAAAGAAGCGCTTGCTCCGGCCAGAAAAGCGCGCCCGATCCAAGCGCCTTCAGCGCCGCCCCGGCAAATATCAGATCATAGGTGTTCACGGAATGTTCATAACCTGCTCCCCGCCTGATCATCAAGCGTGGAATTACCAGGGCACCCGCCATTCCCGCCTGCGCGGTTCTGCCTCTACCCCTGCCAGGGCCATGACGCGCTCGGCCTCTTCGGCGAGCAGTTTTTCCTCGGCCAGCCCTTTGATTGGCACGCGACCCACTTCGAGCATGAGGGGCGCTGCCAACGGTGTGACACGGGAATGCTCAAGCAGGTCGATCCGGTCGCCGATGCGGGCGCACATCTCTTCGATCCGGCCGAAATCGACCAGGCCGCGCATCGCCTCTTCGCGCGTGATGTGTAGCATCAGGTGGTCGGGGTCGTATTTGGCCAGCGTGTCGTAGAGGATGTCAGAGGAAAACGTCGCCTGTCGTCCGGTCTTGCGCGCCGACGGCGTGTTGCGTTCGATCAGGCCCGAGATATTGGCCGACGCGCGAAAGGTGCGTTTCATCACCGCATTGCCCGCAAGCCAGGTGTCGAGCCCGTTGCGCAACGCCTCGATGTCAAAGAGCGGCCCGGGATCGGTGATTTTGTCCAGGCCCCAGATCAGTGTGGCGTAGTCGGTGGCCAGAAATCCAAGCGGGTTCAGGCCGGTTTCCTCCATCCGTTTGGTCAGCAGCAAGCCGAGCGTTTGCATCGCATTGCGTCCGGCAAATCCGTACACGGCTGTGTGGACGCGTCCGTCATGCGGAAAGCTTTCGATCAGCAGGCGCCCGGGTTCGGGCAAGCGGCTGACTTCGCGCTGCAACGCCAGCCAGTCCGAGGTATGCGCCGGCAGGTCGGGCCAGGTGGAGTGCTGGAACATGTCGATGATGCGGTGGCTGAGCTGCGTTGAGGTGGCGAATTTGGTGCCCAGGAACGTTGCGATCTTGGGCTTTTTCGCCGCATCGCGGGTGACCTGAACGGTCATCTCGCGCAAGCTGTCATAGCGCACGATCTGGCCGCCGATGAGGAAGGTATCACCGGGCGTGAGCGTGGCGGCGAACCCTTCCTCGATCTCGCCGAGAGGTTTGCCGCCGCGGGCGTTTTTCATCCGCACTTTGAGCGTGTCGGTGTCCTGAATGGTGCCGATATTCATGCGGATGCGCTGTGCTGCGCGTGGGTCGCGCAACTGCCAGAGACCGTCGGGCCGCTGTTTCAGCCTTTGCCACTGGTCGTAGGCGCGCAACGCGTAGCCACCGGTTGCGCAAAATTCGAGACAGTCGTTGAACGCCTCTTCGGTCATTTTGGTGTAGGCGCCAACGCTCCTCACCTCTTGCCAGAGGCTCCTCGCGTCAAACGGCCCCGCGGCGGCGCGAATGAGGATGTGCTGGCACAGCACGTCGCGCGGCCCAGGTCCGCGTGGATCACCGTCGAGGGCACCGGCGTGCACCGCCTCGAGTGCGGCCACGCATTCGACCACTTCGAAGCGGTTGGCGGGCACAAGCAGCGCCTTTGACGGCGCATTGTAGCGGTGGTTGGCGCGGCCGATCCGCTGCACCAGGCGTTTGACGTTTTTGGGGGCACCCACCTGGATGATCAGGTCCACATCGCCCCAGTCGATGCCAAGGTCGAGCGTGCCAGTGCAGACAATCGCCTTGAGCCCGCCCGACAGCATCGCCGCTTCGACTTTTTCGCGCTGCTGTTTGTCGAGGCTGCCGTGATGGATGCCGATGGGTAGCTGATCTTCGTTGGCGAGCCAGATGTTGTGGAAATACAGCTCGGCCTGCGCGCGGGTGTTGTGAAAGATCAGCGTGGTCTTGTGTTTTTTGACCTCTTCGAGCACCGCGGGGATGGCATATTTGCCCCCCGATCCGGACCAGGGCGGCGGCTCGTCGGTGACCAGCATGCTGATGTCGGGCGGCGGGCCTGGATCGGCGTGCAGGATCTCGCAGGGATCGGGGTGGCGGGCGAGCAGTTGGGCAATGGCGGCGGGATCTTCGACTGTCGCGGAAAGACCGACGCGGCGCAGATCGGGGCACATGGCCTGCAGCCGCGAGAGTGCCAAAAACATCTGATCGCCCCGCTTGCTTTCGGCGAGGGCGTGGATTTCATCCACGATCACGCGCTTGAGCCCCGCAAACATGCGCGGGGCATCTTCGTAGCTGGTGAGCAATGCGAGGCTTTCGGGCGTGGTCAGCAAAATGTGCGGCGGGTCGGCGCGCTGACGTTTCTTTTGCGTCTGGGAGGTGTCGCCGGTGCGGTCCTCGATCCGGATTGGCAGGCCCATCTCGTCGACCGGGGTGCGCAGGTTGCGTTTGATATCGGCAGCGAGCGCTTTGAGCGGTGAGATATAGAGCGTGTGCAGCCCCTCATGCGCGCCGTCCGCCAGTTCGGCCAAGCTGGGCAGAAAGCCCGCCAGGGTTTTGCCGCCGCCCGTGGGCGCGATCAGCAATAGCGACGGATCGGCGGCGCGGTCGAGCATGGCCTGCTGGTGCGGGTGGATCTGCCAGCCGCGGCTGCTGAACCAATCATTGAATATCGTGGGGAGGTGCGCCATGCGCTGAACTTAGCAACCGTGGCGCGGGTGGAAAGTGCGGGAGCCTCCGGCGGGGATTTTTTTGAAACAGAGAAGGGGACCGGGGCGCGTCGGGCTAGTCGTGGTACGGGGTGAGGTCGCGGAGCATCGTTTGGATGTATTCTGGCAGGCCCGTGTCGGCGTCCGGTGGGGCGGCATCTAGTGCGGCGGCCACGTCCTTTACCAGGATGCCGATGGAATTATCTGCGGCGTAGCCATCGCGCGCAAACTCAATGCTGTCAAATCCCGAGGCGAGCCAGTTCTGGCCGGATGAGGCCGCGATCAGCGACAGCAGTCGGGTGCGATCAAGACCTGCGTCGCGCGCCCAATCTAGGACAAGGCGCGTCATCGCCGTGTGCGAGGCGGCCAGCAAGTTGTTGAGCACTTTGGCCTGCATGCCTGCGCCGTAAGGGCCCATGTGGAATAGGTTTGTGCCCATCAGTGACAGCAGGGGCGTCAACGCGGCTATGTCCGTCTCGGTGCCGCCGAGCATGAAACTGAGCGTGCGGTTTTCAGCGCCGATCACAGCGCCAGACATCGGCGCGTCGATCAGGGTGATGTGGTGCGGCACGCGAGCGCGCAAAGCGGTGACATAGCGTGGTGACAGGGTCGAGCAGATCACAATGCGGCGCAGTTTGGGCGCGGTGCTCACCAGGTTTTGGCGGTCAAACAGCAGTGCGTCGTTGTCGTCCGCGTCGCGCACAACCGTGAAGAGCGTGTCGAGATTGCGCGCAAAGCTGGCAGCGTCCGTCGTGATGTCGGGCACGCCCTTGTCCACCACATCAAACCCGCGCGCGCCATCGCTGCCGTCACGCAGCGCCTCTAGAATCGGTGCTCCCATCCGGCCGCACCCAGCGACACCGATCATTTCACGATGAATTCGTCTTTGACGAACATATTGGCCCAGGCCCGATCAATCAGGTCAGGACGCATTTGCAGTGGTATACCTTCGAAGTTGCAGATCGACACCATCTGGTCGACCAAGAAATTCGGTTGGTAGTTGGCATAGATGCTGTCGATCTCGGGGTACTTGACCTTCAGCAGGTAAATCAGCGCCTCTTCGTTCAGAGGCATGCCCTTTTTCTTGGCCACCATGGCAAAGATCTTGAGGAAGTTCTTCTGGCTCGGGCCTTCGACCTTGATCTTGAAAAAGATCCGACGCAGCGCGGCTTGGTCAAAGATCTCATTTGGATGGAAGTTGGTGGAAAAGATCACCAGCGTGTCAAAGGGCACTTCGAACTTCTCGCCCGATTGCAGGGCGAGAATGTCCTTGTTTTCTTCCAACGGGACGATCCAGCGGTTGACCAGCGATTGCGGCGGTTCGGATTGGCGGCCGAGGTCGTCGACGATAAAGATGCCGCCCGTGGATTTCAGCTGCAGCGAGGCCTGATAGGTGCGCGCGGTGGCGTTGTATTTTAGATCCAGCATGTCCAGCGTCAATTCACCCCCGGTGATCACCGTGGGGCGTTCACAGCGGACATAGCGTTGATCATAAGGTGTGCGGCGGCGCAGCGCAGTGGGATCCTGTTCGGGATCGGGTGCGCGATTGTGCACGATGGGATCGTAGACCGTGATCACCTGGCCGCCATATTCGATGGCGCGCGGAACAAAGACGTTGTCACCAATTGCGTCGCGAATACCGTTTGAGATCGATGATTTACCATTGCCGGGCGGGCCGTACATCAGGATCGAGCGGCCGGCGCTGACCGCTGGGCCAAGCTGGTCCAGCAGGTCTTCGGGCAGCACCAAGTGCCCCATTGCGTTTGTCAGCTGTTGGCGGGTCACCATGATGTTGCGGATCGACTGGCGTTTGACCTGCGCGCGGTAAACTGCAAGCGGCACCGGCATGGCGCCGAAATATTCAGACTGCGCCAACGCGTCGAGGGCGCGCGCTTTGCCGGCGTCAGTCAACTGATAGCCCATCTCGTTGCCGTTGTTGGCGTTGAGCGTGCCGGTCGCCTCCATCAGGCGCTGTTCGCGGCACATGTCGATCAACTCTTGTACCACGACGCCGGGGATGCACATCGCCTGGGCAAGATCCGACACCATCTCGAGCGATTTGCGGAACATCGTCTTGAGCAGGATGTCACGCATCATCACCACCGAAAGCTCCATGTCTTCCAGTCGTTTGGGCGCGGGTGGCGCGATAATGTCGCCGGTTTGCATGTTCATTGTTGGGCCTCGAACCTGCTCAATTTCGCGGAAATGTACCGGTGCAATCGGTCGAAATTGTGACGCCAAGCGGGCAGATGTCAGGAGCCGTAGAACGCAGCGAGCCCCAGATACAGCGCCAGAGATGGCCCCAGGGCAAAGCCCATGGGAAACTTGCGCCCCTGTTCCCAGCTTTGCCAATCGGGGGCGAGGTTGCGCAGGGGGGTGAATTTGGCCAGCCGGTGCGCGCCATATGAGGCGAGCAGGACAGCAGCAAAAAGCGGTAAGACCAGCCGCAGATCCCCCAGCGCAACGTAGGGCGCGGCAGCGGCAAGGAATTTGGCGTCACCGGCCCCCATGGCGCCCGCAGCATTCAGCACGATGCCAAAGACCAGCACGATCACCAGTTGTGCCAGTGCCCAGAGATAGCTGTGGAACGGAAACAGGACCGGCCCCAACACGACAAAAACCAGCGCCAGCGCGATCACCGCCTGATTGGTGATCCGCATCTCGCGCAAGTCGGTGAAGGCAACGTACAGACATATGGGCAGCACGAAGGGGAAAAACCACGCCGCGGCGAGGGCCGATTGCTGCATGGCCTAGCCGTTGCTCACATTCGCCTCGAGGGCGCTGAGCGAGCGAACGGCCGCTTCGAAATGCTGCGGATGGGTCTGGATGGCATCGCGGAACAGACCCTTGGCCGTTGCCACGTCGCCTTGTTTCACCGCTGCTAGTCCAAGCGTGTGCAGAAGTTGCGCGCGCTCTTCCTGGTCCATCGGGATCACCGGCAGGGCGTAGTTGCGCTGGGCGCCGCGGGCGAGGATCAGATTGTTTTTGGCGGTAAACAGCGTCCGGTCCTGCCGGATGGCGTCGCCAAACAACCGTTCCGCATCGGCAAAGTCGCCGCGGGTCAGTTTCGAATAACCCCAGTTGTTGAGCACGCTGGCCGGGCGCGTGGTCAGGCCCACAGCGGTTTCATAGAAACTGTCGGCCCGGTCCCATTCCTGGTTGCTGTCGGCGATCATCGCCTCAAGCCGGTAGCGCTTAAAGGTCTCGTGCGTCGGCGGCACGGTGTCGAGTTGCTCTTCGGCTGTGGCCCAGTCGCCCGCACGCAGTAGCGCATCGGCATAGTCGACCCTGTCGGCATTGGTGGCACCGTCCATGTCCAGCACCTTGGCAAAAGCCGAGGCGCCTTCGGCGTAGCGTTTGGCACGCACAAGGCTGATCGCCAGACCGCGCTGAGGCGCAATGTCCTTGGGGTTTTCGCCAACGGTGCGGTTAAAGTAGCTCACCGCCTCATTCGGGTCGGCGACGGTGAGCATCACATCGCTCAGGTCGCTTTCATTGACGACGTTCACAGCTTCAAAGGCGCGTTCAACGGTTTCTTCGGGGGTTTCGCGTTCGCCGCACGCGGAAACGGCCAGCACACCTGCCATTAAGACAGCCAAAAACACTTGGTGGCGCATGTTTGCGTCCTTTGTCCTGCTCTGCCATGCGCTGAGCGCACAACTTTAGATTGTTTCGCGCGCGAAACAATTGACCTCAATTGCTGACAGACTGGATCAGAAAATCGCTGCTGCCTCTGCGCACCAATTGAAACGGCGCGTCATTTATTGGATCGAGGTTAACAGAATTTTCAGTGCGCGCGATAGCCTTGCGTAAATTATCGCGGATCAGTGTGCTTTCTCCGTCATCCAGGGCAAACGCCTTGCGAAAGATCTGCACCGCTTCGGCGTCTTGGCCGCGTTCGATCAGCACGACGCCGAGGTTGTTCAACGTTTCAGGGTAGGGGTCGTATTCGGTGGTTGCACGGCGCAAAAGCTGTTCGGCTTGGTTCAGGCGCCCAAGCCCAAGGTTCGCGGTGCCCAAGCCAGACAGGATTTCGGCGTCAATGCCTTGATCCAGCGCGGCACGGTTGAAAGCGCGGATGGCCAGCTCAAACTCGCCGGCGGAAATCAGCCGATGGCCTACCTCGACGCCGCCCACGGCGTCGGCATTGCGATCGATGCCCGGTGCAAACGGACCCGTTTGCGACGCATCGATCCCTGCGCTGCCGCATGCCGACACCCCAAGGGCCAAGGAGAGGAACACTGCTGTTATGCCACTGCGCATTTTGCTGCGTCTGTTTTTGAATGCCTGCGCCGTCGCCCTTTGCTGAGCGACGGCGCACATCTCTTAGCATGGATGTTATCGCACGCCTACCCGTCCCGGGCTTGACCCGGGACCTCGCGCTGTCAGAGAGGCCCCGTGTCAAGCCCGGGGCGGGATATGCCCTACTGGCTCATGTTGCCCAACTGGGTGATGCCGTGCACCGAAGGACCGACAAGGATAATCAGCAGCGGTGGCACCGTCAGCATCATTGTGGCCAGCGTCATCTTGGTCGGCAGCTTGTTGGCCGCCTCTTCGGCACGCATCACGCGCTTGTCGCGCATTTCGCCTGCATAGACGCGCAGCGCCTCGGCAATGGAGGTACCAAAGCTTGACGACTGGATCAGCACAGTGACAAAGCTCGACACATCCTGCACACCGCAGCGTTCGCCCATGTCGTTGAGAACGGTGGACTTATCCTTACCGGCCTTCATCTCAAGGCTGACGATCATCAACTCGTCCGCGAGCGCCGGGAAAGAGGCGCGCAACTCGTGCGCCACGCGGGTGATCGCCTGATCGAGCGATTGGCCCGCCTCAACGCATACCAGCAGCATGTCGAGCGCGTCTGGGAAGCCTTGGGTGATCGCCTCTTGCCGGGTCTGAACCCGTTTGGTGATCCAGTATTGCGGCAGGTAGTAGCCGACGCCGCCAGGACCGAGCGTGTACATCAGGATCTTTTGCGTATCCATGGTGTCGGTGCCGACGATGAAGTTGGTGTAGATCACGCCAAGCGCCAACCCCAGCACGCCGAGGATAAACTGCGCAGCATGGAACATGCGCACCGCGTCCTGGCTGTGATACCCCGCCTGGCGCAGCATCAGTTGACGTTTGGATAGCTCCGCCACGTCTTGCGGTTCGAGGAAACTGGAAAATTTCTCAAGCTGTTCGTTGCGCGATGCGTTGCGCAGGCGCTGTTTGCCGCTGTCGGCGGTGGCCTTTCCAGAGTTGGCCTTTTTCAACTTTTCCAGCGGGTCCTGCGGCTGGTTGAACATCATCACCGCTACGGCGGCAATCAGCATCACGCCGATCACGCCAAGGATGACGATGGGGCCAAGCGGGCCAAGCACAGCGGTGATTTGGGCCAGAAGCGCGTCCATAATCGTCTCCTCAGACTTTGATGTTGGTCAGCACGCGCATCACATAGAGGTTGATGCACAGCATGATGCCCACGGCAAAACAGGCAGGGATAAAGAGCGCGTGGTCACGCACATCGTCGTAGTAGTTCGGGTCGCTCACATTGATCACGATCAGGGCCACGATGGGGAAGGCGGACAGGAACTTGCCCGACCACTTGGCCTCGGCTGTGATCGCCTTGACCCTGCGGAACAGCCGGAAACGGGCACGGATCACCTTAGCAAGACCGGCAAGGATTTCGGCCAGGTTACCGCCTGATTGCTGCTGGATGGTCACGGCAACGGCGAGAAACCGCAGGTCCTGCATGTCGAGCCGTTCGGCCATGTCCTTGAGCGCTTCGCCCAGATCACGGCCAAAAGCGGCCTCGTCCGAGATCACGCCAAATTCGGATGCGATGGGATCCGAGGTCTCTTTGGACACGATCTGGATCGCCTGAGAAAACGGGTTCCCAACGCGCAAAGATCGCACCATCAGTTCGACCGCATCGGGCAATTGTTCTTCGATCAGGCCGGTGCGTTTGCTGGCCTTCGAGGACACCCAAAAATACACCGCGCCGATGCCGATGCCCACGGACAACAGCGCGCGCACAGGCACGTCGGTTTCGGTGCCGATGCTAAGGCCGAGAAACGCCACAACCGAAAGACCGGCCATCACCATGATCAATTGCTGCGGGGTAAAGGCGATTGCGGCCTTTTGCGCCTTGTCGGCCAGCATGGAATACAGCGGGATGGATTTGGCGCCCATGTGCTGCTGCATCTCCTTGCGGAGTTGGTCGAGCACCTCTTCGCGGCGACCGCCGGATTTGTTCAGCATCTCCAACCGGCGGTTGACGCGGCTGTTGAGACTGATGGATTTGCCGAATGTGACCAGATAGAGGCCTTCGACCAAAACCAGGACGCCGATGAAAATCAGGCCATAAATGATGGGTTCTGCGCTCATTGCTCAGTCCTTAGGTAGCGAAGCGGTAGGACATAAATTTATCCTCAGATAACGAAGCGATGGGACATGTGATGACGTCCCGATTTACTGTGCGGCGATGGGTTCATAGATGCTGGCGGGCAGGTCGTAGCCCCACAGGCGGAACCGCTCGGAAAAGTGCGAGCGCACGCCGGTGGCGGTGAAATGCCCGATGATCTTGTTTTCCGGTGTCAGGCCAACGCGCTGGTAGCGAAAGATTTCCTGCATCGAGATTACGTCGCCTTCCATCCCGGTGATCTCAGTGATCGAGGTCATCCGGCGCGAGCCGTCCTGCAGGCGCGAGGCCTGCACAATCAGGTTCACAGCCGATGAGATCTGGCTGCGCACGGCTTTGATCGGCATTTCGATCCCAGCCATGGCGATCATGTTTTCCAGACGCGAAACGCCGTCGCGCGCCGAGTTGGCGTGGATCGTGGTCATCGAGCCGTCGTGGCCGGTGTTCATGGCCTGCAGCATGTCGATCACGTCTTCGCCACGCGTTTCACCCACGATGATGCGGTCGGGACGCATCCGAAGGGCGTTTTTCAGGCAGTCGCGGGGGCTGACCTCGCCTTTGCCTTCAACGTTAGGCGGGCGGCTTTCCATGCGGCCGACATGGGTCTGTTGCAGCTGAAGTTCGGCGGTGTCCTCGATTGTCAGGATCCGTTCGGCGTTGTCGAGGAAAGATGACAGCGCGGTGAGCGTGGTGGTTTTACCCGAACCGGTACCGCCCGAGACGATGACATTCAGACGCGTTGCCACGGCGGCCTGGAGGTATGCGGCCATCTCTTCGGTAAAGGCGCCGAAATTGACCAGATCGTCGATCCCCAGCTTGTCCTTTTTGAACTTCCGGATCGAGACGAGGCTGCCATCCACCGCGATGGGCGGGACCATGGCGTTGAAACGCGAGCCGTCTTGCAGGCGGGCGTCGACATAGGGGTTGGATTCGTCCACGCGGCGGCCCACGGCGCTGACGATCTTGTCGATGATGCGCAGCAGGTGCCTTTCATCTTTGAACGTGATGTCCGTCAGTTCCAGCTTGCCCGCGCGTTCGACAAAGATCTGCTTGGGCCCGTTGACCAGGATGTCGTTGACGGTTTCGTCCTTGAGCAGCGTCTCAAGCGGGCCGAGACCCGTCACCTCGTCAAAGAGTTCCTGGTTCAGGGTCTGGCGGTCCTCGCGGCCGAGGATGATGTTTTTTTCCTCCAGCACCTCGGCCGAGATCGCGCTGATCTCCTGCCGCAGGTCCTGTTCGGTGGCATGTTCAAGCGCTGCGAGGTTGAGATTGTCCAAAAGCGCGCGGTGCAGCTCCAACTTGATCTCGCCCATGCGTTCCTTGCGCTTGCGCTCTTTGTCCATCGGGGTGACCTGAGCGGCCGCCTTGGGCGCGGCTTTGCGGGCAACTTTTGGCGCCGCGTCGGACGCAGGGGCAGCGGTGGGCAGTTCGGTCACCTTGGCCGCGGGGGCGGGTGCAGGGGCTGACTTCTTGTATTTCGAGAACATGGGTACCTACTTTCAGGCCGCGTGACTTTGGTCTGCGTTCACTTCGTGAATGGAAGCGGCAAGCTTTGCGATTTCGCGGCGCAGCGGGTTTTTGGCGGCAACCTCGGCCAGCGGCTGGCCATGATCTGCGGATTGGGTGATCGGCTTGCCGCCGTCGGGCAGTTGCACCTCAATCGAGATATCGAGGCTCTCGCCCAGTCGTTTGACCCGTGCGCGGCCGCCCAGATCGGTGAATTTGGGCGCGCGGTTGAGGACATAGCGCAGCTTTTCCACCGGCAGTTCTTCGGATTGCAGCGCACGCTTGAACCGCAGCGTGTTCTGCGCTGACCGCATGTCGATCTCGAGCGTGGTAAAATACAGGTGCGCCGCGGTGAGTGCCGTCTCTGTCCACTGCACCAGGGTCGAGGGCATGTCGATGATGACATAGTCGAAATGCGCGCGCGCCATGTCGATCACGCGGGTGATGTCATCGGGCGACACGATATCGAGCGGGATCATGTCCGACGGCGCGGTCAAAACCGACAGCTTGTCGCCATAGGTGAGCATCGACTGGCCAAAGATTTCGTCGTCCATGCCTTCGGTATCCGACAACATTTCGAACACCGCCTCGCGCCGGGCGAGGTCGAGATAAGTTGAGGCTGTGCCGAACTGGAAATCAAAATCGAGCAGGCAGACATTGGGTTGATCGCCGTCATGCAGCAGCGCCAATTCCCACGCTAGGTTCACCGCCAGCGTGGTGGCGCCGGTGCCGCCGGCAACGCCGTGGACCACAAAAACCGCGCCCTGCTTGTTTGTACCAGAGCGCAGATTGGCCGTTGCCTCAGGTGCTGCAGGCTGTGGATTGCTGGCCGCGCGGATGCGGTCGACGGCTTGCTGCAGCTCACCCTCGGGCAGGGGGTAGGGGACAAATTCATCGGCCCCCTGACGCAGCAACTGGTGCAGAGAGGCGGGCGTTACATCTTCGGCAATCAGGATCACTGCGATTTTGCGCGACTTGGCATTTTTGATGATCTCGCCCAGCAGGGTGAGGTTCTCTTCGTCCTCAGCGTCGATGGCGATGGCCACAAACTCCATCGCTTCGGCGTCGGGCTGGTTGAAATAGGCAAGCGCTTCGGCAAAGCCGAGATCGCCCCAGCTTTCGCCCATGCAGTGCTCCATGTCTTCGATCAGCAGATCAAAGTTCTGCACATCCCGGCTGATGGTGCAGGCCGCTATCGGCGCGGTTTCAGGTTGTGGCATTGTGCTGCTCATTGCCATCTCGTCCTTCAATTTTGGGCGTTGGACGGTGTGCAGCCTATTGCCTGGACCGACCTTGATCCCGATGCCCCCCAGCGATTGCTCGCACGGGGTCCTTCGCAGCTGTGATCGCAATCAAATCAGGCGAGATTTGGGCCAAAAAACTCCAATTGTTGGGTATCTCAAAACGATGTCGGGCGCAGACATGGGATTGTCCGCGCCCGATTTCGAAGATTTGAATGGTTCTGCGTTACTGTTCGGTCCGCAGATCGGCGCCGACGATACCGTCAAGCGTCGACGGGCTGGTGGCCGAATTGACGTAATCGCGGTAGATGATCTGGGCGTATTTGCCGTCAAGCACGTTGGGGTGGTTGCGCACAAAGCCTGTGACTTCGGTCACGGTGCGCCGATTGCGGCGTTCGCGCGCCTGGGTCACGACAACCGGTTGCGTTTCGCCGAATGAGGCAACGGCTTCGAGCCGGGACCGTTCAATGCCCTGGCTGGTCAAGAAACGGACAACGGCGCGGGCGCGGGCCAGACCGAGGCGTTTGTTATAGGCATCGCTGCCCACAGCATCGGTATGTCCGTAGACGCGAAAGCGCACCTCGGGGAACTGCCGGATCCACACTGCCTGCTGGCGCAACGTATCTTGCGCGCCAGCGTCCAGTGTTGACGAGTTGAACTCAAAATTCACGGTCGCCATCACCTCGGATGCGAACCGTTGCGCCAGATCAAACGCGTATTGCCGTTCGCCGGTTAGGATCAGCGTGTTATTTGCCGTTGCGTTGCCAAAGGCACCGTTGTCGGCAATTGCGCCCGCTTCGCGATAGAATTGGGTAAACACGGCGTCATTGGTGGGACCACACGCCGCCAAGGCGACTGCGCTGGCCATCAGGGCATGTGGGATCAGTTTCATACGCTGTCCTTAATCCAAAACGTAGCCATATGAGCCGCTGAAATCCTGTTTGGCAACCTCTGCGGCGGCGCCTTCCTTGGGCGCGCGGGTGCCAGACGCGACGCGGCCAAAGAGGAACAGGTCACGTTCGGTCGGCGGCTTGATACGGTCGGTGGGCAGAGCCAGCACATCGCCGGTTACAGGTTGCACCAGGTGCGCGGTGATTATGATGACCAACTCGGTCTGTTCGCGCTGATACGACGCGCTGCGGAACAGAGCGCCGAGCACGGGAACATCACCGAGCCAGGGCAGCTGTTGGTTTTCGTCGATAAATGTATCTTCGAGCAGGCCCGCGATGGCAAAGCTTTCGCCGTCGCGCAGTTCCACAGTTGTCGCTGTTTCACGACGCGAGAATGCGTCAATTGTGAAGGCGTCGATGGTGATGCCGTTGGTGGGGTCAATATCAGAGACCGCTGCTTCAAGCTCGAGGTTGATCAGATCCTTGTCCACCACGCGCGGGATAAAGTTCAACTCAACACCGAAGGGTTTGAATTCAATGGTAATTACGCCGTCTTCCTGGCTGACAGGGACGGGGTATTCGCCACCGGCAAGGAACTTTGCCTCTTGCCCGGAAAGCGCCACGAGGTTGGGTTCGGCGAGAGTGCGCACAACGCCCTTTTGTTCCAGCGCTTCGAGCAGCAGGCCCACCTGGGTGTTGCCCGCATTAAAGCCGAACAGGACGGCGCCTGCGTTGTTATTGGTCGCTGGCAGGTTGCCGGCCAAGCTGCCGGTCGAACCACCAGCAGTCACCGCCGTGTTGGTGCCCGCGGAAATGCCGATATCGGAACCAATCTCGCCGCCCAGGCTGAGCGAGGCCGCCAGCGATTTTGACACCGATCGCTGCATTTCAGCGAACCGGACCTTGAGCATGACCTGCTGGATGCCACCAACGCTCATCAGATTGCTCACGCGGCCTTCGGCGTAGCGTTCGGCAAGATCCAGGGCGCGTTGCAGCTTGGCAGAAGACGAGACCAAGCCAGACAGAACAATGCCGTCATTGGCGGTACGGACCGAGATTTTCTCGCCCGGCAGGATTTGGCGCAGCCGTTCCTTGAACTCAGATATATCTGCAGCAACGCGCACATTGACGTTGGTGATGAGCCGCCCGTTGCCATCCAGCAGGGTGAGCGTTGTCAGCCCTGGCGCCTTACCCAACACGTATATTGTGCGATCGCTGAGCGATGAGATGTCCGCAATGGCGGGGTTTGCGATGGTTAATTCCGCGAATGGCGTGTCGCTTTCGACCACCACAGCGCGGTTCATTGGCACGTCCAAGGTGCGCGATGTTGCGTCGCGTACCACCCGCAACGTTTCGGCATCCAGCACCTGCGGTGCAACGGTGCCCATAGTCAGTGCAACCCCCAAAAGGGCGGCTTTGATCTTTGTAACGATGTTCATGTGACCTGCCTTTGTGATCACGCCTCGGGATCGGGTCTATTGCCCAACTTTGAGGGCAACATGCGCGCGATTTAAATTTTTTGCAAGAATCAATGGGTTTGCTGGCTCAGTTTATGTGGATAACTGGCAACAGCGACCCAAACGCAACAGCGCCCCGTTGGGGGACGCTGCGGTTGTCGTCTGATTTTGAGAGGCGTTAGTTGGTGCACGGGATCGGGGTTTCGACCACGTCAGCGCCGCGGCGGGTGCGGATTGTGCACACCTCTTTTTCAACCACTTCGGCGACCTGCTCTTCTTCGCGCAGGCCAAGCAGTGATTTTTGATCCACCTGGATCTGCCCGGCAAGCTCGCTGTTGTCGTTGACCACCAGCGCGAGGGTCAGGCGACCGGTTTGTTGAGCGTGAATAAAGTTGGCCACCTGACCAGATGTGGCCGCGACGGTCACGGTTTGGGCAATGATGGCAGCATCCTGATCGCTCGACGTGCTTTGGTCGATGGCGATCAATTTCACGCTGGCCTCGATCAGCCTGGTCATCTCTTTGCGCGTGTTGCCTTGTTCAATGCGCCCGGTCCAGTAGACGTCAACGCGGTCGCCCGGGCGTAAAAAGCCGGACACGCCAGAGGCGACGTCAACCTTGATCGTAAAGGCGCTCATGCCCTCGCCAAGACGGGAGGTCAGGCCCGCATCCTCGCCCGGTTCGGTCACTTTGACAGCGAGCAAAGCTTCGTCCTTTTCAATGACGCGGAGGACGAGGCGCGGTTCGGTTTGTCCTTCTGCAAAAAGGGGATTGTCGGCGGTAAACGCACCCTCGGGGATCGCGTTTTCAGGCCAGTCGACCTTGCGCACATCTTCAACGGTCACCGCTTCGCCATACGCAAGCTGACGGTCGGCGACATAGACGGGGATGGTCGGCACAATCTTTTCGCGCTGCGCACGCTCTTTGGCCAGCGCTGTCTGATATTGTCCGATGTAGTTTTTGGCCATGTAAACGGCGCCGCCCGCCATAGCGACCCCAGCGACAAGGACCAATCCGAATACAGCTCGCATGTGTTCCACCTCTTGCTCTTGGGCCCGCGCATTTAAAGCTGCCGAACCTCAATTACTTGCTACGCGCTGATTGTGGCATTTTGAGGGAAGCGAACAGAATTTGTGCAACTAAAGCCGCGATGTGCCCAATCACAGCGACATGCCGCGCCGCCGAAAAGGGAATGCGGCGGTTTTTAAGTCTCGGCCGATTTAGAACCAGCCAGAGAGGTAGTCGGAGACACCGGTGCTCAGTTCCAGTGCGCCGGACTGCATTGCAGTGACGATGGCCACCGCAAGGGCGACAATTCCGGCGCATAGTACAACCCAATCGACGGTCACGGCACCTGATTGCTCACGTGCGAAGCGTGCGAGAAGACGTTTCATTTGGTTACCTTTCGAATGGGGTGTGCCGATCATGAAATACGACGGGCCGCCGCCGGAGCGGCCACGGCCCTAAACGTTTTCATGCCATGAGGCGGACGACCTTAGTTGGGGTCTTGTGCCTGCAGGAATGTGTCGGTGTCGGCTGTCAGCTCGGTTGCACCGGTTTCGATTGCGCCATAGGCAGCAACAGCCAGGCCAACCACAGCAGCGGTCAGAACAACCCAGTCAACCGTCACAGCACCGTCTTCGTCTTTACGGAAGTTTTTGATGAATTTGATCATAGTACGTCCCTCCAAAGGATCAGTCATTTAAGTTTCCAACCGCGTCGGTCATAGCCGAGGCGCTCTCTCACTTGCCTCTGTCCGCCGTGGTTGCTGGTATATAGAGGGTTGATTGCGGCGCGATTTTGACCGCATCGGGGGTATTTCGCGTCTGCTCTAGTGATTGACGAGTTTGCCACATAAAGCACTGTTTTCATGAATTTATTTTCGTTTATCTTTTTGCAGAACTGCACCATTTTATTTTTCAGCGTTTCAATTATGGCGCGGTTGCCTTGATTAACTTTGACAATGCTGGATCGGGCCATGGATTAGTGCAATTATGGAAACGTGAGGCCGCGCCAGAATGGCCCATCGCAGCAGAATGAGCAGGTTAATGTTTCGTGTTTTAATGATCGCGGCGGTGACCGTCGGGTTGAGCGGGGGATTCTCTGCCGCAGACGGGCCGCCGCCGTTCAAAGATTTTTCTGCCAAACGGGTGAAGCCGCCCGCGCCTGGGACAAAGAAGCGGATCACCGTACAGATCGAGCCCACGACGGAAAAAGTGGCTCCGAACGACGCACCTCCGGCTGCACGGGACGAAACCCGCCCTGCATCGCGCTATGCTTGGTTCTGGTCTCAGGTGTCGCCAGATATGGACGGCGCGGGGGCAGGTCGGCTGATCCCCGCGATGCGGGCGCTGGCCGACGCACGCCCCCCGTTGCCAGCACCGCGCCTGCAACAGATGCAAGCGGCCGCGACGGCGTATGGCTCGGATATCCTGCGCGCCACGATTGGGACAGAGGTCTCTCCCGCGTTGGTTTTGGCGGTGATGATGGTGGAATCGTCTGGCCGTCTCGACGCGGTCAGCACCGCGGGGGCGCAAGGGTTGATGCAATTGATGCCCGACACTGCTTCGCGCTTCGGGGTCGCTGACAGCTTTGCCAGTGCTGAGAACATCGCCGGTGGGGTCAGATACCTTGACTGGTTAATGGACACGTTTGACCGTGACCCATTGCTGGTGCTGGCGGGCTACAACGCGGGCGAGGGCGCGGTGCGCAGCCACGGCGGTGTGCCGCCTTTTGCTGAGACGCGCGATTATGTGCCAAAAGTGCTCGCAGCCTACCAAGTGGCGCGCGCGCTGTGTGTTACACCGCCCGAACTGGCCAGCGACGGCTGCGTGTTTGCGCGGCTTGACTGACGGCGCCGGAAACCGCGTCGGTTTCCGGACGTTTTCCGACACGGAAAACGGGCACGTCGCGCGAGGCATGCAGGTTTGGCGCACTGCACTTGCTCGGCCTGTGTGATCGGCGTTTAAGCTGCTTGCGTTAACTATGACGAGTTATTGGTGTACGCGAGCCGTGGAAAGCTAGACGATTTGCCCGCCGTTTCTCACCCACCTCGTGAATATCTCGAAATCAGACAATCTGTGCCTGGGTCGCGGCACGCAGTTCGTCTTCGGTCACGCCGTCGGCCGTCTCTACGATTTTCAACCCGCCTGGCACCACATCGAGTACGCCAAGGTTGGTGATGATGCGGTCCACCACACCTTTGCCGGTCAGCGGCAGGGTGCAGGATTTGAGAACCTTGCTGTCGCCGTGTTTGTTTGTGTGGTCCATCACCACCACGACACGGCCGACGCCGGCCACCAGGTCCATGGCGCCGCCCATGCCCTTAACCAGCTTGCCGGGGATCATCCAGTTGGCCAGATCGCCATTTTCGGCCACTTCCATCGCGCCGAGGATCGCCATGGCGATCTTGCCACCGCGGATCATCCCGAAGGACGTCGCACTGTCGAAATAGGCCGTTTGTGGCAGCTCGGTGATCGTCTGCTTGCCCGCATTGATCAGGTCGGGGTCCTCTTCGCCTTCGACGGGGAAGGGGCCCATACCCAGCATGCCGTTTTCCGATTGCAGCGTGACCTCGATCCCGTCGGGGATGTAATTGGACACCAGCGTCGGGATGCCGATGCCCAGGTTGACGTACCAGCCGTCTTCGAGTTCCTGCGCCGCGCGCGCAGCCATCTGGTTGCGATCCCAAGGCATGAGGGTCGTCCTATTCGTCTGAGAGTGTTGCGCCTGCGGGCACGTCGATGGTGATAAAGCTACCCGCCGCGCCGCGGCCGAGCTGAAGCGTGCCTTCGAGCCCTTCAATCAGGCCCGAGATAATCCGCCCGCCCACAGTTGCGGGGTGCGGCCATTCCAGGTTGGCTGGAATGCCGACACCGTCATCAGCCACGATCAGACGCAAGCCACCGGCGCTGAGCCGGCTCATGCGGACCTCGACGAGACCCATATCGATCCGGTCAAAGGCGTGTTGGAACGCATTGGTCAAAAGCTCGGACATCACCAGGCCCACACGCGTCGCGGTTTCAATTGGCACCTCAAGCGGTTCGATCTGCAGGCTAAGACGAATGCCGGAGCGCCCTTCAATATGCGCAATCGCGGCGGTCAGACGCGAAAGATAACTGCCCATCTGAATGCTGTCGCGTTTGGATTGCTGGTCGCTCAGCTTCATCTCTTCGTACAGGAGCTGCAGCGTTTCAATTCTGCGGCTAAGCGCGGCGAAATCTTCAGGTACCGAGGTCGCGCCAGATTGTTGCCGGATCATGCCGATGATCATCGACAGGTCCGAGGCGACGCGGTTTTGGATCTCAATCAGCTGCGCGTTGATATCTTCGGCGCTTGCAGAGGTGTCAGATTTGCGCAGTTCCTTTTGGATGCCCATGAAATATTGCGTCGTGCCATCGGCGTCTTGCACGGGGGCCACGATGAGACGGTTCAGGAACGGCTCGCCATTGGCGCGGTAGTTCAGGATGTCCACGGCCACGCTGTCTTCGGCCTCAATGCCGGCGCGCAGCTTGTCCACGTCTTCTTTGCGCGTGTCTGGGCCCTGCAAAAAGCGGCAATTGCGCCCGATGGTGGCGGACCGCGCATACCCTGTGCAGCGGGTAAACGCCTGGTTCACGTAGACAATTGGATTGTCTTCGATGTGCGGGTTGGTCAGTACCATTGAAATGCTGGCCCGCGTAAACCCTTCAAAGGATTTGTCATCTTCCAGGAGTTGCTCAACGGTATCAGACATAGCCTTGGTCCTCAGGCGGCGCGGGTGGTACGTTGTTCGATGCGCTTTTCATGGTTGCCGTGGATCAAACGGTGGACGTAGATCCCCGGTAGGTGAATGGTGTCGGGGTCGAGCGCCCCTGTGGGCACGATTTCTTCGACTTCGGCGATGCAGATCTTGCCGCACATGGCAGCAGGTGGATTGAAATTTCGGGCGGTTTTGCGAAAGACCAGGTTGCCGGTTTCGTCGGCCTTCCAGGCCTTGACGATGGAGAGATCGGCAAAGATGCCGAGTTCCATTATGTGGGTTTCCATGGCGCCATCTGCGCCGGTTGGGAAATCTTTGTGCTCTTTGCCGTCGGCGATCACCGTGCCGACGCCCGTTTTGGTGTAAAACCCCGGAATGCCGCAGCCACCGGCGCGCATACGCTCGGCCAACGTGCCTTGGGGGTTGAACTCTAACTCAAGCTCGCCCGACAGATACTGACGCATGAACTCAGCATTTTCGCCCACATAGGACGAGATCATTTTCTTGACCTGACGGGTCTGCAGTAGGATGCCGATGCCAAAATCGTCCACGCCGGCATTGTTGGACACAAAGGTGA
The DNA here is from genome assembly GCA_039026855.1 of Pseudomonadota bacterium. Classification (GTDB taxonomy): domain Bacteria; phylum Pseudomonadota; class Alphaproteobacteria; order Rhodobacterales; family Rhodobacteraceae; genus Tateyamaria. The sequence continues at coordinate 109,217 of JBCCLL010000001.1, read as the reverse complement.
GATCCTTTGTGCCCGCATCTTTGATTGCATTCAAAAGAAGCTCGGGGATGCCGCACAGTCCAAAGCCGCCTGCAGCGACCAGCATCCTGTCAAACAGCATGCCGTCCAAAGCGTCAGCCGCTGTTTCATAAGTTTTCTTCATTTGCGCACCGAAGTCTGCCCAAAGGGCGTTCACTCTCTTTCGGTTGTGGCAATCTGACCCTGTAAAGTCAACGCTCGCGCCGGGTAAATCGCACGTTTTGCACGCCGTGGCATACCGACTCGCCCTTAACATGCACTATACAGCGCAATGCTCGTTTAAAGAGCATTACGCTGCGATGGTGTTACTCGGCAATTTTGGTCTTTTTCTTGTCGTTGCTCGATGTGAAGCCGTCAAAGTCGGATGGAAACTGAATGTTATCAGGGAAGGTATTCAACGCGCCCGCATGCACGGCGCCGCCGGCAGACAAACCCAAAGAGATAACGAGCGCGGCCATGGTCAAAACGGTTTTCATAACTGTCTCCTTTATACGATTTTCGCAGTAGTTGCTGCGATTATCGTACTATTTGGGGATCCTGTTTGTGGCTTAAAGGTAGCTGGGTTAAAAAATCTCATGACGCGTGAAGAAAAACTGTTGGACCAGATCAAAACGCTGATGCGGATCATGCTGATTTCAGAGCGCACACCGCCCGAGCATCGCCATGTGATCAAATTCAACCCATTGGATTTTCACACGCTGGGACTGGTGCGACGGCTGCCGGGGGTCAAGGCGTCCGCAGTGAGTGTCGAGCTCGGCATTGCGCCGACCACTGCAAGCAGCGTGATTGCGCGGTTGAAATCACAAGGGCTTCTCGAGCGGCGCCGCTGCGTTTTTGACCGGCGCGCCTATGAGTTGCATTTGTCATCCGAGGGGCAGCGCGTGGCCAGCATGATCCACGATCAGGACATGCAGAACATGGCGCTTTTTCTGTCGGCACTGACCGACAGCGAGCAGTCCAGAATGCTGACGCTGCTGGACAAGGTTGTCGACAAAGTCATCGAGATCGAGGTTGCCTCAGGCTGATTTCTTTTTGGGTGCGGCCTTTTTTGCAGCGGCCTTTTTCGGCGCAGCCTTTTTGCGCGTCGTTTTCTTTTTGGGGGCCTTTTCAGCGATCAGTTCGACTGCCATGTCCATGGTGACCTGCTCGGGTTCGGTTCCCTTTGGGATGGTGGCATTGACTTTGCCCCATTTGACGTAAGGCCCGTATTTGCCCTTCATCACGCTCACCGGACCGCCCTCATCGGGGTGGTCGCCCAGTTCGTGCAGCGGTTTTGCAGCGATACCGCGCCCGCCGCGGCTGGCAATTTTTTCGGCCAGAAGCTGAACAGCGCGGTTCATGCCAACGGTCCAAACCTCGTCGATGCCTTCGAGATTGGCGTTGGTGCCGCCGCGGTCCGACGTGGTTTCGGCATGTTTCAAATACGGACCATAGCGGCCGATATTGGCCCATACCATAACGCCGTCGTCGGGATGCGGCCCGATCGGTCGCGGCAGCGACAACAGCATCAGCGCGCGTTCCATTTCCAGGTCTTCGGGCACCCAGTCTTTGGGGATCGACTGCCGCGGAGGTTTCTTATTTTCTTCGGTGACAGCGCCGCGCTGCACGTAGGGGCCGAAGCGGCCCTTGAACACGCGGATCTCGTCGCCTTGATCTGTGCCCAACAGTTTGCCTTCGGGCGGGATGGCACTGGCTTCGGCCTCGGGGTCTGGCGGGCCAAAGGGGCGGGTATAGCGGCATTCGGGGTAGTTTGAGCAGCCGATAAAAGCCCCGCCTGACCGCGCGGTGCGCATGGACAGCCGTCCGTTGCCGCAATTTGGGCAGGTGCGCGGGTTGCTTCCGTCTTCGGTGGGCGGGAACAGGTGCGGCTCCAGCACCTCGTTTATCTTTTCCAGCACGTCGGTGATGCGCAGTTCCGACGTCTCATGAATGGCGGCGCTGAAATCCTCCCAGAACCGCCCGAGCACGTTTTTGTAATTGCGCTCACCGGCGCTTACGTCGTCTAGTTCTTCTTCAAGCTGGGCGGTGAAATTGTAACCGACATATCTGCGGAAATAATTTTCGAGAAACGCGATCACCAGCCGCCCCTTGTCTTCGGGGATCAGGCGGTTGCGGTCCTTGCGGACGTAGCCGCGGTCCTGGATCGTGGTGACAATGCTGGCATAGGTCGAAGGGCGGCCGATCCCAAGCTCTTCCATCCGCTTGACCAGCGTTGCCTCGGTGTAGCGGGGTGGGGGCTGGGTAAAGTGCTGTTCGGGCGTCACACTGCGTTTGTCGGCGGCGTCGCCTTCGGTCAGTTGCGGCAAGCGCTTGTCATCGTCATCGACGACTTCATCATCGCGGCCTTCCTCGTAGATGCGCAAGAACCCGTCAAACAGGATCACCTGTCCGGTTGCGCGCAGGCCGACCTGGCCATCGGCGCTGCCAATCTCGACCGTGGTGCGTTCGAGACGCGCGCCTTCCATTTGGCAGGCAAGGGTGCGTTTCCAAATCAGGTCGTAGAGCTTGCGCTGGTCATCGTCGCTGATCTTGAGGCTTGGCGCATCTTTTGCCATGTCGGTGGGGCGGATGCACTCGTGCGCCTCTTGCGCGTTTTTGGCTTTGTTTTTGTAGATGCGCGGCTTGGCCGGCACATAGGCTGCGCCGTAGCGGTCCGAAATCGCAGCGCGCGCGTTTTCGACGGCTTCGGGCGCCATGTCGATGCCGTCGGTCCGCATATAGGTGATGTGACCCGCCTCATAGAGCCGCTGCGCGGCGGACATCGTTTGGCGCGCGCCCATGCCAAATTTGCGGCTCGCCTCTTGTTGTAGGGTCGATGTCATAAACGGGGCGGATGGATTGCGAGAGGCAGGTTTCGCCTCCACCGACTGAACCTTGAGATCGCGCGATGAGATCGCTTGCACTGCCATTTCGGCAGCGGTCTGGTTTTCCAGGTCGTATTTATCGAGCTTTTTTCCCGCGAGGCTCACGAGGCGCGCCTCGTATTCTTGACCGCGGGGCGAGGCGAGCAGCGCTTTGACCGACCAGTATTCGCGCGCCCGGAAGGCTTCGATTTCAATTTCGCGCTCGGTGATCAGTCGCAAGCAAACCGACTGCACCCGGCCTGCAGATTTAGCACCTGGCAGCTTGCGCCACAGCACGGGCGATAGGTTAAATCCCACCAGATAATCGAGCGCGCGGCGGGCAAGATATGCCTCAACCAACGGCATGTCGACCTGGCGCGGATTGGCCATCGCCTCGTCCACCGCCGCCTTGGTGATTGCATTGAACGTCACCCGTTTGACGTCCGTGTCTTTCTTGATCGACTTGCGCTTGGTCAACGCTTCTTGCAGGTGCCAGCTGATCGCCTCGCCTTCGCGGTCAGGGTCGGTGGCGAGGATGAGCGCGTTGTCATCCTTCAGGGCGTCAGCGATGGCTTTGACGTGTTTTTTGCTGTCTGAAGCGACTTCCCACAGCATGTCGAATTCGTTTTCCGGGTCGACTGAGCCGTCTTTGGGCGGCAGGTCGCGCACGTGACCATAGCTGGCCAGCACGGTGTAGTCGGAGCCGAGATATTTGTTGATTGTCTTGGCTTTAGCCGGGGATTCGACGACGACAACGGGCATAAATGATGCGCACCTTTGAAGTTAATTTAGCGCTCTATGGCGGCGAAACATGTGGGGTGCAAGATTGGATTGTCAACGTCCCTGGCCGCTGCAGCGGTTAACTTGCGCGGCTGAGCAAGCCACCCGGCGCGCGGCTTATGCTGCCTGCCAATTCCAGATCGACAAGTGCAGGCGCCACCGCTGCAGCGCCGGCGCCCAAGTCGCGGATCAGTTGATCTTCGGCGATGGGTGCCGGCCCGAGCCGGTCGAGGATTCGCTGATGCAGGGCCGCGGTTTCTGCGAGTGTGCGGCTGTTTGCTGGTGCTGTAATAGGCAGCTCGGGTTCCTTTGCTGCTATGGGGGCAAGCGCGTCTATAACGTCGGCCGCATTGCGCACCAACGTGGCGCCATCTCGGATCAGGTGATTGCATCCGGCCGCACGCGCATCGAAAGGATGGCCCGGCACGGCGAGCACGTCGCGGCCAAGATCAAGCGCATCGCGCGCAGTGATCAAGCTGCCGGATTTTGCCGCAGCCTCAACCACCACGGTCGCGCTGGCCAGCCCCGAGATGATGCGGTTGCGCGCCGGAAAGTGCCGCGCCATCGGTTGCAGACCCATGGGCTGTTCGCTGAGCCGCAGACCTTGGCGCGCAACATCGTCTGCAAGGCCGGTATTTTCGGCAGGATAGACGATGTCGACCCCGCCCGCTTGTACCGCGATGGTACCCGTTTCAAGCGACGCCAAATGCGCGGCGGTATCGATGCCGCGTGCAAGGCCCGACACGATCACATAGCCTTCGGCGGCCAGATCACGCGCCAGCGCGCGCGCCATTCTGGTGCCCAGCGACGACGCGTTCCGCGCGCCGACAATGGCAATCGACGGTGCATTCAGCAAAGCCGTTTCGCCGATGGCCCATAGGAACGGCGGCGCATCGGGCAATTCGCTAAGAGCTGCGGGGTAGGACGTGCTACCCTGAAAAATCAATGCCGCGCCAACCCGCTTGCCCGCTTTTAATTCCGCGTGGATCACATCTTCGGGGCAGGCCTGATAATTTTCAACGCCGGCGGCGCGCGCTACCGATGGTAGCGCGGCCAGCGCGTTTTGCGCAGTGCCGTGTTCAATCAGCAGACGTTGATACGTCGCAATGCCGACCCGGCGAGAGCGCAACAGACGAAGACATGAAAACTGATCGTCTTCCGAGGTGGGTGGGAGTGGGGGGTGAGTGGAAGAAGGATGGGTATCCTTTTCAGTCATCCGCGGCTCCGTCTGTTGCTGAGCCTGTTGTATTAATCGGAAGGTTAACAACGCGTGAACACGGGCGAGAAGAATCCCCTCAACGCAGCCTCTAGTTGATTTTACGACGGTTTTTTGCGGTTTTTATTTCAACAAACAGCGCCCCAAAACGGCGTCGCGCCTGTCTACTCCCCAAAAATGGTGAGGGATTTTATGACTTTGGCCTGACTGCACGCGTTTGCGCGCTAATCAGACCGAGCAGAATCACGTGGCCGAGCCGCCGACGGTGAGCCCACCGATCTTGAGGGTTGGTTGCCCCACGCCCACAGGCACCCATTGTCCGGCCTTGCCGCAATTTCCCATGCCGGGATCAAGCGCCATGTCATTGCCGATGGCCTGAATGTGCTTGAGCGCTGTGGCGCCATCGCCGATCAGCGTGGCCCCCTTGACCGGGGCACCGACTTTGCCATTTCGGACTTGGTAGGCTTCTGTGCAAGAGAACACGAATTTGCCATTGGTGATGTCGACCTGCCCGCCGCCAAAGCCAACGGCGTAAATCCCATCCTTGAGATCCGCGACGATGTCATCGGGTTCAGCAGTTCCGCCCAACATGTATGTATTTGTCATGCGCGGCATTGGCGGGTGCGCATAGCTTTGCCTGCGGCCGTTGCCGGTCGCGTTGACCCCCATCAATCTGGCGTTCTGTCGGTCTTGCATATAGCCCACCAGAATACCGTCCTCGATCAGAACGTTTTTGCCCGAGGGCGTGCCTTCGTCATCAATGGTTATTGACCCGCGCCGGTCCGGGATGGTCCCGTCATCCAGCACAGTCACCCCTTGGGCGGCGATGCGTTTGCCCATGAGCCCTGCAAATGCCGAAGACCCCTTGCGATTGAAGTCGCCTTCGAGCCCGTGGCCGATCGCTTCGTGCAGCAGAATGCCAGGCCAACCCGGCCCCAGCACAACGTCCATCACGCCGGCAGGGGCTGCGACCGCTTCGAGATTGACGCATGCGATCCGCAGTGCTTCGCGGGCTTTGCTTTCCCAGTCGGCGCGCGCGATCAAGCCGCCCAGGCCAACGCGCCCGCCGCCGCCGGCACTGCCCGCTTCGCGCCGGCCGTTCTGTTCAACAATCACCGATACATTGAGCCGCGTCATCGGACGCACGTCGCGCACCGTATGACCTTCGGGGCGCAGGATCTCTATTTCTTGCAATGAGGCAGCGGCCGAGGCGGAGACTTGCACCACGCGCGGGTCAAGGTCACGAAGAAAGGCATCGATTTCGCGCAGGGTGTCGATTTTGACGGCGAATGTGGCGTCGGCGATCGGATCGGCGTCGGTATAGAGCTTTTCATTGGTGGCCACCGGCGCCTCGGACTGTGTGCCGCCGCCGGCACCTACGGCAAGGCGCGCCGTTTCCGACGCGCGGCGCAGGGCGGTTTCGGTGATTTCACTGGAGTGCGCATAGCCCGCCACCTCGCCGCGCACGGCGCGCAAACCAAATCCCTGCGAGGCGTTGTAATTTGCTGTTTTTAGCCGCCCATCATCGAACACCAGTGACTCCGATCGTACGCGTTCAAAAAACAGCTCGCCATCGTCCGCGCCTTCGGTGGCTGATCGCAGAATGTGCAAAGCTGTTTGGCGGTCGATTTCGGTGTCGAGTGGGGCAAAAGGCGTGTCGGGCATCGGGTCTCCTGAACGGGCGGCGGGGGATGGAAGCGTCTGTTTGACGCGGATGTGAGATCTTTAACTCTTGGCTAGGATATGATTGTAAGGAAGCCGAAGACAACGTCGGTGTGCAAATGCATGCCGCGTTTAAACAGCGCGATACATCCAGTTCAGGACGACCAGATGAACAAGCTTTTTTCAATGTCGGCAGCCGTCGGTATGGCGGTAGCTTGCCCCGCGTGGGCACAGGACAACCTCGAAGTGATCGGCAGGCCTGTTGCGGGTGGCATTGATTTTCAGCCGGCCGCCACCGAGCTTGCACGTGAGCTGCAGGCGCTTGATGGCCTTCTGGTTGTCATTATCACGTTGATCACAGTGTTCGTTGTTGGGCTGCTTGGCTGGATCTTGGTGCGCTATAACCGCAAGCGCAATCCTGATCCTGCGTCGTTTACACACAACACACCCATCGAAATTGCGTGGACCGTCGTCCCCATTGTGATCCTCGTGTTCATCGGTGCATTCTCGCTGCCCGTTCTGTTCAATCAGCAGGAAATTCCCGAGGCTGATGTGACCGTGAAGGCGACCGGTTTTCAGTGGTTTTGGGGCTATGAATATGTCGATGAAGGCATTGTCTTTGACAGCTATATGATTGGTGCGCCAGCGACAGGCGGCGACAACTCATTGACGCCTGAAACGGAGCAGCAGTTGATCGACGCCGGTTATAGCCGCGAAGACTTTTTGTTAGCCGTCGACAACGCGGTGGTTGTGCCCGTGGGCAAAACTGTCGTCGTGCAAGTCACTGGCGGTGACGTCATCCACAGTTGGACCATCCCCGCCTTTGGCGTCAAACAAGACGCTGTGCCGGGTCGCCTAGCCGAACTTTGGTTTGAGGCGGAGCAAGAGGGGATTTATTTCGGCCAGTGCTCCGAACTCTGCGGTATCGCGCACGCTTATATGCCCATCGCGGTGAAGGTCGTGAGCCAAGGCACATACGACGCCTGGATCGAAGCAAACCGCGACGCGTCCGATTATGTCGACGTGCGTCAGCTTTTGACCAACTAACCTGCGCAGCGCGTTTTCAACCGGTGGAGCCAGCATGAGCGACGTCAGCTACCACAGCACGACGATTGAGCCCGAAGCGGAACTGGGCGACTACTTTGCCCTGCTCAAGCCGCGCGTGATGTCTCTTGTCGTGTTCACCGCGTTTGTTGGCATGCTTGCGGCGCCACAGTCGGTGAACCCGGTGATCGCATTTGCATCGATCCTTTTCGTTGCGGTCGGCGCTGGAGCGTCGGGCGCGCTTAACATGTGGTGGGACGCTGACATCGACGGCGTGATGCGCCGTACGGCCAAGCGCCCGATCCCGTCTGGTCGGGTGACAGCGGGCGAGGCAAAGGTGCTGGGCTTTGCGCTATCCGGGCTGTCGGTCATGATGCTGGCGCTCAGTGCAAATATGCTGGCGGCGGTGCTGCTCGCGTTCACCATCTTTTTCTACCTCGTCATCTACTCGATGTGGCTCAAACGGGCGACGCCGCAGAACATCGTCATTGGCGGTGCCGCGGGTGCATTCCCGCCGGTGATCGGCTGGGTGATCGCCACCGGCGCCTTTTCCATCGAAGCGTGGCTGATGTTTGCGCTGATCTTCATGTGGACGCCGCCGCATTTCTGGGCGTTGGCGTTGTTCATGCGGTCGGATTACGACGATGCGCAGGTGCCCATGTTGACCGTTACCCATGGGCGGAAAGCGACCCGGGCGCACATCCTGGTGTACACGGTCTTGCTGGTGGGCTTGGTCGCTGGAGCAGGCTTTACGTCCCTGGGTGGGCCGGTGTTCCTCGCCGCGGCGGCGGTGCTGAACGTGTTGTTCCTGAAAGGCGCGTTCGACATTTGGCGCCGGGATGAGGCACAAGCTGAAGCGGATGACTACACGGTAGAAAAATCGTTTTTCAAACTGTCGCTGTGGTACCTTTTCCTGCACTTTGGCGCCATTCTGGCCGACGCGGTGCTCATGCCCTTTGTGGTGATGCTGACATGAGTTTGCGCGTTGAACATGATCTGCACAAACGGCGCCGCGGTCGCAATACCGGGGTTGGCTTGATCCTCGGCGCCTTTGTCGTGCTCATCCTCGCCCTGACGGTGGCAAAGGTGACAAGCGGGGATTTCGAATTGCCAAGTATCGAGGAGGGGCAATGATCGGTAAGCTGTTCAACCGCCTTTCTGGCCCGCAAAAAACCGTCGCTCAGACGCTGAGCCTGGTCTTTTTCATGGGCGGCCTCGCCTGGGCGTCCGTCCCGTTTTACGATTGGTTCTGTCGGGTGACCGGCTTTGGCGGGACGCCTGGCATCAGTGAGGTCGCCAGCGACGACATCCTGGATCAAACCATCAAGATCCGGTTTGACGCATCGCTTGAACGTGACATGCCGTGGGAGTTCACTCCGACCGTGCGCGAGATGGAATTGCGGATCGGCGAAACGGGGCTTGCATTTTACGAGGCATATAACCCTCTGGACGTGCCCATTGCCGGGTCGGCAAGCTATAACGTGGCGCCTTATGAAGCGGGCGGCTTTTTCTCAAAAATCGACTGCTTTTGCTTTGAACAGCAGGTTCTCGCGCCCGGTGAACGCGTTCAGATGCCCGTGACCTTTTATGTTGATCCAGAGATTGTCACCGATCGCGACGCAAAATACGTGCATACAATCACGCTCAGCTATACCTTTTACGAAATCGATGTGCCCGAGGACTATGCAACGCTCGCGCCGACCGATCAGACTAACCTGAACTGAGGGACCCGCTTATGGCCCATGCAAAAAATCACGACTATCACATCCTGAGCCCGTCGCTGTGGCCAATGCTGGGTTCAGTCGCAGGCTTTGTCATGCTGTTTGGCGCTGTGGCGTGGATGTCCGGCGGGATGACCATATTCTTTGGCTCCATTGAGCTGAGCGGGCCGTGGTTGTTCCTCATTGGGTTTACCGCTGTTCTGTACGTGATGTTTGGCTGGTGGGCCGACGTGGTGGCCGAAAGCCGGATCGGGGACCACACCCCGGTGGTGCGGATCGGCCTACGTTACGGTTTCATTCTGTTCATCATGTCCGAGGTCATGTTTTTTGCCGCATGGTTCTGGTCGTTCTTCAAAAACGCGATTTATCCCATGAGCGGGTACGTCGGCACCGAATACGTGCAACCCGAAATCTACCACGTGGACGCCTTCCACCTGCCTTTGATCAACACGCTGATCCTGTTGCTGTCGGGCTGTGCAGTGACCTGGGCGCACCACGCGCTGGTGCATGGCGGTCAACGCAAAGAGGTCATTCAGGGCCTTGCTATCGCAGTGGTCTTGGGCGTGGTCTTCACCTTTTTCCAGGCCTACGAATACTCTTATCTCCTCTACAAAGGGTGGGAGTTTGGCGGAGACAAGTTTTTTTCCAACTTCTTCATGGCCACTGGGTTTCATGGTCTTCATGTGATCATCGGCACCATCTTTTTGTTTGTGTGCCTGATCCGCGCGATGCGCGGCCACTTTTCGGCTGACAAACACATCGGATTCGAGGCTGCCGCGTGGTACTGGCACTTTGTCGACGTCGTGTGGTTGTTCCTGTTCTTCGCCGTCTACATTTACGGCGTTGGCGTTATGCCGGGCAGTCACTAGAACGGGCCGCCTGACACCACCAAAGCGCGCGGCACAGTCCGCGCGTTTTTGATTGCGGAGCAGCGATGCGCGTTTGGTTCCTCTTAATCGTCGGGTGTTGCGGTGTCGGTATCCTCGTCTGGTTGGGGACTTGGCAGGTACAGCGGCTCGGGTGGAAGGAAGGCCTGCTTTCTTCTATCGAGGCGCAGATCAGCGCCGATCCGCAACCTCTGGACGCGGCAGTGACCCCTTCATTTCAACGCTACGCGCCGGTGACAGTCACGGGCACCTTCGGGGACCGGCACATTCGTATGCTTGCCTCGCGCAAGAGCATCGGTCCGGTGTACCGCATCATACGCCCTTTCGCCGTCGAAGGCGCGTCTCCGATCCTTATTGACACGGGATGGGTGCCCGACGGCACGGCTGTACCCGACCCGGCCAACGGCCTGTTGACTTTGACGGGCAATCTGGATGCGCCGATTGAGGCGGACGGCTTCACGCCGGCACCAGATCTTGAAAACAACCTTTGGTTTGCGCGGGATGTGCCGGCGATGGCAGATGCGTTGGGCACCCGCCCCATCCTCGTTGTGCTGCGTGAGATGCCGGCCACTGATTTGGGTGTAACGCCATGGCCGGTAGACACCGCTGGTATTCCGAACGATCACCTGCAATACGCTGTCACGTGGTTTTCCCTGGCTCTGATCTGGGGCGCCATGACGGCCTATTTCTTGCTGCGCACGCGTCGCAGCGCGCGCTAAGAGAGACAACCCATGCGCTATATCTCGACCCGGGGGCAGGCTCCGGTGCTGACCTTTGAGGACACGATGCTGACCGGGCTGGCGCGCGACGGCGGGCTGTATGTGCCCGAAACGATCCCTGGTTTCGACGCGGCCACCATCGCGGCCATGGACGGAAAACGTTATGAAGACATCGCGTATACTGTGATGCGGCCCTTTGTCGGCGATACGTTCACCGATGACGAGTTTCGTGGCTGCGTCGAGCGCGCCTATGCCAGCTTTGGTCACGATGCGCGCGCGCCCTTAGTGCAACTGGATCAGGGGCATTTCCTGCTTGAGCTGTTTCATGGACCCACGCTGGCGTTCAAAGACTTTGCCATGCAGCTGATCGGCCAGCTGTTTCAGACCGCACTGGCCCGCCGCAACGCGCGTGTTACAATCGTGGGTGCCACAAGCGGCGATACCGGGTCAGCCGCGATTGAGGCGTTTCGCGGTCTCGACAATGTGGATGTCTTTATCCTCTACCCGCACGGTCGGGTCAGCGAGGTCCAGCGCCGGCAGATGACCACACCCGTTGAGGACAATGTGCACGCACTGGCGCTGGAGGGCGATTTTGATGATTGCCAGGCGCGGCTAAAGGACATGTTCAACGATTTCGAATTCCGCGATGGTGTTGGCTTGGCCGGTGTGAATTCGATCAACTGGGCGCGCGTGCTGGCGCAGGTGGTCTACTATTTCTCGTCTGCCGTGGCGCTGGGCGCACCGCATCGCAGCATCAGCTACAGCGTACCGACGGGCAACTTTGGTGACATCTTTGCCGGCTACATCGCCAAGCGCATGGGATTGCCTATCGAGCGGCTTGTCGTGGCCACCAACCAGAATGACATCCTCCACCGCTGCCTCAGTGGGCATGGCTATTACAAAGGCGAGACAATTCCATCGATCAGCCCTTCGATGGACATTCAGGTCAGCTCCAACTTTGAACGCGCGCTCTTTGACGCCTATGACCGTGATGGCGGAGCGGTGTCGCAACTGATGGACGAACTCAAGGCGGGCGGGTTTGAGGTCAGCCAGGGTGCCGCACAGGCGCTGTCGGAACATTACGGGTCGGGCCGTGCCTCAGAAGAAGAGACCAGCGCGCAGATCACCCGGTCGCTGAAACACAGCGGAGAGTTGCTGTGCCCGCACAGCGCCATCGGCGTCAAAGTGGCCGAAGAGCACCGAGGAACCTCGCCCATGGTGACGCTTGCCACGGCGCATCCGGCCAAATTCCCGGACGCGGTTGAGGCTGCAACCGGCGTGCGCCCACCTCTTCCCTCTCGCATGGCGGACCTGTATGACAGGCCGGAACGGTCCACGCGCGTGCCCAACGATCTGGGCGCGCTGAAGGCCCACATTCACGCCCATCGGGCCGGATAAGACACCACAAGAGAGACCGGGTTGAGCACGCAAATTCACCGCCTGAAAAATGGCTTTCGCATTGTGACTGAACAGATGCCGGGCCTGGGATCCGCTGCCATCGGCATCTGGGTGGGCGCTGGCGCACGGCACGAAGCGCCCGAGCAGAACGGGATCGCGCACTTCCTCGAACACATGGCGTTTAAGGGAACCAAGCGGCGCAGCGCCTTGCAGATCGCCGAAGCAATCGAAGATGTCGGCGGGTACATCAACGCCTATACCAGCCGCGAAGTGACCGCCTATTACGCGCGGGTCTTGCAGGCGGACGTGCCGCTGGCCTTGGATGTTTTGGCGGATATTCTGCTGAACCCGGTATTTGACGCGTCAGAAATTGAAGTGGAGCGCGGGGTTATCTTGCAAGAGATCGGGCAAGCGCTCGACACCCCGGATGACGTGATTTTCGACTGGTTGCAGGAACAGGCCTATCCCGAACAGCCCTTGGGCCGCACGATCCTGGGCCCGTCCGAGCGTGTTGCGAGCTTTGACCGTGATGATCTCTCGCGCTTTGTCGGTCAACACTACGGCCCCGAACAGATGATCCTGAGCGCGGCCGGTGCGGTCGATCACGATGCGTTGGTTGCGCTGGCCGAGGAGCTGTTTGGCCACCTTGCGCCACGGCCAAACGCGGTGATGGACCTCGCGCGCTTTCAAGGTGGCGAAGCGCGGCAGGAAAAGGCGCTGGAACAGGCGCATTTCGCGCTGGCTTTTGAAAGCCCAGGTTATCGCGACGATGAAATCTATACCGCGCAGATCTATGCCAGCGCCTTGGGCGGCGGCATGTCGAGCCGGCTGTTTCAGGAAATCCGCGAAAGCCGCGGCTTGTGTTATTCGATCTTTGCCCAAGCGGGGGCTTATGCTGACACCGGCATGACGACGATCTATGCGGGCACCTCGTCCGAGCAGGTCGGCGCATTGGCCCAGATCACCGTCGAAGAGATGAAGCGGGCCGCAGAGGACATGTCCGCCGCCGAGGTTGAGCGGGCGCGGGCGCAAATGAAAGCGGGGCTGGTGATGGGACTTGAAAGCCCGTCAAACCGCGCCGAACGGCTGGCCCGTTTGATCCAAATCTGGGATCGCATCCCGCCGATCGAAGAAACCGTGGCCCGCATTGATGACGTCACTGCCGACAGCGTGCGCGAATTTGCGGGTGCGATGGCAGCGTCGGCGCCGATGGCGCTGGCCCTTTACGGTCCCATCTCGGCGGCCCCTGATCTGACCCGGCTAGAGAACCTGCGCGCCGCGTGATGTTGCTGGCCAAGCGGAAATTGCGGATCGAGACCGAGCGCATGACACTGCGCCCGCCGACGCATTCAGATTTCCGCGCTTGGTCTGGCTTGCGCGCAGCCAGCGCCGACCATTTGGTGCCGTGGGAGCCGAGCTGGTCCACCGATCACCTGACGCGCAAAGCGTTTACCAATCGGGTCTATTGGGCACAACGCTCGGTTTCCTCGGGCACTGCGCTGCCGCTGTTTCTGTTTCGCCGCCGCGACGAGGTGCTGGTGGGGGCGATCACGCTCGACAATATCCGTCGCGGCCCGGCGCAGGCGGGCACGCTGGGCTATTGGACCGGTGCGACTTTTGCCCGGCAAGGCTATATGCGCGAGGCGATCCTCGCGCTGGTGCATCACGCGTTTACCCGTCTCGACCTCAGCCGGATCGAGGCCGCCTGCTTGCCCGAAAACCAAGCTTCGCGCGGACTGTTGGAAAAATGCGGGTTCAAATACGAGGGTGTGGCCCAAAGCTATCTGCAGATCGACGGGCGGTGGCGCACCCATGTCCTCTATGCCGCGCTCCGTTCAGACCGACGCGGCAAGACCGAAGCGGGCTAAGGTCTGGACAACTGCGGCGTAGCGCTACTTGTTAACCATGCGCTACTTGATCCTGTTCCTCGTCTTATGCGCCGCGCCCGTGTCCGCTCAGACGCGCACGCCCAGCCACTGCATCGCGTTGGCAGAGGGCATTGACGGCGCAAGTTACATCCAAAAAGCCAGCTATGACGTTGACGTAGCACCAGAAACGGTGCGCATCCACTACATCGCGCATGCGTCGTTCCTGATCCGTACCGCCGGCGGGCTGAACTTGGTCACGGATTTCACAGGGTTTGTGGGCAACGTGTCGATGATCCCAGACGTGGTTACCATGAACCACGCGCACGAGACCCATTGGACCGCGAACCCTGACCCGGCGATCCCGCACGTTCTTGAAGGGTGGGGCCCGTTTGGCGAGGGGATCGACCACCGGCTGGATCTGGGGGAGGCACTGGTGCGCAATGTTTCCACCGACATACGCTCGCAATGGTCAGGAACTGAGCCAAACGGCAACTCGATCTTCGTTTTTGAAGTGGCGGGCCTGTGCATTGGCCATCTTGGTCATTTGCATCACGAACCCAATGATGCGCAATATGCAGCGCTTGGGAGGTTGGACGTGGTGATGGCGGCCGTCGACGGTGGCACAACGGTCGATTTGCCCACGATGATGCGGATCATCCGGCGACTGCGTTCGTCCATCGTGATCCCGATGCACTGGTTTGGTGATTTCACGCTGCAGGCTTTCCTGACCGGCATGGCCGATGAGTTCCAGGTGGTAGACGTCGGCGGCCCCGCGCTTGACGTCTCGCTCGACCGGCTGCCCGGGCGGCCGACGATCATGGTGTTGCGCCCAGCCTGGCTGCGCGACGACCAGTAGCAGCATTGGCTTTGTCGCGCGCCCGTGGCAGGTAAGGCGCGAAAGACACGGAACCCTTATGCTGCAATCTATTACGCCTGAGATTGAGGCGCACATGCGTGCCGTCCTGCCCGGAGACCGGTTCGCGATGGCAGGACCGGCCTATCTTGAAGAGCCGCGTGGTCGCTATGCCGGGCAGGCGGGTCTGCTCGCGCGTCCGCGCACCACGCAAGAGGTCGCCACACTGATCGCAGCCGCATGCGCCGCGCGCGTGCCGGTGATCCCGTTCGGCGGTGGAACTGGGCTGGTCGGCGGCCAGGTGGCGCCCGATGGGCCGGTGCCGCTGATCCTGTCGCTGGAAAAGATGAACGCGGTGCGCGCGGTATATCCCGAAGAAAACGTGATCATCGCCGAAGCCGGTGTGATCCTTGCCGACGTACAAGCCGCCGCGTGCGAGGCCCAGCGTCTGTTCCCCCTATCACTGGCCGCCGAAGGCTCTGCCCGTTTGGGCGGTGTCTTTAGCACAAATGCGGGTGGCACCGGCGTGCTGCGGTACGGCAACGCGCGCGATCTTTGCCTGGGGGTCGAAGCGGTCATGCCCGACGGCTCGATCCTGAATGGCCTGAGCCGTTTGCGCAAAAACAACACCGGCTACGACCTCCGGCATCTGTTGATCGGCGCCGAGGGCACGCTTGGCGTGATCACAGCCTTGTCGCTGCGGTTGTTTCCGCAACCGGCGGAGCGTGCGGTGGCATATTTGCAGGTGTCTTCGCCGGCCGCGGCGCTAACGCTGCTGTCGCTTGCGCGCGACATTGCGGGCGACGGGGTCAGCGCATTTGAATTGATGCACCGGCAAGGCTTTGACTTTTTGGCCGAGACGATGCCCGAGATCGACATTCCCTGGCAGCAGGTGCCGGCGTGGACCGTGCTTGTCGAGCTGGGTCTGTCCCAAGGCGCTGACGCAGCCGCAGCGCTTGAGCTTATTTTCGACGCAGCCGTGTCGCACGGGCTCAGTGAAGACGGCCTCATCGCACAAAATGCGCGGCAGGCGGACGCATTCTGGCAGGTGCGTGAGACGATTCCGCTCGCCAACCGAAAGATCGGGGCAATCAGCTCGCACGATATCTCTGTGCCGCTGGGCGCGATTGCAGAGTTTATTCCCAAAGCCACGCAAGCGCTGGGCCAATTGGACACCTTTCGCATCAATTGCTTTGGCCATGTCGGCGACGGCAACTTGCATTTCAACGTCTTCCCGATGCCGGGCAAAACCCGCGCGGACCATGATCACCAGCGTGACGCGATCAAGCGGTGCGTGCACGATATCGTGCATCAAATGGGCGGCTCGGTTAGCGCAGAACACGGCGTGGGTCGTTTGAAAGTTGCGGACCTAGAGCGCTACGGTGACCCCACCAAACTCGCGGTGATGCGCGGCATCAAAGCCGCACTCGATCCGCAAGGCATTATGAACCCCGGCGCGGTGCTGCGCGCTGCCACCTAACGCCATGCGGCGGCTGCTCGACATCGCGCTGTTGCCGCTTATCGCGCCGCAGGCGCTTTGGGTTGCGGCACGCGCTTCGCGTCTGCCCGAAGCAGCTGGGCCGCGCAGCGGTGAGATCGGGCAGGGGGACCCGCTGCGACTGCTGATCCTCGGCGACAGTTCCGCTGCCGGCGTTGGGGTTGATTTTCAGGATCAAGCACTTGCCGGTCAACTGACCCGGCTGTTAGCGCCCTATCACCAGGTCAGCTGGCAGGTGCATGCCGTGTCCGGCGCGACGGTCGCCAGCACCCGAAGGCGCATGCGCGCAACTGACGTGGCTGCGGCAGACGTGGCTGTGGTCGCCTTGGGTGTCAACGACACCAAAAACGGCGTGTCTACGGCGCGCTGGCGCACGGGCTATGCCGATCTTCTCACCACTTTGCGGGCTGAGTTTGGCATTCGACATGTCTACGTGTCAGGGCTGCCGCCCCTTGGTGAATTCCCACTGCTACCGCAGCCGCTGCGCGGCGTATTAGGGCGGCGGTCCGATCATTTTGACCGTGTCCTCAAAGAGCTCTGCGCGACGCAGGCCGATGTCACCTATGTGCCGCTTAATCTGCAGATGGACACGACAAAGATGGCGTCGGACGGTTTTCACCCCGGCTCCGAGGTATATGCCGCATGGGCCGCGCTGATCGCGCAGCGGATCGTTGGCTCAGAGCCCTTCGAACGCGCATAGCGCATGCACATCCATCCCCATGGCTTCCAGCTTTTTGCGGCCGCCAAGATCGGGCAGGTCGATCACAAAGGCGCAGGACACAATTTCGCCGCCGAGCCGTTCGATCAATTGGATGCCCGCCTCAGCCGTGCCCCCCGTAGCCAAGAGATCGTCAACGAGCAAGATACGTTCGCCTGCGCTGATCGCATCGTCATGCAGTTCGACAACCGCTTCGCCGTATTCCAGCGTGTAGGCCTGGCTGATGGTCGTGCCAGGCAGTTTGCCTTTCTTACGGACGGGTACAAACCCAACGGACAATTGGTGCGCGATGGCTCCGCCCAAAATGAAACCCCGCGCTTCCAGCCCGACAACCTTGTCAATCTGCACGCCAGCATAGGGGTGCAGCATCTGATCGATGGCCATCCGAAAGCCACGTGGGTCCGCAAACAGCGTTGTCACGTCGCGGAACATGATGCCTTCGTGCGGGAAATCGACGATGGTGCGGATGTAGTCTTTGACGGTCTTCATGTACGCCCTTCCCCGGGAAAATCTCGTGCGGTCTATTGCACCTATGCGCATGACTTTCGCAAGATTTTGTACAGTCTCGCGGCAATTCAAATCGGGGCGCGATCCGCAGGGGCCGTCGCGTGCGTCACCGAAGCGCCGCTACGCATCTGACCTCGCCTGTTGTGGTGCGTCTCTGACCAAGTAGTGACCTATGCCATCCTGCGCATCGACGCTGGCGTGTAGCAGCACGCGCGCCAGCGCATGTGTAGAACGTGCAGGGATTGGCACCGCTTGCGCATCGACCTAGGGAAGGCTCATCCCCCCAGCACCCGGCCTGCCACCGCATCCAACTTGGCCATCAGCGCTGGATCACGCGCCTCGAGTGCAGTCAAAATCGCGTATTCCAACGCCCGGTCGCATTCATATGGGCACGGCACACGCTCCGTCCCGAGGAGCGCCGGTAGGCGCGCGACGAGGTGGCGGGCCTTATCGGCGTTGCCCATCAACGTCGCAATGATTTGTGAGACGTCCACTTCGCCATGATCGGGATGCCAGCTGTCGTAGTCGGTGATCATCGCGACTGAGGCATAGCAAAGCTCGGCCTCGCGAGCGAGCTTTGCTTCCGGCATGTTGGTCATGCCGATGACATCGCACCCCCAGCTTTCGCGGTACATCTTTGATTCCGCCGATGTGGAAAATTGCGGTCCTTCCATTGCGAGATATGTGCCGCCCTCATGCACATTGATCCCTGCATCGCGCGCCGCACTCGCGCAGGCCTCGCCCAACCGTGGGCAGGTGGGATGCGCCACGCTCACATGCGCCACGCAGCCCGTGCCGAAAAAGGACTTTTCGCGGGCGAAGGTCCGATCAATGAATTGGTCTACGACAACGAAATCTCCCGGTGCCATTTCTTCCCGAAATGATCCGCAGGCCGAGATTGAGATCACATCCGTTGCGCCCAACCGTTTGAGCGCGTCGATATTGGCGCGGTAGGGTACGGTGGTCGGGCTGTGCACATGCCCGCGCCCATGTCGCGGCAAAAACAGCATCTCGACACCGTCCAGCATGCCCGACAGGATCTGGTCGGACGGGGCGCCCCATGGGCTTTCGACCGACTGCCAGGCGGCATTTTTAAGCCCCTCAATCTCATAGAGCCCTGAGCCGCCGATCACGGCGATCTTTGTTTGCGTCATTGCGGTCTCCGTCTGCGATGCATCGCCACCATAGTGATCGGCGAAGGGCGCGAAAGCCCAGAAATGTCACGCAGTGTTTTGTACAGCCGGCTCTAATCTGTGCTTCAACCTCGCGATCTTCCAACAGCGGTTTCACTGCGTCGGCGAGCATACCGCAGGTGAGGCCGAAGTGCGGATGAAAAAGAAGTTTCGCCTGTTCCGCGGGCAGGTGAAAGTTTCCTGATCTATGCGCGGTTTTACTGCGCTAAATTTGGCGAGCCTGGCACTGGCCACGTCTTTGAGGGCGCGTGACATCCGCTGTGCTTGGGCGCGGATCATACCGTCGTCGCGACAGGCCGTGCCGGGCGAACACCTCAGTCCTTCCAGGATCGTTTAGCAGCGGCATTAGCGCAAATCGCGCACGGCCGAACCGTGTGCATAGCCGGTATGCCAAGATATACCGTGCATTCGCCATGTTTTCATCTACATCGCCCACAAACACGCCTTGGCATGCAAGGCGATGCTCGGTAAGTGGCCGCCTTTCGTAAATGAACGGCAGCCGAACAAGCAGGGCACGTGCAAGCAACAAAACGGAGCCCGCCATGGCGTTTTTTGACCTCGGAAATTTCAGCAAGTCGACGCGTTTTGGTGATTTTTCCATCGCTCCTGGTGATGTGCAACTCACCCCGGGACAGATCAAAACAGAACTTTTGTCCGGCCTGACAGTTGCGCTTGCGCTGGTGCCCGAAGCTGTCGCCTTCGCCTTTGTCGCCGGTGTACATCCTTTGGTGGGTCTCTATGCAGCCTTCATCGTTGGGCTGATCACCGCGCTTTTTGGAGGGCGGCCTGGCATGATCTCTGGCGCCACGGGCGCCCTGGCCGTGGTCATGGTCGCTTTGGTCGCGCAGCACGGGATCGAATATCTCTTTGCCACTGTGGTGCTCATGGGGCTGTTGCAGATCTTTGCGGGGGTCATGCAATGGGGCAAGTTCATTCGATTGGTGCCGCACCCGGTCATGCTGGGATTTGTGAACGGTTTGGCCATCGTGATTTTCCTGGCGCAGTTGACCCAATTCAAAGTTCCCGGCAGCGCCGAAGTGTCCGGTCACGGCATGTCGGGCGGTGAATGGCTGTCTGGCGGTCCACTTCTGATGATGCTGGCGCTGGTGGCCCTGACGATGCTGATCATTTGGGGCATGCCGCGCCTGACCAAAGTGATCCCGGCCCCGCTGGCAGGTATCGGCATTGTGGCGGCGATTGTGATTGGCTTTGGCCTCGACGTACCGCGCGTGGGCGACATGGCCTCAATCGAGGGTGGACTACCCGCTTTCCACATCCCGATGGTGCCACTCACCTGGGAAACCTTGCAGATTATCCTGCCCTTCGCAGTGATCCTCGCCGCTATTGGTTTGATCGAAAGCCTGCTGACCCTGAACCTGGTCGGTGACCTGACAGGGCAGCGCGGCGGCGCAAGCCAGGAATGTATCGCGCAAGGGGTCGCCAACACTGCGACCGGTTTTTTCGGTGGGATGGGCGGCTGCGCCATGATCGGTCAGTCGATGATCAATGTGAAATCGGGTGGCCGCACCCGCATCGCTGGTGTCGCCGCCGCTTTGTTCTTGCTCGCCTTTATCTTGATCGGGTCCAGCATCATTGAGCTGATCCCGCTGGCCGCTCTTGTGGGGGTGATGTTTATGGTGGTGATCGGGACATTTGCCTGGAACAGCTTGAAGATCTTGCGCAAAGTTCCGTTGACCGATGCGTTCGTGATCATCCTCGTGACTGTCGTGACGGTGATGGAAGACCTCGCCGTTGCGGTCGTGGTCGGCGTCATTGTGTCGGCGCTGGCCTATGCGTGGAACAACGCCCGCCGCATCCATGCCACCACCTACGAAACACCCGAAGGTGCCCGTGTCTACCAGGTGCAGGGGCCGCTGTTTTTTGGCTCAGCCACCGGATTTACCGAGCTGTTTCAAGTGGCAGAGGACCCGCAAGTGGTCATCATCGATTTCGCAGACAGCCGCGTGGTGGACCAATCGGCGCTACAAGCAATCGAGGCCGTGGCGCAGAAATACGAGGAAGCGGGCAAACGCGTCCAACTGCGCCACCTGACCCGCGATTGCCACCGGCTGCTGACAAAAGCTGGGCACCTGATGGTCGACAGCGACGATGACCCCGATTACGCAGTGGCGGTGAACTACGGTGTGCGCACAGGCATACTTGGCGGACATTAAGGGTCTTTGCTTCGGCACTTAGCCTAGCGCGGGAAGCTCGCCGATCGCGTTTCGCATCCGTTATGAAACCTGTCGCTTAAAGGTCTCGAATGGTCCGGGTCTGAAAATTCAGGCTTCGACCCCTATGAAGGCGTCAGAGCACCATCGGTTTCACGCGCAACGGTCAATATTACCATCATGCGCAAAGCGTCACGTCGCTTGCGCAGCACGAACTGCGGGATATGCGGCGCGAAACCTCTCATGCGCGTCGTTGAACGCAGTCACCATGTCAGAAACGGGTTCTATTTCGACAGAGGTTTCAGCGGGTAGAATGACCAGATCAGGTGCCAGGCCACTGGCCGCGATCATACTTAGCCGCGCCGCTCCGAGAGCTGCGCCGAACTCGCCTGCTTTTGGTTTATGAAGCGGTACGCCAAATAGTGTTGCAATAGCTTTCAACCAGTAGTCGGACGCGCTCCCACCGCCAATTGCGATGAGCTTGTCAAATTCGGTGCCGGTCGCCTTTAATGCGTCAAAGCTGTCGCGCAAAGCGAATGCAACGCCCTCGAGAACAGCGCGCGTCAGATCTTCGCGGGAAGTGCCGGTGGATAAACCGGTGAAACTGCCACGGATCTCGGCGTCGTTGTGCGGGGTACGTTCGCCAGACAGGTAGGGAAGAAATCGGACCGCACCCGGTGCTTGAAGGGTCTCGCCTAAAATAGACGTCATTTCGACAGGCGACTGCCCGGTCATACGCGCAAGCCAATTCAGGCTGTCTGTGGCCGACAACATGACACCCATTTGATACCAACGGTCCGGCACGGCATGGCAAAATGTATGAACCGCAGTCGCTGGGGCGGGGTTATAGCCATTGCGCGCAGTGAGCAAAACACCCGACGTGCCCAGCGATACAAAGCCCTGGCCCTCGTTCAAGGCGCCTATCCCGCAAGCGGCTGCGGCGTTGTCACCCGCCCCGCCAGCAACAGTGACGGAACCGGTAAGCCCCCACAATTGCGCCAGGTCACGCCGGAGTTCGCCGGCCGCTTCGCACCCCTCGACCAAACGGGGCATTTGGTCGGAGGTCATATGCCCAACCTGCAATAGCTCATCCGACCATTTGCGCGCACCAACATCAAGCCATGATGTGCCCGCGCTGTCAGAACAGTCTGCCACATACTCTCCCGTCAGGTAGAAGTTGAGGTAGGCGGCTGGCAGCAGAACTTTCGCAGTGTTGGCGTAGATGTCCGGCTCGTGCATGCGAACCCATTCGAGCTTAGGTGCCGTAAAACCGGGAAATACGATGTTCCCAGACAGCGACCGAACATTCGCGGTTGCATCCAAACCTGCAGCTTCTGCATGCGCTCTTGTGTCATTCCAAAGAATACATGGCCGCAAAACCGTCCCGTCTGTGTCGATGAGCGTTGCGCCATGCATGTGGCCCGCGACCCCAATGCCCTTTAAACGCGCGAAATCGGGATATGTGCGTCGAATCTCCGCGACTGCACCTTCCAGCGCTGTGGTCCAATCCGACGGGTCCTGTTCAGACCAACCCGGATTGGGGTGCATCACGCTGTAGGACCGCTCTGCTGATCCAATTGGCGACCCAGCGTCGTCGACAAGAAGGGCGCGCAGGCCGGACGTTCCTAGGTCAATCCCGAGATACGACATTCACGTCCCTTCCAGGTAAGAAGTTATTGCGGCAATCACACCGTCATCACGTATTTTGCGATGTGCACGCTCAAAGCGCGCCGCAAATGCGGTCCAATCGGCCAGTTCGCCATAGATATCACGCATGTCCAACCAGCTTTGCGGACTCGTATCCGCGGCTTGTGCGCGGTCGGTCAAACGCGCCCACTGAGGGTCATTGGCGGTGATTGTGCTGCCATCCTCGCGCTGACCCAAGCACATGCGTGACCACGCGGCTTCGACCAAAGCGAGACCTTCCACTGGTGCGCCTGCGACGCGGGCATCGCGGACCGTTGGCAAAACGAAACCGGGGTGCCGTGAACTGCCATCAAATGCGATGCGACGAACCGTGTCGTTCACTGCAGGGTTGGAAAACCGTTCTGAGATCAGGTCGATATAGGCCTGCGGCGTCATGCCGGGCACGGGTTTTACCAAAGGCGCAATCTCAGTTTCGGTGACTTTGCGAAAGAAGGGTCGGATCGCATTGTGCGACATCGCTTCTGCCACGGTACGAATACCGAGCAACTCTGCTGCATTTGCCAGAATTTGGTGGCCAGCATTCAGCAGGCGGATCTTTTGCGTTTCATAAAGGTGCACCTCGCTGGAAAAAGTCGCCCCGACCAGGTCCCAATCCGGGCGACCACAACAGAAATTGTCCTCAATGACCCATTGGCGGAAGTTCTCATGGGTCACCGGCGCGCCATCTTCGATCCCGATCGAGCGGACTTGGTTGTGTTCCGCATCACCCGTTGCTGGAACGATGCAATCTACCATCGAATTGGGAAAACTGCAGGTCTCATCAATCCAGGTGGCCAGATCAGGCGCCGTGAGCCGTGCGAGCGAGACGACGGTTTGGCGCAAAATGTCGCCGTTGCCCTGAAGGTTATCGCAACTTTGCAAAGCCAAAGGACCGATACCTGTGTCCCGGCGCAGTTTCAGTGCGGCGACAATGGCCCCAAAGGCTGTGCGCGGCTGTGTCGGATGTGCAGCATCGTATGCGATGTCTGCATGGGTGGCATCAAAAGCGCCCGTTGCTGGGTCGATGTAATACCCACCCTCGGTCACGGTGAGCGAGACAATGCGGATGGCCGCATTTGCGATCTGTGAAATCAGTGTCCTGTTGCCATCTTCGACCGGCAGGTAGTCGATCATTGAGCCGACCACCTCGGCCGTTGTGCCGTTCGGCGCCAGCTCGACCAATGTGGTCAAGTGATCTTGCGCAGCAAGACGGCGCCGCATGTGGGCATCATAGGGCCGGACGCCGGCACCTATTGTGGCCCAATCCTGCGTGTGCCCGGCCTGGTAGAGGCGGTGCAAATACCACTGCTGATGTGCGCGATGAAAGTTCCCGACACCGATATGAACTATGCCGGGACGCAATGCAGATCGGTCATAGTTTGGACGTGTTACCCCGTCGGGCAAGCGGCTCAAATTAGAGTTCGACAGGCGCACCACTACCGCACCCCCGAGGTGGGCAGCACAAAGCCCGACAGTTCATTCAAATCATCAAAGACCTGCGCCGCGCCCGCTTGGACAAGCGTTTTTGCATGCTCTTTTTCTCTTCCTTTCAGATGACTGCCGCCGACAAACCCGACCGAAGACATGCCTGCCCGGGTGGCTGCCAAAATACCGTGGGGCGAATCCTCAACGACCAGGCAAACAGACGGATCGAGACCCATACGCCGCGCTGCTTCGAGAAAGACATCAGGTTCAGGTTTGCCCGCTTTCACGTGTTCAGCACTGACCGCACGCGCCCCGAAGTGATCGGCCAGATCGGAAATCTCAAGTGTTGAGCGCATGCGCCGAACGGACGCGCCGGTGGCAAGGCCGAGCACGTGACCTGTAAGCGTCAGTTGGCGCAACAACGGATCGACGCCTTCAATCAGAACAAGTTCGTCGCGGTATCTGCGGATCAGCTTGTCTTCTATCAGTGCAGCAAAGTCGTCTGGCACGTCATGCCCCAAACGTTCGGCGGCATAGGTTTCGATTGTCGCCATGGAGACACCCAAAAACCGTGCGCCGATTTCATCCGCAGTGACGTTGCGCACCCCAAGCGTGCGCATCTCATCCGCGATTGCCTGCAAACACAAAGGCTCGCTGTCGACAAGACAGCCGTCCATGTCAAAGATGACGCCCTTAAAGTGCTGCATCAAACCCGCCACGCAAACTCAGATGCGTTGCTCGGTCGCGCGGTCGAACAGATGCGCTTTCTGCGGATCGAAGACAAAGCCAAGCTCTGATGTCGGGCGGGCGCTGATACGCTCCTTTACCAAAGCGTCAATCTTTGCGGCACCATGTCTGGCGAATACTTGCGTTTCAGACCCGGTTGGTTCGACCACAATCACCTCAAGAGGCACGCCAGTGTCACCAATTGTGATGTCTTCTGGGCGTATCCCATAGACGATCTCTTGCCCTTCGGTGACATCGGCTGTCGGCAAATCAAGCACAAGTCCGGTATCAGACTGGAATTGGCCGCCACTGACCTTGCCTGGAATAAAGTTCATCGATGGCGAGCCAATAAAACCTGCGACAAACACGTTGTCGGGCCGGTCGTACAGTTCAAGCGGACTGCCCACCTGTTCCACCCGACCGTCGCGCATCACAACAATCTTGTCAGCCATTGTCATCGCTTCGATCTGGTCATGCGTCACGTAGACGATTGTGGTCCCAAGCCGCTGATGCAATTCCTTGATTTCCACCCGCATGGTCACACGCAGTTTCGCATCCAGGTTGGACAAAGGCTCATCAAACAGGAATACCTGCGGATCGCGCACAATCGCGCGTCCCATAGCCACCCGCTGGCGTTGGCCGCCTGACAGCTCTTTAGGATAGCGTTTGAGGTACTTTGACAGATCGAGGATCTCAGCCGCTTGGGCAACTTTTTCAGCGATCTCCGCTTTGGACCGCTTTGCCATTTTCAGCGGGAAACCGATATTGTCGAAAACCGTTTTATGCGGATAAAGCGCATAACTTTGGAACACCATCGCGATGTCCCGTTCTTTTGGCAAAACGTCATTGACCACCCTGTTGCCAATGGAAATCTCGCCGTCGCTAATCTCTTCCAGCCCTGCCAGCATGCGCAGCAATGTCGATTTTCCGCAGCCGGACGGCCCGACGAGCACGACAAATTCACCGTCATCAATGTCGACGCTGACGCCGTGCATCACTTGCGTTGCACCATAGCGTTTGATGACGTTGTCGATCGTTACATTGGCCAATGGTTTGGTTCCTTATTGCGGCATGACAATTTGCATTTTGACGTCCGCGGGGGGCGCAGACGCCGCAAGCTCAAATGCGTTTACACTGTCCGAAAACTCAAATGTGCGCGTGATCAGCGGTTTGACGTCGATAGACCCCGAGGCCAGCATGCCAACACACCGTGGGAAGACATGGGCATAGCGAAAGATATTTTCGACCCGCGCCTCGCGGACCATCGCGGCGCCGGCGTCATATTCGATTGGATCCGATTGCCCGCCAATCATTACGACGCAGCCCCCGGGGGCAAGTGGTTCAAAAACAGTCTTTGCCGCGTGCGGGCTGCCGGTTGCTTCGAACACGATATCCGCACCCCAGCCAGCGGTGGCCTGCATGACGGTTTCGACAAGGTTTGTCGCGCTTGCATTGATCGGTGTGATTGGTCGACCCAACGCAGAGGCAATCTCCAGCTTTTTCTCGGCAAGATCGGAGATGAACACATGTGCGCAGCCTGCCGCCAGAGCGGACAACGCGGTCAGCAAGCCGATGGGCCCAGCCCCCAAGACGACGGCCACATCGCCTGGCTTGACCTTCGCCTTTGTCGCCGCGTGAACGCCCACGGCGAGTGGTTCGACCATCGCAGCCTCGGCGAAGCTGACGTTATCTGGCAGCTTGAAGGTAAACGCTTCGGGATGCACGCATGTGGGTCGCAGGATCCCATGGATCGGAGGGGTCGCCCAAAAGCGCACCGCAGGATCGATGTTGTACATGCCACGCTGCGTGGCGCGGCTGTTCGGATCAGGTATACCGGGCTCCATGCAAACGCGGTCGCCGGTGGTCAAAGTGGTGACCTCTGAGCCCACCTCGATCACGGTGCCCGACGCCTCGTGCCCAAGGATCATCGGCGCATTGACGACAAATGGCCCAATACGGCCGTGAGTGTAGTAATGAACATCAGACCCACAAATGCCCACCGTGTGCAGTTTGATACGGACATCACGCGGGCCCAGCGTTTCCTCATCACGGTCGATGCCGGGGAAATCGCGCAAGGACAGTTCATTTTTTTGCTCAAGAACAAGCGCTTCCATATCTCAGCCTTTCCTGATGATGACCACGGCCAATGCCAAAGCAATGAGGTTTGAAATCCAGATCGACAGCCCGAGCGGCTCAATGAATCGGAACCACAAAAGCGACATCGCAATCCAAATGACAACCGAGACGAACAACCGGTCGAACCAGTTGGTCTCAATCGGTAAAAAACCCGGTTTCTTGTTGTTGTCTGCCATCGCTTAACCCTTCACCGCACCAAATGTCAGACCAGCGACGATGTGCCGTTGGACCAATCCAAAAACGATCAAGGCCGGGATAAGCGTAAACACCGAAATTGTTGCCATGATCCCCCATTCCGTTCCGGTGGTTGTCACGTATTCTGAGAGACCTGTGGTCAAAGTCCGCGCTTCGAAATTCGTGAGCGTTGCGGCCAACAGGTACTCATTCCACGCAAAAACCCATGTCAGGATGAGTGTGACTGCCAATCCGGGCCGGCACAGCGGGAAAACCACCTCGGTGATCACTTTCCAGGTGCTGGCTCCGTCGACATAGGCCGCTTCATCCAACTCGCGCGGAATGGCGTCGACTGTTGGTCGCAGGGTCCATATCGCGAATGGCAGGTTGAAGGTGCAGTAGACCAGGATCATACCGATACGGGTATCCAGCAACCTCCATTCGCCCACAGTATAGACTTGCGTCATGAGCAAAAAGAGCGGCAGCAGAAACACAGCCGGGGGCGCCATCCGGTTGGTAATGGTCCAGAAAAAGATGGATTCTTGCCCGCTAAGGTTCATGCGCGACAGGGCGTAACACGCAAAGAAGCCCAGGATTGTACACAGAACGGCATTGCCGGTTGAGATGATCACCGAATTCAGCATGTAGCTGCGCAACAGCCGGTCGCCCCAGACCTTTGCGTAGTTGCCCCAGAACGGGTCCGTCACGATGAGGTCGGGCGTTGAAAACAGCTGAACCGCAGGCTTCACCGAGATGACAAACAGCCAATAGATGGGAAACAGCGTCAAAAAACTGATCAAGCACCAGAAGATGATGCCGATGATAGGGCTGCTTTTGCGCATCAATCCTCCTCCGATCGGCGGTTGCTGCGCGGCGCCAGCATGGTGACGTAGAGTAGCCAGCACACCACGATGGTGAAATACAACACCATCACGGAAATTGTTGAGCCATATCCGTAGTTTGTCTTTGGAAACACTTCTCTGAAAATATGCACGCCCAAAAAGCGCGTGGAGGAGCCGGGTCCACCACCGGTCAGCATCCAAACCTCGTCAACCGTGCGCAACGCGTCCATCAAACGAATAAACACCGTCGCAATCATGGCAGGCGCAATCATGGGCAGTGTGATGTGCCAGAAAATCTGCGGTTTGCCTGCACCGTCTATTTGCGCTTGCTCGAACGGGTCCGGCGGCAGGGATACCAGCGCTGCGATCAGCGTCAGCGTCACTAGCGGTGTCCAATGCCACACGTCCATGATGACAATTGTTGTAAACGCGGCAAAAGCGGACGTACCGATGTTCATAGTGATCCCAAACCATTCATCAAGATAGTGTGGGATGATCCCGATTGAGGGCGTTGTCATCAGTTTCCAAACCGACCCCACGATGATCGGCGCCATGATCAAAGGCAACGTGTGGATGGTGCGGAAAATGGCCTTGCCCGGGAAATCCTTCATAAACGCCTGCGCCAACAGATACCCGAGGACCAGTTGCGAAAAGACGGCGAAAACCACGAACAGAACGGTCGCGCCGAGCGAGTTTAGGAAAGCCTGATCAAAGACAATGCGCCGGAAATTGTCGGCGCCGTTAAAGACCATCTCGGGATTTACGGCAAACGGGTTCCACTGGTGGAAGGAAACAAAGACGACATAAACAAATGGGACAACGCCAAAAAAGAACAGAATAACCAGGGTCGGCGTCAGAAAGATCCAGCCAAGTCGTTTGGAGTGCATACGCCCCTATCGTCCTTTTAATGTGCGTTTTAATGTGCGTTGGCGAAAAAAGGGCCGCCGCCAACCATGACAGCGACCCTTACACAACCTACCGGGAGGAATAGGTTAGTTGCGATAGCCAAGCTCTGTGAGCGTCGCTTCCGCTGCTGCGGCCATTTGA
Source organism: Pseudomonadota bacterium (assembly GCA_039026855.1). Classification (GTDB taxonomy): domain Bacteria; phylum Pseudomonadota; class Alphaproteobacteria; order Rhodobacterales; family Rhodobacteraceae; genus Tateyamaria. The sequence continues at coordinate 80,085 of JBCCLL010000001.1, read as the reverse complement.
TCGAGGCCATCTTGCGGGGCGAGGTCTCCGGTCAGGATCTGATAGAAGATCGGAGCTGTTGCTTCGCGGACCTGTGCATGGAATGGATACGCTGGCGCACCTGCGAACAAGTACCCTTTGTCCTTAATCAGGTCATAGTAGCCACCCAACTCCTCGTTAAAGGCGACAACCTTGGGATCGTCATAGGTCGCTGTGTGTGTCACGCGCGGTGCAGCAACGGCCCATTCAGGCTGGACTTCGTTTTGCCCGATATACTGCAGGAACAGCGCTGTGGCCTCTTTGTTCTTGGACGAATGCGGCATGCCAAAGGCTCCACCGTCATAGTAGCCGATGTATCCGTCACCTGACTCAGCCGCCGCTTTGACGCCGTCGGCCAGTGGTGGCAGTGCGACACCGACCTTCCCAACAACCAGCGATTTGGTTTCGTCCGCCGCGATCCAGCCGGCGTTTTCACCGTAAACAAGGCCTTGGGCGGCGCGACCCGCGCCAAATGTTGTGCCAACTTCGGTCCAGGTTGACGCCGGGCTTTCTGGCGGTGCGATGTCGCGCATCGACAGCCACCACTCCATCGCTTCAACGGCCTCCGGCCCGTTCATCGCGCCACCATTGGCGACGGATGCGGCATAGTTGTTGTTGGCATCAATACCCCAGTTGTAGACACCAAATGTCGGCGCCACAGATTCGTAATATTCGTACCAAGAGGCAACGTGCCCGGTATGCGCTTGTGCGGTTGTGCCCCAAAGCTCCAGATCGTTCGCCTTACCATAATCGGTGAAGAACTGCGCTATCTCGGCATATTCTGCGTGTGTCGTCGCCGGCACCAGGTCACGACCTGTTTTGGCCTTGAATTCCGCTTGGATGTCGGGATCTTCAAACAGGTCCGTGCGGTACAGGTAGACCTTCAGGAACGCCTCCATTGGAACGCCGTACAGGTTACCATCTGCATCTTTGAAGTAGTCTGCGAACGTCGTGAAATTGGCTTCGTCGTAGGTTGGCGCTTGCAATGCAGCGTTTTCGCCCAGGAAACCGGACAAGTTGGTCAGGAAATCCCGCGCGAGATATGAGTAGATGATGTCCTGCTCGATGTAGACCATGTCATAGATGCCGGTTCCGGCTTCCATGTCCTTGATCCCTTTGTCGAACATCTGATCCCAAGACGTGGTTTCGACATCCACGCGAATACCTGTCAGCGCCTCGAACTCTGGCGCTAATACTTCGCGAATGTACTGCGATGGTGGCGACGATTCAGTGACGCCACGGATCGTAACACCCTGATAAGGTGCTGCGGCTTCTTTCCACCAGGCAGCATGGCCATCGGCATGCGCTGCTGTCGCAGCGACCATTATTGCCAGCGCAGATGCGCTAAACTTCAGTGCTAAGCTCACGGCTTTCCTCCCATTTATATGCGCGCCGAAGCCAAAGGCACACAGGCCTTGCCACCGGCAATAGAACAACGATGCATCTGTATTTCAAAATGATCAAGTGTATTTTTTCAAATGTTTGGATTGAGAAACATTTGTTTTTGGTGCCATACTCACTCACGACAGCGGAGAAGACCCTTGCCCAGAGAGCCCATTGAAGACAGCGAAGCATTTGTGACCGAGGTGTGCTGGCACTACTACATCGGTGAGATGACGCAGGCGGAGATTGCCAAGCTGTTGAACGTCACACGGCTGCGCGTCAACCGCGCCATTCAACACGCAAAATCATCTGGCATGGTCAAAGTTCAGATCGACTCGCCTTTTTTGCAAAGGGTCCAGCACCAGGAGGCAGTGAAAGAGCAGTTGGGTCTGTCGAGGGTCGTGATCGGCCCGGCCAATGCCGACAGGTATGATTTTCACGGATCCGTTGGTGCGGCCCTGGCGGCGTTGTTAACTGAACGGCTGACCAGCAAGGAGTGGTCATCTTTTGGCGTGTCTTGGGGTTTGACCCTGGAGGCTGCAATTCGCAAACTTCCCAAACAGTCGCATCCCGATCTCGAAGTTGTGTCGATCCTTGGTGGCACAACAAAAGGCTCGACCTTCAATTCCTTTGGGATCGCGTCCGGGATCGCCGAAGCTCTGGGCGCGCATTACTCTTTGCTGGCGGCACCGATTTACCTGTCAGAAGGGATCGATCGTGAACTGTTCTTGTCCCAATTCGCGCTGAAAACGCATTTTGAAAAGTTTGAACGCCTTGATGCCGTCATCATGACCTGTTCGAACGTGTCTGAAAAATCGTTTCTCGTGCAGCATGGGCTGCCATCCGAACTGTCACCAGAACAGCTGATAGATGCCGGGGCGATTGGTGACGTCCTCGGCCACTTCCTTGATGCCGACGGCAACTCGGTTTCTGAGAGCGTCGACAACCGAACCATTGGGATGCAGATCGATCAGGTCCTGAAGGTCCCGGAAAAGATCATGGCAGCCGCGGGCCCCCACAAGGTCGACATCATTCAAGCCGCGTGTCGGCGCGGCTTGGTCGATACGTTGGTGACAGACGATGTAACTGCGGCGCTGATCCTTGAGGGCGCATCGGTCCAAAAAAGAGCTGCCGAGTAGAGCGCCGCGATGCTTGCGCCAGATTCTCTTGGGCCAACACTGTGCATCGGTGAAATTCTGGTAGAGTTCGTAGCGACAGCGCCCGGCTCTGGTTTCACGGAACCCCTAGAGTTGATTGGCCCTTACCCAAGCGGTGCGCCGGCTATTTTCACTGATCAATGCGCCAAGATGGGAGGTCAGGCCGCCATTATCGGAGCCGTTGGTCAGGATGACTTTGGCGCGTTGTGCGTCGCCCGGCTCGCGCAGGATGGCGTAGATGTGTCGGCCGTTTCCGAAATCCCAGATGTCCCAACGGGCACCGCATTTGTACGCTATCGCTCCGACGGCGACCGCAACTTTATCTTTAACATGTGGACCTCAGCAGCGGGAAAACTGGAATGGACGACCCAGGTCCAAGAGTTGGCTACAAAGGCTGGCCACCTGCATGTCATGGGAACGCTTTTATCAAACCCAATCGTTTGGCCGCTCATCGAAAAGGCCGCACACATAATTAAATCGCGCGGCGGCTCCATATCTTTCGATCCAAATGCGCGCAAAGAGCTGCAGGCCGATTTAGAAACGCAGAGCCGTTTTGACGCGCTGTTGTCGCAAACTGATGTGCTCTTACCCTCGGGCAGTGAATTGTTTGATGCCGCAAGAACCCCGGTCGAAAACGGTGAAGGTGCTGCCGTCGAAAGGCTCTTTTCCATTGGCGTGCAAGAGGTTGTGATCAAACGCGGCCCGGCAGGCGCGACGACGATGACAGCTGATGCCGCAACCGTCTCGCAACCCGGTTTCATCGTTGATGAGGTTGACCCAACCGGCGCGGGCGATTGCTTTGGCGGCGCGTACATCACCGCTCGGCGCCTTGGTTCCAGCATGGAGGAGGCTTTGCGCTACGCGGCGGCGGCAGGGGCACGCAATGTCTCTGTGAGAGGTCCTATGGAGGGTGCGGGTACGCGCAAGGAGCTTGACAATTTTATTGCTCGAACGGCGCTGCGGCAATGAATGTGACAGCGCTCACTGACCTGGCAAAAGAGCATCGTTCCGGCAATCCGCACGGCATAGTGTCGGTTTGCTCGGCCCATCCGCTGGTCCTGCGCGCCGCCGTTCAACACGCAAAAGACACCGAAGCCACGCTGTTGATCGAAGCCACCTGCAACCAAGTGAACCATCAAGGCGGCTACACAGGTCTGACACCAATGGACTTTGCTGGTCAGGTGGCGGCGATAATGGCGGACGAAGCGTGTCCTCCAGATCGTGTCATACTTGGCGGCGATCACCTGGGCCCAAACCCATGGCGACACTTGGCTGCGGCAGAGGCCATGCAGAATGCGTGCGACATGGTGGAGGCTTACGTGGCGGCGGGGTTCCGCAAGATCCACCTTGATGCATCCATGGGCTGTGCCAGCGAACCGCAAGCGCTGAATGACACTGTAACAGCGGCGCGGGCCGCCAAATTGGCGGATCACGCCGAAAGGGCGGCAGCACGCGCAAACCTGCCGCCGCCGTACTATGTGATTGGCACGGAAGTGCCGCCCCCGGGAGGTGCCGACCACGTTCTTGACACCGTAAAGCCAACACAGCCCGAAGCTGGAAAGCAGACCTTAACCATCCACCGTACTGTGTTTGAAGCGGCGGGTCTCAAGACTGCGTTTTCGCGTGTGATCGCGTTGGTGGTGCAGCCGGGAGTCGAATTTGGGAACGAGAACGTGGTTTTTTATGACCCAAAAGCGGCGCGGGGCTTATCATCGTCCGTCTGGGACATGCCCGACATCGTCTTTGAGGCGCATTCAACCGACTACCAGAGCGAAACCGCGCTGACCCAGCTTGTTCGGGATGGGTATGCCGTATTGAAAGTTGGCCCCGAACTCACCTTCGCCATGCGAGAAGCGCTATATGCGCTTGATCTAATTGCCAGCGAGGTGTCGCCATCTTACGGCGCACGCCCCTTGTTCCAGACTATGGAGCAAGAGATGCTCAGCGACCCTCAACATTGGGAACGCCACTGCAACGGCACGCAGACCGAAGTGCGGCTCATGCGGCACTATTCGCTATCGGACCGCATCAGATACTACTGGAATACGCCCAAGGCCCTTCAAGCCGTCGACCAACTGTTTGACACGTTAGATGGCAGTGCGATCCCTGCGCCGGTCTTGCAGCAGTTTCTTTCTGGCCGAGACACGTCATCACCGCAAGCCTTTGACCCAAAACACGAGGTCATCAATCGCATCCGACAGGTGCTGCGCCGATACAGCGCTGCCGCGACAAGGGAGACGCCGACATGAACAGCCAATTCACCGGAAAGCGTGTGATCATCACGGGCGCGGGCAAAGGCATTGGTCGCGCGACGGCCAGTCTGATGGCCGCCCGCGGCGCCGAGGTGATCGCAATGGCGCGCACTCAATCAGACCTCGACCAACTTGCAGCGGAAACCAAAGGGTTATCCATCCAGGTGGACCTCACTGATGCGAACGCCACCCGCGCAGCCATGAAAAAGGCAGGTCTGTGCGACTTTCTGGTCAACTGCGCCGGGACCAATGTACTCGAATCTTTGCTCGACCTGACCGAGGATGGCTACGCCGCGGTACTAGGCCTGAACCTGCATGCAGCCCTGATTTGCGCGCAGGAATTTGCAAAGGCGCGCATTGCGGCTGGCGGTGCTGGTGCGATTGTCAACGTGACTTCTATCGCGGGGCATCGTGGGTTTCAGGATCACCTGTGTTACGCAGCCTCCAAAGCGGGCCTAGAAGGGGCAACCCGGGTGATGGCGCGCGAGCTTGGACCGCATGGCATTCGGGTGAATGCGGTCGCGCCGACGGTCACAATGACCGCGCTTGCCGCCGAAGCATGGTCCGATCCCGCCAAGAAAGACCCGATGATGGCGCGCCACCCGATGGAGCGCTTTGCCGAGGTCGATGATGTCGCGCGGTCCATCGCAATGCTGCTGTCAGAGGATGCGCCGCTGGTCACCGGGGCAGTCCTGCCTGTGGATGGCGGCTTTCTGGCGATTTGAGAACGACTGAAAAGGAGACAGACATGGCCGAGGCTTTGACCGGAAAAATCGCAGCCGTTACCGGGGCCGCATCTGGCATCGGGTTGGCCGCAACCGAGGCTCTGATCGCAGAAGGGGCAACCGTTGTGATGGTGGATCGGGATGAAGCAGCACTCGCGACACTGGCCCGGAAACTTGGCGCCGCCGCACTGCCGCAAGTCACCGACCTCCTTGATGCAGACAGTTGCAAGGCGATGGTGCCCGAAATCCTGCAAAAGGTCGGCCATCTCGACATTCTTTACTGTAACGCCGGTACATATATCGGTGGCGATCTCGATGAAACCGATGCCGATACCATCGACCACATGCTCAACCTGAATGTGAATGCTGTGATGAAGAACGTGCATGCCGTCATTCCGCATATGAAGGAACGCGGCACAGGCGATATCTGGGTCACATGCTCGGTCGCAGGTCATTCTGCGATCCCATGGGAGCCGGTCTATAGCGGGTCCAAATGGGCCATAACTTGTTTCGTGCAAACGATGCGACGCCAGTTGCGCGAACACGGTATTCGTGTTGGTCAGATTTCACCGGGTCCCGTCATATCTGCCCTGCTGGCCGATTGGCCCGAAGAAAACCTAAAGAAGGCCAAAGAGAGCGGGTCACTCATCGAACCAACCGAGGTTGCAGATGCTCTGGTATTCGCTCTGTCGCGCGGTCGAAACGTCACGATCCGCGATATGATCGTCCTGCCCACGAATTTCGATATTTGAGAGATTTCACGTACTGCCTGAATAACGTATCGGTGCTTACCGATCTATCGGCAGATTGTCTGGTAAGGCTCCTCTCGTTATCCGCGCGCAAGCGGCGAAATCTTACATTCGCCCTGTGCCGATTTCATTCAGATGTCTAAGGCGTAACCACTTCGCCAACTTGGGACGTAACAATCGCTTACACACTGCGAGGTTCGGGTCGGCGACTGCCAGGATGAACGCGTCTTGAGTGCCACTAGGGCTTATTGACAGGGGTCACACCTTGCGACGCACCGGTTGGTGCGCGCACTACTCTCCCGGGCGCTTGAGGCTGAATGTCTCGCGTACCACGGTGTAGTCACGGTAGCCCATGCGGCTGAGCGGGTTGAACTTCAGCACGTCAAAGATGCCGTCGACCAGACAGTCATCGCGCATGTGCACGCCGACAACTTCGCCCAACACAAGATAGTTGGCGGCCCCTTCCAGTTGGATGATCTGTGTCATCCGACATTCAAGATTTGCGGGCGCGTCAGCTACCCGCGCGCAATCGATCTCTTTACACTCCGCCTTTTTGATCTGAGCGACCGAGAACTCGTCGGCGCCCGCTTCCCACGCGCTCGAGGACAGGTTCATCTGATCGCGCGCTGCGTATTCCACCACGTTGACACAGAAGGCGCCGGTTTCACGGATGATGGCCACGCTGTCCTTGGTGCCATCGCGGTCAGGCTTGGTGCCGGTCGAGGCAAAAATGACCTGCGGCGGCACATAGGCCACGGCATTGAAGAACGAATAGGGTGCCAGATTGTTGTGACCGCCGTTGTCCCTGGTTGAAATCCAGCCGATGGGCCGCGGTGTGACGATGGCGTTGAACGGATTGTGCGGCAGGCCATGGCCATCGTCAGGGCGGTAGAACATCGGGCTTTCCTTGCAGAATTCGGAGCGACGGGGATTTGCGCCCCCCATACGCGCATGCTACGCCAACGGCCAGCCCAGTCACGCCGATCCGTATCGAGACTCAAGAATGTATACCCTCACGCCCGAGACGTCGCAGGATTGGTGGGAGGTCGAGGCGCTCTACGATCTGTGCTTTGCCCCGGGGCGCGAGGCGCTGTCGTCCTACCGGTTGCGTGACGGCGTACCCCCTGTTGCGGCGCTGAGCCATACCGCGCGCGACGCGGACGGGATTTTGTCCGGTGCGATCCGATTTTGGCCAGTGGACGTGGGCGGGTGGAGCGCCTTGCTCTTGGGTCCCATAGCCGTGCATCCGACACGCCAAGGCGAGGGATTGGGCGGTGCGCTCATCGCCCACACGGTCGATCTGGCCCGGGAACTTGGGTGGGACCGGGTGCTTTTGGTTGGCGAAGAACCGTACTATGGGCGCTTTGGTTTTGCGCTCTGCGACGGCGTTGAGATGCCGCCGCCGACCAATCCTGCGCGCGTTCTGGGCCTTGCACTGAAACCCGGCGCATGGTGCGGGGTGACTGGTAAAGTGCGCCGCGCCGATTGAAACGATGGGCAGAAAAGCCCACTTTGTTAAGCATGACAGAGATCATACTTGCCCCCGCCGCGATCGATCCCGACGATGAGATCGCGCGGCTTGCCGCACGGCATCAATCTGCCGGCGGGGTGGGGATCACGCTGCTCAACCTGTTGGGCACGCAATTGGACGGTCTGATCGACCGGCTGCCGCGCGACATACAGGATCAGTTGAGCTCGGCCACGCAAGGCGCGCTGGTTCACGCGTTGAATGTGGCCAGCCGGTCGCGTGGGATTGTTCCAGACCAGCCTGCGTGGATGAACCGTGCGGTGGGCGCGGGCCTCGGGGCGGCGGGCGGCTTTGGTGGTTTGCCGTCCGCGCTTGCGGAATTGCCGATGACAACCACGATGCTGTTGCGCCTGATCGAAGGGGTTGCTGTTGAGCACGGATTTGACCCGGCGGCGGACTCCGTGCGGTTTGACTGCGTCCAGGTTTTTGCCGCCGCTGGGCCGCTCGCCCATGACGACGGAGCCGATATCGGGTTTTTGTCGGCGCGTATGGCTCTCAGCGGCGCCGCGATGCAGGCGCTGATCACGCGCGTTGCGCCGAAACTGGCGGCGGCGTTGGGCCAAAAACTGGCCGCGCAATCCATTCCGGTCCTGGGCGCCGCAGCAGGGGCGGCCACAAATTACGCGTACGTGAATTACTACACCGATATTGCCCATGTGCATTTTGGCCTGCGCCGCCTCGCTATCGAGGCTGACATACCGCACGAAGACGCGGTGACCCGGCTCAAAACCGCCCTGTTACTGCCCCGGAAATAGCACCGGGGGCAACAGACGTTGCCTTGATCACGGCAAAAACCTCGTCGCCTTCGGCCAGTTCCAGCGCCGCCCAAGCTCGCGCCGTGATGCGCGCCAGCAGATGTTCCGAGCCTGCAGCAAGGCGCAACGCCACCCCGGGCCCATCCCCCACAAACCGCGCCTCAATGCGGGCAGGCAGGATGTTGAGCGCACTGATCCCAGCGGGGCGGTCCCGCGCGATCATCACATCCTGGGCCAGCACGCGCAGGCGGATACGCGATCCTTCTGGCGCGTGCACACCGGGCAGATGCAGGTCGCCGGCGCCAGTCTCGATCCGGGTCAGCCCGTCGTCCGCACGTTCTCGCACCTTGGCGCGCAACACCGCGCCTGCCTCGCGCACGCCAAAGAGCGGTGTTAGCGCCGGATTGGACAGCACGTGGAACAGATCGCCCTGCGCCATTATCCGGCCACGCTCTATCACCACCATGTGGTCGGCGATGCGGGCAATCTCATCCAATGCGTGGCTCACATAGAGGATGGGCACGCCTGTCTGCCGCTTGAGCGCCTCGAAATAGGGCAGGATCTCGGCCTTGCGCGGCGCATCCAAGGCAGCGAGCGGTTCGTCCATCAGCAAAAGTTGTGGATCAGACAGCAGTGCCCGACCCAAGGCAACGCGTTGCTTTTGTCCGCCCGACAGGGTGGCGGGGGCGCGGTCCAAGAGATCGCCAAGCCCCAGCAATTCGATGATCTCGGCCCGCGCGTCCGGCCGGGCGCCAAATCGGCGGGCATAGTCCAGGTTCTGTGCCACGTTGAGATGCGGGAAAAGGCGCGCGTCCTGAAAGACATAGCCGATCTTGCGCTGATGCGTTGGCAGGCGGGTATTTTGGTCATGAAACGTCGTGTCGTGCAGGCGGATCCTCGCGTGATCTGGTGTGATCAGCCCCGCCACTGCGTTCACGATTGTGGTCTTGCCGGCGCCTGAACGTCCGAACAGTGCGGTGACACCCGCGCCTGTCTCAAAGGCCACGTCCAACGTGAAATCGCCGGCCCGGTGGGTTATCTCGACGCGCAGCGTCACGGCGTGCCTGCGATGCGGCGTGCCACGCGGCGCGCCAGCCACTCCGACAAAACCACTGCAGCCAAGGCCAGCACGCAGGCCCAGATCACCAGCCTGGCCGCGGCCGCTTCGCCGCCGGGCACTTGCAACAGCGCGTAAATCGCTGAGGGCAGGGTTTGGGTTTGGCCCGGGATATTGGCGACAAAGGTGATTGTGGCGCCAAACTCGCCGATGGCTTTGGCAAAGCCCATGACGCCACCGGCAAGGATACCCGGCAGGATCAGCGGCAGCGTCACAGTGCGAAACACGCCCATACTTGAGGCACCGAGCGTGCGCGCGGCGGCCTCTAGCCCTGGGTCAACCGCCTCGATCGCCAGCCGTATGGCGCGCACCATCAGGGGGAACGCCATGATCAACGCGGCCAACGCAGCCCCGGTCCAGCGAAAGGCGAAGACCAGACCCAGAGTATCTTCCAAAAATCGACCCACCGGACCGGCGCGACCAAAAAGGATGAGCAACAGGTATCCGGTCACCACAGGCGGCAAAACCAACGGCAGGTGCACCAAAGCGTTTAGCGCAGCCTTGCCGAAAAAGGTACCGCGCGCGAGCAGCCAGGCCACCCAGGTGGCGAGCGGCACCCCGATTAGCGTCGCAGTCACGCCCACCAGAAGCGACAGTTGCAACGCAGCCCAGCCAGCGGCATCCAGCATCATGGCAGCGCCCGAAATCCGGCGGCTTCGAAGACCTCGCTTTGCGTGGTCAGAAACTCGACAAATCCGCTGCCGTTTTCGGTGACGGCAGCGGCGGGATAGCTGATGGTTTTGTGCAATTCGGCGGGGATTTTGTACAAAACGCGCACGGCCGGTTCGGCTTGGGCATCGCTGGCATAGACAATGCCCAGCGGCGCCTCGCCCCGGGCGACCAGCGCAAGTGCGGCGCGCACGTTTTCGGTTTCCGCCAGATGCGGGCGCACCGTGGTCCATGCATCAATCGCCTGCAACCATTCTGCCGCATATGTTCCGGCCGGCACGGCCGCGTGATGCCCCATGGCCAAGCGCCCGTCGCCTAACCGCGCCAACAGTGCGTCGGCGTCTGCCGCGTTGAGATCTGGGGCGGCATCGGGCCCAACCAAGACCAATGTTCCCGATACAATTGACTGCGGCGCCGTTGCCAGCAGATCGCGCTCGGCCAGCCATGTCATCCATTGCGGGCTGGCCAACATCACGACGTCCGCAGGCGCGCCGAGGCTGATCTGACGGGCGATTGTGCCCGATCCTGCATAGCTGACCCGAGCCGCGCCACCCCATGCGGCCACCACTTTATCGAGAGGACCTTGCAGCGATGCGGCAGCAAAGATTGTAATCGGTCGCGCAGTGCTCGCATTTGCAAAAAAGCTCGTGATTACAAGGATTAAGAGGGGTGCGAGCGCGTACTTGAACATTTTGCAAGAGTAGGGGCATCGTTACGCCACCCTCAAGCCCCGATTTGGTCAGACATGCGCAATGTGTTGTAGGTTATTCACACCGTCTTGTGGATAACCCAGGTCTGAAACCAAGGTTAACTAGAATTTAATCGCCCGTTGCCTTATAGTTGGCAGACGTAACGGAGGTGGGTCGATAACCGCACCACTGATCAAACAATTGCCGCTTTCGCTGGGGAATGCAGGTAAATCAGATGTGCGCACGCAGTTTGCAGCACTTTGTTTTCGTGTGAAAAACGGAAAGACGCAGATCCTGTTGATCACCTCGCGCGGTTCTGGCCGCTGGATCCTGCCCAAGGGGTGGCCGATTGACGGCGCCACGCCGCATGAAGCTGCGTTGCAGGAGGCATGGGAAGAGGCGGGTGTCACGGGCAAAGTGTCGCCGCGGCCCCTGGGCATCTATTCCTATGTCAAAGAAAGCAGCGATGATGACGACCTGCCCTGCGTCGCAATGATCTACACGGTGAAGGTCAAATCCCTGGCCAAAGCGTTTCCTGAGGCGGATCAGCGAAAGCGTAAATGGGTCAGTCCCAAAAAGGCTGCCGCGATGGTTGATGAACCCGAATTGTCGCGCATCTTGCGTGATTTCAACCCGCGCGCGGTGCTTTGATCGGTCATAAATTGACGGTGCGTTTTGTCCGATTGTCTTTTGCCGGACAGTGCCTATTTTCCATCCGACATGATTAAATACGCTTTGAAATGTGTGAACGGCCACAGCTTTGACAGCTGGTTTGCTTCTGCCGACGCTTACGAGGGCTTGCGAGTTGCGGGCCATGTGACCTGTGCAATCTGCGGATCGTCTGAGGTTAGCAAGGCGATTATGGCGCCGCGCGTGAACCTGCCGGCTGATATGCCACAGCAGGACCAAACGCGCGCGTCCGAGCCCACACGCGAGATGCAGCAGGCGCTGTCGAAAATGCGCGAGGACGTCGAAAAAAACGCAACATACGTCGGCGGAAATTTTGTCAAAGAGGCGCGGGCGCAGTATCTCGGCGACGTGCCCGACCGCCCCATCTGGGGCGAAGCAAAACCCGAAGAGGCCAAATCCCTGATCGAGGACGGCGTACCAGTTGCACCGCTACCTTTTGTGCCGACCCGAAAGGCGCACTGATCCATGCACGTTGTGATCACGGGCGCCACGCGCGGCATTGGTGCTGGGCTGGCTGACAGCTATCGCGCTGCTGGGCATAGCGTAACGGGCACAGGGCGGGCGCCGGGCGCCGCCGATGCGGTGTTGGATGTCACTGATCCTACGAGCCATGCCGCGCTGGCCAACGCCATGGCGGATCGCGCCGTGGATTTGCTGGTGTGCAATGCGGGCGTGTTTCTGGATCAGGAAGAAGACCTCGAAACCGGGTATGACGCGCAGAAATGGGCGCAGGGTTTTGCCACAAATGTCACCGGCGTGTTTTTGAACGTGCAGCATTTGTTGCCAAACCTCAGGCGCAGCAGCACGCCGAAGGTGGCAATCATCGCCTCGCAGATGGGGTCCAGCACACAAGCGTATGGCCGAGGCATGATCTACCGCGCGTCCAAAGCGGCAGCGATTAATCTGGGTTTGAACCTTGCGCAAGCGCTGAAGCCCCAAGGCATCGCTGTCGGCATCTATCACCCAGGCTGGGTACAAACCGATATGGGCGGCACCGATGCCGACATCACCACGGACGAAGCCGTTGCGGGCCTGATTGACCGTTTTGCCGCTCTGGACCTTGAAACAACCGGTTGTTTTGAAACCTGGGACGGGCGCGCGCACCCGATCTGACCGATGCGCTGGCTGCCCCTGTCGCAGTGACGCGCTAAAGCGCGACATGATTTTATTGAGAGACGTCTTTTCAGCCATCTCTCGCATGCCTCCGGCGGGGATTTTTTGGAAACAGAGAAGGGCGGTTCTTGCAACCGGTGCGCCCCGCGGCTATGGCGCACGGGACGATTTTGAGGTGCGGGGCATGCCGGTTCTTGTCATGAAATTCGGGGGCACCTCGGTGGCTACGCTGGACCGTATCCGGCGCGCGGCCAAGCGCGTCGGCGTTGAGGTCGCCAAGGGCTATGACGTGATTGTCATCGTGTCGGCCATGGCGGGCAAGACCAATGAGCTGGTCGGCTGGGTCGGCGAAACCTCTCCCCTGTATGATGCACGGGAATATGATGCGGTTGTGTCGAGCGGTGAGAATGTGACCGCTGGTTTGATGGCTCTTACCCTGCAGGAGATGGATGTGCCGGCGCGGTCCTGGCAGGGCTGGCAGGTCCCGCTGCGTACCACGAGCGCCCATTCCAGTGCGCGGATCGAGGAAATTCCAACCGACAACATCAGCGCCAAGTTTGCCGAAGGCATGAAAGTGGCGGTGGTGGCTGGCTTTCAAGGCGTCAGCCCCGAGGGGCGGATTACCACGCTGGGTCGAGGCGGTTCGGATACCACCGCTGTGGCTTTTGCGGCCGCATTTGATGCAGAACGCTGTGATATCTATACGGATGTTGACGGCGTCTACACCACCGATCCGCGGGTCAGCGCCAAAGCGCGCAAGCTCGACCGGATCGCGTTTGAGGAAATGTTGGAGCTGGCAAGCTTGGGCGCAAAGGTACTGCAGACCCGGTCGGTGGAACTGGCGATGCGCTACAATGTGAAACTCCGGGTGCTGTCGAGTTTCGAGGAACAATCGGATGAGGCCGGCACGCTGGTGTGCGCCGAGGAGGATGTCGTGGAAAGCAAAGTGGTGGCCGGGGTGGCCTACAGCCGGGACGAGGCAAAGATGACGCTGGTCAGTGTCGCCGACCGGCCCGGGATTGCAGCGATGATCTTTACCGCGCTGAGCGAGGCGGGCGTAAACGTGGACATGATCGTCCAAAACATCGCCGAAGAGGGCCGCACCGACATGACATTTTCCTGCCCCACCGATCAGGTCGCGTGGGCCGAGGCCGCGATGGACAAAGCCAAGGGCGCCGGCATCGTCAACTACGCTGAATGCATCGCCGACACGGATGTGGCCAAGATCAGCGTTGTGGGCATCGGCATGCGCAGCCACACCGGCGTGGCAGCCAAGATGTTTCAATGCCTGAGTGCCGAGGGGATCAACATCAAGGTGATCACCACGTCCGAGATCAAGATCAGCGTTCTGATTGACCGCAAATACATGGAATTGGCGGTGCAGGCCTTGCACGACGCGTTTGAATTGGAAAAGGCGGGCTAGGGCGCCGTTTCAACTATTGATGGAATTTATGCGGGTGCACGCGCGCTTTGCCGTTTCGCTTGGGCGCACGCTGTGATCTAAGAACCTTCGGGATGACGACGGGATAGAGCGCTGCCATGGCAGAAGGCATGGAAACCGAAAGTCGCAAGCTGCTGGGCCGCTTGCGCGACACGATGGCGGGCGATGATCCGGGCCAGGCGCGGCTGGATAAGATCACGCATTTGATTGCCGACAGTATCGGCACTGAGGTGTGTTCGATCTATCTGTTCCGTGACCCAGAAACGCTCGAATTATGCGCCACCGAAGGTTTGAACCCCGAAGCTGTGCACCAGACCCGCATGCGCTTGGGCGAGGGGCTGGTTGGCCGCGTCGCGCGGCGCCGCCAGATCGTGAACACCGCCGACGCCCCATCTGCCAAGGGGTTTCGCTACATGCCCGAAACCGGCGAAGAGGTGTTTTCCAGCTTTCTTGGCGTGCCGATCCAGCGCTTGGGCGAGGCGCTGGGCGTTCTGGTGGTGCAGTCGAAAGAGGCGCGGGAATATTCCGCGGACGAGATCTATGCGCTCGAAGTGGTGGCCATGGTCATCGCTGAAATGGCGGAACTGGGCGCATTTGTCGGTGAAGGATCAGCCATGGGCGCGCTGCACAGCCAGCCCGTGATGCTGCGCGGGACTGTGGCGCAGGAAGGTGTGGCTGAGGGCCATATTTGGCTACACGAACCCCGCGTTGTTGTCACCAATCCGGTGGCCGACGATCCGCACCGAGAGTTCGAGCGTCTGAGCGAAGCGGTCGAGGAATTGCGCGTCGGCGTGGACAAAATGCTGGCGCTGGCGGGTGATAGCGAACAGCAGCAGGTGCTCGAAGCGTACCGCATGTTTGCCAATTCCAAGGGGTGGATGCGGCGCATGGAGGAGGACATCAGCCGCGGGCTGAGCGCCGAAGCCGCTGTAGAGAAAGAGCAATCACTGGCCCGTGCGCGGATGGGGCAAGTCACCGACAGCTACTTGCGCGAGCGGCTCAGCGACCTGGACGATCTGTCAAACCGCCTGTTGCGTATCCTGACGGGGCAGGGGGCGGACACCGGGGCGGACATGCCCGCCGATCCGATCCTTGTGGCGCGCAATATTGGGCCTGCGGAGCTTCTTGATTATGGGCGGTCGCTGCGCGGTATTATGCTTGAGGAAGGGTCGGTTGGCAGTCACGCGGCCATCGTGGCGCGCGCACTGGCCATTCCGCTGATTGTGCACGCGGACCGCGCCACGCTTGAGGCGCTGAACGGCGATCACGTGCTGGTTGATGGCGAACAGGGCATCGTGCACTTGCGTCCCGATGACACTGTCGCCACGGCGTTCCGGGACAAAATGGCGATGCAGGCGGCTGCGGCGGAACGCTATGCGTCGCTGCGCGACAAACCGGCAGAAACAGCGTGTGGGCGCACGATATCGCTGCACATGAACGCGGGACTGATGGCCGATTTGCCGTCGTTCGACGGGTCCGGGGCCGAAGGCGTAGGCCTGTTCCGGACCGAGTTGCAGTTTCTCGTTCGCAATCAGATGCCGAAACGATCCGAGCTGAGCGCGCTTTACAAACGCGTGCTGGATGCAGCACACGGCAAGCGGGTTGTCTTTCGGACGCTCGACATCGGGTCGGACAAAGTGCTGCCATATATGAAGCCCAATGATGAGCCGAACCCGGCGCTGGGCTGGCGGGCGATCCGGGTGGGTCTCGATAAACCGGGGGTGATGCGCATGCAGTTGCAGGCGCTGATCCGGGCCGCGAACGGGCGTGCGCTGACGGTCATGTTCCCATTTGTCGCGCAGTACGAGGAATATACCCGCGCCCGCGCCGAGGTAGACAAGGCGATGGACCGCGAGCGGCGGCTGGGGCATGTGCTGCCCGAAAGCCTGGAGGTTGGTGCGATGCTGGAAACGCCCAGCCTCGCCTTTGCACCGCAAAAGTTTTTTGAAGAGGTCGGCTTTGTCAGCATCGGTGGCAATGATCTAAAGCAGTTCTTCTTTGCCGCTGACCGAGAGAATGAGCGGGTGCGCCGGCGCTATGACACGCTCAACGTATCGTTCCTGAGCTTTATCGAGCGGATCGTCGAGCGCTGCGAAGTCACCGGGACGCCGCTGAGCTTTTGCGGCGAAGATGCCGGGCGACCGGTGGAGGCGCTGTGTTTTGCCGCCATCGGGATGCGCACATTGTCGATGCGCCCTGCGTCCATCGGGCCGGTCAAATCCCTGCTGAGACGCGCAAATCTTGATGAGGTGCGCAAGGTCATCACCGACGCGCGCCACCGCGGCGACATGAACGTGCGCCCGGCGATCAACGATTACCTCGCCGCACAGAGCATTATTGCATAGCGTTTTGCGCGGGTTAGACAGCGCTTTGCAGGTGCAGCATCGGCTGCGCGCTGTGATCCCGTTAACGTGCCGTCCGTCTTTGATTTTGCGCTGAGCGTGACCTGAGAGGCTGAACTACCGCGCCGTTTTCACGGGTTCTGCGGCGCTTCGGGCTGGGGATAAGTCGGGGAAAAGATGGCATGTTCTGATGCAGTTATTACGTAATACAGAGCAGAAAGCTGTATTTGTGCCCATTTAGGCACATAGAATTGTCTTATGTGAACATTGACGAGATTGATACACATAGCCGACCACGACAATCCCCAAGAAACGCGCCAGGCAAATTGCTGCGCGTGCAAACGCCTCAACGGGCGCGGCAAAAACATCAAGATAAATCGTGTTAGCGCAGGCGCGCTTCGGTCGCGCTGTCAAAGAACATTGCGCGGTCCGGGTCAAAGGTGATCGACACGTCGGTGCCTTCGGACATGGCGTTGTCGCCTTTGCTTTCGACCACGATGCGTTCGCCTGTGGGTGCGGTCAGATAGTCGTATGCGACGCCGCCCAACCGCTCGCGGATGTCGAGCGTCAATCCCGTCCCGTCCGCGAGTTCGATGTCTTGCGGGCGCAGGCCGATGATGACATCGGATCCGGCTGAGGGCAGGGTCGCGCTGGTCGCGATCTCTTGATCCCCGAGGGCTGGCACGCTCACCACGCCCGCGCCGGCCACGCCGCGCAAGAAATTCATTGCTGGCGAGCCGATGAACCCGGCCACAAATTTATTGTCGGGGTCCTGATAAAGCTCCATCGGGCTGCCCACCTGTTCGACGCGGCCTGCGCGCAGCACCACGATCTTGTCGGCCAGCGTCATCGCCTCGACCTGGTCGTGGGTCACGTAGATCATCGTGGTTCCCAGTTCCTTGTGCAGGCGCGCGATTTCCACGCGCATGTCCACACGCAATTCAGCGTCGAGGTTTGACAGCGGTTCGTCGAACAAAAATACCTCTGGCCCGCGGACGATGGCGCGTCCGATGGCCACCCGTTGACGTTGACCGCCCGACAGCGCTTTGGGCTTGCGTTTGAGGTATTCGTCAAGCTTGAGGATGCGGCTCGCCTCGCCGACCTTTGAGCTGATCTCCTCTTTTGGGTGGCCCGTCATCTTGAGGCCGAAGCCCATGTTTTCTTCGACAGTCATGTGCGGATAAAGCGCGTAGGTCTGGAACACCATCGCCACGCCCCGTTCTGCGGGGTCCATATACGTGACGTCCCGCGTGCCAATCGCGATCTGCCCATCAGACGTTTCCTCAAGCCCCGCTATCATGCGCAACAGCGTGGACTTGCCACAGCCTGATGGACCGACAAAGACGCAAAACTCGCCGTCCTGGATGGTCAGATCCACGCCGTGAATGACCTGGGTCGCGCCATAGCGCTTGATTGCTTGTTGCAGGGTGACGCCGGTCATGGAGGCCTCCGGTTGGTTGGCTGTTTATTGGCGGGGAAATTGCCAGCTGGATGCCGCGTGGGCGATGTCGCGGGCGGTGGATTTCAAGTTTGGCGCCAATCGCGCCAAATCGTCGAGCGACTTGCGCGCGGTTGACGTGGTGACGCTGAGCGCGCCGATGGCGCGATCGCTTTGCGTCAGGATCGGGGCGGCGATGCAGATGATGCCGGGTTCGTGTTCTTCGCGGTCATAGGCTACGCCTTCGTCACGAATTTGATCAAGCTCGGTCCGCAACGTGTCTGCGGTAATGTGTGATCGGCTGGTATGCGCAAACCACGCCTGTTGGGACAGTGCGGCGCCAAGCGCGGGTTCACCCAGATAGGCCAACATCGCCTTGCCCACGCCGGTGCAGTAGCCTGGGCCAATCTTGCCGGCTTGGCTGAACATCTCGATAGGGTCGGCCGCATTGCGTTTGTCGACATAGAGCACTTGGCCCCCGTCGAGCTGTGCCAAATGCACGGTTTCGCCAAGCGCCTCGCTCAGCTTGTCGATGTGCGGACGGGCAATCGGGGCAAGCGAGCTTTGCCGCCATGCTGCATGGGCGAGGCTGACAAGCCGCAGTCCCGGCGCATAGGTGTGGCGCTCGGCGTCATAGCGCAACATGCCCAGGTGGGTCAGCGACTGCACCAGCCGGTATAGCGTTGCTTTGGGGTGCGGCGACTGTTCCAGCAATTCCGAAAAGCGCACCGGGCGGTTGTGACTGGCCACCAGGTCCAGCACATCCATCGCCTTGCCAATCGTGCCTTCGCCGGCGCGGGCCATTGCGTTGTCCTCCCCCTCGGCCCAATATTCTGTTGACGGGCCTGATGTGTCCCCGCATAGTTCCAATAGTTGGAATTCGGTTTCACTATGTGGAACATTTCTCAAGACGAAACCGAAGTCAAAGAAAATCTGACTGCCCGGGGGAGGAGACCGCCGGGGCCCAAAAGGAACAATAACGGGAGGAAACCATGTTCCTGACGCTCAAAACCGCTGTTGCGGCTGTTGCCCTGTCGGCTGTTGCCAGCACGGCCTTTGCCCGCGACCTGGTGATCAATTTCGACGACCTGAACCCCGGCCCGAAGAAAGGGTTCGAGGATGCGGTGGCTCAGTTCAAGGCTGAAAACCCGGACATCAACGTGATCGTCAACATCAATGACCGCGAAGCGCACAAGACCGCGATCCGCAACTTTCTGACCGCCGACGCGCCGGATGTGACCAGCTGGTACCCCGGCAACCGCATGGCACCGTTTGTGGACGCGGGCCTGTTTCAGCCGGTTGATGACGTCTGGGAAGAGAACGGATTTGGCGAAGACCTCGCGGCGATCAAAGCCACGATGAGCCGCGATGGCAAGATCTGGGGCGTGCCCTACAGCTACTACCAGTGGGGGATCTATTACCGCAAAGACGTGTTTGACCTCTTGGGCCTGGAAGAGTTCGCGACCTGGGACGACATGCTGGCCGGTTGCGCCACGATGAAAGAAAACGGTGTCACGCCCTTCACCATCGGGACCAAGTTCCTGTGGACCGCAGCGGGCGTGTTTGACTACATCAACCTGCGCACCAACGGCTATGACGTGCACAACGCGCTGACCGCGGGCGAGATCAAATACACAGACGACCGCATCAAAGCGACATTCAACAACTGGAAGCAGTTGATTGACGAGTGTGGCTTTGTCGAAAACCACGCATCCATGTCCTGGCAGGACGCCATCGCGCCCTTCGCCAATGGCGACGCGGCGATGTATGTGATGGGCAACTTTTCGGTCGACGGCTACAAGAATGCGGGCCTGACCGAGGATCAGATCGACTTCATGCCGTTCCCGATCATCGATCCAGACGTGCCGCTGGCCGAGGAAGCGCCTGCTGACGCGTTCTTTATCCCGACCAACGCCAAGAATGTCGAAGACGCCAAGAAGTTCTTGGCCTTTGTCGCGCGGCCCGATGTGCAGACCCAATGGAACGCCACCATCGGCCAGTTGCCGATCAATTCCAAAGCGGATGTGTCGGACAACAAGTTCATCCAAGAAGGCTTTGCTTTGCTCAATTCAGCCACGGGTCTGGCGCAATTCTATGACCGCGATGCACCGGCCGAGATGGCCAAGGCGGGCATGGAAGGCTTCCAGGAGTTCATGCTGGATACCTCCAAGATGGACGCCGTCCTGCAGCGTCTCGATGAGGTTCAGGTCGAAGTCTATAACTGACCCCGTGCGGTGCGCCGTAAAGGCGCACCCTACGCACACAAAGTAGGGTGCGCGGTTGCCGCGCACCTGCACCCACCCCGGAGAGGAGCGCAACATGGCAGACATCGCGCACACGCGCCCTTCCCCCGGCTGGGTGAAGCGCAACAAGCTGGCCATAGCGCCATGGATCTTCTTGATCCCGGCCCTGATCTTTTTCGCCATATATGTGGTCATCCCTATCTTCGAAAGCCTCTGGTTGAGCCTTTACGAGTGGAACGGCCTCTACAATGCCGCGGGCGAAAGCACCGCCGTCTGGGTGGGGTTTGATAACTACGTTAAACTTTGGAGCGATCCCAATTTCTGGACCTCGTTGCGCAACAACTTGGCCTGGTTGATCCTCTACATGCTGGCGGTGCCGCTGGGCCTGTTTATCGCACTGTTTCTGAATCAGACGGTCACAGGCATGCGGTTTTACAAGTCGATGTTCTTTTTTCCGTTTGTGATCAGTCAGGTTGTGGTGGGCCTGATTTTTGGCTGGTTTTACAATCCCGACTTCGGGGTCGTCGGCACCATCTGGAAAGCGATCTTTTGCGAGGAAACCACCAACATCCTCGGCAACACCACTTTCCGCTGCGCGCGGCCCGTGCCCGACATCCTGTCGAGCCCTGATTGGGCCACCTACGGCATCATCGCAGCAGGACTCTGGCCGCAAGTGGCCTATTGCATGATCCTCTACCTGACCGGCCTCAACAACGTGGCCGCCGACCAGATCGAAGCGGCGCGTCTCGACGGTGCCAAGGGTTGGAAAATGCTGTGGTACGTGGTGATCCCGCAACTGCGCCCGGCGACCTTTATCGCCGTGGTGGTCACCGTGATTGGCGCACTGCGCAGCTTTGACATGATCGCCATCATGACCCAGGGTGGCCCCTTCGGCTCCACCAACGTGCTCGCGCATTACATGTACGAGGTTGCAATCTCGGAATATGGCGAGCGCTACGGCTACGGCTCGGCGGTGGCGTCGGTGCTGTTTGCCATCATGCTTGTCTACATCAGCTATTTCCTGTGGCGGATGTATCAGGACGAAAAGGATGCGCGCTGACATGTTTCCCCGTCCCATCGAAAAATCCGGCCCAGGCGCCAAGGCGGCCTACCAGTCTTTCCTGCCGGTCGCATTGATCATCTGGCTCTTGCCGCTGTTGGCGATCTTTCTGACCTCGATCCGGTCGGCCAAGGATATCAACTCGGGCAATGTCTTTGGCTGGCCGTCCGAGTTCCGGCTGTGGGAAAACTACACCGCTGTCTTTACCCAGTCCGAGGCGGCGACCTACATGCTCAACTCGGTCCTGATCACAGTGCCTACGGTGATGATCTCGGTGTCGCTTGCCTGCCTTGCGGGCTATGCGCTGGCGATTTATCGGTTCCGCGTGGCGCTGCCGCTGTTTTTCCTGTTCGTGGCGGGCAACTTCATCCCGTTCCAGATCCTCATGGTGCCCGTGCGCGACATGTCCGTACAAACCGGCCTTTATGACACTATCGCGGGCCAGTTCTTGTTCCACGCGGCGTTCCAGACCGGGTTTTGCACGCTGTTTATGCGCAATTTCATCAAGGCGCTGCCTTTTGACCTGATCGAAAGCGCCCGCATCGAAGGCGTCGCAGAATGGCGCATCTTCTGGTTTGTCGTGCTGCCACTGGTGCGCCCGGCCATCGCTGCGCTGGCGGTGCTGATCTTCACCTTTGTCTGGAACGATTTTTTCTGGGCCAACGTGCTGACCCAGGGCGAAGGAGCCAAGCCGATCACAGCCGGTGTGCGCGCGCTCAACGGTCAGTTTGTGAACAACTGGCATCTGGTGTCAGCGGCGTCATTGCTGGCTGCGATCCCGCCTGTGTTGTGTTTCTTTTTGATGCAGCGCCACTTTATCGCGGGCCTTACACTCGGAGCGGTGAAATGAAGATCACGTTTATCGGTGCAGGCAGCACCATCTTCATGAAAAACATTGTCGGCGATGCGCTGCTCACCCCGTCATTGGCTGAGGCCGAGTTCGCGCTGATGGACATCGACAGCGTCCGCTTGGCCGAAAGCGAAAGCGTGGCGCGCGCCATGATCGCCGCCACCGGAGCAGGAGCAACGGTCAGCGCCCATACGGATCGGCGTGCCGCGCTGGACGGTGCCGATTTTGTTGTGACCGCCTTTCAGGTTGGCGGTTACCACCCCTGCACGGTGACTGATTTCGAGATCCCGCGCGCCCACGGCCTGCGCCAAACCATTGGCGATACGCTGGGGGTGGGCGGTATCATGCGCGGGCTGCGCACCGTGCCGGTCCTTTGGGACATCGCGCGCGACATGCGCCAGCTGTGCCCGGACGCGCTGATGCTGCAATACGTCAATCCGATGGCGATCAACACCTGGGCGCTGGCCGAGGCGTTTACCGATATCAAACAGGTTGGCCTGTGCCATTCGGTGCAAAACACGGTCGAGGAACTGTCGCATGATCTGGGCATTGACCAAAGCACGGTGCGCTACCGCGTGGCGGGTGTGAACCACGTCGCCTTTTTCTTGCGGCTCGAGGATGATCAGGGTGATCTATATCCCCGTCTGCGGCAGGGCTACGCCCAAGGTGCGCTGCCCAAGGCACCGCTCCTGATGCCGCGCTGCGCGAACAAAGTGCGTTACGAGGTTATGGACCATCTGGGCTACTTCTGCACTGAAAGTTCGGAACATCTGGCGGAGTACGTACCCTGGTTTATCAAAGACGGGCGCGACGACCTGATCGAACAGTTCGCGATCCCGCTGGATGAATACCCCAAGCGGTGCGAGGAACAGCAAGCGGCCTGGGCCGCCCAAGCCACCACGCTGGATCATTGCATCGCCGTCACCCGCAGCCACGAATTTGCCGCGGACCTGATGAATGCGGTGGTGACCGATCAGCCCTATGTCGCCTATGGCAACCTGCCCAATACCGGGCAGATCCCGCAGCTGCCGATGGGGGTTGCGGTAGAAACGCCGTGTCTGGTCGACAGCAATGGCATCCACCCGACCACGGTGACAGACATCCCGCCGCAACTGATCGCGCTGATGCGCACGCAGATCAACGTGCAGGAACTCACGGTCCGAGCACTGATCGACCAAAACCCCGAACACATCTACCACGCCGCGATGATGGACCCGCACACTGCGGCCGAACTGGATCTGCGCGAAATCCGCAGCCTCGTGACCGATCTGCTGACGGCGCATGGCGACTGGCTGCCCGCCTGGGCGCGCCCGGCCCGTGCGGCATGATCCATTTTCATTTCGCCAGATAAACCGCCGCCGGAGGCTCCCGCACCCTCCGCGCGCACTGACAGAGGCAACCGCGCATGACCCTGGCCACCTATCCCGACCTCAATGGCGCCTCCGTGTTCATCACTGGCGGCGGGTCGGGAATTGGTGCGGCACTGACCGAGGGCTTCCTTGAACAAGGCGCAAATGTTGCCTTTGTCCAACGCTCCGACAGCACCGCGTTTTGCGACGAGATGGAGCAAAAGCACGGCGCGCGCCCGCTGTTCATCCCCTGCGATATCACCGACACCGCCGCGCTCAAGGCCGCCATTGCTCAGGCTGGCGAAGTGCATGGCGACGTAACCGCGCTGATCAACAACGCTGCCAATGACATGCGACACGCCACGCTCGAGGTCGCGGAAGACTTTTGGGATTGGATGATCGCGATCAACCAAAAGGCCTATTTCTTTGCCGCCCAAGCGGTGATTCCGCAAATGCAGCGCGCGGGCCACGGCAGCATCATCAACTTTTCTTCGATCAGCTACATGATGGGCAACGCGGGTTACCCGATCTACACGGCGGCCAATAGTGCCATCAACGGCATGACCCGCAGCCTCGCGCGCGAGTTTGGGCCCGATCGGATCCGTGTGAACGCGCTGGCGCCGGGCTGGGTGCTGACGCAAAAGCAGCTCGACAAATGGGCCACGCCCGAGGGTCTAGCCGCACATCTGGAACGCCAATGCCTTCAGGACCATCTGGAGCCGCGCGACATGGTGGGGGGCGTGCTGTTTTTGGCTGCCCAGGCCAGCCGGATGATGACCGGTCAGGCGCTGGTGATTGACGGCGGCGTGGTGATGACGGGATGAGTGCCGCTGACTGGATCGCAGTGGACTGGGGCACGTCGCAGCTGCGTGCCTGGTTGATGCGCGCGGACGGCCGGATGATCGAGCGGCGCGTGTCCGATGCGGGCATGGCAACGCTGGATCGGGGCGATTTCGCCCCCGCGCTTCAGCGGCTTGTCGGCGATGCGATGCCCGCCCCCGTCATTGCTTGCGGCATGGTTGGCGCGCGCCAGGGCTGGGTCGAGGCACCTTATGCGAGCGTGCCCTGCGCCCCACCCGGTGCGGCACAGGCGCGGCGCGTGCCGGGGGAAGATGTGCATGTCTTGCGCGGCGTGCGGCAGGACAACCCGGCCGACGTTATGCGCGGGGAAGAGACGCAAGTTGCTGGTTTTCTTCATAACTCCCCCGGCTTTGACGGGGTTTTGTGCCTGCCCGGCACGCACACCAAATGGGTGCATGTCAGCGCTGGCGAAATTGTCAGCTTCCGCACCGCGATGACGGGTGAGCTTTTCGCGCTGCTCACCGATCGGTCGGTGCTGCGCCATTCGGTCAGCGCCGGTTGGGACAGCGAAGCCTTTGCCGTTGGTGTCGATCAGACCCTGTCGCGGCCCGAAACGCTGGCCTCTTCGCTGTTCTCCATCCGGGCCGAAGGATTGCTGCAAGACCTCGGCGGTGCGGCTGCCCGTGCGCGCGTGTCGGGGCTGCTCATCGGCGCAGAGCTGGCGGCGATGCGGCCCTATTGGCTGGGGCAGCCGGTGGCCGTGATCGGCGCGGACGCGCTGCGGCGCGCCTATGTCGCGGCGCTCACCGCACAGGCCGTGCCGGTGCAAGAGGCGGACGGCGATGAGATGACGCTTGCCGGTCTCACGGCCGCTTTTGCAGACCTTCAAGGGGTCGCCACGTGAGCCGCGAGATTATCGCGATCCTGCGCGGGATCACGCCGGAGGAGGCGGTGCCAGTGGCCGAGGTCATGCTGGACGCCGGCATTACCAAGATCGAGGTGCCACTGAACTCCCCCGATCCGTTTGACAGCATAACCGCGATGCTCGCCGCGTTTGGAAGCCAGGCACAGATTGGCGCGGGCACCGTCCTGGACGTCCCAGCAGTGGAGCGCTTGCACGCCATCGGCGCGCATCTTGTCGTCTCACCCGATTGCAATGCATCGGTGATTGTAGCCACTAAACAGGCGGGCATGCTCAGCTATCCCGGCGTGATGACGCCAACCGAATGCTTTGCCGCACTGCAGGCGGGGGCGGATGGGATCAAGCTGTTTCCCGCCTCGCTGCTCGGCGTTTCGGGGTTCACGGCGATCAAGGCGGTTTTGCCACCCGACCTGCCCACCTACGCCGTGGGCGGCGTGGGCGCGCCAGACTTTGCCGACTGGCTGGCTGCGGGGGTCACTGGCTTTGGCATTGGGTCCGCGCTCTACAAACCCGGCATGGCCGCAAGCGATGTCGCTGCGCGTGCCGCCGATCTGGTTGCCGCCTATGATGAGGCGCTGGCGTGAACGTCTTTGATGATCACCCTTGTGTGCTTGGTGAAGGCCCGCTCTGGCATCCCGAGCGCAAGGCGCTGTTCTGGTTCGACATCATGGCGCGTCGCCTGCACTGCAAGGCACCGGGGGCCGCGCGGCAGACATGGACATTTGATGACCACGTGTCTGCGGCAGGCTGGGTAGATCGCGACACGTTGTTGATGGCATCCGCCACCGGCCTTTGGCGTTTTGACATTCCAAGCGGGGCGCGCGACCTTGTTGTTCCACTGGAAGCGGACGACCCGGTGACCCGGTCCAACGATGGCCGCGCGGACCCGCAGGGTGGGTTTTGGATCGGCACCATGGGCGTGAACTTGGAGCCCAAAGCAGGTGCGATTTACCGATACTACAAGGGTGAATTGCGCCAGCTATACCCCGAGATCAGTATCCCCAATTCCATCTGCTTTGCCCCCGATGGCCGCACCGCCTACTTTGCCGACACGCCGCAACAGCAGATCATGAAGGTGGCGCTCGACGATGATGGCTGGCCCGATGGCGCGCCGCAGGTCTTTGTCGATCTGCGCGCCGATGACCTAAACCCCGACGGATCCGTCGTAGATGCGCGCGGCGTTCTGTGGAACGCACAGTGGGGCGCAGGACGGCTTGCCATGTACTCGCCCGACGGCACTCTCACAGGCACGTTGGACGTGCCCGCAACTCAGCCCACGTGCCCTGCCTTTGGCGGAACCACCGTTTATGTCACCACTGCTGCCGGAGGACT
Source organism: Pseudomonadota bacterium (assembly GCA_039026855.1). Taxonomy (GTDB): domain Bacteria; phylum Pseudomonadota; class Alphaproteobacteria; order Rhodobacterales; family Rhodobacteraceae; genus Tateyamaria. The sequence goes on along the minus strand of JBCCLL010000001.1, from coordinate 53,462 downwards.
GGACGCGGCGGGCGCGGGCCTGACCTACGCCATCGACGCGGGCGTTGAGGGGCAACAAGAGCACCGGGTGATCCTGTGAAGCGCAGCTTGGGCGTCTGCTACTATCCTGAACATTGGCCCGAGGAGATCTGGGCCGAAGACGCGCGTCGCATGGCCGACCTGGGCCTGACCTGGGTGCGCATCGGCGAATTTGCGTGGAAACGGATGGAGCCGCGCGAGGGCACGTTTGACTGGGGCTGGCTGGACCGGGCGATCGACACGCTGGGGGCTGCGGGCCTGCGTGTGGTGCTGGGCACACCCACGGCGACCCCGCCGAAATGGGTCTGTGACAAGCATCCCGACATGTTTGCCCGCGACGCAGACGGTCGCCCGCGCGGCTATGGCTCGCGGCGCCACTACTGCTTTTCGCACGACGGATACCTGCAGGAATGCCGCCGGATCGTGACCGCGATGGCCAAGCGCTATGGCCGCAACCCCCATGTCGCCGCGTGGCAGACGGACAATGAATATGGCTGTCACGACACCGTGCTCAGCTATTCGGACGCGGCGCGCGACGGGTTTCGCACCTGGCTGCGCGGGCAGTTTCCGGGGGCGGGAAATGCTGGCGATATCAACGCGTTGAATGCCGCGTGGGGCAATGTGTTCTGGTCGATGGACTATGACGATTTTGACGACATCGGCCTGCCCAACCTCACAGTGACCGAACCGAACCCGGCCCATGTGCACGCCTTCCGGCGCTATGCGTCGGACAGGGTGGTGCAGTTCAACCGCGCGCAGGTCGACATAATTCGCGCCCATTCCGATGCGCCGATTGCCCACAACTACATGGGCCGCGTGACCGAGTTCGATCATTTCAAGGTCGGCGCCGACCTCGATATCGCGTCGTGGGACAGCTATCCCCTTGGTTTTCTTGAGGATCGTTCGGGTGCAACAGACGCGCACAAGCAGCGCTACGCACAACAGGGGGACCCGGATTTCCAAGCCTTTCACCACGATCTTTATCGCTCTGTAGGGGGCGCTGCGGGCGGGCACGCGCCGGGGCAGGGGCGCTGGTGGGTGATGGAGCAACAGCCCGGTCCGGTAAAGGGGGCGCCGGCCAATCCGGCGCCGCTACCCGGCATGGTGCGGCTGTGGACGTGGGAGGCATTTGCCCACGGGGCCGAAGCTGTGTGCTACTTCCGCTGGCGGCAGGCGCCGTTTGCGCAGGAACAGATGCATGCAGGGCTGCTGCGGCCCGACCATGCTGAGGCCGAAGCCTATGCTGAAGCGCAGCAAGTGGCGGCCGAGATGGCCGATGCACCCGAGGTGGCGCAGGCGCAGGCGCGGCTTGCGATCCTGTTTGACTATGACGCGGACGCGGCGTGGGCAGTGCAGCCGCATGGGGTGGGGCTGAGCTATTTCGGGTTGGTCTTTGATTGGTACCGGGCGTGTCGCAAGCTGGGGCTCTCGGTGGATATTTTGCCAAGCAGCGCAAGGGATTACACCGGCTATGACCTGATCCTCGCGCCCGGTTTGATGCACATGCCCGACGACCTAAAGGCGGCGCTGAACGCAGCGCCGGGGCAGGTCATCCTGGGGCCCCGTAGCGCTGCGCGCGGCCCGCATTTTGAGATCCCCGTGCCGCTGCCCCCGGCCTGGCCGGGCAGTGATCTGACGGTCGCGCGGGTGCAGTCGATGCGGGCGGAATTGGAGGTGCCGCTTGAGGGTGGCGGTGCTGTAGTCGGCTATCTGGAGCAGTTGGAGGGCGGCGGTGACGTGCTGCTTGCAACAGACGCGGGCGCGGCAGTGGCGGTGCGCTGTGGGGACCACGTGACCTATATGGGCGGCTGGGGCGACGATGCCGCGTTGATGCGGCTCATTCGGATGGTCGCGCCGGGTCTGCAAGTCCAAGATATGCCTGAAGGTGTGCGGCGGCGCGCGACGGGGCACGAGGTGTTCTGGTTCAACTACAGCACGCAGGATGTGCAGATTGCTGGCCATCACCTGCCGCCTGCGGGCGTCGTGCGCGAAAAGCTATGAAGCCATTGTTTTTGAATAGGAAAATTCCCGAATGAAACAGCGCAAACTGGGCCAGAACGGTCCGATGGTTTCGGCCGTCAGCTACGGCGCAATGTCATTCACCGACTTCTACGGGCCTGCCGATGACGCGCAATCGGCGCGGGTTCTGGACGCCTGTGTTGACCTTGGGATCACCCATCTCGACACCGCCAATGTCTATGGCATGGGGCGGTCGGAAACGGTGATCGGCGACTGGCTGAAACAGCGCCGCGGGGCCAATCCGTTTCGCATCGCGACCAAGGTTGGGATCACCCGCGATCCGGAGTTTCGCTTCAACAATGCGGCCGATCATTTGGCCGCAGAACTCGACGGAAGTTTGCGCCGGTTGGGCGTGGAAGTCATTGATTTATATTACATTCATCGCTGGGACCGGCGGCACGAGATTGAGGTCGTGGCAGATGTTTTGGCGGGGTTTGTCAAGGCCGGAAAGGTGCGTGCCGTGGGCTATTCCGAGATTGCGCCCAGCACGGTGCGGCGGGCGCATGCGGTGCATCCGGTGGCCGCTGTCCAGTCGGAATACTCGCTGTCGACCCGCGCGCCCGAGCTGGGGCTGGTCCAAACCTGCGCCGAGATCGGCGCTACGCTGGTTGCGTTTTCGCCGGTGGGGCGCAGCCTGCTGACGGATCGGCCGCACAGCTATGAGAGCGCGCAGACCATGGGATTTCTCAAGCAAAACCCGCGGTTTATGGACCCGCACCTGACCGCGAACCTCGCATACAACGCGCGCTTTCGGGCGCTGGCGGCAGACATAGGCGTGCCCGCCGCGACGCTGGCCATCGCCTGGGTGCTGCATCAGGGAGAGCATGTCATGGCCATCCCAGGCACCCGCCATATCGACCATTTGCAGGAATTGGTGCAGGGCGGAGAGATGGATCTGAGCCCCGATGAGATCCGCAGGATCGAAGAGGTTTTGCCGGTTGGTTGGGCACATGGGGATCGGTATTCGCAGGTGCAATGGGACGGGCCCGAACGCTACAGTTAACGCAGCGTTCGGTGCCGCGTAGGCGACAAAACGTTCAACGCGCCCCCCGTTTTGTACAATTTGCGCGCCGCATAGGCCGCGCATTCGGGCTGATTTCAGTAAAACGTTCAAAATCACCGCCATTTTGTACAAAATACCCCGCTGGCGCGCGTTAACCCCGCATTCACACTTGCCCGCCGTTAACGTTTGCAGATCGCCGTTCACTTTTCCCTAAGCAAGCCTACACCGGCCAAAAAAATTGATTTTTGGCCGGTTCCCGCATACCGTGTCGTCATTTTAAAATGTAATTAGACCCGTTTTCATTCGTGGGGGGCTGTGACGATGGTCAATGTGATTTGGCACGAGGACGAGGCTGTTGTCCCGTTAGACGATGGCGCTGCTGCAGCGACGCTGACCCGATCCGGTGGCGGGCGCAGCGCGGTGCCTGACTTTCTCAACTTTGCCGATGTGGCCGACGTGTTCGATGTGGTCGCGGCCAAACCGCACCGGGTGCAGGGCACGGTACGCAGCGCGACGGTGCCGCAGATTGCCGTCTCGCTCGACGTTGATGACGGAGAGGATTACCGGCTGATTGTGCGCCATCCGTCCGGTGCCATCAGTTTCCATGACGGGCCCGAGATGAATGCCGCGGGCAAGGTCTATGACCCCGGCACGCGTCGCGCCAAATCCTATCGCAAGGAGTTTCGCGCCGACGTCGCGCTGAGCGCGGATGACGATGTACGGCGCAGTTTCTTTGACCGGGTGGTCGATGCCGCTGTTGATGCCATCGTGGTGCGGGTCAAAAACTTTGTCGCCGCCAAAACCGTCGATCTGGCCGAGCTTGCCATCTGGAAGGTGCTGGGCCGCACCCGCGGCTTGCACCGAATTTCCAAGGGCAGCGACACCTTGACCCTGACCCCGGTCAGCAAGATGGCCGCGGGGCCGCAAGGCCGCGCGCTGCTGTTCATTCACGGCACGTTTTCGACCACGCAAGGCAGTTTTGGTGATCTGAACGCGAGCGATTTTCTGGACCGTGTCACCCCGATCTATGGCGAACACATCTACGGGTTCGAGCATTTCACCGTCTCGGTCACGCCGCAGGACAATGCCGAGGATATCCTCAAGACGCTGCCCGCGGTAGGGCTCGACTGTGATGTGATCACCCAGTCGCGCGGCGGTCTGGTGCTGCGCAATCTGGTGGAGCGGGCGGCCGTGCTCAAGAACGGTGACCGGTTCCGGTTGGGGCGCGCCGCGCTGGTGGCGAGCCCAAACGAGGGCACGCAATTGGCGACGCCCGACCGATGGCAGGACACGGTGGGCTGGGTGGCCAATATCCTCGATCTGTTTCCACCCAACCCGGTCACCTCCAATGCCGCGATGCTGGCGCATTGGATCACCTGGTTCACCAAGTTTGGCGTCAACGCCGCCGAGGGCTTGGATGCGATGAACCGCACCGGCGATCAGATCCGCACGCTACAGCGTCCGCCCGGGCCGCCGACGGGCGCCTATTCCGCCATCGTGTCGAATTTTGAGCCCACCGCCAAGCTGTGGGCGCGGGCGCTGGATCTCGGCGTCGACTGGATCTTTGGCGAGGCCAACGATCTGGTGGTGCCCACCGCGGGCGGGGTTCGGGTCGACCGCAACCTCGATTTCATTCCGCGCGATCAGATCGGGGTCTACGGTCCTGGTGGCAATCTGGTGCCTGAGGGCGGGCCGGTGCATCACATGAATTCGTTTGCGCAAAGCCAGACGCAGGATTTTTTGTTCAACGCGCTGACCGGTGCTGCGCAGGGGTTGCCGCCTTTTGATCCCGACGCCAGCCTGCCCACCTCAAAACGGTCGGCCGAGGGCACGCTGAGCGCGGTGGAACGGCTCAAGGCCAGCGCGTCGCCGCAGCTGGCATCGCCTGCGCCGGAGGCAGCCCCGTCGGTTCAGGTCGCGCCGCAAAAGTTCTCGTCCGTGTTCGAGATTTTTGTGGGCGACGCGCGGCAGATCGCGCGGGCGGGGGTGCCGCTGGGCAAGGATGCCGACACCAAAGACGACGCGGCACCGTTTGTGGTGGCAACCTACGGCGGCGCACGGGTGGCGTTGCCGTTCTCATTGGTGCGCTCGCCGAAAGTGCCCAAGGGGGTCAACCCCACCGCCACGCGCCAGATCGAGGCGATGCGCGATGCCGCCAACACCCATCGCGGCGGCATCTTTGGCGCGATGAAAAAGGTGGCGGCCGCCGCCGCAGGCACTGGCGCGCCGCTCAGCGCAGCCGAGATGCGCGACTTTGGTCATCACCTGTTCCACATGTTGCTGCAGGGCGAAATCAAGCGGCTTTACGACATGGCGCGCTCGCGCGAGCAGGAAAAGCTGTTTTTGGTGTTCACCTCGACCATTCCGTGGGTCAGCGATATCCCGTGGGAGCTGGCCTATGACCTGGATCAGCGCGCGCACATGGTCACCGGAGACGTGCATTTCATCCGCAATGTGCTGACGCCGAACCCGGTGAACACGCTGGTCCCCGGGCGCAAATTGCGGCTGCTCGTGGTGTCGTCCGAGCCGCGCGATCAGCCAAAATTGTCCACGGTCGAAGAGACTGCCCGGCTGCGCCATGCGCTGCGCTATCTTGAGCGCGCCGGTCTGGTCGAGATCGAGGAACTGCCGCGCGCCACGCGGCGCGATCTGCACCTCAAGATCGGCAATGGCAATTTCGACATCCTGCATTTTATCGGCCACGGGTATTGGAATTTCGACACCGGCGAGAGCGGGCTGGTGCTGGAAACGGCACAGGGCACATCTGACCGGCTGGGGGACGATGCGCTGCGCGATGTGCTGTCGCGGCGCGGCTTGCGAATGGCGTTCCTGAACGCCTGCGACACGGGCCGGGGGCTGCGCCAGGACATCCCGGAGGTGCTGGCACCGGGCGGCGTGGCGCAGGATCTTTTTGCCGCGGGCGTGCCCAATGTCATCGCCAACCAGTTCCCGGTGGGCGACCGGGCGGCGGTGATCTTTGCCCGTGCGGTCTATGATTTCCTGGCGCGCGGGGCGACCATTGCCAAAGCCATGCGCGAGGCGCGCATCGCGGTGAAGTCCGAAACCAACCACGACCCGCTGGTCTGGGCGACGCCGGTCCTCTTTGCCCGCGACCCCGAGGACCGATTGGTCATCCGCGGGTCGGGGGACGTGTAGGCGATGTCGGGGCTGCTGCGTGCGCTGCTGCTGGCGCTGGCGCTGGTCTGGCCGGTGGCGGTGGCGGCGCAGGATGGTGGCACCAAAGCGGAGCCCGTAGAGGGCACAGAGCCGTACCAGTTTGATCGCGAAGATTTTCTAAGAACCGGTACGGCTGACGTGCCATGGACGTTTGAGCTTGCGGGCATAACGCTTGCGGCCTTTCCGAGCGCGTTGATGGTGGAGACGCAGGTGAGGTCGGCGGAGTTCAGCATCGATGTCGTGGTACGCCATCAGGGTGGGCCGATTTCTTCGGCAGAGTTGAATGCAATTGCGCAGAGGATCGTCGCAAATCTGCGCGTTCGCACGATCGTTACCGGTGGTGCAAACGCCCCCTTGGCAGCGGGGCCCGGCTCGGGTGACACGTTTTATGTGTTGCCCGATGGCACGGATATCGGGGGCATTTCGAACAGTGGAATAAACGCGAGCATTGAAGAGACCGAAACCCGGTTGACCATCAGCGGAAATGCGGACGTGTCCGGCGCCGTCTTGAACAGGTTTGAGCGGACGACGTTTGATCTGTTCTTTCCCGTCACAATCCCTGTGCAGTTGATGTATTACACGCCGTCCGCGCCGGTGCAGGCGTCGAACTGGCAGTCGGTGTCGTTTTTCCCTCGGATCGGATTTGTCTATATCGTGGCCCTCTTTCTGGGGGTCATGGCGAGCATATCGCTTCTTGTGGTCACTATACTCCGTCGGCAGAACGCCGTGGCCGAGGATGAATATGTAAAGGGCCTCGAGTACAAGCTGGAACAGGCCGAGCGCAAGGTGCGGATCAGTGCAGACGTCGCTGAAGAGACTATCGCCACGGCGGACGGTCCACCCCCCATGCCGCTGCCCGAGATCCCGCCGGCGCTGTTGCGGGCGATGGGTGAGGGGCGGGCCATGGTCGGCTTTGGCGCGGGCGCGTCGGCTGAGGCGGGTCTGCCTACGTCGCGCGAGTTGATCTTTGAGCTATATGACCGGCTGGGTGACGGCCTGAGCGCCCGGCTGCGCGAAAACATCCGCCAATACCTTAACAACGAGGCGCGCGGCCGCGATGCACAGTGGTTTTCGGCCGTGCTGGAGGAGATCGGCGAGCAAAGTGGACCCAGCCGGCTGGCCGCGGAAATGCAGCACCTGTTTGAGCGGCCGGTGCCGCGTGACACATCGCTCTACAACAAACTGGCGCATATTCCCTGGCGCGGGGCGCTGTCGCTGGTGTGGGACGATCTGGGCCTCGAGGCGTTTCGCAATGAGACACCCGATCTGATCCAAATCCGCCCCGATGATCACGAGGCGCTGCGCCGCTCTCTGAGCGACGATACGGCGGTGTATATTCGCGGATGGGGCACGCTGGACCAGCCCGAGGAGATGATCCTGTCCTTTGACGATTTGCGGCGGCGGCTGGAGACGCGGCCGGAGTTCAAAGAGCAGTTGGTCTTTTTGCTGCAGGATCGTGTGTTTCTGTTTGTCGGCGCCAGCCCGTCATCGCTGCGCGAGTGGCTGTTTACGCTGGACCCGTATCTCGACATCCGCGAGGGGCAGCATTTTGCGCTGGTGCCGGTCTCGTCGGAAAACGTGCTGTTCGAACGACAGTTGCGCCAATACGGCGTGCAGTTGATCGAATATGACCCGGCCGATGATCATGCGCAGGTCGGCGCGTTCATTGACGCGTTGGCCAAGGCGGCACCCGAACGTGTCCGCCGCCCGCCCGAGGCCATTTCGCTGACCCGTTGGGAACCGGTGACCAAGCTGGTGCTGCACAATATCGGGCCGTTTGAGGATCTCACGGTGGATCTGGCGCAAGGCTATGCCGACACGCGCGACAGCCCGGGTTTCCCCTGGAGCGTGATCACCGGCGAGAACGGGCAGGGCAAGTCGATCATCCTGCGCGCGCTGGCGGTTGGCCTGTCCGCACATGATGAGCGGATCCGGCGCCAGGCAGGCAACCTGCTGCGCTTTGGCCGGCGGCGGGGCAAGATATCGGTGACCGTTGGGGAAAAGACCTATCACGTGGACATGATCCGCGATGACGGGTCGGTTGACGGGGTGCGTGTCACATCGCGCCAGCGCACGCCGCTGGCGGTGGGCACCGCGCTGACCCTGGGCTTTCCGGCGCTGCGGGGCGCGCCCAGTGACGACCCGCGCGGCACCACCGACATGGTGGTGCGGCCTGCTGGCGCGCGCGATGTCTATCCGCTGGCGCTGGATCTGGTGGATGACCGGCTGCTGGATTTCAAACAGTGGGTGGTCAACACCTTTCGGGATGCCAAAGAGGGCGACCACAGCAAACAGCGGGTGCTCGACATCCTCGACGACATCATGCAGCAGATTCTGCCCGGCGGCGCCATCGGCGTGCACGTGCCCAAGGACAGCCATGCACTGCGCGTGCGCATCCAAAATCCGCGCGATCCCGAAGGCCCCGAAATTCTGGTGCCGTTTGATCAGATGAGCCAGGGCATGTCGTCGGTGTTCAACTGGGTCGGCGTGTTTTTGCAGCGCGTGCACGAGACATTTCGCGAGGTGAGCGATCTGGCGCAAGTCCCCGCCACAGTGATCGTGGACGAGATCGACGTACACCTGCACCCAGCATGGCAGCGGCGGGTGGTGGAATTGGTCAAGACCACGTTCCCCAAAGTGCAAATCATCGCCTCGACCCACTCGGCCTTGATCGTGAGCTCGGTGTTTCGCGAGGAGGTGCGCGTGTTCAAGCAGGTGGGGCCGTCGCACTATGAGCTGCATCCGCCGGCGCGAGAGACCTTTGGGCGCGATGCCACCGAGCTGATCCAAGGCGAGACGCTGGGGGTGGATCACGCGCGCTCCATCGCCTTTGACGCGTTGGTCAAAGAGTACAACCGGCTCGATGCGATGCCCGAGCGTAGTGCGAAGTACCAGGCTGATCTGGATGCGTTGCACGTGCAACTGCGCGAGGCTGGTTGGGACGGTATTTTGGACGAACCGGCGCGGCAATTGACCAGCGACGACGTAGACCGTTTGACCAAAAAGTTCGGGATTTGAGGTATCGCGCATGCATTGGATCAAGGACACTTACACCAGCGACCGGCTTGAAAAGTTAAAACAAAACGGGAAAACGCGCGAAGACGAACTGATTAAGATCTTTCGGAAAAATCCGGATGACGTGAGCCTGACGGATTATCACACCAAGTTCAAAGATGACCTGATGGCCTGCCATCATGGCAATTGCGCCTATTGCGAAGCGCCGGTGGAGAACCAACCGGGTGATGTCGAACATTACCGGCCCAAAGGAGCGGTTAAGGTCGGCGACAACCAGAAGGTCAAGATAAACCATCCCCAGCACGGTGAGATGGATCACCCGGGCTATTTCTGGAAGGCCTATAGCTGGGACAACCTGCTGCTTGCGTGCAGGCATTGCAATAGCGACCACAAGCATACCACCGAAAACGGGCGGCAGAAATTTGGCAAATTGGACCGGTTCGAATTGATGGACAACAGCGTCCGCGCGATCGATCCGGATGACGATCTGGCTCTGGAACAGCCCAAATTGGTGAACCCGCGCGCGGAAGACCCAACCAAGCACCTGGTGCTGGAGGCAGTGCTCTACCGTGCCAAGACGGAAGCCGGGCGCTACACCATTGCGCTGCTGGGTCTGAATGAGCGCGGCAACCTGGTGCGCGACCGCAAAAAAGCGTTCAAAGACGCCAAACACGCGATGCTGGGGTTTTTCGGTGACATGATACACCTTGAGGACGGGCGCAAAGTGAACCAAGCGATGTTCGACAAAGCTGTGCTGCTGGACACCATCATCGACGGGTCGGCGCCCTTTCTGACGGCGCATCGGCGCGGTTTGCACGAGGCGTTGGCGATGATGGATGAGATGTTTGCCGCCAAGGAGGGATTGAACGTCCGGCACATGGTCTCCCACACCCTCAAGCTGGCGCGTGATGCCGGATATGTCTGAGCGCGCGTGGGTTTGACCCGCGGCGGCGCAGGTCGACATTATTCCTTAATGTTTCTCGCCCAACATATACAGGTACGTTAAACCCAAAGAGGTCGCCTGTGTTTGTAAAAAATTGGATCAAGAGCAGTCTGAAATCAGCCATGATCGCGTCGGTGGCGTTTCCGATGCTCGCTGCAATCATCCTCGGTGGCTCTGTCGCGTGGCGGCAATGGCAAGACCTCAGTTCCGCGCAAATCATCAAAGAACGCAGTTCGTTGATATCGGAACTGTCCGCTTTGGTGCATGCGCAGCAGCTTGAACGCGGTTTGACCAGTGTGTTTCTCAGCTCTGATGGCACGCAGTTTCGCACGCAGCTGGATGAACAGCGACTGAAGACAAACGCGGCGATGGAACGCTTTGCAGCCGAGGTGGAAATAATTGAGCAGGCTGGGGGCAACGGCATCGGGCCCTATGTACAGGATATCCAAACCGGGCTGCGCCGGCGCGATGCACATAGGCGTGCTGTCGACGCACGCGACATCGATGTCGGCGCGGCGGTGAACCATTACACAGATAGCAACGCGCTCGCTCTGGCGGCGGTCAAACAGATTTCGTTAAAGTCGGGGAGTGTGGAGTTGTCGCAGCTTGTCCTTGCGCTGCATTCGTTGATGTATGCCAAGGAGTTTGCCGGTATAGAACGCGCCATTGGGTCAGGTGGCTTTGCCTCGGGCGCCTTTTCAACGGAACGCGGCCTGACGATCAACACGTTGATTGCCCGTCAGGAATCCGGGCTGCAGCGGTTCGCTGACCTGGCGACGCAAGCCAATATGCGCGCGCTCCAGGCGGTCAATGACGGCGCGGGCGCGCGCGAACTGGTGCGCCTGCGTGCGGTGGCCTTTTCTGCAATCGACACTGGCGACCTGCAAGGTACGTCGGCGGCCGATTTTTTCGCGGCGAGTTCCCAGCGGATAGATGGTTTCAAGGCACTTGAAGATGGCATGGTGGAGCAGGTTTCAGGTCAAGCTGCGGACAAAGTGTCATCGGCGCTCTGGCAGCTTACCTTTATCACCGCGGGTTTGTGTGCAGCTGCCGCGATGGCTGGGATGCTGACCTATTATTCGATCCGCAACATGCTGCGCGATGTGCGCAAGATTGCCGACGCTGGCGATGCTTTGGCCCGCGGCGACAAATCGGCAAAGTTGCCCGAAGATTGCCCGCGCGAGCTGAACCGCATCGTCTGGTCGATCAACTTTTTTCGCGACAGCGTCGTCGAGGCGCAAAAGCGTGAAGCTGAATTGAACGCTGCCCGCGAAGCGGCCGACGCAAAGGCCCGCGCAGAAAGCGAAGACCGCGCCGCAAAAGAGAAAGCGCGCATCGAAGAAAGCGCGGCTGCCACGCGAAAGGAAAGCGAACGGCTCAAAGCCTATGCAGGCGAGGTGGCGCAGGTGGTCGACGCCTGCGCGCGCGGTCAGTTTGATGCGCGGCTGGACGCGGGCGATGTGCAGGGCGCTCTTGCGGAGGTGTCGCACGGCCTCAACCGGATCAGCGACACGGTGTCAACCAGCCTGAATGAGGTGGAGCGCGCGCTCAGCCACATGGCGGTGGGGGACATGACGTACAAGTTGCGCGGCGATTTTTCGGGCGTCTTTGCTCAGATAACCGATGCGGTGACCAGCGCGACTGAACGCATGGCAGCAACGATCCAACGGGTTGTTGTCTCGACTGAGACCGTGGCGTCCTCGGCGTCTGAGCTTGCCAGCACGACACAAGAGCTTGCGCATCGCTCGGAAGCCAACGCAACGAACCTGCGTGAAACAGCGGTGGCCGTCGAAGAGATTTCAACGACGATTGGTCAGGTCAGCAGCGCGGCGCATGCCGCGCGCACAGACATCGGAGAGGCGACCAAAAACGCCGCGCGAGGGTCCGAAACAGCACAGGCCACGCGCCAAAGCATTGCCGATATCAAAAACGCCTCGGAAGAGATTTCCAAGATCTTGTCGGTGATCGATTCGGTGGCTTTCCAAACCAACTTGCTGGCGTTGAATGCGAGCGTTGAGGCGGCGCGCGCAGGCGACGCGGGCCGCGGGTTTGCGGTGGTTGCCACCGAGGTAAGGAGCCTCGCGCAACGCACATCTGATTCGAGCGATGAGATCAGCGCTTTGATCGGTCGGGCCACGCAAACGATTGATAACGGGGTCGAGATGGTAGATCGCATGGCAGACGCCCTCACCGAGATCGCAGCGGATATGGAGCGCGTCGAAGCCCAGATCGATGACATGACAAGCAGCTTTGAAGAGACGCGGCTGTCTGTCGGATCCGCTGCTGGGTCGACCAGCAAACTTGAGCTGTCCTCGACCCAAGTCGCAGCCATGCTGGAAGAGGCGAGCGCAGCTGTCACCACACTGTCCTACGAAGCGCGCGAATTGAGGTCGATGGTCAGCGAATTCAAGGTGGAAGCAGAGTTCAATTCGGCGGCTGCAGCAGCGTGAGACCTGTTGCTCTGCCGGGAGGCAGACCGTGGGAGTGCGTTAACATGAAGTGCGACTCTTATTGGAAACCAAAGGATTACCTAGTGGGAGAGCACGGCATGGAAGCCGTTTACACGCAACTGTCACTGAAAGAACGCCGGAAGATTAAGAACTGGTGGCACGCAAAGATGCCCATTAGAGACGGCGCGTGTTCTCAAACGCCACAAATCGGCGATCTTCCGAGAGATTAAACGTAACTTCTGGGCGGATAATGCATTCCCGAAGAAATACGCAGGTAATTTCGAACATGCGGAGCAAGCACACACAAACAATCTTCGGTCTGTAAAGTGAAAACTGATCTGACATGCAGCGCTGTGCAAGACTGTCTTGGCAAAGATCAAGCTTGGATGGACACCCGAGTAGATCGGCAACCGAATGATCTATGAGGTTGCTGTGCTGCGCGTCTGTCAGGAGACCATTTACCGCTAAATCCATTCAAAGAGAGGCATGGAGCAGGAGCTCTGGTGGTATCTGCCCGAGCATCGCAAATCCCGTCGTCCGCGCCGTGCCAGAAAACGTCTACTGCCCAAATTTGATCGAGATGTCAGCATCCTGTTCCGCCCTGATCACGCCGCGCATCGCCGCCAGTTCGATCATTGGGAAGGTTATTTGATGCTGTTCTATCAGAAGGTTGCTTAGTCGAACGTGGCGTCCCTGTTCGAGCGTGTCAGTCGGTTCACAGTCATCCTTACGACTCCGAACAAACGGACAAGACCAGTCATGGGGGGATCCTAGATGCCATACGTGATCTCCGCCACCTCGCGCGGAAGTCGATTGCTTTCGACCGTGGCACCCGGTTCGTGACCTGGCCGCACCTGCAGGCTGAAATCGGAACCCAGACCTAGTTTTGTGATCCGTCCAGCCCGTGGCAGAAAGGCACTGTCGAAAACACCCACTGCAGGCTGATAAAATGGCTACCGCGCAAACGAGACATCCAGCGGTGCACATATCACTGTATGAAGGTGATCTGAGATCACCTCAACAATACGCCCCGCAAACGCCGCGTATGTAAGACACCGGCTAAAGTCTTCCACGAAAAGGTTTTGGAGGAAATGGCCGAGGCACCCTACCCTTCAAAGGAATAGGGGGCGCAGTTCAAGTATCGCTCAATGATCATGCACTGCCCGGCATGCATGTTTATATGCACGCGAGGGGGAAGAAATTTTCACGCCTTTTGCACAAAGGGTATGTGTGACCTGCTGAATGTCAGCACCGGCGGTTGCGGTTATCACAGCCGCCCGGCCAGTCAAAGGCAACAGACTGACATGGTTGTCCTGGCGCATGTCCATCGCTCGGCAATCGAAACGTCGTTTCGATGAGGTGGTAGGAACAATCTCGTCTCAGTCTGGGCCACTATGGCCGTCAGCGCAGCACCAAAAAACTGAAAGAGCCTGGCCTGAGCGCAGGCCATAAATGCTGTCTGGTTTGCTGCTACCGTTTCGTCGGGTGTTATGCGGGCGACCGGCAGTAAGAAGATCTTGCCTTGTCCGTGTGCCTGCTGACGGATGCCTGTCATAAAGGGTGCTTGAGGTAGCGTGGCTCTGACCCGCAGGGCGCGCCGTCAGAGGGCATGGCGTCAATTGCTTCCGCGTCGAAGTGAGTGACAGCGCCACGTGAAAATAGTCTCGGATCGCATTCGGGTTGCGCAAGATGTGTCGATGTTTCCGCTGAACGGGGCTGCAAATGTGAAAGACGCGCTTGGATCGCGGCAATGAGGGAGCGGCTGTGACGTGAAACCGGTGGTCGGAGGTTTGGAGGCCGCGTTTCATCTTCATCAGACTAGGCGTGATGAGGCGTAGTGGCATTGGATTGACAGCCTTTTCCGGTTCTGCTGCGGCGATCTTGTGCAGGTAGCCTCTGGGTAAATTGGCGCCGACGGCAGGGGCGCGGCGTCTGCGTGAGCGCTGTCGGGGAGGTTGTGAGCTGGGTCGCGGAGGGGGAGCATCTGTGCTTCGTTTCATTGCAACAGTGTAGCGATATCAGCGGTGTCTTTTGGGGTCTGCCGCGCGCAGTTGTCGTGAAGTCGGCGTGCAGGGGGGGCCTTGTCGGCAATGATGTTTGATGGACCCAAATGATACACCCAAGTTTTGGCGCCGCGGCCGGCTATCAATCCAATAGAGGTACGGGCATGCGGTGGTCCGCGCAGGTCGGCGTTTTTGATCGGATGGCAGCCATCAGCTTTGTGGCTGTTGACGGGCTGTGCCGGGCGCGGAATGGGCGGGCGCGAGGTTTTCCTCGGAAGCATTTGGCGGCTGTGGACGGCGCCGACGCCTTTGAGGAGGCGGCGCATTGGGCGGCTTGAGTGCGACTTTATCCATGGCATGATACACTGCGCCGACAAACTGGCGGAGCGTGAGAATGGCCTTTGACGTAGACCTTGCCCGGATTGCGGCGCTGGCAGCGGACAACCCGCAAAATATTGCGCTGCAGAGCTTTGATCGGGCGTATTTTGACAGTCTTGATGCGGCAAGTCAGGCGCGGCTTTTGCAGTGCATGAACTCCGGGATCGAAAATCCAGACAGCGAGATGGGCTGCTATGCCTGCCAGCCCAGCGACTACGAGGATCTGCGGCCGTTTTTTGCCAAGGCTCTGGCGGCCTTTCACAAGGTCCCCGAGGACGCGCGGCACGTGAATGATTGGTCGCTTGACGGGGTGGAGGGCCTGCAAGCGGGCGGCGTGCTGGATCTGAGCGATCTTGGCCTGCCGGCGCTGTCCATGCGGGTGCGCGTTGGTCGCAATCTGGCGGATTTTCCGCTGCCGGGCGCGATGACGCGTGCGGATCGCGTGGCGCTGGAACAGCGCATGATGGCAGCTTTTGAAACACTCAACGCCGATCCGGATTACGCTGGCGGGTATCATTCGCTGACCCCGGGCAACATGAACGAGATCAGCACGGAAGCCTATCAAGAGCTGGTGGCCGCGCATGTCATGTTCAAGGACATGTCCAATGACCGCTACCTTTTGGCGGCTGGCATTGCGGCCGATTGGCCGTATGGGCGCGGCTGTTATGTCTCGGCTGACCGGAGTTTTGTCATCTGGGTCGGTGAGGAGGATCACCTGCGCATTATGTGCATGGAACAGGGCACCATCCTCACCCGCGTTTTTGACCGTTTGAAAGTGGCGCTTGACGTGGTGGCGGGTATGGACGGGTTGGCCTTTGCGACCTCGCCCGACTACGGGGTTGTGACGTCGTGCCCGACCAATCTGGGCACCGGCATGCGGGCCTCGGTGCACATTGCGTTGCCCAAGCTGACGGCAGATAGGACTGATGCGCGGGCAAAGCAGATCGCGCGGCCGCTGGGCCTGTCGGTGAGAGGTGTCGGCGGCGAGCACACGCCGATTGGCGCGGATGGCACGGTGGATATTTCGCCGTCGGCCCGGTTTTGCATCACCGAGGCCGAGATTATCACGGCGCTCTACAAGGGCCTTGCGGCGTTGAAAGAAAAGGAAGACGCCGCCTGATCTGCCGTCGGTTTATACAGGCCGCCGAGCGCACGCAGAGCGCGCGGTGAGATCCTGGGCTACGACAAAATGTCAGATGCGCGTGCTCAGGTGGTCACCCGAATGATCACCACCATCGCAACGGCGTAGGCCAGCAAACCGCCACCAATCAGGAGGGAGTAGAACATCCGGCGCGATTCCTTGAGCGCGTCGTCTTTGGTGCGGGCCAGCAACAGCGGCCAGGAATAGGCAACCAGATCGGTTTGCGTCAAAATCGCCAGTATCCGGTTTTCCTCGTCCACGACCGGGATGCGACGATAGCGCTTTTGGCTCATCGTTTTCATCCACTCCTCGATTTCGTCATCCTCGCGCGCCACATCCGGGTCACGCGTCATGACATCCGAGATCGGGGTTTTTTGTGCGTCGACACCGGCATCGACAATGCGTTTGACAACGTCACGTTCGGTGATGATCCCGGTGACCTTGTTGTCGTCATTGACGACAATCATCGCACCGTAGTTGCGGTTGGCCATGGTTTTCACGGCGTCCGACACCATCTGCTCTTCCGAGACCGTCGATGGCGGGGCCTTGGGTTGTGAAGCTAGCCGGTCTTTGATTCGCATCCGTGAACCTCCGCTTGCTCATTGCTGTTTGGACCGTACGTGGCCGATCCGTGCAGCAAAGCTAGTCGAGGCTGGTGCAAAAGTCGATGATCTTGCCGCGCGTGCCGCCGTGCGTCCCGGTGCAGCGGGGTCTGCGGTGCCGCCATTTTGCGCAGCATTCGCGCGCGGCGGTCGGGTGCAAGTGCGCGCAATGCGTACTCTTTGCGTCGCTGACCGTTTTTGTTGATTGACCTTTGAAAGAGGACAGCGTCATCTCGCGGTGATGGTTCTCAACGACAATCGAGTCGGCGAGATGAAATGGGAACACGGTGCAGCGTTTGCTAATTCCGTGACTGCCCCCGCAACTGTAGGCGGAGAGCCACCCCGAGATGACCACTGGGCTGCGGCCTGGGAAGGTTCGGGGGAGCAATGATCCGCAAGTCAGGAGACCTGCCATCGCAACCGTAACTGACCCAGGCGGGGTGTCCTGGAAGGAGCTTTGGATGACACGCATCAAGCGTTACAGCATAGTCTGCACCTTCTGTCCGCACGCGCCCATTGGTGGAGCGGACGATGACAAGCCACCGCGCGCGTAGTTTTGGTACGCTGACATTTTGCGGCCACGTCGTGGTTGGGCCCGCCGGATCTGATCCGTTGGGCTCGTGGTCATGAGCGTCGTGCTGGATGTGCGCGACGTCACGCGCATCGCGCCCAGTGGTGCCACGCTGTTGCAGGGCGCGTCGTTTCAGTTGGACGCCGGCTGCATCCTGGCGATTGCCGGGCCAAACGGGGCTGGCAAGACCACGTTACTCAATGTGCTGTGCGGCATTGATCAGCCCACGGACGGGGAGGTACTGCTGGAGGGGCGCAGTCTGCGGCAGATGTCCGCCGCCGAGCGCGCGCGCCATGTCGCGGTTGTGGGCCAGCAGGACCTGCCCGATGGCCGGCTGACGCTGCGCGACTATGTTCGGCTGGGTCAAATCCCGATCCTGTCCGAGCGATCTGCCGCAGGTCACGCCGCAGCGCTTGAGCGTACGCTGGACATTGCCGGGCTGACCGGCCTTGCCGATCAAAAAATGGCAGTGCTGTCGGGTGGCGAACGGCAAAGATCGCACATCGCGCGCGCCCTGGCGCAGACCCCCAAGCTGCTGTTTCTGGACGAGCCGACCAACCATCTGGACCCCGAGGCAAAGGGCAAAATGCTGTCTCTGATCGCCGGTCTGGGCATCACCGTGATCATGGTGTTGCACGATCTCGTGCTGATCCCGGAATTTGCCACACATGCCGCGCTGATCAAGGACACGCGGCTGATCAGTTTTGGTCCGGCGCCCGACGTTCTGACGCCTGAGCGGGTGCAGGACACCTTTGGTGTGCCGTACCTGCAGTTCCAGCATGCGGATCGGGTGATCGCCGCGCTGGATGTGCGCAACACCTCAACCCCCCCGGAAAAAAGGAGCCTTTTCCAATGAAACATCTATTCTCAGCCGCCGCGTTCATCGTGCTGGCTGGTGCAGCCAGTGCCGAGATCACGGTCGACAATTGCGGTGAACCGCTGACCTTTGATGCATCGCCCGAGCGTATCGTCGTGCATGACATGAACATGACCGACATGGCCTTTGCCCTCGGGTTGCAGGACAAGATCGTCGGTTTGACCGGCATCACCGGCTGGTACAAGACCAGCGCTGATTTCGACGATCTGCGCGGCGACATTCCCGAATTGGCGCCAAAATATCCGACGGTGGAAAGCCTTTTGGCCGCTGACCCGCAGATGTTCTTTGCGGGCTGGTATTACGGCATGAAACCGGGCGGTGACGTGACGCCTGACACGCTTGCGCCGTTTGGGATCAAGACCATGGTGCTGACCGAGAGCTGCGTTCATTTGAACAAAGACCGTCCCGAAGCCAGCATGGACCTGCTGTTTGACGACGTGATGCGGCTGGGCAAGGTGATGGACGTTGAGGCCAAGGCGGCAGCCCTGGTGTCAGGCTGGAAAGACGAACTGGCCGCGATTGAGGCGCAGACCGCCGATCTGGCCAAGCCGCGCGTCTTCTTGCTGGATGGTCCGGCGGACGCGCCCTTTACAGCCGGCAAGTTTGCCATCCCCGACGCGATGATCACCGCCGCCGGCGGGGCCAATGTCACGCATGGCATGGACACAAGCTGGGGCCGCACGTCCTGGGAAGACGTGGCCGCGTCGAACCCCGAATTCCTCGTCCTGCTCGACTATCAGACCGGCAACGGCGCGGCGGACACGTTCAAGTTTTTGCAAGAGCATCCGGTGATGTCGCAGACCGATGCGGTGAAAAACGAGGCGTGGATCGGCTTGCGCTACGAAGAGCTGACACCCGGGCCCGCCAACATTTCCGCCATCGCCAAAATGGCTGCGGCGATGCATCCGACGCTGAACTAAGTGGCGCAACAGGGGCTGTCATACACATTGGGGGCGGTCGTTTTGATCGCCCTCATGATGCTGTCCACGGCCTATGGCACCACGTCCATCGCGCTGTCTGAGGTGACGCGGGCGGTGCTGTTGGGCATCGGTCTGGCAGAGGGTGACCCGGCGCCTGTGCACCGGATCGTGTTTGATTTACGCTTGCCGCGCGCGCTTTTTGCGGCGGTGATCGGTGCGGGTCTCGGGATTGTCGGCGTTGTCTTGCAGACGACAACGCGCAATGATCTGGCCGATCCGTTTCTTTTTGGCCTGTCCTCGGGTGCTGCGGCGGGTGCAGTGTTTGTGATCACCGTCACCGGCGATGTCCTGGGCTTTTGGACGCTGCCGCTGGCGGCGTTTACCGGCGGGATCATCGCGTCGGGAATTGTTTTGGCGCTGGTGCACAGTCTGCGGACCAGCGCGCCGGAAAAGCTGATACTGGCGGGGCTGGCCGTGTCGTTCCTGTTTGCCGCGATCACAAACTATCTGATCTTTGCCGGGGACAGCCGCGCCGCCCATTCGGTGATCTTTTGGATGTTGGGCGGGCTTGGCCTGGCCCGGTGGGAGAGCTTTCCGCTTGTATGTGCCGGTCTGGCGCTGATCCTGGCCTACACGGTGTACCGCGCGCGTTGGCTCGACGCGCTGCTGACCGGTGATGTTACCGCGCAAACCCTTGGCGTGCCGGTCCAAAGGCTGCGGTTTTCGATGTTTTTCATCGCGGCGCTGGCGACGGCTGTGTTTGTCTCGGTCGCCGGGGTGATCGGGTTCATCGGCTTGATGGTGCCGCATATCGCGCGCGGCATTGCCGGGCCGTTGCACCGCAACCTGATCCCGATGGCGGCCCTTGTCGGGTCCGCGTTGTTGGCAGGCTCAGACGTGGTGAGCCGGATCATCCTTGCCCCGCAAGAGCTGCCGGTGGGGATTGTCACCACCTCCATCGGTTCTGTGTTTGTGTTCCTGTTGCTGTACCGCGCGGCCAGATCGTGATGGCGCAGCCCCCCTTGTCCCGCCGCCCTTTGGCACGCGGTGCGGGTCACCTGCTTGTGGACGGGGCGGTACCGGTGGGTCTGTGGTAAGCCATGCGCCGTTTTCCGCCTGAACGCATAGTTTGTCTGACCGAGGAAACGGTCGAAACGCTGTATCTGCTGGGCGAGGAGGACCGCATTGTCGGCGTCTCGGGCTATGCCGTTCGTCCCAAGCGCGTGCGCAAGGAAAAGCCGCGGGTCTCTGCCTTTACCTCGGCCGATATCCCAAAGATCATCGCACTGTCCCCGGATCTTGTGCTGACATTTTCCGACCTGCAGGCCGATATCGCCGCCGAACTGATCCGCGCCGGCGTGCCTGTGATGGCCTATAACCAGCGTGACATCGCCGGCATCCTGGCGATGATCCGGCACCTTGGGGCAACGGTCGGGCAGGCGCAAAAGGCCAACCACTTGGCCGATGACTATCAACGCCGTCTCGACACCGTAGCGTCACGCAGCGCAAGCACCCCGCGCGCAAAAGTCTATTTCGAAGAATGGGACGCGCCGATGATTTCGGGCATTCAATGGGTGTCTGAGCTTGTCGAGATAGCCGGCGGGGCGGATGTATTCCCAGACCTCGCCCGCCAGAGTGCCGCAACGGGTCGCTTTGTGAGCTCTGATCAGGTCATTGCGGCGGCGCCGGACGTCATCCTTGCATCCTGGTGTGGTAAAAAGGTTCGGCCGGAAAAGATCGCTGCGCGGCCCGGATGGCACAGCATTCCGGCGGTGCGCGACAATCGCATCACCGAGATTAAATCCCCCCTTATCCTCCAACCAGGACCAGCAGCGCTGACCGACGGTCTCGACGCGATCCTTGCTGCTTTGGCCCCAGAAAAAGAGAGACTGACATGACAATAGCAAGTCCCTGTACCGGCGTGTGCAAACTGGATGACGCCACGGGGTGGTGCCTTGGCTGTGGCCGTGCGGGCGAAGAGATGGCCGGGTGGGGCACCCGGTCCGAGGTGGAGCGTGGCGCGATTTGGGGCCAGATCCCCGACCGCTTGCACCAGCTTGGCGTTGCGTGCCGCAGATTGCCGTGGACCACCGACGACATCCGCGCCTTTGTAGCGTCCACCTTGCACAGCGGGCGCGGCACTTGGGTCATGGGCGTGGTCGGCGCGGTGGCAGAGTTCACCGCCGCACCGGGTGAGACGGTCACGCAGCACAGCGCGGGCGACGATCTGGTGGCACGCACCCGAAACGGCGCCATTCGGATGACGCTGAACGATGATATCCGCGCGCTGACCTTTGACCCGCCGGGAACCCGGGCTGAGCCGCGCATCGTGCTCGCGGTCAAACGGGAACGCGGGCGCGTGCCGCTGGCGCAGGGTGTTTCGGATTTGGGACCGGACAGCGGTATCTTTGAGAACGAGGAAACCGCGCATCTCTTTGATCTTGGCCTGGGGCGCAAGGAGGGACGGTTTTGTGTCCGGCTGGGCGACGGTCCGGCGCGGCAGGCGCTAAGGGCGACCGAAGGGCTGCCGTTTATCGAGGCTTTGCCGCGCATCGGTGCGGCCCTGGTGGGGGAAAGTCCGACCCGCGTTGTCGACAGCGCGCTGGGGCGCATCGAGGTGCAGGGCCAGATACCGCCACCGGATGCCAGATCGCCGGACGGGCCGCACACGCATCTGTTGCCGGATCACCTGGCCACGGGCCGCGCTTTGCCCGTTGGGATGGACCTGCCACGCAGCTATCTGCCCGGGGCGGTGTATTATCCACCAAACCCGCCACGCGCGTAGCGGCGGCAGTTGCGGTCCCTGCGGTCAGTCGTGCTGCGTGTCATGGTCGGTATCGGCAAAGATATCTGGCAAAATCCGCGATAGCACCCCGATCAGGAAGGCGGTGCTGATCCCAAAGGTCAGCAGGCCCGTGACCGCGCAGAAGGTCGCCACGATGCGCGCCCCGGCGTCGAGCACGATGTCGCCGTAGCCAAGCGTCGTGTAGGTGACCGTGGCAAAGTAGAAACTGGTGGAAAAATTCGGCAGTTCCGTCATCAAAAGAAACGCCGCCGCCCAGGTCCAGACCTCAATCGTGTGGGCAAAGACCACGATGAAAATGGTTAGCAAAAAGAACACGATGTAGCGCAATCGCGGCAGCCTGTCTTTGGGCAGGACGGCGCCGATCTTGGCCAGGTAGGGGATGCTCAGGGCGATCACGGTGACGTGGATGATGACACTGAAGGCAAGTAGGCCGGTCCCCAGTAAGATTTGTTGCAGCGTTGTCATGCCGGTGTCTCTGCGAAAGGTGCCGGCATGCTACGCAATCGAGCGGTGAAAATCGACACGTGACGCAATGCTGTGGCGCCAAGCAGTGGTTGGGGTGGAAAACGGTGCGCGGCATGAGGGACGCCGCGCCGCTTGTGCAGTCTGCCCGGCGCAGAGCTTAGGCGCGCCTCGGGCCGAGCGCGTCCCATAGCGGGCGGGCCAGTGGGAGGCCGCGCCCGACATTTGCACCTTTGCCCGCTGCAGGCTTTGGCCCCGGGCGACAGCGCATTAGTTCATGTCGATCTTTGAGCCTTTGAACTTGATGGTGCTGCTGGCCTTCGCGTCGATCTTGCCGGATGCCTTGACCTTGAGGTCCTTGCATTTGATCTGGATCGTGCCGTCCTTTTTCATGTTCAATTCGGACTTGCCGACCTTGATGTTGAGCTCGTCTCCGACGGTGATCGACATCGTTTTGCCTATGTCCATGACCTGGTCTTTGCCGACCTTGATCTCGGACGTGGTGCCCACCTCAAAGCTGTGATTTCGGCCGACTTTGTCGGCGATCTCGACGCCCACTTCGCGTTTGGCGTTGATGCCAACGGTGACGGATTCATTGGTGCCCACGATCACGGTCTTGGCCATCTGGACGGTCTGGTTGTAGTTGCCTTCGCCCTGGATGATCCCGCCCAGCTTGCCCAAACCCTCGGCCAGGCTGGGCAGCGAGGTGTAGTCGCGGATGTCGTTGATCGCCTTGACCACCGACCCCATGGATTGCGGCCCGATGGTCAGGTCCATATTGCCGCCGATCTGTTCTTTGTGATCGTTCTGAATTTCCATGGATTTGTTGTGGCCAACCGATTGCACCCAGTTGTTGTCGACCCGTTCGGTGTGGTTGTGCAGCGTGCGTTCGTTGCGGTCCTTTTGCGCGTGAATAAAGATTTCCTCTTTGCCGCCGAGGTCTTCGAAGCGCAGTTCGTTGTAGCCGTCGGTTTTGTGGCTGTCGGTCTTGAAGGTCGAGCGCGTCTTGTGATCGGGCAGCTTGTAGGGCGTGTCGTTTTTGCCGTTGTAGACGCAGCCCACCACGAGGGGTTTGTCCGGGTCGCCTTCGAGGAATTCGACCACAACCTCCATGCCGATGCGCGGAATGACCATGCCGCCCCAGCCTTTGGACGCCCAGTTTTGCGCCACCCGGCAGCGCATCGAATTGGCGCCGTCGAGGTCCCAGTGAAAGCGCACGAGGATGCGGCCAAATTCGTCGCAGTCAATCTCTTCGCCCTCGGCGCCCACAACCATCGCGGTTTGCGGTCCCTGGATGATCGGCAGCGGTGTCTGGCGCGGCGGTTGCATCGGTGCCGAAATCGGCGTGAGCACGTATTGGGCCTGAAACGCCTTGCTGTCGGACGCCTTGCCGCCCGTTGCATAGCCCTGTCCGACGCAGGAATACCGTGCCACAAGACACAGATACTCACCGCCGTCCCCCGGGCAGGGGTCACCGCCCTGCAAGGTAAAGACCATGCCGGGCGTAAGGGCCGCGCAGTCGCCTTCGGCCCCGATGCGTGCATCGCCGGCGCGCTCTTGGTTTGTGCGCATGCGGGCGACCACGTCACCCTGGCCCTGGTTGAGGTAATCGCCGGGGTAATCGTAGCTTTCGATCTGGCCTTCTTGATAGCTTGCGTCGCCTTCAAACTGCGTCTCCATCGAGGCGGCGGGCGTTTTGAAGTTGAAATCCATCAAGCGGATCGCGCCAGTGGTAAAGCGGCGCTGAGGTTCCCATTGCCAGATATGCGTCTCGTCGGTCTGGTGGCTTTCCGTGATCGGGTAGAAGGGCAGGGTAATCTGATTTTCATGCGCATCCGGATGGTCGGTGATCACCATCTTGTGGTTGCCCACCTCGTGTTGGAAATGGAAACTCATGCCAAAGCGTTCCATCAACCGGCGAACAAAAGCGAGGTCGCTTTCGCGGTACTGCACGGTGTATTCCAGCTCGGCATAGGAGTTCATCAGTTCGTCTTCGAAATGCGGCGCGCCGAGATGGGCGTATGCGCCCAGCACTTCGCGGATGATCGACGGCGCATCCATGTTGTGAAAAATCCGTTGCGCGCGGCGTTTGCCCAGAACCCAGAGCCACGGGCGCAGCACCAGTTCGTATTCCCAGCCGTTTGAGCCCTGACCGCGCCAGCGCGCCTCGGTCACGATCCCGTCGAACGGCACCGGTCCGCTGTCCATTTCCACCTCGACCGTGGCGTGGGTGCCGATCAGCAGGTCAAAGTCGATGTTGCGTTCCATCGAAAAGGCCTGAACCCGGTATTCGAACAGGTTGTTCATAAAATCCTCACCGTCAAAGCGGTTGAGGACGAGGAAGTCTTCGCCCAGGTCGGTAATGAGCCGTGCGAGGCGCGATTTTTGAGAATATACGTTCATGGCCTGGACCTAATCTAATTGCGGCGCGGCCCCGGGTGGGGCGGGCGGTTTCAGGTTATCTCTTCGAGGGTCGGCGGGGCGTCTGCGTCTTCGGTTTCGGTGTCGGGGTCATCTTCGAATACGTCGTCTTCTTCGACGGTGGGGTGTTGCAAACCAAAGAGCCGGATGGGGTTTGTCTGCGCAACGATGGCGGCACGCGACTTGGACCACGTGGTCGAGGACAGGATCAGCGCTTGCAACGGTTGTTCTGACTGGGTCGCCTCGGCACAGAGCTGTGCCATGGCCAGGCCAAAATAGGCGGCCCCGCAATCGCCAAACTCCAGCGCCGGGTAAAGCGGTTCGACATCTTCGGCCAGATAGCCCGCGACCAAGCGGTGCAGGCAATAGGCGCCCTCGCTGGCCCGGTAGCGGCTGTTGTTGAAATCGGTCAGGAACCTGTCCACCGGCCGGCGCCCGGCGCCCAGGCCATCCAGTGCGGTGAGCGCGCTGTCGCTTATCGCTTGGGACAGCGTGTCGGCATTGTCCATCTCGCCCACCGGTTCGGGGGCTGACGCGGCGCCGCCGATATAGGCCAGCGGTTCGCTGATGCGCATCGCTTCGGGCAAAATCAGCATGGCGGCGGCGGCCTCGCCCGGGATCAGGCTGTAATTGGCCACCTCATCTGCAAACAGACGCTTTTGGCCCAAAAGCGCATTTAGGCGGTCACGGTCGCTGTAGCTGTCGGCGCAGATAAACAGGAATGCGCGGTCTGCGCCTTTGCGAAAGATGCTTTGGATCACGCGCGCCGGGCCTGACTGCGCATCGGTGACCAGGCGCATGTCGGTGGCCTCCAGGCAGCTGCCAGCCAGAGCCTGGTAGATCAGCGGCGGCAGGCTCTCGCCCAAGGCATTAAGGCGCACGCTGGGCATGCCGTCCTCGGGCGCGGTTTCGGGCAGGCACAAGATCACATCAACGGGCGTTGCGGGTACATCCGGCCCCAGCCGCGCGATAAGGTCGGCGATTGCCTGACCGATTAACCGGTGCAGCGCGTCGGTGAGGATGTCGACATCTTCGTTGTCCTGGAAGGCGCAGATCTGTTCCTGAAAATCGGCGCCGATAAAGCGCAAATTGCGCACCAGGCACCGCTCTGCATCAAGCTGCGCTTGAATTGCGGTGGCAAGGCCCGGGCCAAAGGCCGACGCAAATCCCATATCCGCGAGCAACAGCGTCATTCTTGCGTCACCTCGGCGCGCGCACGACTGAGGTCGCCGCCATTCAGGGTCGCAAGCAACTCGAACAGATAGGTCTGCTCGATCGAGACATTTTGCACGACCGCAGTGCCGCGGTTGGGCACAAAAATCTCTTCTTCGCCCGGCTCGTTTTGGGCATCAAAGCCGACGGGGACAAAGCCGTTAAGGCCCGATATGCTGAGGAACGTGTCTTCGACATCCTCGTTGATGTTCTCAAAAGACAGGTTGGTAAAGGTGATCTCGTCCGCTTCGACCACCGGGCCATCGCCAAGCGGGCCGGTTGTCGGGACGTGCACGTTGTGCCAGATCGCGCCGCGGATATCGACGGGGATCGGTTCGAGCCCATCGGGCCCTTTGACCTGCACCATCAGCGCGCCGATATCCTGGTCAAAGATCATGCGGTTATAGGCTTCGGCGGTGGCCTCTTCGTCGCCGCCCGCCTCAACCAGCAAGCGCGCCGCGGCGTCCGCCGGGGTCTGGTGCGTTGCGACAACCATGCGGACCAGCGCGTGCACGAGGTTCACATGCGCCCCGGTTGTGTTGACGGTGATCACCAGCCGTTCGGCCCCTTCGAGGACGGCGGTTACTGTTGCCGGTACCTGCGCTTGGAACGGGCGTGACAGGAAACCGGAGGATAGCAGCACCGCGAGATCCTCGGCAAAGAGGCCCCAGACCGACTGGCGATCCACCGGCAGGTCGCGCGCGACCGCTTCGGGGGCGTATTGCACGGTCACCGCGACCCGGCTGACCACCTCGGGCAGCGTCGAGGAGATGTGCAGACGTCCCAAAAGCTGGTCGAGCAATGTCATGCCTCGAACCTCTCGTACCATGCCTCGACACGGTCCGCGCCGTCAGGATTGTCGACCTGCGCGCCAAACAGACCGTTGAGCATGGGCCGCACGCTGGCGCGGGCGGGTGCCAGCGCGTCGGCGACCGCGCGGTAGGCAGAGATGTCTTCGCCCGTATTCACGTCGCCCCAGATTGGGGTCGCGCCTGCGGTGACAACCAGCATCGCGTCGGATTGGTCCACCGTCACGCCCTCGGCATCAATCGCGACCTGTCCCAGGCGCGGCAGGTAGTGTGCGCCCACCATCGTGCGCCAGCTGATGTCGGGGATGCCGTCGGTCTCTTCGGGCATCTCGTCCCAGAACGTGTTGCCGATATCCTCGCGCAGGCACCAGCGCGGGCCTTCGGCCATGAACTCGATGGCGGTTTTGTAGCGCACCGAGCCGCGGGGAAAGTGATCTTTGAGATCTTCGAGCGATGTGGGCAGAAAAAACCCCATGCCCATGACCGCGTAGAGCGTGGGCATGGATTTGAGCAGCTCGGTGACCTGGTCGGCCAGCTTGACCGCGGTTTCGGGATCGGCGGGCACCGAGATGTCCATGATGCTCAGATCCGCCATCTGTTCGACCCGGAAGGACGGCACGACAATCTGGCCGGTCTCTTCGCTGATTGGACCAAAGGTGCGTGCAGTCGCGGGCCATTCCTTGGCTGCTGTGGCCAGCCAGTCGCGCATATCGGCAAAGCCAGCGTCTGAGGCTTCGCGCCCCTCCATGGGCCGTTTTTCATCGGCCACGACAGTGTAGGCCAACGCGTCGCGGTGATGCTGCAAAAAACTGTCAAAGATCGCGACCAGCCCTTGCGACATCACCGGATCCTGCAGCGCCACGGGCCAATAGGCCAAAATGCGGAAGGCGGGTTGCGCAATCGGGTCTTCGCCGAAGAATATGTAGTCAGGCATTATCATCCCACAGGATTGGCGTTGGCGGCGGGTTTGCCTTTGGTGCAGTTGTTGCACCGCTCAAGGCTGACCTTTTTGGGATCCTTGCCCGCAGCCTGTTCATAGGCCTCGCGCTGCTTGGATTTTTTGCCCCAGTCATCCTGATAGCCGGTTTCGGGGTCATCGAACTTGAAATCATAGATCTCGTGCAAGGACCCGTCGGCGTTTTGGATGGCAAAGTCCGGCCTGATCTTGGCGGCCTCGCCCATAACGGTTGCCGCGTTGAGTGACTTGTAAATCTCGCGCACCATCATGCCGGTGTCGACGATGTCATAGACGGTCGACGCGATGTTGAGGCCTGGGATCAGCTTTTTCCAGCTGCCCACCAGCATCTTGGCGCCCTTCCTGCTCAGGCCCTGGCCGACCTCTTTCTTGATTTGGCGCTTGAGCGCGCGCTTGAGGCCCTGTTCGTCGTAGATCTTGCGCGCGCCGTCATATTTGCCCTTGCCGGTGAGCGGGTTTTTCTTGTTCTGGATAAAGAACTGCTTTTCAGCGGACCCGACCCGGGTGGCATCGCCCGCCTTCACGGCCTTGTTCAGCGGAGAGTTGGCATCCTTGAGCTGGTCCTTGACCTTGGCCTCGGCCATCGAGGACGGCTTTTTGGTGAATTTTTGCCCCTTGGCTTCGGCTTCGCGCTTTTTCTTGTGCCATTCTTCGCGGGTTTCGCAGAAGATTTTGCACAGCTGTTCCATGACCGGCATGCCCGGCATGTTGGGGATCTCGAAATGACCGCCCGTGCCCGAGATGCAGTTGCGGTTGTTCATGAACATCTTGTCGGTGAGGCGGCAGACATTCTTGCCCTCGGCGTAAACCGTGGGTGAAAAGGTGATCCAGTGGCTTTGGTGGATATTGGTGCTTGAGATGACGCCCTTGAGCGTGCCCGGCTCGTCCCCGGTGCAGCGCGAGTGCACCGAAGGGCGGTGTGCAATCGAGTTGCCGCCATCGGCAAAGGTCTTGGTGGTTCCCTTGGCCAGATCGCTCGACTTGGAAATGATCACATAGGGCACCGGCACCACCGCGGACCCGGCCGGGGTCTTGCACACGTCAGGCACGGTGTTGATCTCAAAGCCCATGGTGCCCTTGTGGGACAGAGTCAGCATGTTCGCATTGACCGTTGAGGGCATCAGATCGCCTCCTCAAGCTGTGCGTCGCGCTGAAACAGCGCGGCGTGTTCGGGTTGCACGCGAAAGCCGCTGCTGTCTTCGAGCGAGATCACAGTGGTGCCGACCAGAACGTCGTTCTTGCCCGCCTCAATCGGGAGAATTGCCAGATAGAACAGCGAGATCAGCCGCGCGTCAGAGGCGATGTGGATGGTTTGCAATTCGGGGGTGAGCGGGCACCAGGTGCCACGGAATTGCGTGCGGATGCCAAAGCCGACATGCGGCAGTGCAAAGCTGACCGGTGGGTCTGCCCAGGCCCCGTCGGATGAGGTCATGTTGGTCAGCGTGACCTGTGCGCCGGCCAGCGCGCCGCGGTCCAGGCGCTGATCGGGCGGGGCCGCTTGCCAAAACTCGGACTTCAGATCAGTCGGCAAAAGCGGCGAGCGCCGCCGCTGCCACGCTGCGTCATAGGTCCCGCTGAGCGCATCGCGCGCCGGCCACGAGCGCGGGATCGCGTTCAGTGCCACGGGGGGGACGGGGAATTTCGGGTTTTTTAGCGGCTTGCCGGGCAAGCTCAGACGCGGCATCGGCGTGCTCTCACGCTCGGCCTTGGGATCATCGCCCAACCCGATTGGATTGTCGGCGGTGCGCGCGCCGCCGAACGCGCGGCTGTAGCGCAGCGGGACCGGGTCAGGGGTCGCATCCTTGATCGGGGTCACACCCTGCCAGCGCGACAGCATCGACGGCGGCGCAACCTCCACCGGTTTGTTCATCGGGCCAACGCTGATCTGCGCCAGATAGGGCTGTTCGACACGCACATCGCGCGGCGGATAGGCCGTGCCGTCCACCGTCACGTCCACCCGATCTTTGGGCAGGGTGATGTCGGTGTCGGCCAGCAGATCAGATTGCGTGTCATCATCAGCAAAGACGGGTCCGTGATGAGGCGGCACCTGAGCGGGAACAAACAGACATGGCCGCCCGGGTCGGAACGCCAACGTCGCCTTGACGCCCACAACCCACAGCGAACGCCCCTCGGCGTCGCGCAGAAAGGTCTGCGCATGCGGAAAAGGCGTTGTGTTGTCGACGTCCCACATGGTGTTTCAGTTCAGATCAATGGTGGCACCCTTGAGACGCATGCGCCCCCGGGCTCCCATCTGCACGTCTTCGCCGGTGATGCGCACGCGGCCATCGCGCATCAGCTTGATCTGTGCTTTGGCGGTGCCGATTGTGATGTCTTGGGCCGGTTTGGCCGCGCCAACGGCCAGAACCGCATCGCCGAGCGGCACATAGCCCAGCACAACCAACCGGCCGTCCATCTGCGCCTGTTTGCACACTGCAAGATAGCTGGCCGGGTCGCCGTCCGGCATCGGGTCCAGCGCCATGGCCGGATCGCTGCCCGCCAAAATGGGGCCACCATCGGCCGCCCGCCCGAGGATTGGCATCAGCAAAAGACCACCCGCATGGCGCGCGTCATCCGCGGCACTGGCGTCAAAGGAAGGCGTGTGTTGCATTACAAAACCACTTCAATCTCTGATCAGTGATGCGCCACGAAAAAGACGCCGGATAAAACCACTTTACTGCGCCGCCCAAACGGGGCTTTGCACTCTGTTACAGATGTTAACACGGCGACACAGCGCTTTATGCGCGCCAGCCGCCATAAATTCAGCCGCAGCAGGTTAGGGGATGGTGCCAGCGCAACCGAGTTCGATCAAGGTCAGGATATCCCTAACTGATCGTCTCTCGCTGTGATTGATCACATGGGGGGGTGGCGCGGGTGGTCAGTTGCCCGACCACAGCGCGGTGCCGGGGTGAAACTGCGACCAGGCAAACCAGAAAGCCTCGTGGCTGGGCAGGGGGCTCTGGTCAGCGGTGGTCGCACGCAATCCGCCCGCATCAAGGGCAAGCTGCACTCCTTGGGTTGTCACCGTCTCGCCCGCGCGCAGTGCCAAAAGCGCAGTGCCGCGATCAAAGGCGACCGGTGCGCCCGAAGGTGCAATCACGCCCACCACATCCGCCTGCACCGGCAGACGCGGATCAACATCGCCGATGGGGAAGATCGGCCCTTGCGCATCGCGGCCACTGCGGAAATCGAAATCGCGCCCCAGCGCGAGGCGTTCGACCAGCACGGTGGTTTGCGGGTGCGCCGCTTTCCACGTGCCCCAGTCCGACGTAACCACGGTCGCCTGTGGCAATGTGATGCCCTGTTCCAGCAGCGGTCCTGTCACCGCCTTGCCCAGAAACGTGTCAAAGACCGAGCCCGACGTGATATCATACATCACCTTGTTGGACCGGATCAGCAGACCCGAAGTGCGCATAACGGGGCGTTTGACACCGGCGGGCACCGCGTCGGTGAAATAGGCCTGCGCTGCGCCGCACAACGTGCAATAGGGAATGGCCAAATCCCGCCCGCCGAGGGTGTCATTGACCATCTCGCGCACTTCCATGATGCGGCGGGGATAGGCGCGCGCCTCACCGTTGATGACAATGCCAAACACGATGGCATCATCGTCAAGCCAGGTGGCAGCCTCTGCGCTTTGTGTGGGCGGGTTGTCAGCGGCCGGAATGCAGTTGCACGGGATATCCGTTTCGTCAAAGGCGCGCGCATCAATCGGCACGCCGCCCCAACTGACCAGCCGCCAGTCAATCTCACCGGGTACAAAGATCCTCTCCCACCCTGGCAGCGCGTTGACGTAGATGTTGCGCTTGAACTCCAGATACCCGGGAAACGCGGGGATGTCCCAAGCAATCATGTGGTCGATGATCTCGTTCCAGTCGTTTTGCTGGTCCCACGACTTGCCCAGGATCGCACCGGCGGCATCCGACAGCTCTTTGAATTGCGCCTGACGAAAGGTGAAGCGCATCAGGTCGGTCATCAACCAAACCACGCGCGGATCGCCAGCCGCGACGATCTGCTCGAGCGCAGCCGAGCTTTCCGGGCCCCAGCTTGATCTGGGCAGGCTGGTGACGTCCGCCACGCTGCCCTTGAATGCCTTGGTCACTGCTTTTTCCAGATCGGGTGGCAGTGGACCGCTCGGGACATCAGGAGGAGCGCCGAAGGCTGCGACGACGCTTGCCGACACCTCGGTATCTGCGCTGATCGGCGCGCAGCCGATCAGGGCCACAGCTATCGCCATCGCCGCTGCACGCTTGATCACATAAAACATCGCACGTCCCCCATCATATCAACGTCAGCCTGCGCGCGGCGCGGGGTCAGCTCAAGTCACGATTGATCGCAACTGCGTCAGATCAGGCTGTCGGGCAGCCGTTGTTCTGCGGCCGTGTTGGCGCGGCGAAAGAACAGGGTGACCAGGGTCGACACAATCACGATGAACAGCGAATAGAGCGCAGGGACCGCCATCACGGCCTGTTGCTGTGCCTCGGGGAACGAGAAGATGATGATCGCAATCGCAAGCGGTCCGTTCTGAATGCCGGTTTCCAGCGCCACGGTGCGGGCGTTGCGCGGATGCAGCTTTAGGCTTGTGGCAAATGCATAGCCGATGCTGATCCCGACAAGGCCCAACCCGATTGAGGCCACATAGGTTGCCGACGTCGTATTCAGCAAGAATTGCCAGTTTTGCGGCACCCACGTCACCATGATGAACAGAATGAAAAACAGCGCCAGGATCGATCCGCCAAACTCGATCACTGCGCCCGCATTGGCATTGAGCTTGCGGATCGTCATGCCAATGGCGACCGGAACCAGCAACACCAGCAGCACCGCGATGATATCTTCGCGCGGGATCGTCAGATCCAGTGCCGCGGCATAGAGCAGCAAAATCACCGGGATCAGCACCACGCCCGTCACCGTCGAGGTGACCGTCATCAGCACCGAGAGCGCCAGGTTGCCCTTGGAAAAGTAGGTGAAGATGTTCGACGTGGTGCCGCCGGGCATGCAGGCCATGATCAAAATGCCGATGGCGATGGTTTCCGGCACGTTCAGCATCAGCGCCAGCAGAAAGCCCAACAATGGCATGATGCCATATTGGCTGACCACCCCGATCATCAGGCCGTAAGGGCGTTTGAGCGCGAGGATAAAGTCGCGCGGCGTCAGCGACGCGCCCATGCCCAGCATGATCACCGCGACCATGATCCCCAGCAGGGTCTGTGTAAATTCATCGACCATCGATCTACTCCGCCGCCATTTTGGCCATTTCTTCGGCCCGCAGATCCTTGCGCAGGATCTTGCCCACGTTGGATTTGGGCAATTCGTCACGCAGCTCGATGCGCTTGGGCACCTTGTAGGCGGTCAGATGTTTTTTGGCGTAAGCGCGCAGGTCCTTTTCGCTCAGTGTCTCATCATCGAGCACCACATAGGCTTTGACCATTTCGCCAGAGGCATCGTCTGGCACGCCGATCACGGCCGCTTCTAGCACACCGTCATGAGCGGCCAGCACCTCCTCAACCTCGTTGGGATAGACGTTAAAGCCTGAGACGACGACCATGTCCTTTTTGCGGTCCACGATGCGGATAAACCCGTCTTCGTCCATCACGCCGATATCACCGGTCAGGAACCAGTCGCCGGTCATCGTTGCGGCGGTTTCGTCGGGTTTTTGCCAGTAGCCTTGCATGATCTGCGGGCCGCGGGCGCCGATCTCGCCGGTTTCCCCATGGGCCAGTTGTTGGCCAGCATCGTCAAAGCACGCCACATCCGTCGAAGGCACCGGGATGCCGATGGTGCCGGCACGCGCCTTGCCCACCGGTTCAAAAGTCAGCACCGGCGAGGTTTCGGTGAGCCCGTAGCCTTGCACGATGTCTGACCCGGTGATCTCGCGCCAGCGTGCCGCCACGGACGCTTGCAGCGCCATGCCCCCGGCGGAGGCGAATTTCAGGTGCCGCGGCGGGCTGTCTTGAAACCAGATCTCGTTGTTGAGGCCGTTAAACAGCGTGTTCACGCCGCTCATCCAAGTGATCCGGTAATTCTCGAACGCGCGTTTGAGCGATGAAAGCGGGCGCGGATTGGGGATCAGGATGTTGCGCGCGCCCGAGCGGTAAAAGCACATCATGTTTACGGTAAAGGCAAAGATGTGATAGAGCGGCAGCGCCGTCAGCACGACCTCTTTGCCGTCTTCCAGCACATCGCCGAGCAGCTCGCGCGTCTGCGCCATGTTACACAGCAGGTTGGCGTGGCTCAGCATTGCGCCTTTTGCCAAACCGGTGGTGCCGCCGGTATATTGCAGCACGGCAAGATCGTCGCCGGTCAGGTCTGCGGTGTACGCGTCCACATTGGCACCGGCGGCGCGACCGGCGCGCAGCGCGTCGGGCAGGCGGGTGTGCGGCATGTCGAGCTTGGGGATCGACCGATCCCAGACCGTTTGCACCAGTCGGACGATACCGCGCGGCATTGCGGGCAGGCATTCAGCCACGCGGGTGATGATGACATTGGGGATGGCGTGGTTGCGGGTCGCCTCAGCGATCTTGTCGGCGAACATGTCGACGATGACCAGCGCGTGCGGTTTGGCATCTTCGAACTGTTTGGCCATCTCATCGGCGGTGTACATCGGGTTGACGTTGACCAGCACGCAGCCTGCTTTGAACACACCAAAGGCCACCACCGGGAAGGACAGGCCGTTGGGCATCTGCACCGCCACGCGGTCGCCTGCATTCAGCCCCGCCACGTCGCGCAGATAGGCGGCAAAGGCGTCGGACATCTCGTCCACTTTGGCAAAACTCAGGCTGCCGTTCATGCCGTTGGGCAAACAGCAGGTAAAGGCACGCGCCTTGCCAAACCTGCCCGAGACGTCGCGCACCATTTCGGCGATGTGGGTATATTCGGCACCGCCGATGTCGGGCCGCACATTAGGCCCGTAATGTGCCGTCCAGGGCCGTGAAGTTTGGGTCATGAACCTCCCCTTTCATTGTTCCCAGATACGCCGCTATCGCATCGCGCCTGATTGTCAAATGTGACCGCCCGCGTGACGTTGTGTCATGTGCCGCTTGACGTAGGGATAAGCGCGCTCACAACCAGTTTGCATAGTCACTGACCAAAAGGTGCCGGGGCTGTTCATCCTCGTCTACATCGGCAAAGCGACCGATGGGCTGCACAAAGATGTTGTCGGTTTCGTCATCGTTTACCGTCGACACCTCGCCGATCAGCACGTCGCCCCCGTCGCCCCAGAAGGCGTGCCAATCACCTGGCCGCAGCGTGACGCTTTCGCCCGGGGCAAGGCGCAGCTTTTCACCCGGAGCATAGCGCCGGGCGATCCCGTCGCACATCACCGTGCCACCGCGATCCTCGGCATAGGCGCCATCGTCATCAGAGCCATAAAGCTCGACCACCAATGTGGCCCCACCGCGGTTGATGATGTCTTCGGCTTTGATGATGTGGGTGTGCATGGGTGAGAGTTGATCTTGCCGTGAAATTAACAGCTTTTCTGCATAGCACATGCCGCCGCCGCTTTGGAGGTCCGACAGCAGCCCGTTGCGCAGCGTGAACAGGAACAACCCCATCTGATCAAACCGACCCGCGCCGTAATCGGTGATGTCCCAGCCGCACCGCGCGGCGA
The DNA here is from genome assembly GCA_039026855.1 of Pseudomonadota bacterium. Classification (GTDB taxonomy): domain Bacteria; phylum Pseudomonadota; class Alphaproteobacteria; order Rhodobacterales; family Rhodobacteraceae; genus Tateyamaria. The sequence goes on along the minus strand of JBCCLL010000001.1, from coordinate 18,059 downwards.
TCACGTGTGCGGCGTCGCCCGCGCGCGATTGAAACTCTTCGGCGCTCCAATAGGCGAAAGGCGGCAGGACAAAGCCAAACGATCGGATCATCTCGTCTGCCTGGCCCATGATGTCGTTGATGGTGGAACGTTTCACGCACACCTCCCTGTTGCACGCGACATTGCCCGGTTTTGCCTGCCACGCCAAGCGGCTATGGTCATCAAAGCATGCACGTGAACCGCCCGATCCCTTTCATCGTCTTTTCCGACCTCGACGGCACATTGCTTGATCACCATGACTACAGCTTTGATGCAGCGCGCCCGGCGCTGGCTGCGCTGCGCGCGGCGGGCGTCCCGGTGGTGCTGGCAACCAGCAAAACCGGGGCCGAGGTGCGCGTGGTTCAAGCCGATTTGGATTTGACCGATTGCCCCGCAATTGTCGAGAATGGCGCCGGGGTGATCTGGCCTGATGCAGACCGCACCGATGATGACAGTGCCTATCGCGATATCCGTCGCGCACTTGCGGCGCTGGACCCAGATCTGAGGGCACGCTTTCGCGGCTTTGGCGACCTTGGTGCGGAAGCGGTGGCGCAGGTCACTGGGCTGGCACCCGATGCGGCCCGCGCCGCGTGCGCGCGGCAGTTTTCCGAGCCGGGACTGTGGGACGGCACCGCAGAGGCGCGCGATGATTTTTGTGCAGTTCTGGCGGAGAACGGCATTCACGCCCGACAGGGTGGGCGGTTCCTGACGCTATTACACGGCCGGACCAAGGCGGATGCCATGGCCGAAGTTGTGCAAAAGCTCAGGGCTGGACGCAGCGTGGCGCTGGGTGACGCCCCCAACGACGTTGAAATGCTGGAAAGTGCCGACATCGGCATCATCATACGCAACGACAATGTCCCGACCCTGCCGCCGCTGACAGGCGAGGAAACGGGCCGGATCCGCCGCAGCGCACATCCTGGACCCGCCGGATGGAACGCCTGCATTCTGCAACTGCTGCGCGCGCAAGAAGACTGAGGATGATGGGCGATGGCTGACTTTCACCAAAACGGCAATATTGCCCAATTCCACAATCTGCGCTCGCGCCCCCTGCAAGAGCTGGAATACGAGCTTGAAGTGTTCGCCACCAGTCGCAAGATCACCCTGATCTTGCCGTCGCTCTTTTCCGAACTGACCGGCCCGGCCCTTCGCAATATCCTGGGGCACCTGCGCGAGGTGCGCTATCTCAACCAGATTATCATCGGCCTGGACCGCGCAGACGCGGATCAGTACCAGCAGGCGCGCGATTTCTTTGCCGTGCTGCCACAGGACCACGTGGTGATTTGGAATGACAGCCCGCGGATGATGGAATATCACGCCCGGCTCGAAGCACTGGGCCTGGGGCCGCAGGAACCCGGCAAGGGCAAAAACGCCTGGACTGCGATTGGGTATCTGCTGGCCGCAGCCGATGCGTCGGTCATGGCCATCCATGACTGTGATATCCTCACCTATGACCGTGAGATGCTGGCGCGGTTGGTCTATCCGGTGGCCAATCCCAACTTTTCCTATCAACTGTCCAAAGGGTTCTATGCCCGCGTCGGCGACGGCAAACTGAATGGCCGGGTCATGCGGTTGCTGATCAGCCCGCTGCTGATCGCGCTCAAGAAAGTCGTGGGGGACCAGGACTATATCGATTACCTGCGCAGCTTTCGCTACCCGCTGTCGGGGGAGTTTGCCATGCGCACGCCGATGCTGCCGGACCTGCGTATCCCGTCGGATTGGGGCCTTGAGATCGGCGTTTTGTCCGAAGCCTGGCGCAACCTGGGGCGCAATGCGGTCTGCCAGGTGGAGATCGCAGACATCTATGACCACAAGCACCAGGACGTCAGCGAAGACGACGGCCAAGCCGGTCTGAACCGCATGTCAACAGACATCTGCAAAGCCATTTTTCGCAAGCTTGCCACCGAAGGCGTGGTGTTCACGCCCAATGTCTTTCGCTCGCTGAAGGCGACCTATTACCGTCGCGCCCTGGATTTGCTTGAGGTCTACGCCGACGAGGCGGTGATGAACGGTCTGACCCTCGACCGCCACGCCGAAGAGCGCACCATCGAGCTTTTTGCCGAAAACATCATGCGGGCCGGGCTGGTGTTTCTCGACAATCCGCAGGAAACGCCGTTCATCCCCAATTGGAGCCGCATTAACGCCGCCGACCCGAGCCTGATTGGTGATCTGATGGCACTGGTCAAAGCGGATGAGGCGGAATTTCCGCCCAAACCGTTCCAAACGGGTTAAGCCGCCGGTGCAGTCCAGTTTGTGATCCAGCGACACTGGTAGGGCGCAAAGCCAATCGCACCGCCACCGGGCGTAATTGCATCGCCCGACAGCAGGTCGTGCCACGGCTCATCGGCGATCAGGTTCAACTGACCGGGGTCAAGCGCCACGTTCTCGGCGCTGACGTTGTGCACCGCAAAGATCGACTGCTGCCGGTTGATACTTTGCCGCCAGACCCCAAAGAGGCGAGGATCAACCGACAGGGTGAATTGCGTCGCATTTGGGTGGAATGCCGGTTGGCGCGCCCGCAGACGCAACCGTTCGGACAGGGCACCCAGGATCCGCGCCTGATCCGACGCCGGATCGTCGAGCCGCGCTTGCAGCGTTGGATAGTCCCAGCGGTGCCGGTTGATCGCCCGGTTCATGCCGCGATGCGCCACCGCCTCGTAATCATTTGGCGTGCCCAACATTGAATGAATGTAAAAACTGGGGATCCCTTCGAGCGACATCACGATGGTTTGCGAGGCGATAAACCGTTCAAACTGCCAGCCATCCGGCCCGTCATGTGTTTGCTCGAGCGCGGTGTAGTAGCCGCAATTGATCTCATAGACGGCATCGCGCCCGTCGGGCCCCGTGCGCATGGACAAAAGCGCGCCGTTGCGGGCCACGGTTGCGATCATGCGCTCAATCTCGTCTTGCGGCAGCAACCCTTCGACCGGTCGCATGCCGATACCGTCATGGCTGGCGGTGAAGTTGAAATAGGCGCAGCCAAAGGGCGCGGGCGGCATCGCTGCCTGCCAGGCCCGCAAATGTGCCGCTGAGCCTGACAAAAGCGCCTGTAAAATCAGCGGTGGCAACGGAAAATTATAGATCACATGCGCTTCGTTTGATTGGCCGAAATAGCTTAGGTTCTCGGCCTTGGGCACGTTTGTTTCGGTGATCAGGATGACCGGGTCGCTGTTGTAATCGCACAAAAGCCGGATCAACTGGATGATCGCGTGGGTCTGCGGCATGTGGATGGACGGGGTGCCGACCTCTTTCCAGATGAATGCTACGGCATCAAGCCGGATGATCCGCACGCCTTTCTCGATGTGCAGCCGGATGATGCGGATCAGTTCCAGCAGCACCTCCGGATTGGCAAAGTTCAGATCGATCTGGTCGTGCGAAAAGGTGCACCAAACGTGGCGCGGACCATTGGCGGTTTCGACCTCTTGCAAGAGCGGCGTGGTGCGCGGGCGCACCACCATGGTCAGGTCATCTTCGGGGTCTGCTTCGAAAAAGAACTGGTCATAGGGGGCTTGTCCCTGCCGGTATGCATTGAACCAGACGCCCTGCGATGACACGTGGTTGAGCACCAGATCAGACATCAGATGTCGCTGCGTGCCGATGCGTTCGATATCCGCCCAGTCCCCCAGTGTGGGATCAACGGTGGTAAAATCGGTCACCGCAAAACCGTCATCCGAAGTGAACGGAAAAAACGGCAAGATGTGCACCGCGTTGACCACGCCGTCCATCCGTTCGATCAAGAAATCATGCAGCAGATCCAGCGGCTTGTGCCGACCATCCAGGATCGAATTGCCATAGGTGATCAATACCGCATCGTGTTGCGACCAGATATCGCCGGAAGGAGCCCGGGGCGTGGGCATCGGCAGGGCCCCTTCGGACCAGAACGCGGCTTGAACACGATCCACCAGATCGGCACTGTCGGCACCGGGGTAAATCCGTTCCAAAAGGCCGCGCAGGCCGTCATGTAAATCAGTCGCTGTCATGCAGATATTTATGGCGCAGCGGCGCGCGGGCACAAACGCTTTCCACGCCGCGCGCTACGACAAAGCGGTTTGGTGCACGGTAAACGGGCTGTAGATGTCAGGAATTACGGTGGCATCCCGTAGGGGAATCGAACCCCTCTTTCCAGGTTGAAAACCTGGCGTCCTAACCGATAGACGAACGGGACGCAGCTACCGTGGTGAGGCAGATAAGAAATCTGGCGCTGATGCGCAAGGGATAAATCGCCAGATCCAGACGCGTTTTTTGCGCGATCCTAGCCGGGCGTGCGGCCTCGGGATTTGCCGTGCGCGACCGGGCGTTCTGACGCTGCAATACCCGGTAAAACGCGCGCTTTGCCCCGCCGGTCATGCCGGTGCGGCGTCTTCCAATTGCAGTTGCACCGACTGGCGCCCCTGGTAGCTGTTGATGTCCAGCCGCCCGGCCAGGTGAAAGGGTGCCCCGCCATGCGCCTCAAGCGTTGGGCCTAACGCGGTGTCGTAGGCGCCAAAGGCAATGCCATCGATGCGCGCGCCACCGGTTTCGCCAAAACTGATCTTGAGGTGGTTTTCCCCCACCCGTCGCGCGCTGTAAATGCGCATCCCGCCAAAGGCAAAGCGCGGCCCCGGCGCGCCTGCGCCAAAGGGACCGGCCTGATCAAGCTGCGCGACCAGCTCCAGCGTAGCGGCACATGGCATCAGCGCGCCGTCCAGTCGTAGATCCCGCGGCCCCAGCGCGTCCGCCCCCTGTTTGGCGAGCAATTCACCCAGCCGCGCCATCGCTGCGTCAATCTTGTCTGCTGCCACGGTTAAACCTGCGGCCATCTTGTGCCCGCCGCCGCGGATCAACAGACCCTCGGTGGCAAGCCGCTGGATCGGCGCGCCCAAATCGATGCCAGCCACCGAGCGGCCCGAACCTTTGCCGACGCCGTCTTCGACGCCGATGACGATACTGGGGCGGTTGGTCGCTTCTTTGACGCGGCTGGCAACGATGCCCACCACGCCCGGGTGCCAGCCGTCGCCCACGGCCCAGGCGAGGGGGCCGTCGACGCCGCGCGCCTCGCATTGCGCCAGCGCTTGGGCGCGCACCCGCGCCTCGATCTCGCGGCGCTCGGCGTTGAGCGTGTCGAGCCGCGCGGCCAACGCTGCGGCCTCGGCTGGATCGTCGGTGCTGAGCAGGCGGGCACCAAGATCGGCTTGACCGATGCGCCCGCCGGCGTTGATCCGCGGGCCCAGCACGTAGCCCAGGTGATAGGGTGCCGGCGCAGTGTCGAGCCGGGCCACATCCGACAGCGCCACCAACCCGGGCCGCGCGCGACGCGCCATGACGGTAAGGCCTTGCCTGACAAAGGCCCGGTTCACACCGGTCAGCGGTGCCACATCTGCCACTGTCGCAAGCCCCACCAGATCGAGAAGCGCCATCAGATCAGGACCTTGCCGACCTGCATCGCGCATCTGGCGCCCGGTTTCGACCAGCACCAAAAACACCACCGCCGCGGCGCATAAATGCGCCAGATCGCCGGACTCGTCCTGGCGGTTGGGGTTCACCACCGCGCGCGCAGGCGGCAACGTTTCTGCGCCCAGGTGGTGGTCCAGCACCACCACGTCTGCGCCCTCGGCTGCCGCAATGGGCGCGTGAGACAGCGTGCCGCAATCAACGCAGAGGATCAGATCATGCTCGGCCGCCAGCGCGGCCATCGCCGCCTCGTTCGGGCCATAACCCTCGTCAATCCGGTCCGGCACATAGAGCGTCGCGCCATGACCCAGATCGCGCAGCCAGGTCAGCAACAGCGCCGCCGACGCCCCGCCATCGACGTCGTAATCGGCAAAGACGGCGATCCGCTCGCGCCGGGTCACGGCTTGCAGCAACCGCGCGGCCGCCGCTTCCATGTCGCGCAAGCTGCGCGGATCGGGCAGCAGGTCGCGCAGGGTTGGGGCAAGGTAGGCCTCGGCCCCGTCCGCGCCCACACCTAACCGCGCGAGAACTTGGCAGAGCGGGCGTGGCAGGGTAGTGCGCTGTGCCATGGCTTCGGCGGCGCGCGAGGTTTCCGTACTTGGCCCCAGCCAGGCCCGGCCGGTCAGCGACGATGTCACATCGAGAAATGCCAACCCGTCCCCCAAGCAGCCGGAAAATCAGACAGTTTCAACTGGTGTGCGATAATTGATCCGTCGCACCGACCCGGTGCGCGAGCGCATCAACAGGGTCTCGCAGGTCAGCCAGCCAGGCTCGCGATGCACCGCTTGTAACAGCGATCCATCGGTGACCCCGGTTGCGGCAAAGATGACGTCTTGCGTGACCATGTCGTCGCGGCCGTATACGCGGTTGAGATCGGTGATCCCCGCCTTGGCCGCGCGCCCCTTTTCATCGTCGTTGCGAAAGAGCAGCCGGCCAAAGATCTGTCCGCCCATGCACTTTAGCGCTGCGGCGGCCAACACGCCCTCGGGCGCGCCGCCTTCGCCCATGTACATGTCGATGCCGGTGTCGGGATCGGCGCAGTGCATCACCCCAGCCACATCACCATCGGTGATCAGGCGGATACTGGCCCCGGTGCTGCGCACGGCGGCAACGATGCTGTCGTGGCGCGGGCGTTCGAGGATGCAAACGGTAATGTCGGAGGTCTCGCACCCTTTGGCCGCCGCCAGCGCACGCACGCGTTCATCCGGCGTCATGTCAAGCGTGACAACGCCCGCGGCATAGCCCGGGCCAATCGCAAGCTTGTCCATGTAGACGTCAGGCGCATGCAGCATTGATCCGCGTGGGCCCATGGCGATCACAGTGAGTGCGTTGGGCATGTCTTTGGCGGTCAGCGTTGTCCCTTCGAGCGGGTCAAGCGCGATGTCCACGCCCGGGCCGCTGCCTGTGCCGACCTCTTCGCCGATAAACAGCATCGGCGCCTCGTCGCGCTCGCCCTCACCGATGACCACGACACCGGCAATGTCCAGCATGTTGAGCTGTTCGCGCATGGCGTTCACCGCGGCCTGATCGGCGGCCTTTTCATCGCCGTGCCCGACCAGCCGGGCCGAGGCAAGTGCTGCAGCTTCAGAGACCCGGGCAAGCCCCAGGGAAAGCATGCGATCCTGGAAAATTTCTTTTGTTGCCATGGTCTTGTCCTTTGGTGGGCTCAAACGGTTTCGATGCGCAAAACAACTGGGTCGCTGGCCAGAACGCCGGTGCTTGCCATGGCGGTGATCGCCTCGTCCAGGCTTGTGCGGCTGCATTTGTGAGTGACGATGAGCACCGGCGCCGCCGCCTCGGCATGGGCGTATTGGCGCATGCGGTCGATGCTGACGCCAGCCTCGCCCAGCACGGTGGCAATCTTGGCCAGCGCGCCCGGCTTGTCCTGCAGGGCCATGCGCAGATAGTGCGGCGCGGCCCCTTCGGTACGGGCTGGAACGGCAGCCTCTAGCGTGCTGGCGGGTTGGCCAAAGACCGGCAGGTGCAGGCCACGCGCGATGTCGCAGACATCGCCCATCACGGCAGAGGCTGTGGGACCTTCGCCCGCACCGGGGCCGCGCAGCACAATTTGTTCGACCGCGTGGCCTTCGATCCCGATCATGTTGGTGCCGCCTTCGAGCTGGCCAAAAGGCGACGTGGCGGGCACCAGGCAGGGCATCATGCGTTGCTCCAGCCCGCGGCCGGTTTTGCGCGCGACACCCAAGAGCTTGATCTTAAAGCCCATATCGCCCGCTTGGCGGATATCTTCGATGCTGACGCGTTCAATGCCTTCCAACTCGATGGCGTCGAAATTGACCTGGGTGCCAAAGGCGATGGAGGACAGAATCGCCAGCTTGTGTGCCGCATCAATGCCGCCCACGTCCAGCTGCGGATCAGCCTCCAGGTAGCCTAGACCGTCTGCCTCGGCAAAGACCTCTTCATAGCTCAGTCCAGCGCTTTCCATGCGGGTCAGGATGTAGTTGCATGAGCCGTTCATGACGCCGACGATGCGCGTGATCTCGTTGCCTGCCAGCCCTTCGGTCAACGCTTTGATCACCGGGATCCCACCGGCCACGGCCGCCTCGTATCGCAAAGAAACGCCAGCATTTTCAGCGGCTTGGGCAAGGGGCTGGCCGTGAATTGCTAGCATTGCCTTGTTAGCGGTCACCACGTGTTTGCCGGCTGCAATTGCTGCCTCAACCGAGGCCTTGGCCGGCCCGTCCGTGCCGCCCATCAACTCCACATAGACATCCACGTCGTCGCGGTTTGCCAGTCTGACGGGGTCGTCTTCCCACGCGTAATTTCCCAGTGGCACGCCGCGGTCCTTGTCGCGGGACCGGGCGGAGACCGCGCTGAGCGTGATGGGACGTCGGGTGCGCGCGGCCAACAGGTTGGCCTGGCTGCGCAGGATGCGGACCACGCCGATGCCAACCGTGCCAAGCCCTGCGATCCCGAGGCGAAGCGGAGTGGTCATGGGCGGATCCTTTCGAGGCAGACATGCAGCACTAAACGCCCCATAGCGGCTATGCCTGCGCGCTGCAACGGCGCGCTACTGCGATGCGGCAGAGATCGCCCGCAGCAGCCGCGCGCGGGTGGGCGTGTCGATCACCGGACGGGCCCGCAGACGAGCCGCGCGCGCTTGCAGGCCGGCGACCCGTGCCAGCGCGGTATCGCTTTGCACGGCAAGGGCGTTCACATCCGGCAGCGTGTTTTCCAGAATGGGATCAACGGGTTGCAGCATCGGGAAGGGTGCGTTTTCCGCCTCGGGCGGGATCGTGCCGTCCAGATCGGGAAAGGTGGTGCAGCCGCTGATCAGCGCGAGGCTAGGGATGATCCAGGGGCGCAACATGAACTCTCCGGCTGGCACTGTGTCCGCATTGATGCACCAGTGCGCGGGATCGTTCAAGGGCGGGTTGGGCCCGCGGTGGCATGCGGCTAAAACGGGCACATGGCGCGAACGGCGGGATCACATGCGGACATCACCGGCCCCAAGGTGCGGGAGGCGGCGTTGCGGCTCTTTGCGCGGCACGGGTATGCCGCTGTGTCCATGCGCCAGATCGCGGCGGAGGTCGGGGTGCAGGCCGGCGCGCTTTACAACTACACCCCGGACAAGCAGAGCCTGCTGTTTGCCTTGATGCAGGGGCACATGGAAGAGCTTTTGGCGGCTGTTGGTCCCACGCTGGAGGGGGATGCGACCGCGCGGCTTGAAGCCTTTGTGCGGTTTCACATCCGGTTTCACCATGACCGGCAAGACGCTGTTTTTATTGCATATATGGAGCTGCGAAACCTCTCTGACGAGAATTTTGCGACGCTGGAGGCATTGCGGCAGCGCTATGAGGGCGTGTTGGAGACGGTGCTGCGGGACGGCGTGGCGCAGGGGCGCTTTGACGTGGTGGATCCCAGGGTGACAACCCGGGCGCTGATTGCGATGCTCACGGGGGTGAGCACGTGGTTTCGCCCCGGTGGCGGGCTGAGCCTGCGCGAGGTGCAGGACATCTATTGGGGCATGGTCGCGCGCGCCGTCGGTCTGCGGTAAAATATTGATATGAAATGCGAAACGGGTGTGGCGGGACCACCCGGACCGTGCGGTTCTCTCATTCCCGAGGACCTGTATATACAGGTGGGCGCCAGGTAACCGGGCCAGGACCCGGACAGAGCCAACTCCCTCGGAATTGCTTAAGGCCACCGGAATGCAACCGTCCACAAGAGGGGCAGAACCCGCCATGCCGAGACATAGGGTGTGGGGCGGGGCGGGGCAAGATCACTACGTGGGGAAGGGGTGGCGAACCGGCCCTCCGGGAGGAGTATTCTGGGCAAGATGAAGTGGACCGAGCGTGGCGTTAACCGGCGGTTTGGCGCGGGTTTCGGTGGTGGTTTTGCTGGGGTTTTGATGAAAATGACGGGTGTTTTGTACAAAATGACGGGGTGCGATTGGGCCTGTTTTGGCGCGTGCGCGGTGTTTTGATGAAAATGGGCGCTGTTTTGTACAAAAGTCGGCCTTGGCCGCCGCCGGGGCGTATTGGCGGGTTAACGCGATACTTTATGCCGCAGTTTCTTGCGCGGCTTGCTGGACATCGGCGACTGGATCGACAAGCGTAGGTCGGGTGTCGGCCTTCGGGCAAAACGGGTCCGAAGGAGCAGTCATGTCACAAGCGGAAAAGGCCAAGCAGTTCGCCGCGTTGCATCGCAAGCAGGCGCCGCTGGTGCTCTACAACATCTGGGATGCGGGCGGCGCGCAGGCGGTTGTCGCAGGCGGTGCGACTGCGGTGGCGACCGGCAGTTGGTCAGTGGCGGGCGCGCAGGGCTATCCCGATGGCGAGGCGCTGCCGCTTGATCTGCTGCTGACCGTGGTTGCGCGGATCTGCGCGTCGGTTGAGGTTCCCGTCAGCGTGGATTTCGAGGGCGCCTATGCCGCCGCGCCAGACGCTGCGGCCGAGAATGTGCGCCGTGTGGTCGACGCCGGGGCGATCGGCATCAATTTTGAGGACCGGGTGGTGCAGGGCGCGGGGCTTTATGACATTGACGCGCATGCGGCGCGCATCCGGGCGATCCGGCAGATGGCCAACGCGGCCGCCGTGCCGCTTTTCATCAACGCGCGGACCGATCTCTTTTTGCAAAGCAAGCCGGAGGCGCATGCCGGCCATATCGCCGAAGCGCTGGAGCGGGCGGCGGCCTATGCGGAGGCGGGCGCTAGCGGGATCTTTGTGCCGGGTCTGACCGATCCTGCGCTAGTGGCGCAAGTGACCGAGGCCGTAGCGTTGCCGGTCAATGTGCTGGTGCGCGAGCCGCACGCCATTGCCGCGCTGGCCGCGCAGGGTGTAGCGCGGGTAAGCTTTGGGCCGGCGCCCTATCGGCAGTACGTGGCCGACATGACACGCGCCCAAGCGGCGCTGCTGGCCTGACCGCCGCCGCCAGCGCTGGGCCGAGGACCGGCCGGAGGCTGGGACGAGGCAGCGGTTAGCGCAGCTTGGCCGCGCAGTCGCGCGTGACCTGCAGAGTGACCTCCTCTGTGGCGGCCGGACAGCTTTGTGCCACCACCTCTGCATTGAACCAGCGGCGGCCCTGACCCGGGCTCGCCCCGCGGCACGAGATTGGCATGCTGACACTGCTGCGGTCGGCGGCAAATTCGAAATTGCCGCGTGTGCCGTTGTTGCTGCTGACATTGCGCACCGTGGGTGTGGTGCCCGGGCATATCACCCGTCCGGTGCCCGCGGCGAGCGTGATCGTGCTGTTGCGATTGTGTTTGCGCGTCTTTGGCGGAAAGCCGACGATGTCGCCCGCGGGGCACGTGACGCCGCCCTTGGCCACCACCTCGCGCGCGCTTTCCTGCTGATAGGCCAGCGTGGCCGCGTTCACGCAATTGACCGCCAGCGACCTTTTCGAATGAGTGTCGGCGCCAAGCGGGCTGGCGATGAGAACGATCAGGGCGGTGGCGCGGATCAACATGTCACCCCTCAAGCAATTCGATGCAATCGAGGATCCCATCGGCGTCGGCGGCCGCGTAGTTTTCCTGAACGCAGCGGTCATAGTCATCGCTGGCCACGGTGGGGGCGCTGGGTTGATCGGCGGTCACCGGTGGGGCGTCGCTGCTGTTTGCGGCGGGCACCTGCAATTCGGTGCGTTGCGGTGGGATTTCGACGGTTTCGGTGGTCTCGCGCAGCAGGGTTTCGAGCAGGCGGCGCTCGGTCGTTGCCTCATTTGCCGCGGCGCGTTCTGCGTCGGTGATGGGCGCGGCGGCGCGCTGTTCCAGCGGCTCGGCGGTGGTGTAGACATAGAGCATCACGCATAGCGACGCCGTGCCCGCCAGCATCAGCACGCCAAAGCAAAAGCCAAAGCACCAGACCAGCGCCCGGCGCAGCCATTTTTCCACCTGCAAGCTGTCGATGACGGCGCGGACCACGTTGAACACGGCCGGCAGCGCGATAACGATGATCAGCGACCACAGGATCGGGCCGATGGGGTCGTCATCGCTGAGCACGTTACTGAGCACGGGCAGTAGCGGCACGATCAGAAAGACAACGCCCACGCTGGGGTATTGCTGCAAGAAGGTCTTGATCTGTGCCCAGACATTTGGCGACACGTCGGTCATCGCGCGTTCAATCCGCCTTAAACAATGGCAGTGGCATACCACAAACGGGGTATGGGCACAACTATTGCGCGTATGTGCGGCGCGGCCGCGGTGCATGTCGTGCCGCAGAGGCGTCGCGTGTATCGACACCGCGCTGCACGTTGAGCCGCCCAAGCCGGTGCGCGGACTAGAGGCCGGAGAACAGGCGCATCTATCGTTCGCGGGTGCGCCGCGGGTTCAGCCCCCAAGCGTCACAGGGAGTGTTTCGCAACACCTGTAGAACGCAACGCTGTCCCGAGAACCTGCCGCAGGCGGGGCCGAGGGTCCGCGTCAGAACCGAACGCTGCCGCTGATGGTGCGGTTGGCGCCGCCCAGCAGATTGGTCACCGTGTTGCCCTTGGGCGGGGAATTGGTGAACAGCGTGTGGGTGCGGTTGTGGTAGATCGCGTAGGCCTCATAGGCCGGAAAGGCGTCGATTTTGCCGGTGAATGAACACCCCAGCGCCCGGCCCGAGGCGGTGTCGACCTCAACCGTAAGCGTGCCGTTATAGTCGATATCGGCAGCGGCCGACACCAGCGGGTCGCCCGCGGCGGCCTTGAGCTTGGTGTCGTAGAATGTCTTGGGACCCAGGGTGCGTTTGCTCACGGTGCCGAAATTGCAGCGCGTCATCTTGGCAAAGGCAAAGGCGCGCTGGGCGCCGGTTTTCATGTCCACCTCGGTGGTGCCCGAGGAGCGGTGGTTTTGCAGCATCTTGCCGGTGGCGGGGTCGATGCTGGCGCTGCATTGCATGCGCACCGACGCCGAGATCAGGTTGGAAAACCCGCGCTGGTCGGTGAGAAAGCCGACAGAGGCCATGGCCCAGTTGAGCGGGTTGAGATTGGCGACCCCGGGCAGCGGCACCGCTGTCTTGCCCGAATGTTGCGCGCCCCCCGGCAGGACCTGCGTGTAGCCGGCCACAGTTTTTGGAATGAATGCGTTGATCCAGAATACGACGTCCATGAATTCCCCCCGTAAATGACACGCAGCATAGCGGCGCGGTCAGGCGCTGTCGGGTAGGGAAAACCTGACCCGAGTGTCAGGATGAACGGGTCCTGGCCCTAGTCGATGGGAAAGCCGTAGCGGGCCAGTTCTTCGGGCAGCAGGACATAGATCTGATCCGGCGGGGTGCTGAGCGCGTGGGTCATCACCAACGGGTCGATGCCCATATCGGCGAGGTATTGCATGACCTCGCCTTGGCCGCGCTGGATGTCTTCGACTGCAAAGGCCGCGGGCAGCAAGGTGTTTTCGCCAAAATAGTGCTGGTGCACGCCGACCGATGCATCGTCATCGATGCTGCGGCTGGCCCCTGCGGCCAGCAGGTAGGGGCAGGCGGAATAGCAGAACTCGCCCGCGAGCATTTGCGTAGCGATGCCTGCCGCGCGGATGGTGCGGCCCAGGGCGAGGGCGTCCTGGACCGAGCCGCCCGGGCTTTGCAGGATCAGGGTTTCGGGTTTCGGCTCGGACGTGGCCAGTTGGGCCGCGATACGGTCGGCGTCGCCGGGCGCGATGCCGCCTTCGAGCCGGTAGGTCGTGCCGTCCGACTGGCTGAGCACGAGGCGCCCGGGCAGCTGGCCCGGGTCGCGCGCCGGTGCGGTGCGCGGGCGGTCGCGGTCGGGGCGGAAGAGGCGGCGCTGGTCACCGGGCCGGATTGGCTCGGTCAGCGTGGGCGCCGTGGGGCCAAAGCTGGGCAGGCGCAGCCCCTGCATATCGCCGATGACCAGGAGCATGCCCAGCCCGATCTGGAAGATTAGGATACCCATCAGCACGCGGGCGACGGGGGAGCGGTCGGACGGTTTCATGCGCGCATCACTCGGCGGCTTTGATCTTGGGCGCATCGGGTGTCGTGCCGGATTTCGCCGCATCCGGCATCTCGTTCATCGCCACCTCCACGTCGCGGATCGCGTTCATGGCGGCACGCAGTTCGGCCAGCGTCATGGTGTCTTCGACAGCGGCCCCCTCGCGCCCGCCGCGGATGGCGGATTGGGTGATGGCGAGGATGAAGACCAGGACGGCTGGCAGCAGGTCGATGGCGATAGCCCCGGCCCAAGAGGGGACGAAGTTGCGGGCGTAGAGGATCACCGCATCCGCCGAGGAGATCGGGGTGTAGGTCACGTCGGCTGCCGGTTGCAGCGCGATCACGTTTTGTGCGGCCCGTTCCAGCGTGGTGGCGCGCTGGGCCAGAACTGTGAGTACCGAGGAGATCGTGGCGGCCTGATCGACGCGATTTTCTGCGGTGCTGCCGTCCAACTCCGGCAGGACAACCGAGGCCGCGAGGTCCTGGGCCGCGCGTTCGACGAGGGGCGCGACAGAGAGCTGGCGCATCTGGGTGATGAGGCCCGCAAGGCGCACGGCCTGTTCGGAGAACTCGACGCTGCGCGCCTCGACCGGGCCGGGTTCGACCGTGAGTGCGCGCATGCGCGACAGGATGGCGTTGCCTTCGGCAAAGGCTTGACCCACCAGCGGGGTCTGCGCGCTGATCTGCCCTTCGAGGCCTGACAGTTCGCCCGCTTTTTGGCGCAACACGCGGAAGACGGCACCGCGGCCCGCGAGGCCCGAGAGGGTGCCTGCGGCCTCTTGTTCGCTGAGATCCTCGAAGCTTTGGCGCACGCGGGCGACGTCGCGTTCGAGCGATTGCGCGGTGATGGCGACCTCGTGCGCGCGTTCGAGGCTGGATTGGTAGTCCTGCACAGTTTTGGCGAGGTGTTGTTCCACTGCGGCCGATCCGGCGAGGGCCGCGGCGTTGAGCCACGACGACATCGCCACGATGGCGAGCGAGCCCAGCCCCATGGCCGCCAGCAGCCCGACGCGCGCGCGGGCCGAGCGGACGGCGGGAAAGAGGCGCAGCATGTAGGACCAGAAGACGAAGATGCCCACAGACACCGCGACCGAATAGGCGATGGCGGCGAGCACGGACATCGCCCCGGTCTCATCGAGCAGGGATGACACGCCGAGATAGGTGTAGATGCCCGAGGCCGTGGCCAGCACGCCGAGTGCTGTGCCCGAGAACGTATCGAGCCAGCCCAGGTGCCCCTCAAGCTCGCGGGCGTAGCGCACGCCGCGGGCCTGGGCGCTGGTCAGGTGGTGGTCTTCGGTCATGGGCCTACTCCCCTTTGCACGTGAAGGTAGGCGTTGTGCGACAGGAGGGGAAGGGGGCGTCAGTCGGTGCGCCGCAGGCCTGTGTCGGGGTCAAACAGGTGGATGTTGTCCGGGGCTATGGCAAAGCGCATGGGCGTACCTCGCCCTTCGATCGGGTGGACGCCCGGCAGGCTGACGGTGATGGGCGCGCCGCTGGCGTCGAGTGTGCCGTGCAGCAGCGTGTTGGCGCCCAGCGGTTCGGACATCTGGATGGTGGCGGCGATGGGGCCGGTGTCATCCGCGCTCAGATGCTCGGGGCGCAAGCCCAATTTGACTGCGCCGTCGGAGCCGGTGGCGGGGCCGATGGGGCTGCCGCCCATGGTGACGGCGCCGTCTGCCACCGCGGCGTCGAACACGTTCATGGCCGGGCTGCCGATGAACTGCGCGGCAAAGAGGGTGCGAGGGGTCTCATACACCTCGAGCGGGGTGCCGATCTGTTCGGCCACGCCTGCGTTCATCACGATCATGCGGTCGGCCATGGTCATCGCCTCGACCTGATCATGGGTGACGTAGAGTGCGGTGATCCCCAGCTTTTCCTGCAACTCGCGGATCTCGAGCCGCATCTGCACGCGCAGTTTGGCGTCGAGGTTCGAGAGCGGTTCGTCAAAGAGAAACACACTGGGCTGGCGCACGATAGCGCGGCCCATGGCGACGCGCTGGCGCTGGCCGCCCGAGAGCTGGCGCGGCTTGCGGTCGAGCAGCGCTTCGAGTTGCAAGAGGCGGGCGGCGTCGTCCACTTTGGCGTCGATCTCGGCGCGGGGCAGGCCTGCGATTTTCAGGCCGTAGCCCATGTTCTGGCGCACCGACATGTGCGGGTAGAGCGCGTAGTTCTGGAACACCATGGCGATGTCGCGGTCCATTGGTTCGAGGTCGTTGGCGCGGGTGCCGCCGATCAGGACGTCGCCTGCGCTGACGGTTTCCAGCCCCGCGACCATGCGCAGGAGGGTGGATTTGCCACAGCCCGAGGGGCCCACGATGACGATGAATTCGCCGTCGGCGATGTCCATGTCGATGCCGTGGATGACGTCGGTGGGGCCAAAGCTTTTCTTGATCTGGTTCAGGGTGACGGTTGCCATGTCTATTTCTCGCTATCCACAAGGCCGCGCACAAAGAGTTTCTGCATCGACACCACGACGATCACCGGCGGGATCATGGCGAGGATCGAGGTTGCCATGATGACGGGCCAGTTGGCGGTGTCATCGCCCGACGGAAACATCTGTTTGATGCCCATGACGATGGTGTTCATCTCTGGGTCGGTGGTGATGAGCAGGGGCCAGAGGTACTGGTTCCAGCCGAAGATGAAGAGGATCACAAACAGGGCGGCGATGTTGGTGCGGCTCATCGGCACGACGATGTCGATAAAGAACCGCATGGGGCGGGCGCCGTCGACGCGGGCAGCCTCGGCCAGCTCATCCGGGATGGTGAGGAAGAACTGGCGAAAGAGGAACGTGGCCGTCGCCGAGGCGATGAGCGGGAAGATCAGGCCGGAATAGCTGTTGAGCATGCCAAAGCCTGCGACGACCTCGAAGGTGGGCACGATGCGCACCTCAACCGGCAGCATGAGCGTCAGGAAGATCATCCAGAAAAACGTCTGCCGGAACGGAAAGCGGAAGTAGACGATGGCGAAGGCCGACAGGAGCGAGATGATGATCTTGCCCACCGCGATGCCGATGGCCATCACCAGGCTGTTGAGCAGCATCGTGGCCACGGGCACGTTCACGCCAGAGAGAAGCGCGGCGCTGTAGTTGTCCCAGAGCTGATCGCCGGGCCAGACCGGCATGGGCGGTTTGACAATCTCGGCCTGCGTGACGCTGGAGGCCACAAAAGCGAGCCAGATCGGAAAGAAGATCACCAGTACGCCAAGCACCATGAACACGTGTGTGGCCCAAAGGCCCAGGCCGCGCTTTTCCACCATGCCCGCGTGTTGCGCCATCAGTAATGCACCTTCTTTTCAATGTATTTGAACTGCAGCACGGTGAGCAGGCCCACGACCAGAAGCAGGATCACCGATTGCGCGGAGGACGAGCCGAGGTCTTGGCCGACAAAGCCGTCGGAGAACACCTTGTAGACGAGGATGGTGGTGGACTGCTGCGGCCCGCCCGAAGTGATCGTGTGGATCACGCCGAAGGTTTCAAAGAACGCGTAGACCACGTTGACCACCAGCAGGAAGAACGCGGTGGGCGTGATCAGCGGCAGCACGATGGTAAAAAAGCGCCGCCAGAAGCGGGCGCCGTCGATGGCGGCGGCTTCGATCACCGACCGGGGGACCGATTGCAGCGCGGCAAAGAAGAACAGGAAGTTGTAGCTGATGCGCCCCCACGCGGACGCGACGACGACGAGGCCCATGGCTTCGCCGCCGTTGAGCACGTGGTTCCAGTCATAGCCCAATTGACCCAGATACCATGCCACTACGCCGACGCGGGTGTTGAACATGAACAGCCACAGCACGCCCGCCACGGCTGGGGCCACGGCGTAGGGCCAGATGAGCAGCGTGCGGTAGGCTCCCGAGCCCTTGATCAGCCGATCGGCGAGGACAGCGAGGAACAGGGCCGGGATCATCGAGCAGAGCGTGACCAGCAGCGAGAAGATCGCGGTGGTCAGGAAGGACGCGCGGTAAAAGCGGTCGGACAGCAGAAATTCGAAATTGGCGAGGCCGACAAAACGCGCGGAGAGGCCAAACGGGTCGGGGATAAACAGCGACTGCCAGATCGCCTGTCCCGCCGGGTAGAAAAAGAACACCGCCGACACCAGCACCTGCGGCGCGATCAGCAGCAGCGGCAGCAGCCAGCCGCGAAAGAGGACGCGTTTTTCCATGCGGAGCCGTAGGTGCGACACCCGCCCCGGGCTTGACCCGGGGCCTCGGGGTCAGATGTCCCAGAGGCCCCGGGTC